>NZ_JABWRY020000001.1:4450000-5050000 GCF_014269205.2 Pseudomonas kermanshahensis
GCTACACAGGAAATTCCACCACCCTCTACCGTACTCTAGCTTGCCAGTTTTGGATGCAGTTCCCAGGTTGAGCCCGGGGCTTTCACATCCAACTTAACAAACCACCTACGCGCGCTTTACGCCCAGTAATTCCGATTAACGCTTGCACCCTCTGTATTACCGCGGCTGCTGGCACAGAGTTAGCCGGTGCTTATTCTGTCGGTAACGTCAAAACAGCAAGGTATTCGCTTACTGCCCTTCCTCCCAACTTAAAGTGCTTTACAATCCGAAGACCTTCTTCACACACGCGGCATGGCTGGATCAGGCTTTCGCCCATTGTCCAATATTCCCCACTGCTGCCTCCCGTAGGAGTCTGGACCGTGTCTCAGTTCCAGTGTGACTGATCATCCTCTCAGACCAGTTACGGATCGTCGCCTTGGTGAGCCATTACCTCACCAACTAGCTAATCCGACCTAGGCTCATCTGATAGCGCAAGGCCCGAAGGTCCCCTGCTTTCTCCCGTAGGACGTATGCGGTATTAGCGTTCCTTTCGAAACGTTGTCCCCCACTACCAGGCAGATTCCTAGGCATTACTCACCCGTCCGCCGCTGAATCGAAGAGCAAGCTCTTCTCATCCGCTCGACTTGCATGTGTTAGGCCTGCCGCCAGCGTTCAATCTGAGCCATGATCAAACTCTTCAGTTCAATACTGCTTGGGTTTTTAAGAAACCCTAAACTTGGCTCAGCAATCTCAAATGACTATGTGATTTCTCGCATGGTCACTTGTGATGCTGATAATCTTTGTGACTATCAGTCCATACTCACAAGCACCCACACGAATTGCTTGATTCAATTTGTTAAAGAGCGTTTGGTTAAGAGCTTTTCGTCTCAACCGAGGCGCGCATTCTACGCTTTCCTCATTTGCTGTCAAGCGTTTATTTTGAAGTTTTTTAACTTCGCTTTCTTTCGAAAGCTTTTAACTTCAACAACTTGCCGCTTGCCCCGAAGCGTTCATCGCTGCGAGGAGGCGAATAATACGCGCTTTGAAATCAGAGTCAACACCCTGATCTGAAAAACTTTCCAGCAGTACTTGGCCGGCCTTCGCAACTAATGAACACGCAACCGATCTGTAGATAAACACCCCACGGAGCGCGGCAACCATGAGCGAGACGCAAAGCGAGAAAACGCCAGGCCTGTCGGCGGACGAAGAGCAGGAGGTCAGCCATAACCAGCCGCCAAGGGCAGCGGTGCTGCACGAGATCATTCGCTACCAGGGCGACCAAGAGCTTGAGCGCACGATCGCAGCCCTGTGGTGGTCAGCGCTGGCCGCCGGGTTGTCGATGGGGCTCTCGCTCATGGCCATGGGGTTGTTCTATGCCCGCCTCCCCGAGGGCGACAGCGCCCAGGTGATTGCAAGCATTGGCTACAGTGCAGGTTTCCTGGCGGTGATCCTCGCCCGCCAGCAACTGTTTACAGAGAACACACTCACCGCCGTGCTGCCGGTGATGACCTCGCCTACCCTGGCCAACCTGGGTCGCCTGCTGCGCCTATGGAGCGTGGTATTGCTCGGCAACCTGGCCGGTACCCTGCTGGTCGCCTGGGTCATGCTGGAACTGCCGATCTTCGACGGCAAGACCGACGTGGCCTTTCTGGAGGTCGGGCGCAAGGTAATGAAGAACGATATCGGCCAGATGTTCGCCAAAGGCATCGTGTCGGGCTGGATGATCGCCACCATGGTCTGGATGATCCCGTCGATGGAGCACGCCAAGATCTGGATCATCCTGATGATCACTTACTTCATGGCGCTGGGTGACTTCACCCATATTGTCGTCGGTTCGGTGGAAGTGTCCTACCTGGTCTGGGCCGGTGAAGAGACCTGGCGCAGCTTCTTGCTGGCATTCGCCCTGCCGACCCTCGCCGGTAACATCATTGGTGGCAGCTTCATCTTCGCGCTGATCAGCCATGCGCAGGTGCGTAGTGACAGCGGTAAGCCACCTTCGCGTTTACTGGACGACCAGAAGCCGCCCTCACCTCGCCAGCGAGACGCTGAAAAATGACCCTCAGCGCACCGCCACAGCGCGCTCTGTCGACCGCTCTCGCTGATGCGCAGGTTTGGGCTGCCACCAGTTCTGCCCGGCATGCGGCGAGTCCAGGCTGACCCGCTCGCCCATCTGCGGGGTGCATAGCCGCACCTGCGCTTGCTCAGTGAGGGCCAGGATGCGCTCGAATGGCTCTTGCCAGGCATGGGTGGACAAGTCGAAGGTGCCGTTATGAATCGGCAGCATCCAGCGCCCCTGCAGGTCGAGGTGTGCCTGCAGGCTCTGCTCCGGCTGCATGTGCACGCTCGGCCAGGCGACGTTATAGGCCCCGGTCTCGATCAGGGTCAGGTCGAAAGGCCCGAAACGCTCACCGATCTGCTTGAAGCCCTCGAAGTAGCCTGTATCGCCGCTGAAAAACACCCGCAGCTGTTCATCGATCACCACCCAGGACGCCCACAAGGTCCGGTTACTGTCGAACAGGCCACGCCCTGAAAAGTGCTGGGCTGGGGTCGCGACAAAGCGTACCCCTTCAACTTCAGTGTCCTGCCACCAATCCAGTTGGCGCACCTTGTCTGCTGCAACCCCCCATTCGATCAAGAGGTCACCCACCCCAAGCGGTGCCAGAAACACCCCCGTACGCGGGGCAAGCCGTCGAATCGCCTGCTCATCCAGATGATCGAAGTGATCATGGGACAGGATCACCGCGGCCAATGGCGGCAGTTCGTCCAGGCCAAGCGGTGGCGCATGGAAACGTTGCGGCCCTGCCCACTGCACCGGTGAGGCGCGCTCGGCGAATACCGGGTCGGTAATAAAGAAGCGCCCGCGCAACTTCAGCAATATCGTCGAATGGCCAAGGCGCCACAGGCTGTGATCAGGTGCATCAAGCACCTGCTGCCGGGTCATGGGCTGCACATGGAGGGGGGTGGAGGGCCGAGTGTCGGGCGGCTTGCGCAAAAACAGGTACTTGAGGCCGATGCGCAGCTTTTTCATCACGCCGTCTTGAGGCAGGCGGGCCTGGTTATGGAAACGACCGTCCCGTTGAGGCGCCGACTCGCCGGCAGCGTTAGCCATGGGAACCATGAGCATGAGCACTCCAAGCAACAGGAAAGCCTTCATATTACCCCACAGTGATCAGATCAACCGTGAATTGGCTTGTAAGGTCATTTTTCATAGATGAAACACTGTTCAACAATATTCACACGCGTTATGCGATAAACGGCGCCTTAGCAGAAGAACGATGACCATGATGGACAACCGCAGCGGCAAGGGCCTTTCTTTCGTCAAGCGCATCTACCTGCCGCGCATCATCGGCATGGGCATCGGCCTGTTCAGTGTAATGGCTGCCATGGCGCCGCTATCGCCGCCTACCTGGGTCTGGCTGCTGGTGCTGTTCAACGGGATTGTCTGGCCGCATTTAGCCTACCTGTGGGCGATGCGCTCGGCAGCGCCTTATCAGGCAGAACAGCGCAACCTGCTGCTGGACTCGCTGATGGGCGGTTTCTGGACCGCCGCCATGCACTTCAACCCACTGCCCAGCGTGACCGTGCTGTCGATGATGACCATGAACAACGTGGCCGCGGGCGGCAAGCGCCTGGTCGTTCGTGGCGTGCTGGCCCAGCTTGCCGGCATGCTCGTGGCCACGCTCGTGCTCGGCCCTGGCTTGCAACTCACTGCCACGCCCTTGCAGGTTTACGCGTGCTTGCCAATGCTGACGCTCTACCCGCTGGCCCTGGGCTGGGTCTGCTACCGCCTGGCAATCAAACTGGCAGAGCATAAGCGCCGCCTCAGTGCGCTCAGCCTTACCGACAGCCTGACCGGGTTGCTCAACCACGGTGCCTGGAAAGACCTGCTGCTGGTCAAGTTCCAGACTTGCCAGCAACAGCAGCAACAGGCGGTCATCGCCCTGATCGACATCGACCACTTCAAGACCATCAACGACACGTTTGGCCACGTAGTCGGCGATTGCGTGCTGCGTCAGATGAGCGAAGAGCTCAAACGCAACCTGCGTGAGGTCGACCAGGCCGGGCGCTACGGTGGCGACGAGTTCTGCGTGATCCTGCCGGACACCAACGAGGCCCAGGCCTGCCTGGCCATGGAGCGCTTGCGCGAGCGGGTGGCGAGCTACCGTAACCCGCAATTACCACACTTGCGGATCAGCCTCAGCATCGGCCTGTCTGCCTTCGACGCCGACCTTGAATCCCCCGAGCACTGGCTCGAACAGGCCGACAAGGCGCTCTACACCGCCAAGCACGCTGGCCGCGACCAGGTCAATTTCGCGCAACGCGAGGCCACCGGCCTCAGGCTGGCCTATCCTGACTGAACCTCCTTCCTGATTGCCTTGCAGGAGGCTGCTGTTCTTGAAGGAGTCACCCGCACATGGCCAGGACCGCCAACCTTCCACCCGCCCTACCCACACCCCGATTTCAAGTACGCCGCTTGATTGCAGGCTTTTGCGTGGTCTTTGGCCTGGCCTGCCTGGTCACCTTGGGCGCATTGCTCAACATCGCCGCCACCCTCGATCACCAAGAGCAACAGCGCAGCGCTTTCCATGCCTCGCAAGCGCTCGAGCAACGGCTGCTTGCCTCACGCCAGTTCCTGTCCAGCTATGCCGTGTGGGATGCCGCCTTTGAACACCTGGCCGGCAAGGCGGACTGGCAGTGGGCCTATGAAGAGAAGAACGTCGGTGAATCGCTGTACAGCGCCAGTGGCTACGAAGGTGTGTTCGTGGTGGACGACCAGCGCACCACCTACGCCCTGTTCAAAGGCAAGCCCAGTGAAGCGAGCGCCAGCACTTATATAGAAGCGCCGCTACAACCCATCATCAATGAAGCACGGGGGGCTGCCAGCGCCCGCGAACAAATCACCCGGTTCGTGCTGTTCAACGGATGGCCCGCCGTGCTTAGCGCCGCGGCCGTACGGCCAGACAAGGACGTGTCGGACAACGAAGTACGCCAGGCACCCGTCATGCTGTTCGTCGACCAGCTGACCGACGACAAACTCACACGGTTGGGTACCGGCGCCGGCCTGGCGGGCATGCACCTCGAGAAAGACGCTACCGGCGAGCATGGCCAGCAGCGTATCGCGCTGGGCGATACCGGCTTCCACCTGGCCTGGACCAGCCCGCTGCCGGGCCAGCAATTGCTGTGGGCGATGCTGCCGCCGCTGCTGTGCGCGCTGCTGATACTCGGCCTGGTGATGCTTTACCTGTTCTGCCACGCCTTGCGCAGCTCCCGCGCCATCGACCTTAGCCTGGCGCGCCTGCAGCAGAGCAACCAGGCCCTGGAGGCCAGCGAGCAGCGTTTTCGCGCCGTCGCCGAAGCCGCATCCGACTGGATCTGGGAAACCGACCGACAACAACGCCTGACCTATCTTTCACAGCGTTTCGTCAGCGTCACCGGCTACCCGGTGGACGACTGGCTGGGCCAGCCGGTGAACCAGCTGCTGGCCTGCGACACCACGCCACTCTCACCCTGGCTGGACGCGTTGGCCGCCGCCGACCCACAGCAGTTGGCAAACCTGCGCTGTACCTACCGTGACCATAACGGGCAAAACCGCTATTGCCGCATCTCGGCACGGGCGATCTGGTACGACGGCAAGCCGACGGGTTTTCGTGGCACCGCCAGCGACATCACTGACGAGGTCGACGCCCATGCACGCATCCAGCACCTGTCACTGCATGACCCGCTGACCGGTCTTGCCAACCGCAACAAACTCGCCCGGCACCTTGAGCAGTTGTTATTGCGCGGCAGCGACGCGCCCCCACTCACGTTGCTGCTGCTGGACCTGGACAACTTCAAGCCGATCAACGATTCCCTCGGCCATGCCGCCGGTGACGCTGTGCTGCAAGAGGTGGCGACACGCCTGCGCGACACCACCCGCGATGTCGACCTGGTGGCGCGCCTGGGTGGCGATGAGTTCATTCTGGTGCTCAATGGCATGGATAACCGCACTGAAGTCGACCGTTTCTGCGCTCGCCTGATTAGCCTGCTGCAGCAACCCATCGTCTTCGACAACCAGCCCCTGCACATCGGCGCCAGCATCGGCGTCGCCCAGAGCCGCACCCAGGGCTTCGATGCCGGCGAACTGATCCGCTGCGCCGATATCGCGCTGTACCAGGCCAAAGCGGAGGGCAAGAACACCTGGCGCTACTTCGCCGCCGAAATGAACAAACAGATCCAGTACCGCCGACAACTGGAGAATGATCTGCGCCGGGCCCTGCAAAACCAGGAATTCGCGTTGCATTACCAGCCACGCTATCGCCTGGGCGACCTGCGCATCGTCGCCGTCGAAGCCCTGCTGCGCTGGCAGCACCCGCAGGAGGGGTTGCTCGGGCCAGACACCTTCATCCCGCTGGCCGAGCAGAGCGACATCATTGTCGCGCTGGGCCGCTGGGTGCTGCGCGAAGCCTGCCGCACGGCCCACGACTGGCCGGTGGGCCTGCTGATATCGGTAAACCTGTCACCTGCGCAGTTCTTGCGCAGCGACGTGGTGGCCGACGTTCGCGAGATCCTGCTGGAAACCGCGTTCCCCGCCCAGCGCCTTGAACTGGAAATCACCGAAAACGTGATGCTCAACGACATCGAAGGCGCGCTAAGCACCATGCTTTCGCTAAAGGAGCTGGGTGTTCGCCTGAACATGGATGACTTTGGCACCGGTTACTCATCACTGGGCTATCTGCGCACGTACCCGTTCGACAGCATCAAGATCGACAAACGCTTCATAGCCGGGCTGAACAACACCAGTGGCAATGATCGCGCCGTGGTGCAAGCCATCATCAACCTGGGTGAAGCCATGGGGCTGACGGTGACGGCCGAGGGCGTAGAAAGTGAACAGCAGCTCAAAACACTGGAGAAGGACGGCTGCCATGAGGTGCAGGGTTATTTCCTGAGCCGGCCTTTACCTAAAGAGGCGCTCGAAGCCTTGCTGCAACAGGCGCCCACAGGCTCGGCCAGGCGCCTGCTGTAAAGGCAGCCTTCGCAGAACAAGGCTGCCCCCGTGAACAGCAGGGCGTCAGCGCTTGTTGCGCTCGGCCACGATCTCGGGCAAATCACTGCGCCGCAGGTAAGTGCGCAAGGGCTCGCCAATGTTCAAGCGGTCATCCACATGCTGGTCCAGCAGCAGTGCCAGGCGTTGTCGGCACAACGCCATGCGCGGGCCTTGCTCGGGCCGCCAGACGAATTCGCTGCAGGGGGTGATACTGTCGTCGGCCACGTCCATGCCGAACGAGTCCTCGGAAAAACGCACGATATGAACGCCGCGCTTGCCATGAAAGCCAACGAAACCGTTGAGCTGCTCCGCCGCGTTGCAGATGTCCTGGGAAGTGATGGCCATGCCGTAACCTCGCAATCAAGTCGAAAGTGACGCACGCCGGGCTGCAAACGGTCGCCTCTGCCGGGCAACTCGCAGCGGCCAGCCTAACGCAAGTCACCGCGCATTCGCCAAGGTTTTCCGCCAGCCGCCGACAGCCCCGGAAAAGGGTTCGGCATTCCCTTCATTGCGTAACCCGGTCCTCGTGCACCTGCACGCTGGCAGTCATGCCGGCACTCAGGTTCATGCCCTGCGGGATCTCGTCCAGGCGGATCCGCACAGGTATCCGCTGCGCCAGGCGCACCCAGTTGAAGGTCGGCTCCACCTCCGGCAACAGTTGGCTATCCGGATTACTGTTGCGGTCGGTGATGCCCCGGCTGATGCTCTCCACATGCCCCTGCATTGCCTCGCCCGCCCCCATCAGCCAGACCTTGACCGTGTCACCGACGCGGATGCGCGGCAGTTTGGTTTCTTCGAAGTAGGCCTGGATATAGAAGGTCGAATCGTCCACCAGGGCCATCACCGACTCCCCGGTGTTCACGTAGTTGCCCTGGGCCAGGCGCAGGTTGGTGATATGGCCACTGCGCGGCGCCCGCACTTCGCTGCGCGCCAGGTTGATCTTGGCCACTTGCAGTTGCGCCTCGGCCTCATGCAGTTCACCGCGGGCGATGGCGGCGTTGATCTGGGCATTTTCACGCAGCTCGGCACTGATTGCCTCCGGCCCCAGGGCAGTACGCCGCGCCGCTTCGCGCTCGCGCAAGCGCAGTTGCTGGGCACGGGTCTCGGTCACGGCGCTGGCCTGGTCGAAGGCTGCCTGGAAGCGTTCACGGTCGATGCTCATGAGCAAATCGCCCGCCTTGACCTGCTGGTTGTCATGCACCTTGAGCTCGCGCACCCAACCGGATACGTCTGGGGCGATCACCACCACGTCGGCGCGCACCCGGGCATCGCGGGTCCAGGGTGTCAGCATGTAGTACTGCCACAGCTGGTAGCCTGCCAACAGGGCAAGGGCCACCACACACAGGGTTACCAGGGTACGTACGGCAGCACGCATTGAATCACTCCTTACAAAAATCGTTACAAGAGCCTTTAGGCAGCCCCCAGTACTCGCACCACCAGGAACAACACACACACGAACAACGCCGCGTCGAACAGCGCTTCATGCCAGATCCAGCGACCCAACGGCGTGGCGTGCACCAACAAGCGCAACACCCCGGTGAGCACCAGCGCCAGCAGCACATAAATCAGAAACGGGCTCAGCAGCACGCCGCCCAGCGCCCACTCACGCAACCCCATGCACGTCCTCCTGCCAGCGGCACCATTTGCCCCAGCTCTTCTGCAACTGCAGCACTGCACCTTCAGCCAGGCGCAACGGGTCGCTTGCCGGCAGCCGACGCAAGGCGGCGATGAATTGCTCACTGGCGCTGTCCAGGCGTTGCCCACGGCCCGGCGCCGGCCCCTTGGCCAGTACCGCCTCCACCTGCTGCAGGTACTCGCGTTCAGCGCGGCCCAACGGCGCCTGGGCGACCGCCAGGCACATGCGCAGGTGCACCAGTTCGTCGCCGATGTCCAGGCCGTGCAGGCCGTCATCCCAACGCTTGCGCTCGCTTTCGGGCAATTCGCCGGCATGCCGCGCCAGTTGCAAGAGGCGATCGGCCATTCGCCCGCCAAACCAGCTGTCGGCGCCACGCAGGTCGCGCCGGGTCAGGCGCACCAGGTCGCTTTGGGTCGCCGCCCGCAGGCGCTTGCCCAGCCAGGCCGGGTGACGGAACACCAACAAACGAAAGGCCATCACCGCAGCAGACACGCCCACCAGCATCGCCAGCGCGCTGTTGAGCATGCTGGCCACGCCAAACTGCATGGCATTGAGCGGTGATACCAACACGATGAAGTGCAGGCAATACGAAGTCGCGGTCGCGCCGGTACGCGGGTGGGCCATGCCCAACGCACCCAGAAACAGCGGCACACCCATGCCCAGGCAGAGCATGGCGAAGCTGCTCCACTGCGGCAAAAGAATCTGCCCGACCAGAAACGCCGCGGGGATCGCCAGAAAGATGCCGCGCAAGAAACTAAGGCCGATCTGAGCGCCGTTTTCGCGGCTGGCAAACAGGCTGCAGACCACACAGGTCAGCACCAGGCCGCCCGGCGCAGAGGGCCAGGCGGTCGCCAGCCAGAAGCCACTCATCACCAGAAACGCCAGCGCGCTGCGTGAACCGAACAACAGTGCCAGCGACCAGTCGCGGTGTGCGGCCAGGCCCTGGGACACATCCTTGGGCGCCCTGCCCGCTTCGACGTCGTCCAACGCCTGGGTCGCAGCCATCGCGTAGTCCAGCAACAGCGTCATGCGCGCCAGGCAGTAATGTTCGGCAGCGCTTATCTGCTCATCATGGGCGGCATCCCAGATGCGTTGGCGCAACAGCAACAGGCCGGGTTGGTCGGGTGCGCCCAACTGCGCGCGCACCGCCTCCAGCCAGGGCGCCAGGTGCCGAGCTTCACCTTCATCGAGCTGGCGCCACTGCCGGCGCACCGAGCGGGAGATACGCAGCAGCACCATCAGCTTCTGGCTCAGGCCGCGAATGGCGCGCGCCCGCTGACGCCCGCGATTGCCTTCGAACCAGGCATGTTCGCGCTGGCTGTCGATGGCGACGATGCGCCCAAGGCTTTCCAGCAGCCCTTTGCGCGCCTCATCCTCTCCCCCCAGCATGGCACTGGCCGCCTGCAGGCCATTTTGCCAAGCCTGCCGGGCTTGTCCGCCCAGTTGCTGTTCCACGCGCAGCGGCCAGATCAGGGCGCTGGTGGCGGTAGCGCAGAAAATCCCCAGACAGATCTCGGTGCAGCGCGCCACGGCCTGGTCGAACACCTGCAACGGGTGGTCGATCGCCGGCAGGGCGATGATCGCGGCGGTGTAGCCGGCTAGCACAAAAGCGTAGGCCCAGGCACTGCGCAGTTGGGTCGACGCGGCCGTGCACAGTGCCAGCCACAGCGCGAGGGTGATCAGGAACAGGCCTGGCGTCTGGGCGAACAAGCCGATAAATACTACCGACATGAACGTGCCGACCAGGGTGCCGGCCAGGCGCGCAAGGCCCTTCTGCACCACCATGCCGGACAACGGCTGAGCCACGATGAACGCCGTCATCAATGCCCATGACGGCTGTTCCAACCCCCAGCGCATCGCCAGCCAAAGCGCCAGGCCGCCACCGAGCACGGTCTTGATGGCGAACTTGAGGGCGAGGCTGCTGGGAGCGAACAGGGCCTGGAAAGTGATGGGCACGAGGCGGACCTTGCGGGGATGATCAGGTAAACGATAGACAATGAAGCGAAGGATAATGCGGAAACGATTAATTAGCTAGCTAATCATCTTTATTGAGATGCGCTGCCCGACATTTCGCAGGCAAAAAAAATGGGCGACCGAAGTCGCCCTAAATGCCTTGCGTGCTCGTGAACCCGGAAGGTCAGCGCGGCTTGCGCTTGTTCGAGTCCTTCCAGATGAAAATGCCCAGACCGGCAAAGAATGCGACCATCAACCCAACCGTTACCACACCTGCGATAACCACGTTGTCGAAGAACATGTCGGCCTCCCTCTTCGTTTGCCGTTGTCCGATGGATGCAAGGTAACGAATGTGGGGGCGGGGAAAATTGACCGGGGTCAATGGTGCCCGGGACCGGGCACGCGGGGCGGGCGCAGGGTTGACCTGCGTCAAGTTTCAGCGCTTCTTGGGCTTGCCCTTGGGCTTCTTTTTCTTTGCCGCGCTCAGGGGCATGGCTTGCTCGAAGGCCTGGCGCACTTCGTTCAGGCGCTTTTCCTTGAGGTCGTGGACGCGCTTGGCACGTTCGGCATCAAAATCGATGAGGTTGTCTTGGCTCATGGGTGGGCTCGACGATCAACAGAGACTTGCATGATGAAGCCAGCCAGTGACGCTGACCAGCCCCGCGTCAGACTTCGATGTCGACCAACAGCCCCTGACGTGGGCTCTCACCCATCAAGGGGGCGACCGGTACGGTGTTGTCGGCGTTGACTTCATCACCTGGTAACGCGCTGTAAAGCTCGCCGTCGCTTTTTTGCCGACGTTGCTGTTGACGACGCTGTTCATCACGCAGGATCAAAGCTTGCTCCTGCGGGTCGCGCTGCTGCTTGAGGTTGATGGCGCTTTCACCGGAGGTCGGCTGCGCGGGGACCACCGGCTTGATGTCGGGAGTGGGTTTGACCGGGTCCTGTTGCGAGGTTACCGGGGCTGCACTGAGCGGAATAATCGGCGGCAACATGGAAAGTCTCCTATTACCCCTGTATCGGCGGGCGTTGTCCTACCTTGAATAGAGACAACGCTTATTCGACTTCGTCATCGGGGTCGTCATCGCTCGGCGGGCTCGCCTCGCTCCAGGGCCGCTTGTTGACCTGCTGCCAGACCGCGTCCATGTGCTCGCGCAGTACCTGCGGCGCGCTTTTGAGCGAGGCGCTGTCTTCGCGCTCGCCGCCGATCGGCTCCTCGCCCGCCGGGGTGATCAGTGATTGGCCAGTAATGGTGTAGATGGCCTGGCCTTCGCGCATTTCGATGGCGATATCGTGAGGGTCGATGCCGCCGCCGCAGAAGGCATGGCTGGCAACCGTCAGTTCAGCGATACCGTCCTTGTTCAGGTCACTGACATCGCTGACATCGGAATAGAAGTCGACATCCAGGTCCAGCCCCGGGCAGGTGGTTTCCTGCTCGATCTGCCAACGTGCCTTGAACGCATCGCTTTCGGCCGTGCGCCCATACAGCGTGGCCTTGAGCACTACCTTGTCCACTTCCTGCTGGTTTTCCGCGTCGGTGGCCTGGCCGTCGGTGCGGCTCAGCACCAGCAGGCCTTCGCCGTCGCGGTCACGAAAGTGCACGCTCTTGATCGGCGTCTGCACGCCCAGTGCCTCAAGCTGCCCAGGCGTAATCGCCGGCAAGGTCTCGAAGCTTTTTTGCTCGCAGCCGGCCAGCAGCACAAGGCTGCTCACGGCCAGGGAAACGTTCAACCAGCGGTGCTTGGCGGACATGTTGGTGCGCGGCCCTCGTCTACAAGACGGTGTTGGTCGATGAAACGGCTAGACTGTTGGTCTTCGGCACCCTTCGGTGCACTTCAACACTTTGGTCTGACCGGCCGATCCGTTAACATAGCCGGCTTTTCATCGCGGGAGTTCAGGCAGTATGGCGCAGCAGTATCAACCGGGGCAACGCTGGATCAGCGACAGCGAAGCAGAGCTCGGCCTGGGTACCATCCTGGCGCAGGATGGCCGCCTGTTGACCGTGCTCTACCCGGCCACTGGCGACACCCGCCAGTATTCCCTGCGCAATGCGCCGCTGACCCGCGTGCGCTTCTCGCCAGGTGACCAGATCACCCACTTCGACGGTTGGAAGCTGACCGTGCGCGAGGTCGACGATGTCGATGGCCTGTTGGTGTACCACGGCCTGGACGGGCAAAACCAGCCGCGTACCCTGCCGGAAACCCAACTGTCGAACTTCATTCAGTTCCGCCTGGCCAGCGACCGCCTGTTCGCCGGCCAGATCGACCCGCTGTCGTGGTTCAGCCTGCGTTACAACACCTTGCAGCACACCAGCAAGCAGATGCAGTCGTCGCTCTGGGGCCTGGGTGGCTGCCGCGCACAACCGATCGCCCACCAGTTGCACATCGCCCGTGAAGTCGCTGACCGCAGTGCACCGCGGGTGCTGCTGGCGGACGAAGTCGGCCTGGGCAAAACCATCGAGGCAGGCCTGATCATCCATCGCCAGCTGCTTTCAGGGCGTGCCAGCCGCGTACTGATCCTGGTCCCGGAAAACCTCCAGCATCAATGGCTGGTGGAAATGCGCCGGCGCTTCAACCTGCAAGTGGCGTTGTTCGACGCCGAGCGCTTCATCGAGAGCGATGCCAGCAACCCGTTCGAAGACGCCCAGCTCGCGCTGGTGGCCCTGGAATGGCTGGTTGACGACGAAAAAGCCCAGGACGCGCTGTTTGCCGCAGGCTGGGACCTGATGGTGGTCGACGAAGCCCACCACCTGGTCTGGCATGAAGACCAGGTCAGCGCCGAGTACGGCCTGGTCGAGCAACTGGCCCAGGTGATCCCTGGCGTGCTGCTGCTCACCGCCACCCCCGAACAGCTCGGCCAGGACAGCCACTTCGCCCGGCTGCGCCTGCTCGACCCCAACCGTTTCCACGACCTTGTGGCGTTCCGTGCCGAGAGCGAAAACTATCGCCCGGTCGCCGAGGCGGTACAGGAGCTGCTTGACGAAGGTCGCCTGTCGCCGGAGGCCCACGCCACCATCCATGGTTTCCTCGGGGCCGAAGGCGAAGCTTTGCTGGCTGCCGTCAGCGATGGCGACACCCAAGCCAGCGCGCGCCTGATCCGCGAGCTGCTCGACCGCCACGGCACTGGCCGCGTGCTGTTCCGCAACACCCGCGCAGCCGTTCAGGGCTTCCCCGAGCGCGAGCTGCATGCTTACCCGGTAGCGATGCCGGAGCAATACCGCGACCTGCCGCCTGGCGAAAAAGCCGAGCTGTACCCGGAAGTCGCCTTCCAGGCGCAGGGCGACATCACTGACGACGAGCGCTGGTGGCGTTTCGACCCTCGGGTCGACTGGCTGATTGATACCCTGAAGATGCTCAAGCGCACCAAAGTACTGGTGATCTGCGCCCATGCCGAAACCGCCATGGACCTGGAAGACGCCCTGCGCGTGCGCTCCGGCATTCCTGCCTCGGTCTTCCACGAAGGCATGAGCATTCTCGAGCGTGACCGCGCCGCCGCCTATTTCGCAGACGAAGAGTTCGGCGCCCAGGTGCTGATCTGCTCCGAGATCGGTAGCGAAGGCCGCAACTTCCAGTTCTCTCATCACCTGGTGATGTTCGACCTGCCGGCCCACCCGGACCTGCTCGAGCAGCGTATCGGCCGTCTCGACCGGATCGGCCAGAAGCACACCATCCAGTTGCACGTGCCCTACCTGCAGGACAGCCCGCAAGAGCGCCTGTTCCAGTGGTACCACGAAGCGCTCAACGCCTTCCTCAACACCTGCCCGACCGGCAATGCCCTGCAGCATCAGTTCGGCCCTCGCCTGCTGCCGCTGCTCGAAAGCGGTGACAGCAAAGCCTGGGATGCACTGGTGGCCGATGCCCGCGGCGAACGCGAGCGCCTGGAAGCCGAGCTGCACAGCGGCCGCGACCGCCTGCTGGAGCTCAATTCTGGCGGGGCCGGTGAGGGCCAGGCACTGGTCGAGGCGATTCTCGAACAGGATGACCAGTTCGCCCTGCCGATCTACATGGAAACCCTGTTCGACGCGTTCGGCATCGACAGCGAAGACCATTCGGAAAACGCCCTGATCCTCAAGCCGAGCGAGAAAATGCTCGACGCCAGCTTCCCGCTGGGTGACGACGAAGGCGTGACCATCACCTACGACCGCGCCCAGGCGTTGTCCCGCGAGGACATGCAGTTCCTGACCTGGGAGCACCCGATGGTTCAGGGTGGCATGGATCTGGTCTTGTCCGGCTCGATGGGCAACACCGCTGTTGCGCTGATCAAGAACAAGGCGCTGAAGCCAGGTACCGTGTTGCTCGAACTGCTGTTCGTCAGCGAGGTGGTAGCACCGCGCGCCCTGCAGTTGGGACGTTACCTGCCGCCGGCAGCCCTGCGCTGCCTGCTCGACACCAACGGCAACGACCTGGCGTCGCGCGTGACATTCGAAACGCTCAACGACCAGCTCGAAAGCGTGCCGCGCGCCAGCGCCAACAAGTTCGTCCAGGCGCAACGTGATGTGCTGGCCCAGCGCATCAGTGGTGGTGAAGCCAAGATCATGCCGACCCACGTCGAGCGGGTGGCCGAAGCGCAGCGTCGCTTGCAGGCCGAGGCCGACGAAGAGTTGGCGCGCATGGTTGCCCTGCAAGCCGTCAACCCAAGCGTGCGCGACAGCGAAATCGACGCCCTGCGCAAGCAGCGTGAAGAAGGCCTGGCGATGCTTGAAAAAGCTGCCCTGCGCCTCGAAGCCATTCGCGTGCTGGTAGCCGGCTGATACACCCCGCCCCTGTAGGAGCAGCCTTGCGCTGCGAAGAGGCCAGTTCAGACACAGCCAATGCTGTGGCTCTACCGGCCTCTTCGCAGCGCAAGGCTGCTCCTACACGTGGCGCGGCACAAGCAGTCATATTCCTGGCTGCTATTGAACGCATAACCAAATCGTAGCAATCAAAGTGCCATTAGTCAGGAAGGCCTAACCACCTCTTCCTATACTGCCTCTGGACAGTCTCCCAAGGCGTTGTACCGGAGACGCGTGAAAACTCGGCCAAGAGGCACGCAATGGACTGGTTGGGACTGCAACTGTTCGCCGATCTGCCGGCAACCGGACGCATCGTCATCGATTGTCGCCACGAGCCTTTCCTTGTTCTGCTCGCCTTTAGCGTGGCCTGCGCGGCTTGCTTCGCGACCCTGGACATGGCCGAGCGCCAATCCCACAACGAACACCCCACCGCACAACGCCAGTGGCGCGTGCTTGGCGCCTGTTGCCTGGCCGGCGGTGTCTGGGCCATGCATTTCATCAGCATGCTGGCCTTCCAGGCGCCGGTGGAAGTCCACTACGACGTCTCGCTGACCGTCCTCTCGTTGCTCATTGCATTGATCGTTGCCTGGCTGGGCATGAACAGCCTCAACCGCAGCCAAATGCGAGTGCAGCATTACCTGCAAAGTGCCGTGCTGATTGGTGCCGGTATTATCCTGATGCACTTTGTCGGCATGGCCGCCCTCGAGACCGGCGCCCGGCAGTACTACCAGACCGGGCTGTTACTGGCCTGCGTGGTCATCGCCATACTCACCAGCCTCGCAGCGTTGCTGTTGGCGCGGTATTTCCGCAATGGCAGCGGCACGTTGCACCAAGCCCTGAAGTACGGCGCCAGCCTGGTGATGGCCGGTGGCATCGTAGCCACCCACTTCACCGCGATGTCAGCCATGACCCTGGTCATCCCCGCCGATACCGCCCTGCGCCTGCCCTCGGCCGACAACAGCCTGCAACTGGGGTTGACCATTGCCTTCATTACCTTGCTGATCAGTGGCGCCAGCATCAGTGCCGCACTGGCCGACAAGAAGCTGCAAAGTAAGGAGCATGACCTGCGCCGGGTCAGCATCCTGCTCAGCCAATTGGACCAGGCACGGGCCTCGCTGCAACAGGCCGCGCATTACGACGCCCTGACCAACCTGATCAACCGCCGCGGTTTCAATCAGGTATTCGCCGAACGCCTCGCCGAACAGACCACCAGTCAAAACCGCCTGGCGGTGATGTTCCTCGACATCGACCATTTCAAGCGGATCAACGACAGCCTTGGCCATGCCGCCGGCGACGAACTACTCAAGGTGATTGCCAACCACATCAAGGCAGCCACCCGCAGCCACGACCTGGTGGCGCGTTTCGGGGGCGACGAGTTTTGCGTGGTCACCAGCCTCAACAACCGTGACGAGGCACGTCACCTGGCGCAGCGCATCATGCAACGGATGAAGGAACCCATCGACCTGGGTGGCCGGCGCATGGTCATGACCACCAGTATCGGTATCAGCATTTTCCCCGACGATGGCCACACCGCTGAAGAGCTGCTCAAGCACGCCGACCTTGCCCTGTACCAGTCCAAGGGCAACGGCCGCAACAGCCTCAACTTCTTCAACGACAGCCTGAAAACCCGCGCCACCCTCGCCCTGCAGCTGGAAGAAGAACTGCGCATCGCGCTGCTGGAGGAACGCGGGCTGTGCGTGCACTACCAGCCCATCTTCGACCTGCGCAATGGCCAGGTGGCCAAGCTCGAAGCCTTGGTCCGCTGGCAGCACCCGCAACACGGCTTGCTCGGGCCCGACCGGTTCATCGGTATCGCCGAAGCGAATGGTTTGATCATCGACCTCGACCTGTGGGTGCTGCGCCACGCCTGCGCCGACCTGGCGCAACTGCACCGTCACGGCTTTGCCGACCTTAAGGTCACCGTCAACTGCTCGGCGGTAACCCTCAGCCACGATGAGCTACCCAGCGAAGTGGAGAAAGCGCTGTATCACTCGGCGCTGGCGCCCCGCCACCTGGAGCTTGAAGTCACCGAGAATGCCTTGATGGGCGATATTCAGCGCACGGTCAACCTGCTCAAGCGCGTGCGCGCCCTCGGCGTGGCCTTGTCGATTGATGACTTTGGTACCGGTTATTCGTCACTGGCCTACCTCAAGCGCCTGCCGCTGGACGTGCTGAAAATCGACCGGACCTTCCTGCAGGAGGTACCCGGCAGCCAGAAAGACCGCGAGATCGTCCAGGCCATCATCGTCATGGCCCACACCCTGCACTTGCAGGTAGTCAGTGAGGGGGTGGAAACCGTCGAGCAACTTGAATTCCTCGAAACCCACGGCTGCGACTACCTGCAAGGCTACCTGCTCGGCCGCCCGGTGGCGTTGGGCGAATTGCGGCCCATCCTGGAGCGACTGGAGCGCGACAAAGGCGTGCTCAGCCCTTGCTGCGATACAGCGATACCAGGGTCGCCGGATCTTTTTGCAAGTAGCCCTGGCTACCGTGCAAGCGCATCAATTGCGCGGCGAGGCCACTGAGCGGTGTCGCCGAACCCTGCTCGCGGGCAAATTTGACCGCGCTGTCGAGGTCTTTGAGCAGCGTACGCACATGCCACTTGATCGGCTCGAAGCGGCTTTCGGCCATTTGCGGGGCGAGGATCTGCAAGGGTTTCGAATCGGCAAAACCTCCCGCCAACGCCTCAGCGATCAGTGTCGCATCAACCCCCGATTGCTCGGCCAACGCCACCACTTCGGCGATCACCAACGCATTGCAGGCCACAATCATCTGGTTGCAAGCCTTGGTCACCTGGCCTGCACCCACGGCGCCCATGTGCGTTACACGTTGGCCCAGGGTCAGCAGCACCGGCTGCGCGCGTTGCAAGTCAGCCGCTTCGCCACCCACCATGATTGCCAGGGTGCCGGCCTCGGCCCCCGGCGTGCCACCGGACACCGGCGCATCCAGCCAGGCCATGCCACACAGCGCCGCGAGCTCGGCAGCCATCTCACGGGTGGCGGTCGGTTCGAGGCTGGAGAAGTCGATCAGCAGTTGGCCACTGCGCCCGCCCTGGGCAATGCCCTGTTCACCAAACACCACCTCGCGCACCACCGGCGTGTCAGCCAGGCACAGCAGCACCATATCGCTGTCGCGGCACAATGCGGCCGGGCTTGCTGCCAGGCGCGCGCCTGCCGCCACCAGTTCGGCGCATTTGTCCGGGCTGCGGTTCCACACCGTCAAGGGGTAGCCGGCAGCCAGCAGGCGCCGACACATCGGCAGGCCCATCAGGCCAATGCCGGCGAATCCTAGCGAAGGTAGTTGTGAACTCATGAACGACTCCTTGCACATTTGTTATTTTTTGAGGCCGCAATCAGGGCCTAAGGCGCGCGTGTACCCGCGAGGGGGCGCGCAGCGGCCACATTACGCATCCCGTAAACTGTTACCGCCACGCCGAATTGTTACTTACCTCTACCCGGCTGATCGCCTTCAAGCACCAAATTAAGGCGGGCTGCGCATTTTCACGCACCAAAAACGATCACGCCGATTCCGAACGCTTCGCTTGAATCACGATAAACGGTGAAACCACCACCGCCCAGATCTCTGGGTCGCGGTTTTGCAGGTCCAATGCCTGCTCAGCAGTCACCGGCCCCACAGTGCCATCACTGCGCCACTTGGCGAAGATCTCGCTGCGATTCTCGGCCATTGCTTCGGCAACGGCGATCAGGTCCAGGCTAGGGTCGACCCAAATCAGGTCACCCTTCGCCCAGAAGCGCTCCAGTGCTTTCCACTCGATGATTGCCGTCTCGCCAAGCAATTTGGCATAGAGGGTGCTTGTTTGATCAGTCATGGGTTTGTACCCGCAAAAATCGGCCAATAAAAAAGGCCGGTATTTTTGCAGAAAAACCCGGTTTCAAATACGTAATTTGGTCGATCGGCCCCGAACTTGTGGGGTGGGGCCGCAGATACAGGCAAATTGATGGCGCCTTTCTGTATCTTTGTGTCGATCAAGCGACAACCCAGGAAACAGGCTCTTTTTGACCGCTTTTCAAGCGCTCGGACAGCGCTCTACACTGTACCGGTACAGTTCCGGGACATGTTCCGGGGGAAGGTGGGCATGCAGTATGGCGTGGCCATACCGCACATCCCGCCCGGTCTGTAGCCCTGGCCGCCAGGACTATAAGAATTACAACAGAATGAGTGGAGCACTATGATCAAGATTTCCAAGCTGTTCGCCGCAATGGTTCTGGCCGGGGTAGCCAGCCATTCGTTTGCCGCCGATACCATCAAGATCGGGATCGCAGGGCCTAAGACCGGCCCTGTCACCCAGTACGGCGACATGCAGTTCATCGGCGCCAAGCAAGCCATCAAAGACATCAACGCCAAGGGCGGCGTCGATGGCAAGATGCTCGAAGCCAAGGAATACGACGACGCCTGCGACCCTAAACAGGCCGTGGCAGTCGCCAACAAAGTGGTCAACGACGGCGTCAAGTTCGTCATCGGCCACCTGTGCTCCAGCTCCACCCAGCCTGCGTCCGACATCTACGAAGACGAAGGCGTGATCATGATCACCCCCGCCGCCACCAGCCCAGAAATCACCGCCCGTGGTTACAAGCTGATCTTCCGCACCATCGGCCTGGACAGCGCCCAGGGCCCGGCAGCCGGCAACTACATCGCCGACCACGTCAAGCCCAAGGTCGTTGCGGTCCTGCACGACAAGCAGCAGTACGGTGAAGGCATCGCCACCGCGGTCAAGCAGACCCTGGAAGGCAAAGGCACCAAGGTAGCCGTCTTCGAAGGCCTGAACGCCGGTGACAAAGACTTCTCCTCGATCATCCAGAAGCTCAAGCAGAACAACGTCGACTTCGTCTACTACGGCGGCTACCACCCAGAGCTGGGCCTGATCCTGCGCCAAGCTCAGGAAAAAGGCCTGAAAGCCAAGTTCATGGGGCCGGAAGGTGTCGGCAACGACTCCATTTCGCAGATCGCCCAGGGCGCTTCCGAAGGCCTGCTGGTTACCCTGCCGAAGTCGTTTGACGCAGACCCTGCGAACAAGGCCATCGTCGACGCCATCAAGGCTGACGGCAAAGACCCAAGCGGCCCGTTCGTGTTCCCGGCCTACTCGGCTGTCGAGCTGATCGCTCAAGGCATCAAGGCCGCCAAGTCGGAAGACACCGACAAGGTGGCAGCCGCCATCCACGCCGGTTCCTTCAAGACCCCTACCGGCACCCTGTCGTATGACGAGAAGGGCGACCTGAAAGACTTCAAATTCGTGGTCTACGAATGGCACTTCGGCAAGCCGAAGACTGAAGTTTCCCCTCAGTAACTGCGTGACTAAATAGCTGACCGTAGAAGCCCACTGTGCGAGCAGTGGGCTTTGTTTTACGAGGTTCATGGGCCTGATCCCCGCGATCCGGGGGCCGGTCCACCTGAAAATCTTAAAACCGTCACCCGCGGTTTCCTGGCCGTACCCCTGCCAGTGAAATGCAAATCAGGTTTTTAGGAGCGCTGTAATGCCTGAGATCTACCATTTCTTCCAACAACTGGTTAATGGATTGACCATCGGCAGCACCTATGCCTTGATCGCCATCGGTTACACGATGGTGTACGGCATCATTGGCATGATCAACTTCGCCCACGGCGAGGTGTACATGATCGGTTCCTACGTGGCCTTCATCGCCCTGGCGGGCCTGGCCATGATGGGTATCCATTCGCTGCCGATCCTGATGACCGTCGCCTTCGTCGCGACGATCTTCGTCACCAGTGCCTATGGTTACAGCATCGAACGGGTTGCCTACCGCCCCTTGCGCAACAGCAACCGTCTGATCCCGCTGATTTCCGCCATCGGCATGTCGATTTTCCTGCAGAACACCGTCTTGCTTTCGCAGGACTCCAAGGACAAATCCATCCCCAACCTGATCCCTGGGAGCTTCTCTTTCGGGCCAGGCGGTGCTGAAGAAGTACTGATCAGCTACATGCAGATCCTGGTGTTCGTCGTCACCCTGGTGGCCATGACCCTGCTCACCCTGTTCATCTCCCGTTCCCGCCTGGGCCGCGCCTGCCGTGCCTGCGCCGAGGACATCAAGATGGCCAACCTGCTGGGCATCAACACCAACAACATCATCGCCCTCACCTTCGTCATCGGTGCCGCACTGGCGGCGGTGGCGGCCGTGCTGCTGAGCATGCAGTACGGGGTGATCAACCCCAACGCCGGCTTCCTGGTGGGCCTCAAAGCCTTCACCGCCGCTGTGCTGGGTGGCATCGGCAGCATTCCGGGCGCCATGCTCGGTGGGCTGGTGCTGGGTGTGGCCGAAGCCTTCGGCGCCGACATTTTCGGCGACCAGTACAAGGATGTGGTGGCATTCGGTCTCTTGGTACTTGTCCTGCTGTTCCGGCCGACCGGCATCCTGGGCCGCCCGGAGGTTGAAAAAGTATGAACAAAAATCTTAAACAGGCGTTCTTCAGCGCCTTGCTGGTCTGGGCCGTGGCCTTCCCGGTGCTCGGCCTGAAACTGAGCATCGACGGCATCAGCCTGGCCGTGCACAGCCAAGGGTCGTTCACCATCAGCATCATCGCCGTCTGCTCGGTGCTGATGTTCCTGCGCGTGCTGTTCGACAAGCAGTGGAGTTCGGTGATGGGCCGCCGCTCGGATCGCAAGCTGGTCCCGCCTGCGGTGAGCAACTACCTGACCCTGCCCAAGACCCAGCGCTGGATCATCATGGGGCTGATCGTGGCTGCGCTGGTCTGGCCGTTCTTCGGCTCGCGCGGTGCGGTCGACATCGCCACGCTGATTCTGATCTACGTGTTGCTGGGCCTGGGCCTGAACATCGTGGTCGGCCTCGCGGGCCTGCTCGACCTGGGTTATGTGGGCTTCTATGCCGTGGGTGCCTACAGCTATGCCATGCTGTCGCATTACCTGGGCTGGAGCTTCTGGGTCTGCCTGCCGATCGCCGGCCTGATGGCCGCCACCTTTGGCTTCCTGCTCGGCTTCCCGGTGCTGCGCTTGCGCGGTGACTACCTGGCGATCGTGACCCTGGGCTTCGGCGAGATCATCCGCCTGTTCCTGCGTAACCTCACCGACTGGACCGGTGGCCCTAACGGCATCAGCAACATCCCCAAGCCAGAGTTCTTCGGCCTGACCTTCGAACGCCGTGCCGCCGAGGGCATGCAGACCTTCCACGAGTTCTTCGGGCTGGAATACAACTCGATCAACAAGGTCATCTTCCTCTACCTGGTAGCGCTGCTGCTGGCCTTGCTGGCACTGTTCGTCATCAACCGCCTGCTGCGCATGCCGATCGGTCGTGCCTGGGAAGCCTTGCGTGAAGACGAGATCGCCTGCCGCGCACTGGGCCTGAACCCTACCGTGATCAAGCTCTCGGCGTTCACCCTGGGTGCCTGCTTCGCTGGTTTCGCCGGCAGCTTCTTCGCGGCTCGCCAAGGCCTGGTGACCCCCGAGTCGTTCACCTTCATTGAATCGGCGATCATCCTCGCCATCGTCGTGCTCGGCGGCATGGGCTCACAACTGGGCGTGATCCTCGCGGCCATCGTGATGATCCTGTTGCCTGAGCTGATGCGTGAGTTCAGCGAATACCGGATGCTGATGTTCGGTGCGCTGATGGTGTTGATGATGATTTGGCGTCCGCAAGGCCTGCTGCCTATGCAACGTCCACACATGGAGCTGCGTCGATGAGCCGCGAAATTCTGCAAGTCAGCGGCCTGAGCATGCGCTTCGGCGGCTTGTTGGCGGTCAACGGCGTGGCCCTGACCGTCAAGGAAAAACAAGTGGTGGCGCTGATCGGCCCGAACGGCGCCGGCAAGACCACCGTGTTCAACTGCCTGACCGGCTTCTACAAGCCCAGCGGCGGCACCATCTTGCTCGATGGCCAGCCGATCCAGGGCCTGGCCGGCCACCAGATCGCCCGCAAGGGCGTGGTACGGACCTTCCAGAACGTACGCCTGTTCAAGGAAATGACCGCGCTGGAGAACCTGCTGATCGCCCAGCACCGGCACTTGAACACCAACTTCTTCGCAGGCTTGTTCAAGACCCCGAGCTTCCGCCGCAGCGAGAAGGAGGCCATGGAGCGCGCGCAGTACTGGCTGGAAAAGGTCAACCTGACCGAATTCGCCAACCGCACCGCCGGCACCCTCGCCTACGGCCAGCAACGCCGCCTGGAAATCGCCCGCTGCATGATGACCCAGCCACGGATCATCATGCTCGACGAACCGGCAGCAGGCCTGAACCCGAAAGAGACCGAAGACCTCAAGGCACTGATCGCCTACCTGCGCGAATCACACAACGTTACCGTGCTGCTGATCGAGCACGACATGAAGCTGGTGATGAGCATCTCCGACCATATCGTGGTGATCAACCAGGGTACCCCCCTGGCCGACGGCACGCCGGAGCAGATTCGCGACAATCCTGATGTGATCAAGGCTTACCTGGGGGAAGCGTAAATGCTGAAGTTCGAGAACGTTTCCACCTTCTACGGCAAGATCCAGGCACTGCACAGCGTCAACGTGGAAATCAACCAGGGCGAGATCGTCACCTTGATCGGCGCCAACGGCGCAGGCAAGTCGACCCTGCTGATGACCTTGTGCGGCTCGCCGCAGGCGCACAGTGGCAGCATCAAGTACCTGGGTGAAGAACTGGTCGGCCAGACCTCCTCGCACATCATGCGCAAGAGCATCGCCGTAGTCCCCGAAGGGCGCCGCGTGTTCGCCCGCCTGACGGTCGAAGAGAACCTCGCCATGGGCGGTTTCTTCACCGACAAGGGCGATTACCAGGAGCAGTTGGACAAGGTCCTGCAGCTGTTCCCGCGCCTGAAGGAGCGCTATATCCAGCGCGGCGGCACCATGTCCGGTGGCGAGCAGCAGATGCTCGCCATTGGCCGGGCGCTGATGAGCAAACCCAAGTTGCTGTTGCTCGACGAGCCCTCGCTGGGCCTGGCCCCGATCATCATCCAGCAGATCTTCGACATCATCGAACAGCTGCGCCGTGACGGCGTGACCGTGTTCCTGGTGGAGCAGAACGCCAACCAGGCGCTGAAGATCGCTGACCGTGCCTATGTACTGGAAAACGGACGGGTGGTGATGCAGGGCACGGGTGAAGCGCTGCTGAGTGACCCGAAGGTGCGTGACGCGTATCTGGGTGGTTGATGAGCAAAGGGCCTTCGGGCCCTTTGTTCTACCTGCTGCATTTTTATGGCCTGTGCCGGCCTCTTCGCGGGTAAACCCGCTCCCACAGGTACTGCACAGCTTTGAAAGTCTCTGCGGGTCTGTGGGAGCGGGTTTACCCGCGAAGAGGCCGGCACAGGCTATCAACAAAGCTTGTGATCGCCGCGCACCCTGAGTAACGTGGCCAGCTCTTTTGCAACGATCGCCGGAGCCCGCCCCATGCGCCTCACCCCCTCCCTGCTGCTCGCCGCCATGCTGCCCCTGTTCGCCGGCTGCCAGCTCATGGCTGCCACGCCGACCGACCCGAACATCGGCACCACGCGCATGCAGGGCGAACTGAGCGCCGCCGGGGGCCAGTTGCTGTTCAAACCCTGTAATGAAAGCCGCCGTTTCGTGATCAACGACGCCGCCAGCACCGGCATCCTGCAGGAAGCCGCCAACCTCGCCAAGGATGCTGGCGACAAGCTGTTCGCCGACGTGCGCGGCCGCCTGACCGGCAGCAAGCAGGCCAACACCGACGGCCAGCTCGACGTCCGCCGCCTGTACCGCCTGGAGCCCTCGACCCGGGCCTGTGAAGACCCCAACTTCAAACAACTGACCCTGCGTGCCAACGGCCACGAACCCGACTGGGACATCAAAGCCAGCGGCAAAGGCATGGTCGTCAACCGCGTAGGCCAGGCGCCGCTGCCCCTGCCGTTCCTGGAAGAAGAAGTACCCGGTGGCGGCCTGACCCTGACCAGCGAAGCCAACGGCCAGCACGTGGAGCTTTGGGTCGCACCGCAACGCTGCGTGGACAGCGCGACCGGGGCAGTCCGTCACTTGCGCGCCGAGCTGCGCATCGATGGCAAGACCCTACAAGGCTGCGGTTACTACGGTGGTGCACGCGACAACTGATCGCCGGGCGCTTTTATCCTGCCAGTCAGGGCGGCGAACAGCTTATACTTGGCGGTTTGTGTAAAGCCGCCGGCCGCCCATGGCCGGGATACTGGACCCTGCCATGCTACGAATCACCGAACTGAAGCTGCCCCTGGACCACCCTGACGAAGCCCTGCGCGAAGCCATCGTCCAGCGCCTGGGCATCCGCGATGAGCAATTGCTCAGCTTCAACCTGTTCAAGCGCAGCTACGACGCACGCAAGAAAAACAGCGAACTGCTGTTCATCTACACCATCGACCTCGAAGCCAGCAACGAAGCCGAGCTGCTTCGCACATTCGCAGACGATCGCAACATCGGCGTCGCGCCTGACGTTACCTACAAGTACGTCGGCCACGCCCCTGCCGAGGTCGAGCAACGCCCGATCGTGGTCGGCTTCGGCCCCTGCGGCATCTTTGCCGGCCTGTTGCTGGCGCAGATGGGCTTCAAGCCGATCATCCTCGAGCGCGGCAAAGAAGTGCGCCAGCGCACCAAGGACACCTGGGGCCTGTGGCGCAAAAGCGTGCTCAACCCGGAGTCCAACGTGCAGTTCGGCGAAGGCGGCGCCGGGACGTTCTCCGACGGCAAGCTGTACAGCCAGATCAAGGACCCGCTGCACCACGGCCGCAAGGTGCTGGAAGAGTTCGTCAAGGCCGGTGCGCCCGATGAGATCCTCTACATCAACAAGCCGCACATCGGTACCTTCCGCCTGACCGGTATGGTCGAGCAGATGCGTCAGGACATCATCGCCCTGGGCGGCGAAGTGCGCTTCCAGGAGAAAGTCACCGACCTGCTGACCGATGATGGGCAACTGACCGGCGTGGTATTGGAAAGCGGCGAGCAGCTGCATTCGCGCCATGTGGTCCTGGCCCTGGGCCACAGTGCCCGCGACACGTTCCGCATGCTGCACGCCAAGGGCGTGTTCATGGAGGCCAAGCCCTTCTCGGTCGGCTTCCGTATCGAGCACCCTCAAACGCTGATCGACAAGGCGCGCCTGGGCAAGTACGCCGGCCACCCGAAACTCGGCGCCGCCGACTACAAACTGGTGTATCACGCCAAGAACGGCCGTTCGGTCTACAGCTTCTGCATGTGCCCAGGCGGCACCGTGGTCGCAGCCACCAGCGAGCCCGGCCGCGTCGTTACCAACGGCATGAGCCAGTACTCGCGTAACGAACGCAATGCCAACTCCGGCATCGTCGTCGGCATCGACCCGGAACGCGACTACCCGGGTGGCCCGTTGGCCGGTATCGAGCTGCAGGAGCGCCTGGAAGCCCACGCCTACGTGATGGGTGGCAGCAACTATCAGGCACCGGCGCAGTTGGTTGGCGACTTCGTGGCCGGCAGGCCGTCCACTGCCCTGGGCAGTGTCGAACCGTCGTATAAACCGGGCGTGACCCTGGGCGACCTGGCGCCGAGCCTGCCGGACTTCGCCATCGAGGCGATCCGCGAAGCACTGCCGGCATTCGATCGGCAGATCAAAGGCTACAACCTGCACGATGCGGTGCTGACCGGTATCGAGACGCGCACGTCTTCACCGCTGCGGATTACCCGGGGTGAGGACTTCCAGAGCCTGAACCTGAAGGGGCTGTTCCCAGCGGGCGAAGGTGCGGGTTATGCGGGCGGTATTCTGTCCGCTGGCGTCGATGGCATTCGCATTGCCGAGGCGGTGGCGCGGGACATGCTCGGGCTGAACGCATAAGGCCCGCTTCTGGTAGGAGCAGCCTTGTGCTGCGAAGAGGGCGGTGAAAGCAGCGAAGCGCTATGTGCTGCCACTGGCCTCTTCGCAGCGCAAGGCTGCTCCTACACGGCATCGAGTCTGCGGGTCTCTGCAGTGCCAGAAAAGCCTGCAGAGATAATCGGATTCCCCCTACCCACGCTTTCCGCAACACCGTCTAGGCTTGCCACAGCCCAGGCAGCAATAACATATAACAAAAACGAATATAGTTTTTGTTTTAAAGCATATCGCCACAGGCTAGGGTGTACGCCCGTTCCATCCTTAATCTCTCAGGGAGAGCCCATAGCCCGTGCGTAGCCTCTTCACCCGATTCTTTCAGCTCGAAGCTGCCAGCGGTCTGCTGTTGATCGCCGCGGCCGTTCTTGCGCTGGTCATCAACAACTCACCTTTGTCCTACCTGTACAACGGCCTGCTCGAGGTCCCGGTGGCGGTCAAAGTTGGCGCGCTGGAAATCGCCAAGCCCTTGCTGCTGTGGATCAACGACGGCCTGATGGCGCTGTTCTTCCTGCTCATCGGCCTGGAGGTCAAGCGCGAGGTGGTCGACGGCCACCTCTCCAAGCCCTCGCAGATAGTCCTGCCCGCTACCGCTGCGGTGGGCGGAATGGTGATACCAGCCCTGATCTACTGGTTCATCAACCGCGACGACCCCGCTGCGGTCGCCGGCTGGGCCATCCCCACCGCCACCGACATTGCCTTCGCCCTCGGCGTGCTAGCACTGCTGGGCAAGCGCGTACCGGTTTCGCTGAAGCTGTTCCTGATGACCCTGGCGATCATCGATGACCTGGGTGCGATCATTGTCATTGCCCTGTTCTATTCGGGCACCTTGTCGAGCGTCTCGCTGTTGCTGGCCGGCGCCTGCCTGGTAGCGCTGCTGGCCATGAACCGGCTTGGCGTGGTCAAACTCGGGCCCTACCTGATCATCGGCCTGGTGCTTTGGGTGTGCGTGCTCAAGAGCGGTGTTCACGCCACGCTGGCGGGTGTCGCCCTGGCGCTGTGCATCCCACTGCGCACCCGCAACGCCGAAACGTCGCCGCTGCTGTCCCTGGAGCATGCCCTGCATCCTTGGGTTGCCTACGCCATTCTGCCGCTGTTCGCCTTCGCCAACGCCGGTGTTTCGCTGGCAGGCATGAACCTGGAAAGCTTCACTCATCCAGTACCGATGGGTATCGCTGTCGGCTTGCTGCTGGGTAAGACGGTAGGGGTCTTCGGCCTGACCTGGGTGGCGATCAAACTTGGCCTGGCCGCGTTGCCGGCAGGCGCAAACTGGGGGCAATTGCTGGGGGTGGCGATCCTCTGTGGCATCGGCTTCACCATGAGCTTGTTCGTGGGCTCGCTGGCATTCGTGCCCGGCAGTAGCGATTATGCGGGCATGGACCGCATGGGCATCCTTACGGGCTCGTTCTTCGCCGCGGTCATCGGCTATGCCGTCACTGCGATGGCCAGCCGCAAAACCCTCGCAAGCTAAAAACAGTGGCATTAAAAAACCCCGACTGGCGTGGCCATGTCGGGGTTTTTTATTTTAGCGCTACAACCGGGTCAAGGCTCAGTGCGAGACGCGGCTGGTACCGTCGACGGTCATGATGCGAACACGGTCGCCAACCCGGAAAATCTCGTTTTCCTGAACGGCCTGCACATAGGCACGCATGCTGCCGTCATCTTCACGCACGGTGATTTCAACACCCTGGGTGCGAGTGATGCCTTCCTCGGCGGCAGAACCTGCCAGGCCACCGGCCACTGCACCAATTACGGCCGCAACGATGCTGCCGCGGCCACCACCGACTGCACTGCCGGCAACGCCACCGACAATGGCGCCAGCGCCACCGCCGATTGGGGTCTTGGTGCCTTCGATCTTGACCGGACGGAGGGATTCGATGGTACCCATACGCACTGTCTGCACGCGACGGGCCTCATCACGGGAGTAGCTATCGCCGGTCAGGCTCGAGGCACAGCCCCCCAGCAACAGCGACATGGTGGTAAAGGTCGCCACCAGCAAAGCGGATTTACGCATAGGTAAAATCTCCAAAAGTCATCGGTGTCCATTAGACGCTGCGCGTTGACGGCTGTCACGACGCAGACGCAATAAAATTGTTTTCATTCAGCCTGGGTACAGCCTGCATGGACTGTATCGTGGGGCCTTTCAAGTGAGACCAAGGATAGCCATGGATTACTTCATCGTCGTGGTGACAACTGTCGCAGGGCTGTACTTCCATGGGTGGCTGTATGTGCGCATGCGCCGCTGGATGGACCGCGACCTGGCGCTATCGATGGCCGGGAAGGATGCGCAGAAGCGTGACTACATGTTGCAGCGGCTGGAGCAGGCACGCAGAGAGAAGGTCAAGCGCAAGGCGCTGGCGAGTTGGTTGGCACGTGAGGCCGAGGCTTATCCCGGCGTAGCGGAATAAACACCTGGGGCCGCAAGCGGCCCCAGGGTTTTCAAGGCGCCAGCCGCTCTCGCAGCCATTGCCCATCCACCAGGCGGTAATTCAACCGGTCATGCAGGCGGCTCGCCCGCCCCTGCCAGAACTCGATACGCTCAGGCAACAGACGGTACCCTCCCCAGTGCTCGGGGCAATGCGGCTGAGTGTCACAAAACCGCGCCTCGGTCGCCTCTACCAGCGCTTCCAACGCTTCGCGGCCGGTTATTACCTGGCTTTGCGGCGAGGCCCAAGCCCCCAGGCGGCTGCCCAGCGGTCGCACCTGGTAGTAGTCGTCCGACTCCTTGGCCGTGACCTTTTCCACACGCCCTTCGATACGTACCTGGCGCTCCAGCGCCGGCCAGAAGAACGTCATGGCGGCGAAAGGGTTGGCCTGCAGTTGCTGGCCCTTGGCACTTTCGTAGTTGGTGAAGAAGGTAAAACCACGGTCATCGACCCCCTTGAGCAGCAAGACGCGGCAATGGGGCCGGCCCTCGCCATCGACCGTGGCGAGGGTCAAGGCGTTGGCCTCGACCGGGGGCTGTTCAGTCTTCACCGCATCGGCGAACCACTGGTGGAACAAAGCGAACGGCTCCCCCGGGGCCTGGGCTTCTGCCAGGCCATCACGGGTGTAGTCGCGGCGCATATCGGCCAGGGTTTGAGTCATGGCTGCGTTTCCTTGACGATCAGTTGGTCTTCGCAGGGCTGTTGGCGGCTACTTTCTTGTCGGTGGTCGCCTTCTTGGCAGCGGGCTTGGCCGGCGCGGCTTTGCTTTTTGCAGCCGTCTTAGCGGGTGCCTTGGCCTTGGCGACAGGCTTTTTCGCGGCCGGTTTGGCAGCGGCCTTGGCAGCCGGTTTGGTGCTGACAGCCTTGGCGGCAGGTGCCTTGGCATCCTGAACCGCGACCATCGACGCTGGGGTCGGTGCTGGCGCGGCCTGTTGGTATTTGGCCAGCAGCGCGACCATGGTGTTCTGAGGCGTCAGCAGCAATTCCACACGGCGGTTCAGTGCACGGCCTTCGGCGCTATCATTGGCGGCGCGCGGCATCACCGACCCCATCCCCTTAAGGCTCAGGCGATCACGTTGCAGGCCGCTGAGGCGGAAAATCGCCGACACCGAGGCGGCGCGCTCCAGGCTGAGCTTCTGGTTAGCCGCAGCAACACCGCTGCTGTCGGCATGGCCCAGCACCAACACGGCGGTCTTGGAATCGCCCTCGACGGTCTTGGCTACACGGGTGATCGGGCCCAGGGTCATCGGCAGCAGCATGTTCGGGCGGTCAGGGTTGTACGAACTGTCCACCGGAATGGTCACAGCCAGCACGTTGTCACGGCGCTCCAGTTCCAGCTTGCTGTCCTTGATCGCTTCACGCAGCTTGGGCTCGTATTCGTCCAACCAGGCCTGGGTGGCTTTCTGGTCGATCTTGGGTACAACAGGCCCTTTGGCCGTGTCGTCGCCGCCAAACGGCCACCACCAGCGGCTGGCGCTTTCGGACTTGGCATCGGCCTTGGCGACCTTTTCGGTGACGGCTTGCTTCACTTCCTGCTCGGCAACCTGGTCCGACCCAAAAGGCCACCAGTTGAAACCACTGCCCTTCGCGGCGTCCGGGGAGTGACTGGCGCAGCCGGTGACGGCGGTCAGGCACAGGGCGAGTGCTAAGGTTTTATGTGAAGACATCAGCGATACACCATGAAATAGAAGAAAATTTTGCCAACGCACTTAAAGCGTAGACATTGAGGATAGTCAAAGGGGTCAGCCAATACCCGCATTACCCGATCAAAGGCAACGGGCAAGGACGCGGACCAACTTCTGGGCTCTTGGGTCCATGAGCACATACGGGCCAAGGGTATTGACCACAAAACCGAATGCCACATCGTGCTCCGGGTCGGCGAAACCTACCGAGCCGCCTGCGCCGGGATGCCCGAACGCACGGGCACCGAGGCCAAAGGTGGCATTGGCCACCTCGGGCTGGTCAAGCATGCAGCCCAGGCCGAAACGGGTCTGGGTCAACAAGGTGCGATCCTGCCCGATACTGTGCTCGCGGGTGAGTTCGTCGAGCAGTTCGGACTCGAGCAGGCTGCCATCGAGCAGCCCGGCATAGAAGCCTGCCAGGCTGCGGGCATTGCCGTGGCCATTGGCCGCCGGTTGCTGCATGCGCCGCCACTCGGGCTTGTTGGTACTGGTGAGAATCGCTGGCGGGTTGGTGAACGCACGGGTCGACAGCGCCTCGGGCTCACGCATGGTCACCTGCAGCAAGCGCTGGGCCGCGGCATCGCCGGGGTTACCCTTGCCGCGTGCGATATGCGCCACACGGTAGAACGCTTCATCCGCCAGGCCGACATGGAAGTCCAGCCCCAACGGCCGGGCCGTACGGGCCACGATCGAATCGCCGGGGCCACGGCCGTCTGCACGGCGGATCAGCTCCCCGATCAGCCAGCCATAAGTGATGGCGGCGTAGCCGTGTTCGGTGCCGGGCGCCCACCACGGGGTTTCGGCGGCCAAGGCATCGACCATCGCCTGCCAGTCATACAACGCCTCGGCAGGCAGCAACTCACGGATGGCCGGCAGGCCAGCGCGATGGCTGAGCAACTGGCGCAGGGTGATGGACTGCTTGCCGGCCTGAGCGAATTCGGGCCAGTAACGCGCGACCGGAACATCCAGCGCCAATTTGCCCTCGCCTACCAGTTGCAAGGCGGTGACGGCGGTGAAAGTCTTGGTGCAGGAGAACAGGTTGGCGATGGTGTCGCTGTGCCAGGCCTGCTGCCCGTCCTTGTCGCTGGTGCCCGCCCACAGGTCGATCACGGTCTCGCCGCCCACCTGGATGCACAGCGCCGCGCCACGCTCCTGGGGATCATCGAACAACTCGGCGAAGGCTTCACGCACCGCCTCGAACTTCAGCTCATAGTGACCCTGGATCTGCACCCACTGTTCTCCGTACGACCTTCTGAAAATGGCGTGCATTGTTTCAGTAGTTGGCGGTTTTGCAAACTGGCTTAGGCTGGGTGGTCGCAGGTAAAGGGGCCGTTTGACGGCCCCGATGGCTCACGGCTGCGGCTTGACCAACTGCGCACGCAACTGACCAATGGCCTGCTGGTTGTTTTTACGCACCGCCTCGACGAACCCTGAGTAGGGCACATCGGTGATGGCCACCAGCCCCAGGTGCCCATTCTCACCATCGAGCAGCCGCCCACTGGCCGGTTGGTCCAGGTACTGGAACCAATGCGCTCCGACGATCATCGGCTGCGCCAACGCGGCCTTGAGGAAGTTGCCATAGGCCGGCCCACGGTCTTCTTCACGCGCCACCTCCAACGGCCCCGGCCAGAACGGCCCACGGTCGCGGGAGCCGAACTGGAACTCGGACACCAGCACCGGCTTGTCCAGCTCGGCAAGGCGGGCGAAGTCGTAACCGTCCTCAGGCTTGAGGGTATAGAAGTTGAAACTCAGCACGTCGCAGAACTCCGCGCAGGCCTTCACCGCTTCTGGCGTGCTCACCGCATAGCGGCCGCCGAGCAGCAGGTGATTGGGCGCGTGCCACTTCAACGAATCGGCGATGGTCTTGAAATAGGTCTCGGCGAACACCTGCTGGAAGTACTGGTAATCCCGCTCGATTTCCGGGTGCTCCGGGTTGGGCAAGGGGGCCTCGAAACCGGGGTCTTCCATCAGCTCCCAGGCGGACAGTTCAATCCCCCACGCCTTGGACAGGCCCTCCTGGTTGCGGTATTTGTCCCGCAGTTGCTTGAGGAAGGCGCGCTTGGCGGGCACGTCGGTGGTCAGGCGCAGTGTGCCGTAGGCCAGCCCGTAGCGGGCCTTGGGGTCATTGCCTGGTGCGGCCCAGGCCAGCTCGTTGTCAGCGAAGTAGCCGATCAGCCACGGGTCATCACGGTGGTCCCGGGCGGCGATGGCGACCGCGCGCTCAGTGGCCATGGCGAACCGGGGGTCGAAGGGGTCGGGCATGCTGCCCCACCAGTCCATGCCCGTGCTGATGCTGGCATAGTCACCGACAATCGACAGCGGCAAGGTGTAGGGCATGCGCTTGGCCTGGCCCAACGCCGAATCGCTCCAGTTACCCAGGGTGTTGAAACCCCAGGCTTGCAGGCGATCGAGCGCGTGCGTCTGCCAGCGCGAGGCATCCAACACCAATGGCGGGCACTCTACTGCAGGCTGCCCCTCAACGCTGGGCGGGCAAGGTTTGCCATAGGTGCGCTGGATATTGGCGGCATAGAAGTCGAACCATCGCCCCTGCTTGAAGTTGCGCCCTTGCGACGAGGCATTGCCGTCGTCGTTGTTACCCTTGCCATAGAACGCCGCCAGCGGATCATTATCGCCGGGCAGCGCCTTGAACATGCCGTCACGGCCTTCGACGTAGGTGCGCCCGCCATCCGCGGCCACGGCGTTGACACCCAGCGAGTAGAACGGGTGGCCATCCGGCGTTACCAGGTACCAGCGCCCGTCACGCTTCTCGGTTCGGAAAAAGCCCTTGGCCTCGAACGCCGCCCCGTCCAGCAGCCCGCCATAGGTGTCCAGGGGCTGCTTGCCAAGCTCAGCCAGCCAGCCCTTGAGTTGCTGCTGTTCGCGCACATCGGCAGCCTTGAGCTGCTCGTCGTTGGCAATTTTCTCAGGCCATTGGCCACGCGTGGACTGGCCATAAGCGTCAATCAGCTCGTGGTAGGCCGCTTTGTAGGCCTGGTCGTCATCCTGAATACCCACTTTCTCGATCAGCAGGCTCTGCGCCACCTTGGGGTTGGGGATCGTCAGGCTGACAGAGGCCACTTGCTTGAGGTCTACCGCGCCCGCGCTACTGGTCAGCAGCAGGCGCTGGCCGGCATACGTCCACGGCATTGGCGGGCCAGCGCGCATACCCTGGCTCAACGGCGAGGTGGCCGTGAGCGGCACCATCACTGTCTGGGCCGGCCCGGCTGGCAGGTCGATGCGGCTGGTCAGCGTGCGGCCATCAGTGCCCAGCACGGTGACATCCACAGTCAGCGCCCAATCCATGGCGCTTTGCAAGCGCAAGGTCAGGATCTGCCCGGCCGACCAGTCCCAGGCACCGCTCTGCGGGCTCAGGCGCAGGGTCGGCCGCTCGACCGGGTTGAACACCACACGCCGCAGCACCTCCCCCCCGGCCGTTTGCTCTGCGTTGTACTGCGGCATGCCGGCATCTTCGGTCACCACGTTGACCACCGAGGCCGGGCGCACGAAGCTGAACAGCGTCTGCTGCCCGGCCAGCAAGGGCGAGCTGAACAACAGGGCGAATACGACAGGCAGGGTACGGCGGACCATAGGGCTAGGGCTCTCCTTCAGGGCCCTCGTGAGCCCAAGACTGAGTGATGGACAACAAGCCGGAGCAGTGTGCTCCGGCCGTCAGGAAATCTCCCGCCGGAAGGGCGGCAGCGCATTGAGAATAGCCTTGCCGTAGCGCTGGGTGACCAAGCGCCGATCGAGCAAGGTGATGACGCCGCGATCCTGCTCGGTCCGCAGCAACCGGCCACAGGCCTGGATCAACCGCAACGAGGCATCCGGCACGGCAATTTCCATGAACGGGTTGCCGCCGCGGGCTTCGATCCACTCGGCCAGGGCCGCCTCGACCGGGTCGTCGGGCACGGCGAAGGGGATCTTGGCGATCACCACATGCTCGCAATAGGCACCGGGCAAATCGACACCTTCGGCAAAGCTGGCCAGGCCGAACAACACGCTGTGCTGGCCATCATCGACCCGCGCCTTGTGCTTGTTCAGGGTCTCCTGCTTGGACAGGTTGCCCTGGATCAGCACCAGCTTGCGCCAGTCCCGGTCCAGGCCGTCGAACACATCCTGCATCTGCTTGCGCGACGAGAACAGCACCAGCGCACCGCGGGCATCGTCGAGCATGTTGGGTAATTCGCGGATGATGGCGGCGGTGTGCGCCGCCGCATCACGTGGGTCGGCGCCCAGGTCGGGCACCCGCAGCAGGCCGGCATCGCCATGCACGAATGGGCTGGGGACCACGCAGGTAACAGCATCACGCGGCAGGCCCGAACGCATGCGGTAGCGGTCGAACTTGCCCAGGGCGGTGAGCGTGGCCGAGGTCACCAGCGCGCCGTGGGCGACACTCCACAGGCTGCGACGGAGCATTTCGGCGGCGAGGATGGGGCTGGCGTTGACTTCGATGTCGAACAACGCCCCACTTTCGGCCAGGGTCAGCCAGCGCGCCATGGGCGGGCTGTCTTCGGGGTCTTCGGCGGTGAAGGCCGTCCACAGCTCCCAGTTGCCCTGGGCGCGGGTCACCAGGCTGCCGAACAGCGGGTACCATTCTTCGGCCTGGTGGCTGGCGATACCGATATTCACTTCACCGTCCATGCCTTCCTTCAGCAGGTCAGCCAGGCGGGTGAACAGGTCGTTGAGACGGGCGAAGCCCTTTTTCAATTCGATGCCCACCTCGCGGATCTGCTCCGGCACCACGCCCCCTTCGAAGCGATAGCGCGGGCGTTCACGGCCCTCGGTATCTTCGCTGGGGCGGAAGTCCGCGACCTGTTCGCACAGGGTGAACATGAACTGCTGCTGGGTGCGGATCTCCCGTGCCAGCTCCGGCACCTGTTCGATCAGTTTGCCCAAGTCACCCGGCAACGGGTGCTGGGCCAGCAGCTTGGTGAGGTTCTTGGCGGTCTGCTCCAGCCAGTCGGCGGTGGAGCGCAGGCGCGAGTAATGGGCGAAGTGGCCAATGGCTTTGTCTGGCAGGTGGTGGCCTTCGTCGAACACGTACATGGTGTCGCGTGGGTCGGGCAACACCGCGCCGCCCCCCAGGGCCAGGTCAGCCAGGACCATGTCATGGTTGGTGACGATCACGTCGACCTTGCCCATGCCCTCGCGCGCTTTATAGAACACGCACTGCTGGAAGTTCGGGCAGTGGCGGCCGGTGCATTGGCTGTGATCGGTCGTCAGGCGCGCCCAGTCCTGGTCTTCCAGGGCTTCGGACCAGCTGTCGCGGTCGCCGTCCCAGCGGTTACCCGCCAGTTTCTCGATCATGCTGTTGAACAGTTTCTGGCTGCGCTCGTCGACTTCGATGTGGAAGCCTTCTTCCTCAAACAACTGCGCGGTGGCCGATTGTGCGTGGCCTTCTTGCAGCAGCACATCGAGCTTGGACAGGCACAGGTAGCGGCCGCGCCCCTTGGCCAGGGCGAAGCTGAAATTCAGCCCGCTGCTGCGCATCAGGTCGGGCAGGTCCTTGAAGACGATCTGCTCTTGCAGGGCGACGGTCGCGGTGGCGATGACCAGGCGCTTGCCGGCAGCCTTGGCGGCCGGGATCGCGGCCAGCGCATAGGCGACCGTCTTGCCGGTACCGGTACCCGCCTCGACGGCGACAACGGCAGGCTCGCCGGCACGGCGGCCTTCATCGTCGCAGGCGATGTCGCCGAGCACCTTGGCCACTTCGGCGATCATCAGGCGCTGGCCGTACCGCGGCTTGAGGCTCTTGGCTTCGAGAAAACGCGAGTAGGCGCCCTGGATGGTGGCTTTGAGTTCGTTGCTGATCATGGTCTGCAGGCGCCCGGAGGGCTGGATATATTTTCAGTGTTTCGCATGGGCGGCTATCATACCCCGCTATTGCCCTTTATGCCGCATGGAGATCCGGATGCTTGCCTTTGCCCTCCCCTACACACTGCATGTCCTGGCCGCGCTGGTCTGGGTCGGCGGCATGTTCTTCGCCTGGCTAGTGCTGCGCCCGGCAACGGTTGCAGCCCTCGACGGGCCTGCGCGCCTGCGGTTGTGGGTGGAAGTTTTCCGACGCTTCTTCAGATGGGTCTGGTTGGCTGTCGCGATTTTGGCGATCAGCGGTATCGGCATGTTGCACATGCGCTTCACAGGCTTCGAGACCGCGCCCAAGTACGTGCATGTGATGATCGGTGGCGGCATTGCCATGTTCGCCCTGTTCATGCGCATCCAGGCCTTGCTGCTGCCCGAGCTGAAAACAGCTGTGCAGGCCGAGGACTGGGCGACGGGGGCCGCAGTACTGGGCAGGATTCGACGGATGGTCGGCATCAACCTGCTGCTGGGCATCGCGGTGGTGGCCGTGGCCAGCTCGCGGTGGGTGCTGTAGGCGACGCAACCCTGGGCCGCGCCGCCCGCACGGGTCAAAGGCGCTGCAGGATCAACTCACCCGAGGCACCGGCCAGGCCTGGCTGGCCCGGCTGCCCCGGCCGCCCGCTGGCACCGGCATCGGTGCGATAGACCAAACACCCTTTACTCGCCCCGCCTTTGCCTGCCTTGCCCGCTATGCCGGCCTGGCCCGGGGCACCGCCATCCAGGCGCACTACAATGCGCGATTGAGCAAAGCCCTGCGGCACACTCAGGCGAATTCGCCCACCCGCCGCACCGTCATGCCCGTTGCCGCCATTATCGCCATTGGCGCCGCGGCTGGCTTGGCCCCAGGTGCAGCCCCCGGCTTGGCCGTTGGCACCATCGAGGCCTGCATAACCCGGCGCGCCGGCACCGCCTCGGGCATCGATCGACAGTTGCTCGGCCTCTAACTCATCCAGCTTCAAGTCCAGGCTTCGCCCGGAACGGGCCGCACGCTGGTAGGTGCCTGGCGCACCCGGGGCACTGATCTGGCTGCCCTCACCCAGCCGGGCACTGCGTGCTTCAATGCGCAGCGGGTGGTCAGCGGGGGCAATGGCGATACGCGCCTCACGCCCCAGTTGCAGGTGATCGACCTTCAACTCGGTGAGCGTGGCAGGCAAAAGCAGCGTCGCCGAGTCGGCCACGCGCAGGGACTCAAGGTGCACGCTGGCCGACTTGTCGGGCAAGCGCAGCATGGAATTGGAAGCCACCTCAAGGCTTTCGGCCTGGGCCAAGGGCGCGGCCAACACCGCCAGCAACATCAGATTACGCATTGCGCGGCGCCTCCTGCGCACGAGGAATGGACATGACATGGAAGATCCCCGTCAGCAGGATCTGCAAGCGGTCGAACCAACGGTGGCTGCGCCCACGCAGGCTGGCGTTGAAGAACAACACCTCGAGCACATGCAGGCTCAGCAAGACAATGCCTGCCGCGTTGATCAGAAGATTGAATGGCAAGGGTTGCGGCATCAACAGATTGAACAGCGCCACGCCCCAGAAGATAACGGTCAGGACCTTGCCCAGGCCCAGGATGAACTTCATAGCCCAGCCCCTCTACATTTATTGTTATGTCGAAGCGGCCCGTTCGAGCGAGCCGTGCGACCAACAGTACCTGTAATGCCAAGGCGTGCGCCAGAGGCCCTGCAGTGACGCTTGTCGGATCGAACTGCCCAGCAGCCTGCGTCCGCGCCACTGCTCCAGGCGCGGACGCTGGTGCTGGCCGTCACCGCTGGATCTTGATCTCGGTGCGACGGTTCATGGCGCGCCCATCGGCCGTGGCGTTGTCAGCCACTGGCTGGGTTTCCCCGGCACCCACTATCGAGACGAAGCTGCTGCGCGGCACACCGCTCTCGACCAGGTAATCGGTCACCGAATGGGCACGGCGCTCGGACAGTTTCTGGTTGTAGGTGTCAGAGCCCACGCTGTCGGTATGGCCGCTGACACTCAGGCGGGCACTCGGTGCTTCCTGTTTGAGGCGGGTGGCGATGGTGTTCAGCCGCTCTTTATCATTGGCGGTCAGACGCGCAGAGTCGAACTCGAAGTGCACATCGCGGATGACGATGACTTCTTCCTTCTGCACCACGACTTCCTCGACCACCGCGACCGGTTCGGGCGGGCAGCCATTGGCATCGACCTGCACACCGCGTGGGGTGCCGGGGCACTTGTCACGGCTGTCCGGCACGCCGTCACCATCCTCGTCGCCATCGCCATGGGCCCAGCAATAGCCCGCCGCCAGGCCACCGCCCAACAACGCGCCCCAGCCAGCCCAGCTGGAACTCTCGATGGCACCCAAGGCGGCGCCGCCTACGCCCCCGACGGCAGCACACTTCGGCCAGTCGGTTTTTTGCAAACCTGCACAACCAGTCAACACACTGGTGAGCAGTACCAGGGGTATCGCTGTGCGTACTATGCTCATTTTCGTTGCTTCTCCTAGGGGAATCGGCATAAGGCCGATCTCTGGGAGTAAAGACCGCGCAATCCATCCCTGCCAGCAATAAGCCACGACGCGGTCACATGCCGCTTTGCCCAGGCGCTGCGGCCCGTTAGTCTTGGATGACTTGAACGAGGATTGGCAATGACCGACGGTTTTTCCCAGCGCACGCCCCAGCAGGCCTTGGCGGCCCTGCTCGAGCGTTTTACCCCTCAACGCCTGTTGCTGGTAGGCACGCGCTTCCCCGCACTGGACGCCTTTGCCGAGGCACACCCGCAGGTGGCCATCGCAACGACTGCACCCGGCCCGTTGCCGGCAGACCTTGCCGGTCAACGCTTCGACTTGGCGGTGCTGGTGGACTGCCTGGAGCACCTGCCCAAGCGTACCGGCCTGGAACTGCTGGGCGGCATTCGTAACCTTAATGCCAGCCGGGTTGCGGTGCTGGCCGACCTCTCGGCCTGCGGTTGGCAAGACACCGACTTTTTCGCCCTGGCCTTGTCTGCCAGCGAAAAATTCCGTCGTGAAGGGCAGGTGTTGAGCCTCTTCACCTATGATCTACATGACTACAAGCAAGTCCCGGACTGGCTCAATGCGCGATTCTGGGCCAACCCTGAAAATTTTGGAAAGTACTGGTGGTGATGATGAGTGTCTCGGTCTGCCCTTGCGGCAGTGGCAACCTGCTCGACGCCTGCTGCGGGCACTACCATGCCGGAACCCCGGCACCGGATGCCCAGACGCTGATGCGCTCGCGCTACAGCGCTTACGTGCTGGGCCTGATCGACTACCTGGTGAGCACCACCCTGCCGGCCCAGCAAGCGGCGCTGGACCGCGCCGCCATGGCCAGTTGGAGCGCCCAAAGCACCTGGTTGGGGCTGGAGGTGGAAAGCGCCGAGGTGCTGGGTGGCCAACCCGAGCACGGTTTTGTCACCTTCACCGCGCGCTGGCACGATGAGGACGGCGATCACCAGCACCGCGAGCGCTCGGCGTTCGTCCAGCATGAGGGGCGCTGGTACTTCATCGACCCCACGGTCGGGCTGAAGGCCGGGCGCAACGACCCTTGCCCTTGCGCCAGCGGTCAGAAGTTCAAGAAATGCTGTGCCAGTTACGTGGCCAGCTGAGCATGATCGCCCAGGCCCGCGTACTGCTGCTCGGCGCCCTGCTGGCACTGCTCGCGGGCTGCGTCAGCTGGGGCGGCGACGACTGGCGCGAACCTGAGGTGCACCTGGTCAGGGTCGAAACGGTCAAGGCCAGGCTACTTGAGCAGGAGTTCGTGCTGCACCTGCGCGTCGACAACCCGAATGACAGCCGCTTGTTCATCCGCAGCCTGGCGTATTCGATACGGCTCAACGACCTGTTGCTGGTGCAGGATGAGACCAGTGTGTGGCGCAGCGTCGGCGGCCATGCCCGGCGCACCTTCAAGATCACCGCGCGGACCAACCTGTGGCAGCACCTGAAGCCGCTGGCCAAGCTGCTTAAAAGCGAGCAACCACTGCATTACACCTTGCAGGGCGAGCTGGCCACCGGGTTGCTGTTCCACCGGGACCTGCACTTGTCGCGCAGTGGTGAGATAATCCCCGGTGATTTCATACCGGAGTAACTTTGCAATGACCCAGCAACCTCATGTTCATGGCCCTGACTGCAACCACGATCATGATCACCACCACGATCACGACCATGGCCATGTGCACGGCCCGCACTGCAACCACGGCCATCAGGAACCTGTTCGTAACGCCCTGAAGGACGTTGGCCGCAACGATCCTTGCCCTTGCGGCAGCGAGAAGAAGTTCAAGAAGTGCCACGGCGCTTGATCGGCACGTTGTGCTGAGGGCCTGGGTGTAGGGCTTGAGTGATGTGATGCTCTCAAGATCGAGCGCCGCCCGCGCGGCGCATCGCGAGCAACGCTCGCTCCTACGTTTGTTTCGGGCCAGTAAAGCCTGTGATAGAGGCGCGCGACCGCCTTGTTTGTTCGACTCGATATCGTGTCAGGCGCCAAGGGGCCGCGCGCCAATGCCACAGGAAAAATTGGCCCGAAACAAACGTAGGAGCGAGCGTTGCTCGCGATGCGCCGCGCGGGCGGCGCTCGATCTCGAGAACACCACTTCACTAAAGCCCTACACCTGCACGCCCCTCCCACATACCATTCGTAAATAAACCGCCTCAGCACCTTGCACCGCGCCTGCGTGCTCACTACCTTAGCGCCTTCCAAACCCCCGCCACGCCTTGCAGGAGCCTTGTCATGGCCGCCCCCGCCTTTCCTCCCTTCCGCCCGCGGTTCAAGACCGCTGCCACGCTGCTCGGCATGCTCGGACTCGCCGGTTGCCAGATGGGCGGCTACCAGGACAGCGTGCCACCGACCACCGGCGTACAGCCGCTCAAAGGCCTGGCACAAAACGTCTCGGTCCGGCGCAATGCCATGGGCGCACCGTTGATCGAGAGCGGCAACTTCCATGACGCGCTGTTCAGCCTCGGTTACGTACACGCCGGGGATCGCATCGAGCAGATGGTCGCCATGCGCCTGCTCGCCCAAGGCCGCCTCGCCGAACTTGCCGGCAGCGATGCCCTCGACATCGACCGCCTGATGCGCGCCGCCAACCTCAAGCAAAGCGCCGCCCAGCAATACGCCGACGCCTCGCCACGGCTCAAGCGCTTCTTCGAGGTCTACGCCCGCGGCGTCAACGCCTACCTGTTCCGCTACCGCGACAAGCTGCCCGCCAGCCTGGCCAGCAGCGGCCATCGCCCTGAGTACTGGAAGCCAGAAGACTCGGCGCTGATCTTCAGCCTGTACGCCTTCAGCCAATCGGTGAACCTGCAAGAAGAACTCAGCGCCCTGACCCTGGCGCAGAAGGTCGGCAGCGACAAGCTGGCCTGGCTGCTGCCCGGCGCACCGGACGAACCGTTGGCCGACAGCGAAGTGGAAAAGCTCAAGGGCCTCAACCTCGCCAGCCAGCTACCCGGCTTGCCCGCCCTGGCGGCAGCCAGCCAAAAGCTCGCCGACCTCGACCTGCTCGGCAGCCCAGGCTCGGCCAACCTGGCCTTGGCAGGCCAACGCAGCCGCAGCGGCAAGAGCCTGCTGGCCAGCGACAGCCAGGCCGCCTGGGCGCTAAGCCCGGTGCAGATCCACACTGGCAAGTACCAGGTCGCCGGCCTGTCGCTGCCGGGCCTGCCGATTGTGCTGGCCGGCTACAACGGCAAGATCGCCTGGAGCAGCAGCGCCGTGATGGCCGACAACCAGGACCTGTACCTGGAGCAACTGCGCCGCCAAGGCAACCAGCTGAGCTACCTGGCCGACGGCAAATGGCTGCCAGCACGGGCACGCAGCGAAACCTTCTTCGTGCGTGGCCAACGCCCGCTGCGCGAGGTCATGTACGACACGCGCCACGGCACCCTCCTTGCCCAGCCGGCAAGCGCCAGCCTGGGCCTGGCCCTGAACCTGCCTCATTTCAAGGGCGACCGCAGCCTCGACGCGCTGTTCGACCTGACCCGCGCCAAGACCGTCGAACGGGCATTCGACAGCACCCGCGAAGTCGCCGCCGCGGCGCTCAACTTCGTCTTCGCCGAGCCAGAGCACATCGGCTGGCAAGTCAGCGGGCGCTACCCAAACCGCCGCGAAGGCCAGGGCCTGCTGCCTTCGCCCGGCTGGGACGGCCGTTACGACTGGGACGGTTACGCTGACCCGATGCTGCACCCTTACGATCAGGACCCGCCGGCTGGCTGGATCGGCCACGCCAACCAGCGCAGCCTGCCGCGCGGCTACGGCATGCAGTTATCCAACACCTGGTACTACCCCGAGCGCGCCGAGCGCCTGGCTCAGTTGGCAGGCAACGGCCGTCACGACAGCCGCAGCCTGATGGCCCTGCAAAACGATCAAGTCACCCTGCTGGCCGACAAGCTCAAGCAGATGTTCGACGCACCGGGTATGGCTCAACCGCTCAAGCAAGCCATCGATGCCCTGCCACCTGCACAGCGTGATAAGGCTCGCGACGCCTTGGCCCGGCTCAAGGCATTCGATGGCCGGCTGAGCCCGGTGTCGGCAGATGCCGCGCTGTACGAGCTGTTCCTTCAGGCCTTCGCCCGCGAAACCTTCCTCGACGACCTCGGGCCAGAATCCAGCCCTGCCTGGCAGGCCTTCGTCAGCAATGCGCGGCTCTCCTACTCGGCACAGGCCGATCACCTGCTGGGCCGCGAGGACAGCCCGTTCTGGGATGACCGCAGCACCCCGCAGAAAGAAGACAAACCGGTGATTCTCGCCCGCAGCCTGGCCGCTGCGGTGGATGCCGGCACTGCGCAACTCGGCGCCGACCGCCGCGCTTGGCAGTGGGGCAAGCTGCACCAGTACCGCTGGCCGGCACCGGCCTACCATGGCCTGGGTGATGCCCTCAGCCGTTCACCGCTGGCTGCCGGCGGCGACTTTAGTACCCTGGCCCTCACCCCCTACGCCTGGGGCAGGGACTTCGACACCCGCCTGCCAGCGTCGGCACGCATGGTCGTCGATTTCGGCCAGGCCGAACCGTTGCAGGTGCTGACCAGCAGCGGCCAGTCCGGCAACGCGGCAAGCCCGCACTACAGCGACGGGTTGGATGCCTGGTTCAAGGGGCGTTTCATGAGCCTGCCGCTGCAACCGCAGAACTTTGGGCGGGCCTATGGGAGCCAGCGGCTGACCTTGGTGCCGGGTCGGTAAAGGGAATGGTGTGATGCCGTGAGTGCATGACGCCTCCCTATAGCGCCTGTGAGATCGAGCGCCGCACGCGCGGCGCTCGATTTCACAGGCGCCACAACCCCCACGACGAACTCACTCGAACTTCCCATCGCCCACCGCGCTCCTAACTGGTAACCCACCACCGGCGCCCGTGCCATGGACCTCGTTATCGCCCGCCCCGAAGGCCTGTACTGCCCGCCCGGTGATTTCTACATCGACCCCTGGCGGCCGGTGGACCGTGCCATCATCACCCACGGCCACGGCGACCACGCCCGCACCGGCAATAATCACTACCTGACCGCCGCGCCCGGCGCGGGCATCCTGCGCAGCCGACTGGGCCAGGACATCAACCTGCAAACCTTGGCCTACGGCGAGCGCATCCTCCACCACGGTGTCACCCTAAGCTTGCACCCCGCCGGCCATGTGCTGGGCTCGGCGCAAGTACGCCTGGAATACCAAGGCCAGGTTTGGGTCGCTTCGGGCGACTACAAAGTCGAACCCGATGGCACCTGCGCCCCGTTCGAGCCAGTGCGTTGCCACACCTTCATCACCGAGTCGACCTTCGGCCTGCCTATCTACCGCTGGCCCCGCCAGCCTCAGGTGTTCGCCGGTATCAACGCCTGGTGGCGCGCCAATTGCGCACAGGGCAAGGCCAGCGTGTTGTTCTGCTACGCCTTCGGCAAAGCGCAGCGCATTCTCCACGGGCTGGACGCGAGCATCGGGCCGATTCTGGTACACGGCGCGGTCGAGCCATTGAACCGGGTGTACCGCGAAGCTGGCGTGCACCTGCCGGAAACCCGCTATGCCGGCGACATCCCGCGCAACGACCCGTTGATGCGCCAAGCCTTGGTCCTGGCCCCGCCCTCTGCCGGGGGCAGTAGCTGGATGCGGCGTTTCGGCGATTACAGCGATGCCTTCGCCAGCGGCTGGATGCTGTTGCGCGGCACACGCCGGCGGCGTGGCGTCGACCGCGGCTTCGTGCTGTCGGACCACGCCGACTGGCCGGGCCTGCTGTGGGCCATTGGCCAGACCGGCGCTGAGCGCGTGATGGTCACCCATGGCTCGGTTAACGTGCTGGTGCGCTACTTGAACGAACAGGGCCTGGATGCTCGCGCCTTCGCCACCGAATACGGCGACGAAGACGAGCCCGCGACCTCGGAGCCCGAGGCATGAAAGCCTTCGCCGCACTGTACCTGCGCCTGGACGCGACCACCTCCAGCAACGCCAAGCTCGACGCCTTGCGCGACTACTTTGCCCAGGCGCCTGCCGAGGATGCGGCCTGGGCCGTGTACTTCCTCGCCGGCGGCCGCCCGCGGCAACTGGTGCCAACCCGTGTGCTGCGCGAACTGGCGACTGAGCTGGCAGAACTGCCTGAATGGCTGTTCGAAGAGAGCTATCAAGCCGTGGGCGACCTGGCCGAAACGATCTCGTTGCTGCTGCCCGAGAACAGCCATGGCAGCGACGAGGGGTTGGCCCACTGGGTCGAGACACACCTGCTGCCCCTTCGAGGCCTGCCGCCCGACGTGATCCGCCAGCGCCTGCCCCCACTCTGGGCGCAGCTCGACCGGCCAAGCCTGATGCTGTGCCTGAAGCTGATCACCGGCAGCTTTCGCGTCGGCGTGTCCAAGCTATTGGTCACCCGCGCCCTGGCGCAACTGGCCGGCCTGGACGCCAAGCGCGTGGCCCAGCGCCTGGTCGGCTACACCGACATCAGCCACCGCCCTACCGCCGCCGGCTACCAGCAGTTGATCGCTGCCGAGTCGGCGGATGAACACCGCCAGCGTGGCGGTCAGCCCTATCCTTTTTTTCTGGCCCACCCGCTGCAGGCGCCCGTCGAGCAGTTTGACGCGCAACTCGGCCCGCCGAGCGACTGGCAGATCGAATGGAAGTGGGATGGCATCCGCGCACAGGTGGTCAAGCGCGACGGCCAGCTGTGGGTCTGGTCGCGTGGCGAAGAGCTCGTCACCGATCGCTTCCCCGAGCTGCACAGCCTGGCGCAAACACTGCCGGACGGCGTCGTGCTCGATGGCGAGATCCTGGTGTGGAAACCAGGGGCAACGGACGATGCCCTGGCCGTGCAACCCTTCGCACTGTTGCAGCAACGCCTGGGCCGCAAGACCCTGGGCAAGAAGCTGCTGGCCGACGCGCCCGTGGTGCTGCAGGCCTATGACCTGTTGGAATGGCAGGGCGAGGATTGGCGCAACCAGGCGCAGCACGTACGTCGTCAACAGTTGCAACACCTGGTGGCAGATTACCCGCTAGCGCCTGTGCTGCTGTCGCCCTTGCTCGAAGGGCAAACCTGGGCCGAGCTGGCCGAACAGCGCGAGCAGTCGCGCAGCCTGGGCGTGGAAGGCCTGATGCTCAAGCAGCGCGAGGCCTTGTATGGCGTGGGTCGCACCAAAGACATGGGCACCTGGTGGAAGTGGAAAATCGACCCGTTCAGCGTCGATGCCGTGTTGATCTACGCCCAGCGTGGCCACGGCCGCCGCGCCAGCCTCTACAGCGACTACACCTTCGCCGTCTGGGACGCGCCCCCCGGCACGGCCGGGCGAGCATTGGTGCCCTTCGCCAAGGCGTACTCAGGGCTGAGCGACGAAGAGATGCGCAAGGTTGACGCGATCATCCGCAAAACCACAGTGGAAACGTTCGGCCCGGTGCGCAGCGTGACCCCGACCTTGGTGTTCGAACTGGGTTTCGAAGGCATTGCCCTGTCCAAACGCCATAAAAGCGGCATCGCCGTGCGCTTTCCACGCATGCTGCGCTGGCGCCTGGACAAACCGGTCGAAGAAGCCGACGACCTCGCGACACTGCAGGCGCTGCTGATCTGACAGTGCCTAATTCGCACAGGCGCAGACGCAAAAATTATGCTTCTATCTTTGTGCCGACCCGTGTCGCAGACCGTATTCGCCACGTAGCCAGGACTACCATGCACCATTCGACCCACGACCTGCTTTCTCCCGTACCGGGCATTTCACGCCAACTGCACAGCTTTCACTTTGGCCCACGCGGTGGCGGCAAGGTGTACATCCAGGCCTCGCTGCATGCCGACGAACTGCCCGGTATGCTGGTGGCCTGGCACCTCAAGCGCAGGCTGGCCGAGCTGGAACAACAGGGCCGTCTGCAGCGGGAAATCATCCTGGTGCCGGTGGCTAACCCGGTCGGTCTCGAACAGGTGCTGCTGGACGCCCCGTTGGGGCGCTTCGAACTGCAGAGTGGCGAGAATTTCAATCGCAACTTCGTCGACCTGTCCGATTCCATCGGCGATCAGATCGAAGAGCACCTGACCCAGGACGCCGCACACAACGTCGCCTTGATCCGCGAATACCTGCGCCGCGGGCTGGACGCCCACCCCGCACGCACCCCACTCCAGGCCCAACGCCTGATCTTGCAACGCCTGGCTTGCGACGCCGACCTGATACTCGACCTGCACTGCGACTTCGAAGCCGTCGAGCACCTGTACACGACGCCCGATGCCTGGCCACAGATCGAGCCACTGGCCCGCTACCTGGGCGCCCAGGCGAGCCTGCTGGCCACTGACTCAGGCGGCCAATCGTTCGATGAATGCTTCAGCCTGGTCTGGTGGCAGTTGCAGCAACGCTTTGGCAAGCGCTTCCCGATTCCGCTGGGCTGTTGCTCGGTCACTGTCGAATTGCGCGGCCAGGCGGATGTGAGCCATGACCTGGCCGGCAAAGACTGCCAGGCGATCCTCGACTTCCTGACCCACAACGGCGTCATCGAAGGCACCTGCGCCCCCCTTCCTCCACTGCCCCGCGCGGCCACGCCCCTGGCGGCCGTAGAGCCCGTGTCGACGCCGCTTGGCGGGTTGCTGGTGTACCACGCGCGCCCAGGCCAGCACCTGCAAGCCGACCAGTTGATCGCCGAAGTCATCGACCCGCTCAACGACCGGGTGACTGCGGTGCGCAACAGCCAACCCGGCCTGCTGTACGCCCGTAGCGTGCGCCGCATGGCGACGGCAGGCATGGTCATCGCCCATGTGGCGGGCGAGCAGGTGTGCCGCAGCGGCTACCTGCTGGGGAACTGATCCGGTAAAACCAATGCCCCTGGCGGGCGGTCAGTAGAAGCACAGCCTTCGAAGGATCACCCGCCCCATGGCAGCCTCCACCGACCTCGCCAACGCCTGGTTCGCCCTGCGCGGCTGGAAACCCTTCGCCTTTCAGCGCCGTGTCTGGGCGGCCGTCGAACGCGGCGAGTCCGGGCTGTTGCACGCCAGTACCGGCGCCGGCAAAACCTACGCCGTCTGGCTGGCGGCCCTGCGCGCGTTCGCCGTTGCCAGCTCAGCCCGCCAGCCGGCCCCCTTGCAGGTGCTGTGGGTGACGCCCATGCGCGCCTTGGCCGCCGACACCGCGCGTGCCTTGCAAGCGCCGCTCGATGAGCTGGGCCTGAACTGGAGCGTGGGCGTGCGCAGTGGCGACACTGGCAGCGCCGAACGCGCGCGACAGGCCCGGCGCCTGCCCAGCGTGTTGATTACTACCCCCGAGAGCCTGACACTGCTGCTGACCCGGGCACAGGCCCGTGACGACTTCGCCAACCTGCGCCTGGTGGTGGTGGATGAATGGCATGAGCTGCTGGGCAACAAGCGTGGCGTGCAATTGCAACTGGCCCTGGCACGCCTGCGCCACTGGCACCCGCCGCTGCTGACCTGGGGCCTCTCGGCCACCCTCGGCAACCTGCAGCACGCACGCGACGTGCTGTTGCCAGGCGATGGGTTGCTGGTGCAAGGCCGGCAAGACAAGCAACTGCAGGTCGATACCCTGCTGCCCGACGCGATCGAGCGGTTCCCCTGGGCAGGGCACATGGGCTTGAAGATGCTCGATCAGGTCAGCCGGGAGCTCGACAGCAGCGCCAGCAGCCTGGTCTTCACCAACACCCGCGCCCAGGCCGAACTGTGGTACCAGGCGCTGCTCGAGGCACGCCCCGACTGGGCCGGCCTGATCGCCCTGCACCACGCTTCGTTGTCCCGCGACACCCGCGACTGGGTCGAACGAAACTTGAAGCAAGGTACGCTTAAAGCCGTCATCTGCACCTCCAGCCTGGACCTGGGCGTGGATTTCCTGCCCGTGGAGCGGGTGCTGCAGATCGGCTCGGCCAAAGGCATCGCCCGCCTGATGCAGCGCGCCGGTCGCTCTGGGCACGCACCGGGGCGCCCCTCGCGGGTTACCTTGGTGCCCACCCACAGCCTGGAACTGGTGGAGGCCGCTGCGGCCCGGCATGCCCTGCTCGCCGGGCAGATCGAGGCCCGGCGCTCACCACAGCTGTGTATGGATGTGCTGGTGCAACACCTGGTCAGCATGGCCTTGGGCAGTGGCTTTCGCCCCGAGCAGTTGCTGGCCGAGGTACGCAGCACCTGGGCCTTCCGCGCGTTGCGCGACAGCCAGTGGCAGTGGGCGCTGGACTTCGTCTGCCACGGCGGCAACTCGCTCAGCGCCTACCCTGACTACCAACGTGTCGAACCCCACGCCGACGGGGTCTGGCGGGTTGCCAGCGAGCGCCTGGCACGGCGCCACCGCATGGGCATCGGCACCATCGTCAGCGAGGCCAGCCTGCAGCTCAAGTACTGGAGCAAAGGCGGCGGTGGCAAGTCGCTGGGCAGTGTCGAGGAAGCGTTCATCGCCCGCCTGCGGCCCGGTGATAGCCTGGTCTTCGCAGGGCGCGTGCTGGAACTGGTGCGCGTCGAGAACATGACCGCCTACGTCCGCCGCAGCACCTCGCGCAAGGCCGCCGTGGCCCGCTGGAATGGTGGGCGGATGCCGCTGTCCAGCGAACTGGCCGATGCCCTGGTCGAACAACTCGATGCCGCCGCCCACCAGCGTTACGAAGGCCCGGAAATGCGCGCCGTGCGCCCATTGCTGGCCTTGCAGGCAAGCTGGTCTGCACTGCCGACTACCCGCACGCTGCTGGCCGAAACGTTAAAATCTCGCCAAGGCTCGCACCTTTTTCTGTACCCGTTCGCCGGGCGCATGGCCAACCTCGGCTTGGCCAACCTGATTGCCTGGCGGGTCAGCCAGGTGCAACCGCTTTCGGTCTCAATTGCGGTCAGTGACTATGGCTTTGAGTTGCTCAGCCCAAGCGCCGTGGACTGGGCCAGGCATTTGCCCAGCGCGCTCTCGACCGAGCACCTGCTGGAGGATGTACTGGCCAGCCTGAATGCAGGCGAGATGGCGCTAAGGCGCTTTCGCGAGATCGCCCAGATCGCCGGCCTGGTGTTTGGCGGCTACCCGGCGGCGCAAAAGAGCACCCGGCAGATCCAGGCGTCGAGCGGGCTGTTCTACGAGGTGTTTCGCAAGCACGATGCCGACAACCTGCTGCTGGGCCAGGCACGGGACGAAGTATTGCGCGAAGAACTGGAAATCGAGCGGTTGCACCGGCAGTTGGCGAAGCTGGGCCAACTGCAGCTGGACCTGCGTGAATTACGCCGCCCAGGGCCACTGGCCTTTACCCTGCTGGTGGAAGGCATGCGCGAAACCTTGAGCACAGAAAAACTCGCAGACCGCATTGCGCGGATGGTGGCAGACCTGGAAAAAGTGGCGGGTAACAACGCATGAATGATCACCTGGCCATCGAGCACTGCGGCGAAACCCTGTGGTTACTGCCGGACAAAGCGCTGTACTGGCCTGCCCGCCGGGCCCTGCTGGTAGCGGATGTGCATATTGGCAAAGCTGCCAGCTATCGCGCCCTGCATCAGCCCGTGCCGCGGGGCACAACCGAGGCCACCTTGGCGCGCCTAGACCAACTGCTGACAAGCCATGAGTGCCAGATGCTGATCATTTTGGGCGATTTCCTGCATGCCAAAACCGCGCGCGCACCGGCAACGCTGGCCAAGCTGCAAACATGGCGGGAACGGCATGCCGGACTGCGCATCGTGCTGGTGCTTGGCAACCATGATCGCCACGCGGGCGACCCACCGCATTCGCTGGGCATCGAGGTGGTCGAAGAACCATGGCTATTGGCACCTTTCGCCTTGCAGCACGAGCCTGTCGCTCACCCTCAGCACCCGGTGCTGGCGGGCCACGTCCACCCGGTGTTCGTGTTGCAAGGGCGGGCCAGACAACGTCTGCGCCTGCCCTGCTTCCTGATGGGTGACGCGATCAGCTTGCTACCGGCCTTCGGTGAATTCACCGGTGGCTGGCGCGTGCAACCCGACGCCGAAAACCGCGTGTTTCTGGCCGGCGCCGGGCGGGTATGGGCGCTCTAAAGCAGCGCCCACTCAGGCGACGGGCGCGGGAGGTGGTTCGTCGGGCAAGGTCGGCTCACCGGGCTCCATGGGCTGCGTTTCACCCGGCTGCGGCGGTTGTGGGGTATCGGGATCAGGCTGGTGAGGCACGCCGCCTGCCTGCATTGGCAGCGGATGCGCCAGCAGTGACCATGGCAACATACCGACCTGGTTAGGCTGCAGGCCAGCCAGCTTGGCACTGATTGCGGGATGGAGTTTCATTGGCAGCTCCTGACGAGAGCCGACACGCATCGTGCACATCGGCAAGTTACTCGTTGGAGTACCAAATGCGCGGGGAATTCCCCGCGCTCGTCGGCTCAGGTGCGTGGCAGGGTGACGCCGCGCTGGCCCTGGTACTTGCCGCCTCGGTCCTTGTAGGACACTTCGCACTCTTCGTCGGACTCGAGGAAAAGCATCTGCGCCACACCCTCGTTGGCATAGATTTTTGCCGGCAAGGTGGTGGTGTTGGAGAATTCCAGGGTCACGTGGCCTTCCCACTCGGGTTCAAGCGGGGTGACGTTGACGATGATGCCGCAGCGCGCATAGGTGCTTTTGCCCAGGCAAATGGTCAGCACGTTGCGTGGAATGCGGAAATACTCCACGGTGCGGGCCAGGGCGAAGGAGTTTGGCGGGATGATGCAGACGTCGCTCTTGACGTCGACGAAGCTGCCGGCGTCGAAGTTTTTCGGGTCGACGGTGGCCGAGTTGATGTTGGTGAACACCTTGAATTCGTCGGCGCAACGTACGTCGTAGCCGTAGCTGGAGACGCCGAAAGAGATGACACGGCTGTCGTGCTCGCCGCGCACCTGGCGCTCGACGAACGGTTCGATCATGCCGTGTTCCTGCGCCATGCGGCGAATCCACTTGTCCGATTTGATGCTCATGGCGGGGGTGTCCTGAAGAGTTGCGAGGTGAAAATCGTGAGGCGCATCTTACCGGTCCCAGCGCCCTCTTCAAAGTTCCATCCTGCATTCTTGCTACAATCCCCGCCAGGCGGGGCCTACAGCTGCCACCGATCTGAATTTCAGTAAAGCGGCCTCTGGCCATTGGCAGGTTGCGGAAAGTGGGTTAAGGTGACGCCACTGTGCTGCACGTGACACCGAGAATCTCTAGTTTGACGCACGATCCTGATCGGCCCATATCTGAATTTTCTGCTCTCTTTGCACTCAGTCCCGGGCAGGGTTTTTCCTGACCGTAATCAACTTTGTCCAAGGAGACAGAAACATGTCCAATCGCCAAAACGGTGTTGTTAAGTGGTTCAACGACGAGAAAGGCTACGGCTTCATCACCCCTCAGTCGGGTGACGACCTGTTCGTGCACTTCAAAGCCATCCAAGCTGACGGCTTCAAAACCCTGAAAGAAGGCCAGGCTGTTACTTTCGTCGCTACCCGCGGCCAGAAAGGCATGCAGGCTGAAGAAGTTCAGATCGCCTAAGTCGATCTCAGCTTTCTAGCTTTCAAAAAAACCCGCCTTCTGGCGGGTTTTTTTATGCCTGGCTGAAACCGGTGCTGGCTTCTTCACGGGGAAACCCGCTCCTACAGGCCTGAGGTGTACCTGTAGGAGGGGGTTTCTCAGGTCAATCCTCGCTGATGGTGATGCTCGGCATCGCCGGCGCTGCGGCTTCCTGCAGCACGATCCGCGCACCGACCTGGCGGGCCAGCTCCTGATACACCATGGCGATCTGGCTTTCCGGCTCGGCAATTGCCGTCGGCTTGCCACTGTCGGCCTGTTCGCGGATCAGCATCGACAACGGCAGCGAGGCCAGCAGGTCGACACCGTACTGGGCTGCCAGCTTCTCACCGCCGCCTTCGCCGAACAGGTGCTCGGCATGGCCGCAGTTGGAGCAGATGTGCACGGCCATGTTCTCGACCACGCCCAGCACCGGGATATTGACCTTGCGGAACATCTCCACGCCCTTCTTGGCGTCCAGCAGGGCGAGGTCCTGCGGGGTGGTGACGATCACCGAGCCCGCCACCGGCACTTTCTGCGCCAGGGTCAGCTGAATGTCGCCGGTGCCTGGCGGCATGTCGATGACCAGGTAATCAAGGTCATCCCAGGCGGTCTGGGTCACCAACTGCAACAGCGCACCCGACACCATCGGGCCACGCCACACCATTGGCGTGTTGTCGTCGGTGAGAAACGCCATGGACATGACTTCTACACCGTGCGCCTTGATCGGCACGAACCACTTCTGATCGCGAATCTGTGGCCGGGTGCCTTCTGCGATGCCGAACATCACGCCCTGGCTAGGGCCATAGATATCCGCGTCGAGAATGCCGACCCGGGCGCCTTCACGGGCCAGGGCCAAAGCCAGGTTGGCAGCAGTGGTCGACTTGCCGACGCCCCCCTTGCCCGAGGCCACGGCGATGATGTTCTTGACGTTGGCCATGGCCGGCACCTGGGCCTGGGCCTTGTGCGCTGCGACCACGCAGTCGATCGACACCTGGGCGCTGCTGACGCCGTCAAGGTTGCCGATCGCGGTCTGCAGCACCTGGGCCCAACCGTTCTTGAACAACCCAGCGGCATACCCCAGTTGCAACTGCACACTGACCTGCCCGCCCTGTATATCCACGGCGCGCACGCAGCCGGCGCTGACCGGATCCTGGTTCAGGTAGGGGTCGGTGTACTGGCGAAGCACGCCTTCGACGGCGGCACGGGTGACGGCACTCATGGAGACTCCCATTGGCAAACTGAATGTAAAACAGGCGCCTATCCTAACCCGTCAATCGTCAGCAGGTGCGTCTGTGGGGTGAAATATCTTCGCCAGCCCTTTATAGTGGCCGATCACCCTCATTTTTACCCCGTAGCCAGATAAGTAGCCGAGCCACCATGTCCGAGCCACGTCAGATTCTCGTCACCAGCGCCCTGCCCTATGCCAATGGATCGATCCACCTTGGCCATATGCTCGAGTACATCCAGACAGACATGTGGGTCCGCTTCCAGAAACTACGCGGCAACCAGTGCATTTATGTCTGCGCCGATGACGCCCACGGTTCGGCCATCATGCTGCGCGCCGAGAAGGAAGGAATCACCCCCGAGCAGTTGATTGCCAATGTCCAGGCCGAGCACAGCGGCGACTTTGCTGACTTCCTGGTGGATTTCGACAACTTCCACTCGACCCACAGCGAAGAAAACCGCGAGCTGTCCAGCCTGATCTACGCGCGCCTGCGTGACGCCGGCCACATTGCCACCCGTTCGGTGACCCAGTACTTCGACCCCGAAAAGGGCATGTTCCTGGCCGACCGCTTCATCAAGGGCACCTGCCCCAAGTGCGCGGCCGAAGACCAGTACGGCGACAACTGCGAGAAGTGCGGCGCAACCTACGCCCCGACCGAGCTGAAGAACCCCAAGTCGGCCATCTCCGGCGCCACCCCGGTACTGCGTGACTCCCAGCACTTCTTCTTCAAGCTGCCTGATTTCCAGGCCATGCTGCAGCAGTGGACCCGTAGCGGCACCTTGCAGGATGCCGTCGCCAACAAGCTCGCCGAATGGCTGGACTCGGGCCTGCAAGAGTGGGACATCTCCCGCGATGCGCCGTATTTCGGCTTCGAGATCCCGGGCGAGCCGGGCAAATATTTCTACGTCTGGCTGGACGCGCCAATCGGCTACATGGCCAGCTTCAAGAACCTCTGCGCGCGCCGCCCAGAGCTGGATTTCGATGCTTTCTGGAAGGAAGACTCCAGCGCCGAGCTGTACCACTTCATCGGCAAGGACATCGTCAACTTCCACGCCCTGTTCTGGCCAGCCATGCTCGAAGGCGCGGGCTTCCGCAAGCCAACTGCGGTCAACGTGCACGGCTACCTGACCGTCAACGGCGCCAAGATGTCCAAGTCGCGCGGCACCTTCATCAAGGCCCGTACCTACCTGGATCACCTGCAGCCGGAATACCTGCGTTACTACTACGCGGCCAAGCTGGGCCGTGGCGTCGATGACCTGGACCTGAACCTGGAAGACTTCGTGCAGAAGGTCAACTCCGACCTGGTCGGCAAGGTGGTCAACATCGCCAGCCGTTGCGCAGGCTTCATTCACAAAGGCAACGACGGCGTGATGGTAGCCGGTGATGCCGCACCCGAGCTGACCGAAGCCTTCCTGGCAGCTGCGCCGTCCATCGCCGAAGCCTATGAGAGCCGTGACTTCGCCCGCGCGATGCGTGAAATCATGGCCCTGGCCGACCGCGCCAACGCCTGGATCGCCGACAAAGCGCCCTGGTCGTTGGCCAAGCAGGAAGGCAAGCAGGACGAAGTCCAGGCCATTTGCGCCCAAGGCATCAACCTGTTCCGCCAGTTGGTGATCTTCCTCAAGCCGGTACTGCCGGTGCTGGCTGCCGACGCCGAGGCCTTCCTCAATGTCGCGCCGCTGACCTGGAACGACCACCAGTCGCGCCTGGAAAACCACAGCCTGAATGCCTTCAAGGCACTGATGAGCCGTATCGAACCCGCCAAGGTCGAAGCCATGGTCGCTGCCAGCAAAGAAGACCTGCTGGCCGCCGAAGCCCAGGCGCCGGCAGGCAATGGCGAACTGGCCAAGGACCCGCTGTCGGCGGAAATCGAATTCGATACCTTTGCCGCCGTCGACCTGCGCGTGGCCCTGATCGTCAAGGCGGAGGCCGTACCAGGTGCCGACAAGCTGCTGCAACTGACGCTGGACATCGGTGACGAACGCCGCAACGTGTTCTCCGGCATCAAGTCGGCCTACCCCGACCCGTCCAAGCTGGAAGGCCGCCTGACCATGATGGTCGCCAACCTCAAGCCTCGGAAAATGCGCTTTGGCGTGTCGGAAGGCATGGTCATGGCTGCCGGCCCTGGCGGTGAAGAAATCTACCTGCTCAGCCCGGACAGTGGCGCCAAGCCAGGCCAACGCATCAAGTAAGCCCCCAGCCCCGGCCTCTGTGCCGGGGCTGTTCTATCACCCGCTGAATGCCGGACAATCGACACGATTCCCGGCTATCGTCATGTCATGAGTGACTACCTTCTGGTCCTGATCAGCGCCACCCTGATCAATCACCTGTGCCTGCAGCAACAGCCAATATCGTGGCTGCGCGTGCATGTGCTCGGCCTGGCCTGCGCCTTGTCCGTGGCACTCGCCATGATCGGCGCTCACCTGCTCAGGTGGCTGGTGCTCGACCCTTGGCAGCTCCACGACCTGAGCCTGTTCCTGTTGCTGCCCTGGTTGGCATTGCTGGCCTACGGCGTGCCATCGGCGCTGGCCAGGCTACGCGCCGACTGGCCCGTGGCAGACCTGCCTGCAGTGCTGCTGAGCAACGTCGCCGTGCTGGGGTTGGCCCTGGAGGAGACAAGCGCTGGCACGGCCTGGCTCGCGACGCTGAGCAAAGGCCTGCTGGCCGGCGTGGGCTTGTGGCTTGCGCTGGCCCTGTTCGCGGACCTGCGCCAGCGCAGCGCCCATGCCGACATACCTGTTGCCCTGCGTGGCCTGCCAGTCGAATTGCTCGGTGCGGGCATCATGGCCTTGGCATTTTCCGGTTTCAACGGACTTTTTGCGCAATGACCCCGACCAAGGCAAAGCCTGACCCACGCCTGCGTACCAGCATGGGCCTGGTGCTACTGGCCTGTGCCCCCGGTTTGCTAGCACTGCTGTGGGTGCAGGGCTGGGGGCTGCTGTGCAACCTGCTGCTGTGTGCCAGTGCAGCGTTGCTCTGCGAAGCGCTGCTATTGGCCCTGCGCGGCCAACCTGTAGGTGCGACGCTGAGCGACGGCAGTGCGCTGGTCACTGCGGTGCTGCTGGCGGCCGCCCTTCCTGCGCTGGCCCCTTGGTGGCTGCCCATGGTCGCTGCTGGGGTGGCGATCGGGGTTGGCAAACAGGCCTTCGGCGGTGTCGGCCGCAACCTGTTCAACCCAGCCATGGTGGGCTACGCCTTCGTACTGCTGAGTTTCCCGTTACAGATGAACCATTGGCCAGGGCACGCGCCTGGGTTGTTCGAGAGCCTGCAACAGGTAGTGGGCGGCGGCGAGCACATTGATGCCTGGGCACAACCGACAATACTCGACGGCCTGCGCCACAACCGCAGCCTGACCATCGATGAACTGTTCGCCAGCCACCCCGGGTTCGGCAGCATCGGTGGGCGCGGCAGCGAATGGGTCAACTTGGCGTTTCTGCTGGGCGGGTTGTTTCTGCTCCAGCGCAAAGTGTTCAGCTGGCACGCGCCAGTGGGTTTGCTGGCTGGCCTGTTGTTGTTCAGCCTGCTGGGCTGGAACGGCTCAGGCTCCGATTCCAACGGTTCGCCCTTGCTACACCTGTTCTCTGGGTCGACCATGCTGGCGGCTTTTTTCATTGCCACCGAGCCTGTCTCCAGCCCCAAAAGCGAGTGGCCCAAGCTGCTGTTCGGCTTTGGCACAGGCCTGCTGATCTACCTGATCCGTACCTGGGGCAGTTACCCCGATGGCACGGCGTTCGCCATCCTGCTGATGAACCTCATGGTCCCCAGCCTTGAACGGCTGGCCTTGCGCCGCCAAGAGGCTGCCCGATGAAGCCCCTCGCGCAGGCGGCAGTGTTGCTCGCGACAGCGGCGTTGGCCTTGTCGACGACGCTGATCTGGCGCACATGGACCACGCCCACTATCGGCGAAGCCGAAAAACAGCTGCAGAGCCGCCAGCGGCTGGCAGTGCTCCCCGAGGCCAGTTACGACAATCACCCATTGGATACCCCCCTGCCAACGCCCGACGCACAACTTGCGCACAGCCGCATCGTGTCGGCCTATCGGGCAACGCTGGCGGGCACACCTGCAGCGGTCGTCCTGATCACCCAGGCCCAGGGCTATGCTGGGCCGATCGTCTTGACCATCGCCATCACGCCTGACGGGCGCCTGCTGGGCAGCCAGGTGGTCGAGCAGCAGGAAAGCCCCGGGCTCGGCGGGCGCCTTGCCGACCCGCAGATGCACTGGCTGACGCAGTTTGCCAATCGCAGCCTGGGTGATCACTGGGCACTGAAGCGTGACCAAGGCGACTTCGACCAATTGGCAGGCGCAACAGTCACCTCGCGGGCAGTGATCGAGGCGCTGCAAGATGCCCTGCGCTACTTCGATGAGCATCGTCACGCACTCCTTGAGGGCTTCCCCCATGAATAGGGACTACGTGCTGGTCGCCGCCCTCGCCCCGCTGTTAGGGACGACGCAAACGCTGCCCATGGCGGCTGTCATGGGCGGGTGCGCGGTGTTGATGGTTGGCCTGCATCAAGCCTTGCTGATGCCATTGCGCAACCGCCTGCATGGGGCGGCCTACGTGCTGGCAAGCTTGCTGATACTCGCTGGCCTGGCCAGTTGCCTGCAATTGGCCCTGCGTGCCTGGCTGCTGCCCATGGCGCTGCTCTTGGGCCCGTACCCCGCCCTGTTGTGCCTGACGTGCCTGGCAATGGACCGGCTGCTGCCGGAAGCAGGTCGATGGCGCTCATTGCTACTGCACCTGGGTGGCCTGCTGGCTGCATACCTTGTGCTCGGCGCCTGTCGCCAAGGGCTGGGCGTGCAACTTGCCAACCTCGCCCCGGGCGCACTGCTACTGCTCGGACTGCTGTTGGCCCTGTACAATCACCTGCGTCCGGGCCCTGCCCACCCACGTCGTCAAGGAAAGCCCTGAGTCCATGAATGCCGCAAAACGCCTGGAGATCTTTCGCAGGCTGCACGAAGACAACCCTGACCCGAAAACGGAACTGGCCTACACCACGCCATTTGAGTTGCTTGTCGCCGTGACCCTTTCAGCGCAATCCACCGACGTAGGCGTCAACAAGGCCACCGCCCGGCTGTTCCCGGTCGCCAATACCCCGGAGGCCATCTACGCCCTGGGCGTCGAAGGGCTGAGCGAATACATCAAGACCATCGGGCTCTACAACAGCAAAGCCAAGAATGTGATCGAAGCCTGCCGGCTTTTGATCGAGCGCCATGGCAGCCAGGTGCCTGAAACCCGCGAAGCGCTGGAAGCACTGCCCGGTGTGGGCCGCAAAACGGCCAACGTGGTCCTCAACACGGCGTTCCGGCAGCCGACCATGGCGGTAGACACGCATATTTTCCGGGTCAGTAACCGCACCGGTATCGCACCCGGTAAAACCGTGCTGGAAGTCGAGAAGAAGCTGATCAAGTTCGTACCCAAGCCCTACCTGCTCGATGCCCACCACTGGCTCATCCTTCATGGGCGCTATGTATGCCAGGCGCGAAAGCCCCGCTGTGGGAGCTGCCGAATCGAAGACCTGTGCGAATACAAGCACAAGACGTCTGACGATTGAGCCGATAGTTAAAAACCACCCCGGGCGATTGAAAAAATCTTTTTTACCAGCGTCAGCTTTCTGGTTATAAGGACGGCCAACGGCCCCTTGGCTTGGAGCGACTCATGAGTGCTGATAAAGACGACCTGTCAATCGAAGATGATTTTGTTGCCGCAGATGATGAAGCGGAGCCCCAGGTAGAGACTGCAAAGACCAACCTCAGTAAACGTCGCACCATCGACAACCTGCTGGAAGAGCGACGCCTGCAGAAGCAACTGGCCGATTTCGACTACGACTTATAGACCCTTGCAAAGCCTCCCAGCGGGAGGCTTTGCAGCGCAGCGGTCAGTTCAACCCGTGGCGCTGTGCCAGCTCGATCAGGTCTACCAGCGACCGGGCGTTGAGCTTGAGCAGCAAACGGGACTTGTAGGTGCTGACAGTCTTGTTGCTGAGGAACATGCTGTCGGCAATTTCCTTATTCGAGCGCCCGCGCGACAGCTGCTGCAAGACGGTCATCTCCCGGGCCGAGAGACGGTTGACCATGTCCGTCTCGCTGCCACCACTGCCCCTGCCTCGCGAGGCATGCAAGGCCTGATTAGGGAAATAGCTGTAGCCTGACAACACCGCCTTGATGGCGCTTAGCAGCTCGGTCAGCTCCTGCTGCTTGCACACATAACCCGCCGCACCCGCCTGCATGCAACGCATCGAGAAGTTCCCAGGTACCTGGGAGGTCAGCACCAGCACCTTGCTGCTGGGGCTGAATGCCGCCATGCGGGCGATGACCTCAAGGCCATCGAGCTTGGGAATCCCGATATCCAGCACCACGATATCCGGCAGGTGCTCACGCGTCAGTTGCAAGGCAGCCACGCCGTTATCGGTTTCCGCAACGACGTCATACCCATGCCGCTCCATCAGCATGCGCACGGCCAGGCGTATGACCGGATGGTCATCCACGATAAGGACTTTATTCATGTGATATCCATTCATTCATTATTTTTGCTGTGGCACGCCACGATAACCGACAGAACGCTTAATGGCGCGGCGATTTGTCAATGAAACTCATGAATAGACGAGCCCTACAACACTTACAGAAATTTCCTACACAAAACCCTGCAGCACGCTAATCGTGAGTATTCATGTCTCGCAAGAAACGTAGCACTGACCCAATCGACTGAACCAGTTGAAAACAAACTTCAGCGCGACGAATACTCCACTTTAAATGCGCGAAAAAATCAGACACCCGCTGTTACGCCAGCAAGGCACAGTCGGGAAACACTACAGCCTTTAGTTGAGCATAACAGTACGGTAATGATGAGCAAAACCGCAGGAGACAGCCATCATGCCCGACGTACAACCTGTCGCCCCGCTGACGATCATTGCTATCTTCGCGGGGATCATCGAAGCATCCGCCCTTGCAACGCTGCCGTTTCTCAGCGAATCCAGCCAGAGTCTCTATACCTGGTTTCTGGTCGGCTTTCCGTTTTTCCTTACAGCACTGTTCTTTCTAACCCTGAACTTCAATTACAAGTCGTTCTATAACCCTGCCATAAAAAAAGTAAAAACCGACCACCCAGAAACTGAATCGCCTGAACCTGTGACCGTTATCTTTACTGGCCCCGATGCACAACAAAGGCTGGAACAGCATATCCTCGTGGCACTCGCACACGCGCCTGAATCAACACGCACGTGGCAATTCCTTAATCTGGACAAGCGCCAATGCGCACGCCTGTCTATCAGTGCGCTCCAAGAGGACGTCGTCAATCACAGGGTTTGAGGCCAGTTGCATGACGCCGCAAAAAAAAACCCCGGCCTGAGCCGGGGTTCGTGCAACGCTTGCCAGTACTTAGAGCAGCGAACGGCCCTTGTTGGCGGCAATGCGCATGCGCAGTGCATTGAGCTTGATGAAGCCCGCAGCGTCGGCCTGGTTGTAGGCGCCGCCGTCTTCTTCGAAGGTCGCGATGTTGGCATCGAACAGCGAGTCGTCCGACTTGCGGCCGACAACGGTGACATTGCCCTTATACAGCTTCAGGCGTACCACGCCGTTCACGTTGACCTGCGAAGCGTCGATCATCTGCTGCAGCATCACGCGCTCCGGGCTCCACCAGTAACCGGTGTAGATCAGGCTGGCATACTTCGGCATCAGCTCATCTTTCAGGTGAGCGACTTCGCGGTCCAGGGTGATCGACTCGATCGCACGGTGGGCGCGCAGCATGATGGTGCCGCCAGGGGTCTCGTAGCAGCCACGCGACTTCATGCCGACGTAGCGGTTCTCGACGATGTCCAGACGGCCGATGCCGTTGGCACCACCGATGCGGTTCAGGTCAGCCAGGACGGTAGCCGGAGACTTCTCGACACCATCGATGGCAACGATGTCACCGTTGCGGTAGGTCAGTTCGATGTAGGTAGCCTGGTCCGGGGCGTTCTCCGGGGAGACGCTCCAGCGCCACATGTCTTCCTCGTGCTCGGTCCAGGTATCTTCCAGGACACCGCCTTCGTAGGAGATGTGCAGCAGGTTGGCGTCCATCGAGTACGGCGATTTCTTCTTGCCATGACGCTCGATCGGGATGCCGTGCTTCTCGGCGTAGTCCATCAGCTTCTCGCGGGACAGCAGGTCCCACTCACGCCATGGGGCGATGACCTTGACGCCCGGCTTGAGCGCGTAAGCACCCAGCTCGAAACGCACCTGGTCGTTGCCTTTGCCGGTCGCGCCATGGGAAATGGCGTCGGCGCCGGTTTCGTTGGCGATTTCGATCAGGCGCTTGGCGATCAGCGGACGGGCGATGGAGGTACCCAGCAGGTACTCGCCTTCGTAGACGGTGTTGGCGCGGAACATCGGGAACACGAAGTCACGCACGAATTCTTCGCGCAGGTCGTCGATGTAGATCTCTTTCACACCCATTGCCTGTGCCTTGGCACGGGCCGGCTCGACCTCTTCGCCCTGACCCAGGTCAGCGGTGAAGGTCACCACTTCGCAGTTGTAGGTATCCTGCAGCCACTTGAGAATCACCGAAGTATCAAGGCCGCCGGAATACGCCAGTACGACCTTATTTACGTCCGCCATGCCATCACTCCACGGGGTTGTACGGAAAGGGGTCGATTCTAACGGCGTTATGGAAAAATTTACAGTGGGGCGACAGCTTCTGACGACAAAGCGACAGTAATTGTCGAGGGCGCGACGTTGCCTGAATGGATGCTTGGGAGGTATTGCGGTCTGGGCATGCGGGGGCATGGCTTGAGAGGTGTAGCGCCTGTCAGATCGAGCGCCGCCCGCGCGGCGCTTCGCGAGCAACGCTCGCTCCTACGTTTGTTTCGGGCCAATTTTTCCTGTGGCATTGGCGCGCGGCCCCTTGGCGCCTGACACGATATCGAGTCGAACAAACAAGGCGGTCGCGCGCCTCTCTCACAGGCTTTACTGGCCCGAAACAAACGTAGGAGCGAGCGTTGCTCGCGATGCGCCGCGCGGGCGGCGCTCGATCTCACAGGCGCTGAATATGCTGTGGCGAACCCCCAATGGCCCCGAAGCAATCACCTGCCATGCCCCCACGACCTCAGGGTAGCTTCGCCCCCGGCGCCACGGCAGCCGGGCTAGCTGGCGCCGGAGCAGCAGCTGGCACGGTTTGCTCAACCGGCTTCTCCACCGGTTTTTCAACCATCGCGACCCGGTCCAGCTCGATACTCACCCGCCGATTGCGGGCCCGGTTAGCGGCATTGTTGTTCTTCGCCAATGGGTAACGCTCGCCATGGAAGCGCACGGTGATTTGCGCTTCGGGCACGCCATGGGCCTTGAAGTAGTCCGCCACGGCCATTGCCCTGCGGCGCGACAGGTCACGGTTGGTCAGACGGTTTCCACTGTTGTCGGAGTGCCCATCGAGCTGGATGTGGTTAACCGTCGGGTCGGCTTTCATGTAATCCAGCACAACGTCCAGCCGGGACCGAGCCGAATCGTCCAGATCGATGCCGCCCCCCGGGAAGCCCACCTGCGTCTGCCTCACCTGGTCATAATTCATCGGCAGCAACTTGCTGGCACAGGCCTGGTAGTCACTGTAGGCCTTGGCGAAACTCACCGGCAGTACTCGCACCTCCATGGCCCGCCCTGCCTCACCGTTGTAGTTGCGCACCACCGTGCTGCGGCCATCGAGCAAACCATTGATCAGTCGGCCGGCCTGCCCCTGGGACGAGCTGAACAGCACGCCGCTACGCGCCATCCGCACCACACCCAGGTTGATATCACCACGCCCCGGCTGCCAAGGCGCCGCCGCGGCCAGCAACGTCGCAGACCCAGCCCCCAGCGCGTTACTGTACGAACGCAGCTGGAATACCGGCAGCTCACCGGCCCGGCGCACGAACTCGCCACTGCCAAAACCGTCGATCGGCTGGATCAGGCGGCACTGGAACTGGTCGCCCTCGACTTGCCAGGCAATGTTCTCCATGCGCGTCTGGAAAGTCAGTGCACCGGCCGGCAGGCTGGCGAACAGGGTCAACAGGGCTAGGTAACGCTGGCGCACGGGCGGCTCCACAAATTCTGACGGCTTACCTGCAGGGTATCGGACGCCACCTGAAAAACTTGATAGCCGTGCTCGGCCCAGGGTTTTCCGGTAGCATTGGGCCTTGAGTTCGACCCGCCTGGAATCCCCAATGTCCGATCGCCTGACCCTCCTGCGTCCCGACGACTGGCACATCCATCTGCGCGATGGTGCCGTCCTGCCCCATACCGTTGGCGATGTGGCGCGTACCTTCGCCCGTGCCATTATCATGCCCAACCTCGTACCGCCGGTGCGCAATGCTGTCGAAGCTGGCGCCTACCGTGAGCGCATCCTTGCCGCGCGCCCGGCCGGCAGCCGCTTCGAACCGCTGATGGTGCTTTACCTCACCGACCGCACCAGCCCCGAGGACATCCGCGCGGCCAAGGCCAGCGGTATCGTGTACGCCGCCAAGCTGTACCCGGCCGGCGCCACGACAAACTCCGATTCAGGCGTGACCAGCATCGACAACATCTTCCCCGCTATCGAAGCGCTGGCCGAGGTTGGTATGCCGCTGCTGGTGCACGGTGAAGTGACCCGCAACGAGATCGACGTGTTCGATCGCGAGAAGCGCTTCATCGACGAGCACATGCGCCGTGTGGTCGAACGCTTCCCGACGCTCAAAGTGGTGTTCGAACACATCACCACCAGCGATGCCGCGCAGTTCGTCACCGAGGCCTCGGCCAACGTCGGTGCCACCATTACCGCCCAGCACCTGCTGTACAACCGCAACCACATGCTGGTTGGCGGCATCCGCCCGCACTTCTACTGCCTGCCGATCCTCAAGCGCAACACCCACCAGGTGGCGCTGCTGGATGCTGCCACCAGTGGCAGCCCGAAATTCTTCCTCGGCACCGACTCGGCCCCTCACGCCCGTCACGCCAAGGAAGCGGCCTGCGGTTGCGCCGGTTGCTACACCGCGTACGCGGCCATCGAGATGTACGCCGAAGCGTTCGAGCAGCGTAACGCGCTGGACAAACTCGAAGGCTTCGCCAGCTTGCACGGCCCGGCCTTCTATGGCCTGCCGGCGAACACCGACACCATCACCCTGGTCCGCGAAGAGTGGACTGCCCCTGAAAGCCTGCCGTTTGGCGAGCAGACCGTGGTACCGCTGCGTGCCGGCGAGACGCTGCGCTGGCGCCTGCTGGAGGAAAACGCGTGAGCGAAGACCTCTACGAAGACGATCAGGACGGCCAGGCCGGCAGCGGCTCGCGCCACCCGATGGCTGAGCGCTTCCGTGGCTACCTGCCAGTGGTGGTGGATGTCGAGACCGGCGGTTTCAACAGCGCCACCGATGCCTTGCTGGAAATTGCCGCCGTCACCATCGGCATGGACGAGAAAGGCTTCCTGTTCCCCGAACACACCTACTTCCACCGGGTAGAGCCGTTCGAGGGGGCTAATATCGAGGCTGCCGCACTGGAGTTCACCGGCATCAAGCTGGACCACCCGCTGCGCATGGCAGTGAGTGAAGAAAGCGCACTGACCGATATCTTCCGCGGCGTGCGCAAAGCGCTCAAGGCCAACGGCTGCAAGCGCGCAATCCTGGTCGGCCACAACAGCAGCTTCGACCTGGGCTTCCTCAATGCCGCGGTCAACCGCAACGACCTCAAGCGCAACCCCTTCCACCCGTTCTCCAGCTTCGACACCGCCACCCTGGCGGGCTTGGCGTATGGCCAGACCGTGCTGGCGCGGGCCTGCCAGAGTGCCGACATCGACTTTGACGGGCGTGAGGCGCATTCGGCGCGTTACGACACCGAGAAGACGGCCGAGCTGTTCTGCGGCATCGTCAACCGCTGGAAGGAAATGGGCGGCTGGCGCGATTTCAACGACTGAGTTGAATGCCTCATCGCCGGCAAGCCGGCTCCCACAGGATTACCACAGGCTTGAATATTGTGGGGTACCTGCGGGAGCTGGCTTGCCAGCGATGAGAGCAGAACAGACACTGGAAGACTCAAATTCCAGGCATAAAAAAACCGGCCACCAGGGCCGGTTTTTTTATGCGCTTGGCAATTACAGCTTGCCAGCGTTCTCGCTCAGGTATGCAGCAACGCCTTCTGGCGAAGCGTTCATGCCTTTGTCGCCTTTCTTCCAGTTGGCAGGGCAGACTTCGCCGTGCTCTTCGTGGAATTGCAGGGCGTCAACCAGACGCAGCAGCTCGTCCATGTTACGACCCAGTGGCAGGTCGTTGATGATCTGCGAACGGACAACACCGTTGGTGTCGATCAGGAAGGCACCACGGAAGGCCACGCCACCTTCGGACTCGACGTCGTAGGCTTTGCAGATTTCGTGGGTCATGTCGGCAGCCAGGGTGTACTTCACCTGGCCGATGCCGCCGTTGTTGACCGGGGTGTTACGCCAGGCGTTGTGGGTGTAGTGCGAGTCGATCGAAACGCCGATCACTTCAACGTTGCGAGCCTGGAAGTCTGGGATGCGGTTGTCCAGGGCGATCAGCTCGGACGGGCAGACGAAGGTGAAGTCCAGCGGGTAGAAGAACACCAGGCCGTACTTGCCCTTGATGGCCGAGGCCAGGTTGAAGCTGTCGACGATTTCGCCAGTGCCCAGTACAGCGGGAACGGTGAAGTCGGGGGCTTGTTTACCAACGAGTACGCTCATTGTTATCTCCTGATGAGGGTGAAAAACCGTTTGCCGGGCCAGACGGGCTTGCCCGACATCCAACAAAGGCCGACCATCATACACGGCTTCTCATGACAGACCGAATCCAACCGCCGGTCGCTCAAGCCCCCCCCTCTCAGAAAGACTTTTGACAAGCATTCTCATTACCATTAAGCTCCAGACCATCTCAACCAGCGATGGTCCGACTTTATGTATGTGTGTCTTTGTGTCGGCGTGACCGACGGACAGATCCGCGATGCGATCTATGACGGATGCTGCAGCTACAAGGAAGTTCGAGCCGCGACCAACGTCGCCAGCCAATGCGGTAAATGTGCCTGCCTTGCCAAGCAAGTGGTCCGCGAGACCTTGACCGATCTTCAGGTCAGCCAGGCTGCCCTGCCCTATCCGGTAGAATTTACCGCCGCTTGAAACCCCCTATTTTGAAGAACCGGACCTAGCGTCCGGTTTTTTTATGCCCGCAATTCAATAACTTAGCACTCCAACGCGCTTCACAAACATTCTTATTCCTATTCATTTTCACTTATTATTCAATAACTTAGGTTTGACAGCCCTAAGTATCAGGCTCAAACTTCTCTGTATTGGCACACTTCTACAGGGCAGGAACCCGTCATGAAAGGCGACGTAAGCGTCATCCAGCATCTCAACAAGATCCTCGGAAACGAGCTGGTCGCGATCAACCAGTACTTCCTGCACGCACGCATGTACGAAGATTGGGGCCTGAACAAACTCGGCAAGCACGAGTACAAGGAATCCATCGACGAGATGAAGCACGCTGACAAACTGATCAAGCGTATTCTCTTCCTCGAAGGCATCCCGAACGTCCAGGACCTGGGCAAGCTGCTGATCGGCGAGCACACCAAAGAAATGCTCGAGTGCGACCTGAAGATCGAACAGAAAGGCCTGATCGACCTGAAAGCCGCCATCGCTCACTGTGAAACCGTTGGCGACTTCGGTTCGCGTGAAATGCTCGAAGACATCCTCGAGTCCGAGGAAGAGCACATCGATTGGCTGGAAACCCAGCTGAGCCTGATCGACAAGATCAGCATCGAGAACTACCTGCAGTCGCAGATGGGCGAAGAGTAAAATCCGGCCCATAAAAAAACCCGCCATGAGCGGGTTTTTTTATGGGCGTTCGAGGATCAGGCTTCAGAAGCCTTCGCCTTGGCAGCAGCATCCTTGATCAGGGTTTGCAGCTCACCGTTTTCAAACATTTCCAGCATGATGTCGCTACCGCCGACCAGCTCGCCTGCTACCCACAGTTGCGGGAAGGTTGGCCAGTTGGCGTACTTGGGCAGGTTGGCGCGGATTTCCGGGTTCTGCAGGATGTCGACGTAGGCGAACTTCTCGCCACAACCCATCACAGCTTGCGATGCCTTGGCCGAGAACCCGCACTGCGGGGCATTCGGCGAGCCTTTCATGTAAAGCAGAATGGTGTTGTTGGCAATCTGCTCTTTGATCGTTTCGATGATATCCATGGAACACCTCGTCTGAACTTTCCGACTCGATGGTCGGCACGGTGACGCATTGTATCGGAAAGCCGAGCGGTATGCTCGGCCTTGCCGTTGCTCAGGCGGCCTCGACGTGCACAGGCACGCCATTGAGGGCGGCATTGCCCAACACCTGATCGCGCAAGCGCTCATCGGTGAGGTCATTGGCACTGACCCCGGGTTGCCCCTGGGCGACCTGCAGGTGCACGCCCTGGCGCCCATGGCCGTAGCCGTGTGGCAGGCTGACCACGCCCGGCATCATGTCGGTACACGCCTGCACTTCAACCTCAAGGGTGCCGGTACGCGAACGTATGCGCACGCGCTGGCCATCCTGCAGTTGCCGTTGCAGCAGGTCATCAGGGTGCATTAACAGCTGGTGGCGCGGCTTGCCTTTGACCAGCCGGTGGAAGTTGTGCATCCACGAGTTGTTGCTGCGCATGTGGCGGCGGCCAATCAACAACAACGCCCCAGCGGCCAACGGTGCCTGTCGGGCAACCCTGGTCAAGTCGTCGAGCAGCACCTGAGGGGCCGCCTCGATGGCCTTGCTGGCGGTGCGCAGGCGCGCTTGCAGATTGGCGCCTAGCGGCCCCAGATCGAGCCCATGGGGGTGTCGATCCAGTGTTTCGATCGAGAGCTTCCAGGCCGATTCATCACCATAGCGCCCCTTGCGCAAAGCCCAATCGATCATCTGCGCCGGGGGCAGGGTCGGCTTGAGCTCCAATGCCGCACGCTCGGCAAAGGCCTTGGCCAGGCCGACAAAGATCTCCCAATCGTGCAACGCGCCTTCTGGCTTGGCGAGGATCGCGCGGTTGAAGCGTGTCACGTTGCGTACCGCCAGCAAGTTGAAGGTGCTGTCGTAGTGGTCGTTCTCCAGCGCCGACGTGGAAGGGAGGATCAAATCGGCATGGCGGGTGCTCTCGTTGATGTAAAGGTCGATGCTGAGCATGAACTCGAGCCCCTCCAGCGCCTCGTCCAGCTGTCGACCATTGGGCGTGGACAGCACCGGGTTGCCCGCCACGGTCACCAGCGCCCGCACCTGGCCGTCACCGGGCGTGAGCATTTCTTCGGCGAGTGCAGCCACCGGCAGCTCGCCGGCGTACTCCGGCAGCCCCGAAACCCGGCTTTGCCAGGCATTGAAATGCCCACCCGAGGTACTCGCCACCACGTCGACTGCAGGCTCGGTACACAGGGCGCCGCCCACGCGATCCAGGTTGCCGGTGACCAGGTTGATCAGTTGCACCAGCCAGTGGCACACGGTGCCGAAGGCCTGGGTCGATACGCCCATGCGGCCATAGCAGACGGCCTTGTCGGCAGCCGCAAAATCACGCGCCAGCTGGCGAATATCGGTAGCGGCAATCCCGCACAGCGGGCTCATGGCTTCAGCGGTCAGCGGGGCAATTGCGTTGCGCACCTGATCAACACCCTTGACCGGCACGTGAGACGCGCGGGTCAGGCCTTCGTCGAACAGGGTATTGAGCAGGCCACTGAGCAATGCTGCATCGCCGCCGGGGCGGATGAACACGTGGCGGTCAGCCATGGCCGCGGTTTCGCTGCGCCGCGGATCCACTACCACCAGTTGACCGCCCCGGGCACGCAGGGCCTTCAGGCGCTTCTCCACATCTGGCACGGTCATGATGCTGCCATTGGATGCCAACGGGTTGCCGCCCAGAATCAACATGAAGTCGGTGTGGTCGATGTCCGGGATCGGCAACAACAGACCGTGCCCGTACATCAGGTGGCTGGCCAGGTGTTGGGGCAACTGATCCACCGAGGTGGCCGAGAATCGGTTGCGGGTCTTCAACAGGCCGAGGAAATAGTTGCTGTGGGTCATCAGCCCGTAGTTGTGCACGCTGGGGTTTCCTTGATACACCGCCACCGCGTTGCGACCATGCGCCTGCTGAATGGCCCACAGCTTGTCGGCCGCCAGGGCGAAGGCCTCGTCCCAGCCGATCGCCTGCCAGCGTTCGCCAACCCGACGGTGCGGCTGACGGAGGCGGTCGGGGTCGTTCTGGATGTCTTGCAAGGCCACCGCCTTGGGGCAGATATGGCCACGGCTGAACGGGTCATCGGGGTCGCCCTTGATCGAGCTGATCAGCGCCCGGCCATCGTCTTCATGGCTGACTTCGATGTTCAGCCCGCAAATGGCTTCGCACAGGTGACAGGCACGGTGATGCAGGGTCTTGGTCATGGCCGCCTCTGCGTTGTCATGGGTCCGATCACGACTATGCGCCCGGCCTACGGCCCTCGCCAGCGCACTTTGCGCTGTGAATTCCCCGACATCAGGCAAACGATTCGCGACACGTATTTGCCAAATTGCGGGCAAGCCGTGTACAACCTCTGTAGCAAATAAAAAACAGCGCACGCTCAAGGGGTAACGACACCCTTTGCAACAGAGCTGCTGTTTCCCCTCTTGGTTTCAGGCGACATTTAATTATAGTATTGCGCCTTTCCCTATTTCGTCCGCCCCGTGCGGCTTACGCCGCAGGTCACTCCCGTTGTCAAAAAAAACCATACGGTCGACCTGCATACCGTTGCAGATAAGGTAGTCAAACATGAGCGCTAGGCACTTTCTCTCCCTGCTGGACTTCACCACCGACGAATTGCTCGGGGTGATCCGCCGCGGCATCGAGCTGAAGGACCTGCGCAAGCGAAGCGTACTGTTCGAGCCGCTGAAAAACCGCGTGCTGGGCATGATCTTCGAAAAGTCCTCGACCCGGACCCGCGTGTCGTTCGAGGCAGGCATGATCCAGCTCGGCGGCCAGGCCATCTTCCTGTCACCTCGCGACACCCAGCTGGGCCGTGGCGAGCCAATCAGCGACAGCGCCATCGTGCTGTCGAGCATGGTCGACGTGGTGATGATCCGCACCCACGCCCACAGCACCCTCACCGAGTTCGCCGCCAACTCGCGCGTACCGGTGATCAACGGCCTGTCCGATGAGTCGCACCCGTGCCAACTGCTGGCCGACATGCAGACATTCGTCGAACACCGTGGCTCGATCCAGGGCAAGACCGTGGCGTGGATCGGCGATGGCTTCAACATGTGCAACTCTTATATCGAAGCCGCCCAGCAGTTCGATTTCCAGCTGCGCATCGCCTGCCCAGAAGGCTACGACCCGGACCCACGCTTCATGGCGCTGGGCGGTGATCGCGTGCAGATCATCCGCGACCCGAAGGAAGCCGTGCGCGGCGCCCACCTGGTGACCACCGATGTCTGGACTTCCATGGGCCAGGAGGAGGAAACTGCACGCCGCCTGGCGCATTTCGCGCCTTACCAGGTCACCCGCGAACTGCTCGACCTGGCGGCACCCGACGCCCTGTTCATGCACTGCCTGCCCGCCCACCGTGGTGAGGAAATCAGCCATGACCTGCTCGACGACCCTCGTTCGGTCGCCTGGGACCAGGCTGAAAACCGCCTGCATGCACAGAAGGCCCTTCTCGAATTCCTTGTAGAACCGGCTTACCACCACGCATGAGTCAACCCCTACTGCTCAACCTGCGCAACCTCGCCTGCGGCTACGGCGACCAGCGCATCGTCCAGAACCTCAACCTGCACCTGAACGCAGGCGACATTGGTTGCCTGCTGGGTTCATCCGGTTGCGGCAAGACCACCACCCTGCGCGCCATCGCCGGTTTCGAGCCTATCCATGAAGGCGAGATCCAACTGGCGGGCGAGGTCATTTCCCGTGCCGGCTTCACCCTGGCTCCGGAAAAACGCCGCATCGGCATGGTGTTTCAGGACTACGCCCTGTTCCCGCACCTGACAGTGGCCCAGAACATCGCCTTCGGCATCGCCAAGCACCCGCGCCAGGGTGAGGTGGTCGAAGAGATGCTCGAACTGGTAACGCTGGGCGGCTTGGGCGGTCGCTATCCGCACGAGCTGTCCGGTGGGCAGCAGCAACGGGTCGCCCTGGCCCGCGCGTTGGCGCCAGAGCCTCAGTTACTGCTGCTCGACGAGCCGTTCTCCAACCTCGACGTGGAACTGCGCCGCCGCTTGAGCCATGAGGTGCGCGACATCCTCAAGAGCCGGGGTACCAGCGCCATTCTGGTGACCCACGACCAGGAGGAAGCGTTTGCCGTCAGCGACCAGGTGGGTGTGTTCAAGGAAGGTCGCCTGGAGCAGTGGGATACGCCTTACAACCTCTACCACGAGCCGCAGACGCCGTTCGTGGCCAGCTTCATTGGCCAGGGCTACTTCATCCGCGGCCAGATGAGCAGCCACGAGGCGGTCAATACCGAACTTGGCGAATTGCGCGGTAACCGCGCCTACATCATGGCGCCAGGCAGCTCGGTGGATGTGCTGCTGCGCCCTGACGATATCGTGTATGCGCCAGACAGCCTGCTGCGCGCCAGTATCGTGGGCAAGAGCTTCCTGGGGGCTTCGACCCTGTATCGCCTGCAACTGCCAACCGGCAGCCAACTGGAGGCGATTTTCCCAAGCCATATCGATCATCAGGTCGGTGAGGGTGTAGGGATTGCCGTGGCGGCCGATCACCTGGTGCTGTTCCCAGTGCCGGGCAGTGTCGCGGCGCAGTTGCCACGGCAGGAAAATGGCGTTCGCCGCTACAGCTCGGCGACCTGACCGAAAACTGGGGCCGCGTTAGCGGCCCATCGCCGGCAAGCCGGCTCCCACAGGTACAGTGCTAACCCTGAAAGTGGTACCGTTCCAGCAACTGTCTTGTGGTGCTTGTCTGGCCTCATCGCTGGCAAGCCAGCTCCCACAGGTGCGGCGCTAGACTTGGAGGCTACACAGTTCGGGTGGGAGCTGGCTTGCCGGCGATGGGCTGCGCAGCGGCCCCTGCGATTTCAACCCCTGCCAATACCGGCAAACGTGCCCTGGGTATGCTCAGCCAGCACCGCCGCCGCCAACTCCACCTCCAGCCCACGCCGCCCGGCGCTGACATGGATGGTTGCAAAGTTCTGCGCCGAGTCATCAATAAAGGTGCGCAAGCGCTTCTTCTGGCCTAACGGGCTGATGCCACCGACCAGATACCCCGTAGCCCGCTGGGCCGCCGCCGGGTCGGCCATCTCGCACTTCTTCACACCCGCCGCATGGGCCAGTGCCTTGAGGTCCAAGGTGCCCACCACCGGCACCACGGCCACCAGCAACTCACCTTTCTCACTGCTCGCCAGCAAGGTCTTGAACACTTGCTGCGGATCAAGCCCGAGCTTTTCCGCTGCCTCCAAACCATAGGAGGCCGATTTAGGATCGTGCTCATAACTGTGCACACGATGCTCGGCGCGGGCTTTTTTCAACAGGTCTAGGGCGGGGGTCATGCGCAGGCTCCGGTCAGGGACAAGTCGGCGGCTACTTTAGGACATATCCCACATCCCAGCCAGTTCGGAGGCTACGCACCTGTCTAGCGTGCGGTTTCGCGACCCCACACTACGTCCAAAACGTGACTGACCGTTCACTTTCGACCTTTGACATAAGCGTTTCTTGTCTATATTTTTTCGTTTCTGAAGAAATGGTGCACATTTAAGGTGCATTTCCTGTATCTGCCTGGGGTCAATGGGGATCGACTCCGGGCTTTGCTGTCGAGCGCCACGCGCCTCACAACAAAAAAAACGAGGTCATACATGACGACTGCTCTACGCGAATCCACCTTGTCCAGCCAATGCCTGGCCGAATTTCTTGGCACCGCCCTGCTCATCTTTTTCGGCACCGGTTGCGTCGCCGCGCTCAAAGTCGCGGGTGCCAGCTTCGGCCTGTGGGAAATCAGCATTATCTGGGGCGTCGGCGTGAGCATGGCGATCTACTTCACCGCTGGTGTTTCCGGCGCGCACCTGAACCCGGCCGTGAGTATCGCCCTCACCCTGTTCGCCGGCTTCGACAAGCGCAAACTGCCGTTCTACATGCTGGCCCAGGTATGCGGCGCCTTCTGCGGCGCAGCGTTGGTCTACACCTTGTACAGCAACCTGTTCTTCGATTTCGAACAAGCCCACGCCATGCTACGAGGCAGCAGCGAAAGCCTGGAGCTGGCGTCGGTGTTCTCCACCTATCCGCACCCCTCGTTGTCTACTGGCCAGGCGTTCCTGGTGGAAGTGGTCATCACCGCCATCCTCATGGCCGTGATCATGGCCCTGACCGACGACAACAATGGCCTGCCACGTGGCGCTGTGGCGCCGCTGCTCATCGGCCTGCTGATTGCCGTGATCGGCAGCGCCATGGGGCCGCTGACCGGCTTTGCGATGAACCCAGCCCGCGATTTCGGGCCAAAATTGATGACTTTCCTGGCCGGTTGGGGCGAAATCGCCTTCACTGGCGGACGGGACATTCCTTATTTCCTGGTACCGGTGTTCGCACCGATCCTTGGCGCATGCCTGGGCGCCGCAGCGTATCGCGGCCTGATCGCCCGCAACCTGCCAGTCGCGCCAACCGCAAGCGCTGAGACAAACGACAATCGCCAGGGCGATACTCAAGTCAACTGATGTGGCCTCACGCCCAAGCCCTGACTTCCCATTTTTGCAAGGCCTACGACCATGACAGACACCCTGGATAAGCACTACATCATCGCCCTGGACCAGGGCACCACCAGTTCGCGGGCCATCATTTTCGACCGCGACGCCAATGTGGTCGGCACCTCCCAGCGTGAATTCGCCCAGCATTATCCGCAGGCGGGTTGGGTCGAACACGACCCGATGGAAATTTTCGCCACCCAGAGCGCCACCTTGGTCGAGGCCCTCGCCCAGGCGGGCATCAGCCACGCCCAGGTCGCTGCGCTGGGCATCACCAACCAGCGTGAAACCACGGTGGTGTGGGACAAGGAAACCGGCCGCCCGGTTTACAACGCCATCGTCTGGCAGTGCCGCCGCAGCACCGAAATCTGCGCGCAGCTCAAGCGTGATGGCCATGAAGACTACATCCGCGAGTCCACCGGCCTGGTCACCGACCCGTACTTCTCCGGCACCAAGCTCAAGTGGATCCTCGACAATGTCGAAGGCGCCCGTGAACGCGCCGAACGTGGCGAGCTGCTGTTCGGTACCGTCGACTCTTGGTTGATCTGGAAATTCTCCGGCGGCAAGGTGCACGTCACCGACTACACCAACGCGTCGCGCACGCTGATGTTCAATATTCACACTCTGGAATGGGACGAAAAACTGCTGGAAATCCTCGGCATCCCACGCCAGATGCTGCCCGAGGTTCGCCCCTCCTCCGAAGTCTACGGCCACACCAAGAGCGGCATTGCCATCGCCGGTATCGCTGGCGACCAGCAGTCTGCGCTGTTCGGCCAGATGTGCGTCGAGCCCGGCCAGGCCAAGAACACTTACGGCACCGGCTGCTTCCTGCTGATGAACACCGGCGACAAGGCCGTCAACTCGTCCCACGGCCTGCTCACTACCATTGCCTGCGGCCCGCGAGGTGAAGTGGCCTATGCACTGGAAGGCGCGGTGTTCAATGGTGGCTCTACCGTGCAGTGGCTGCGTGACGAGCTGAAGATCGTCAACGACGCACTCGATACCGAGTACTTCGCCAGCAAGGTCAAGGACAGCAACGGCGTGTACCTGGTGCCCGCCTTCACTGGCCTGGGCGCCCCCTATTGGGACCCTTATGCCCGTGGCGCCCTGTTCGGTCTGACGCGGGGGGTGAAGGTCGACCACATCATTCGTGCAGCGCTGGAATCGATCGCCTACCAGACCCGTGACGTGCTGGACGCCATGCAACAGGATTGCGGCTATCGCCTGTCCGAATTGCGCGTGGATGGCGGTGCGGTGGCCAACAACTTCCTCATGCAGTTCCAGGCCGACATCCTCGGCACCTGCGTGGAGCGCCCGAAAATGCGCGAGACCACAGCCCTCGGCGCCGCCTACCTGGCAGGCCTGGCCTGTGGTTTCTGGAGCAGCCTGGACGAGTTGCGCGACAAGGCGATCATCGAGCGCGAGTTCAGCCCGCAGCTGGACGAGACGCAGAAAGAGAAGCTTTACGCCGGGTGGCTGAAGGCCGTCGACCGTACCCGCGACTGGGAAGATCACGAAGCCTGATCCGGGGTCAGGGGCCGCTGCGCAGCCCATCGCCGGCAAGCCGGCTCCCACGGTCACAGCTCCTTTTTATGCAGCAGAGCTGATCGGTGTGGGAGCCGGCTTGCCGGCGATGGGCTGCGTAGCGGCCCGATACTCCACTGGCCGTCATCCGCTTCCTACGGCATCATTGCAGAATTTGTCCGGCAGCCCATAAGGACCGCCCATGAATCTGCCCCCCCGCCAACAACAAATCCTCGAGCTGGTCCGCGAACGCGGCTACGTCAGCATCGAAGAAATGGCGCAGTTGTTCGTCGTCACCCCGCAAACCATCCGCCGCGACATCAACCAGCTCGCCGAGCTCAACCTGCTGCGCCGCTACCACGGGGGTGCCGCGTATGACTCGAGCATCGAGAACACCGCCTACGCCATGCGCGCCGACCAGATGCGCGACGAGAAGCAGCGCATCGCCGAAGCCGTGGCCTCGCAGATTCCCGACCATGCCTCGCTGTTCATCAACATCGGCACAACGACCGAATCGATCGCCCGCGCGCTGCTCAACCATAACCACCTGAAGGTGATTACCAACAACCTGCACGTGGCCTCGATCCTGGCGGCCAAGGACGATTTCGAAGTACTGGTGGCAGGTGGCACGGTGCGCCGCGATGGCGGTGTGGTCGGCCAGGCCAGCGTCGATTTCATTAACCAGTTCAAGGTTGACTTCGCCTTGGTTGGCATCAGCGGCATCGACGAAGATGGCAGCCTGCTGGACTTCGATTACCAGGAGGTACGGGTTTCCCAGGCCCTGATCGCCAATGCACGCCAGGTTATCCTGGCCGCCGACTCCAGCAAGTTCGGGCGCAATGCCATGGTCCGCCTGGGCTCGATCAGCCTGGTGGACTGTTTGGTGACCGACCAGACGCCGACGCCTGCCCTCGCCCACTTGCTTAACCAGTACAAGATCCGCCTCGACGTGGTGTGAAGCAGATTGTGGGACTGAAGCGTATGGATTGAGATTTTTATCGCTCTCAAGATCGAGCGCCGCCCGCGCGGCGCATCGCGAGCAAGGCTCGCTCCTACGTTTGTTTCCGGCCAATTATTCCTGTGGCATTGGCGCGCGGCCCCTTGGCGCCCGCCTCAATGTCGCGTCGGACCAACCAGGCGGTCGCGTGCGCTGGCACAGGCGTGACTGGCCCGAAACAAACGTAGGAGCGAGCCTTGCTCGCGATGCGCCGCGCGGGCGGCGCTCGATTTCGACAACGCCTAATGAATCAAGCCCTACACCCGAATTTTCGTAAATGTTCACTTTATTGTCATCCGATCAGTATTTTCTATAAAGACTGACTGGATACCCGCCTTCTGTTGCGCTAGTATTTTCGGAAACGAACATCAATGTTCATATTCGATGTGAACAGCCCCAGGAGGCCTTGCCCGTGTCCCAGTCCGTTTCGTCCCAGCCCCCCCTCACCGACTGCTATGACCTCGCCGTGATCGGCGGTGGCATCAATGGTGTGGGCATTGCTGCCGACGCCGCCGGGCGCGGCCTGAAGGTGTTCCTTTGCGAAAAGGACGACCTGGCGCAGCACACATCGTCGGCGAGCAGCAAGCTCATCCATGGTGGCCTGCGCTACCTGGAGCACTACGAGTTCCGCCTGGTGCGTGAAGCCCTGGCCGAGCGCGAAGTCCTGCTGGCCAAGGCGCCGCACATCGTCAAGCCGATGCGCTTCGTGCTGCCCCATCGCCCGCACCTGCGCCCGGCCTGGATGATCCGTGCCGGCCTGTTCCTCTACGACCACTTGGGCAAGCGCAAGCGCCTGGGCGCTTCGCGCAGCCTGCGCTTTGGCCCTGGCTACCCGCTCAAACCGGCCATCACCCGCGGTTTCGAATACGCTGACTGCGCCGTGGACGACGCCCGCCTGGTCGTGCTCAATGCCATGGCAGCCCGCGAAAAAGGTGCGCACATCGTCACCCGCACCCGCTGCCTGCGTGCCGAGCGTGTCGATGGCGTGTGGCAGGTCGAACTGCAGCATGCCGACGGCAGCCTGCAGAGCATTCGTGCCCGCGCCCTGGTCAATGCTGCTGGCCCATGGGTAGCCAGCTTCATCAAGGATGACCTCAAGCTGGATGCGCCTTACGGCATCCGCCTGATTCAGGGCAGCCACCTGATCGTCCCGCGCCTTTACGAAGGCGAGCACGCTTACATCCTGCAGAACGAAGACCAGCGCATCGTGTTCTGCATCCCTTACCTGGACCGCTTCACCCTGATCGGCACCACCGACCGTGAATACAGCGGTGACCCGGCCCAGGTGAAAATCACCGAAGCCGAGACCGACTACCTGCTCAAGGTGGTCAACGCGCACTTCAATCATCAGCTCAGCCGAGCCGACATCCTGCACACCTACTCCGGCGTACGCCCGCTGTGTAACGACGAGTCGGACAACCCGTCGGCCGTGACCCGCGACTACACCCTGGCGCTGTCGGCAGGTGAAGGCCAGGCGCCGTTGCTGTCGGTGTTCGGCGGCAAGCTCACCACGTACCGCAAGCTGGCCGAATCGGCCATGGCCGAGCTCAAGCCATACTTCACCCAGATGCGCGCCAGTTGGACCGCTACAGCGCCGCTGCCAGGCGGGGAAGATATGACGACTGCGCAGGCACTGACTGACGCCATTCTGGCGCAGTACGGGTGGCTGCCGGTGGACATCGCCAAACGCTGGGCAGTGACCTACGGCAGCCGCGTATGGCGCCTGCTTGATGGTATTCAGGGCCCGGAAGACCTGGGCCAGGCCATTGGCGGCGGTCTCTTCAGCCGCGAGGTCGATTACCTGCGCAGCGAAGAGTGGGCTGTAGATGCCGCCGACATCCTGTGGCGCCGCACTAAATTGGGCCTGTTCACATCACCGGCGGAACAGCAGGCGCTGCACGACTACCTGGAGAAAGCACCAGCAAGCCAGATATCGTTCAAGGCCGCTTGAAGCCGACGTTGAAGCCAGTGCCGCCTTAGCGGCACCCGCTCACGGTAATAAACCGCCGATGCTGAACCAACGGTCAAACGCCTCACGGGCCAACGTTAGAATCAAGCTGCGCTCGCCCTCCTGTATGGCTTGCACGATACCTTCGCAGTACGTCAGGTACTGCTCCTCAGTGACCTCTCCCGCTTCTGCACGCTCGCGGTAGGCCTCTTCTGGAGCCCGGAACGCGTCCACCAGCGCTGTGAAGCGGCGCTCGTAGCGGTCTCGCACGTAATGTTCCCAAAACGCCTGATCAGCCAGCGCCTGAGTCAACCGTTCTGGGGTCTCTGCGCGCAGTACCTCGATCCTGGCGTTATTCAGGTCGGCAGGTGTTAGACCGGCGTAGGCTTCGTAATGCAGGGCTGCAGGTTGGGCCGGCAAGCGCAGCGGGCCCGCCAACCGCACACGGTAAGTGAGATAGACTTCGATATCGTCCACGTCGTGCCCTGCTGCGCGAATCCCCTGGATACGCCGCGTCGCGATCTCGTCAAGCGCGTCCAGACGGAACAGTGAGCGGCTCAGGCGCATCAGCTCAACCTCACTTTGCGCAATGGACATCCCCGAGGTGTGCCGGTGGATCAACACCCTCACCTCCATCTGGCTGAACAGCCACAACAGGCGGTCCTGGCAGGAAGCGTTGCCGCCCGACATGATGAACAACTGTTCACGCAGCTCAGTGTTCTGCTCGCAGGCCTCAATGATGTTCCAGACCCTGGCCCGGTAATAGGCTGGCCGCTGCGCGAAGTCGGAGGATCGAGCGAAGTCGCGGATAAAGTTGAAGAAAGGCCGGGACGTGCTTTCCAATTGCAGGTTACGCCACTGCATCTCGCGCTCGCTGCGCTGCATGCCCGTCGAGCCGAGCAACCATTGTTCGCGTTCGTTTGCCTGCACTAGATGATGACGGAACGACGGGCTATGTACGACTTCGTGATGGTGGCTACCTGATGGGCCAGGCAGTTGCTCCAGGTAATGCTCGCTCGCTTCATCCAAGGGGTTGTCATGCAGGGCCATGCGTTGCAGACGTTGGCGAAGGCCGTGCAAGTCCCGATTGACTTGGCGAATCTGGTTGTTGCGCAGGTCGGCGATGCCCCGCAACGGCACCTGCTGCAGGCGCGACGGGAATGCTCTGATGCCAGTCGAACGCAGCCCCAAGGGCCTGAGGTGAATCAACCCACGGACATCGGGGGCAAACCCAAGTGGGTTGTAATTGAGTTCCAGCGTTTGTAGATGGGTCAAGGTATTGAGCCGGCGGTTGCCGGCGACGTCCATGATGATCCGGTTGTGGTCCAACTGCAGCCCCCGCAGTTGCGTGAGGCGCTCTACTCCCGGCGGGATGGCGGCAAGATGATTCTCGCGCAGGTCAAGCTCGCGCAAATTAGGGAAGCGAGCGAGGAAGTCGGGGTCAATGTCTGACAAATCCATGTCGCGCAGGGTCAAGCGCGTGACATGTGGGAAACTGACTCCCCCTTCCAGTACTGGCAAGCTGCCGACACGCTCACCGCGAATGTCCAGCGCGTAAGTACCATCGCTGCGCAAGCCTGTCTTGCAGCGCCAGCAACGACGGATACTATTGGCTACCCGGCCACGCCGGAGCAGGTCCAGCACGCCAGAGTGTTCCATGCGCCATCGCCGCAGGACCTGGCGCAGGCCCGACAAGTGCTGGCTGAGTTCACTGTAGTGCTGCCATGGGTCGACCCCGCGCGCAATCAGGTCCAGCAGATAGCGTTGCAACTGGCTCTCGCCGAGGGTTGGGAATATTTGCCGCATCCCACGCCGGCTGGCCTGCCCGCGGCTTTCGCCCCGGCCACTCAGAGGGTAACCGAGGCGCCCGTCGCCCCACCGCACCGGTGGCCGCACGCCACCGCCTATCGGCGCCTGGCCGATCAACTGCGCGGCCAAGTCGCGATGGCTGCGGGCGTGTTCGGCCAGCAGGTCGCTCAATGTTTGCGTGTCCAGCGTGCGGGTCCCCAGTGCGCCTGTTTGCGCTTCACTCAAAGTCAACGAAAGTGCCTGCAGCAGGCTGTCAGTTGGAGCAGAGCCTGCCAACGGCTCGCCCGTCGCAGCATAGGCGCTGTAGCCTGTTGGGGTTTTGACGATACTGAACCGCTGAGCGGCGGTATCCGGGCCCGCGTGTGCCAATACCGCCCCTGCGCGGCTGTCGGCTCGCACTTCGACGGCATACGGCTCCAACCACGGCGCCAAATGTTCGATAAGGCCAACGGCCAATTTCGCGGTGTCGGCATTGGCTGCCGAAGCCTGACGTAAACCTGCACAGGCACGGTCAAGGCGGCTGTCACGTAAAAACCAGCGCGCGCGTTCAGCCAAGGCCAAGGGGACGCGATCACTGGCGAGCATCTGCTCGACCTGCTGGCTGTCGACCTGCTGGACAATTTCATGGGCTCCGCGTTGCGACAGGCCAGGAAAGTCCCGACGCAGCACGACACTGGCCAATTCCTCATTGTCTTGCGATGTGCTGACCAGAAACTCGAACGCTTCGCCCTGCACGGTGGGGAATTGCTCATGCAAGCGGTAGCGCTCCAAGGCATCGAGCAACCGTGCGGGAGGTGGGGCATTTTCCAGGTGCAGACGCCTCAGCTGTGCGTCATCTAGGCCCGTGCTGTCGAGCACCCTGCGTACTTCTTCATCGCTGACGTCGGCCAGTTCAGCGCTCAACCGCCGCATCAAGCGCGCAGGCTCCGCCCACTCTTCTGCACGTTCCAGCGCATGCCGCCAGCCGCCAGTGCCGTTATGCTCGAGCATCGGCTGAAAAGCCTCGCTGCGCTGAGGATGACGGATGAACAGGTGCTCGCCATCCTTGTAGCCCGCCAACTGAAAACTGGCTTCGTGCAACTTCAACTGCCACTGGTCATTCTCCGGGATCAGCTCGCCAACCGTCACGCCCCGCTCCTTTACCCGGTAGGCAGCCAGATCATGGGCACAGAGCTTGACGTGACCGGCATCGGTGCAAATCGGCGACAGTTCATCGACAAACGCAATACGCTTGAGCACTTGCCCCGCCACTGCAGTGCCAGCCCCTATCGCGGCCCCCAGTGCGACGCTTTCAGCGACACCGAACACGTGTTCCAGCGCCCCCTGGCGATCGCCCAGTTGCCAATCCTGGTAACCCTCGTAGACCTCATCGGCAATCTGCACGGCAGCGACCGCGAGCATCAGTTCCCCCACTACCGGCATGAACAACCCGGCCAGGTTCAATAACGTCAGCCCCGCTTGCTGATACCCCTTGAGCCGCTCGTCCCGCGCCGCGCTGTCCTCATCGGCCGTCGGAACGGCCAACACGCGGGCGTCGTCGAGCATCTTCTCGATGCGCGCGGCGCGTAAAAAGGCAAACAATGGTTGAGTGATAGCGAAGTCACGACCATCGAGCTTCAGTACTGCGCCCTCGGTGCTCGACGACAGTAAGCGCCTCAAGGTGCCAAAAAATGCGACCCGGTCGCGCTCGGCGATGAACCGCGCAATAAACGCCGCATAGTGAGGGTCACGCAGGCGCAGCCCCATGGCCTGATAAAACGCCCACCAGGTTTCGAATACCTGCACGGGTTGCAAGGGGTCCCCGGGAATCCAGAGCATGATGCCCCGCAGAATAGCCTGATCCCGGTCTTGGATCTCGATGGCCACCACCCCGTGCAGGCACTTGCCCAACAGGTACACCTGGCGGGTACTCAACACTACCGGGTAGGCAGGTACTACGGCTGGCTTGGCGAAGATCGGCAGCGTTTGCAGGAAGTGGGCATGGCTGATCTCGCCTTTGAGGGCTGCCAGGCGTACAGCCGCTTCCATCGATGAGCGCAGGGCCTCCTCCAGCAATGCCTCGACCTCGCGAAGGGCCTGGCCAGCTTCATCCCCTGGCCGATCTTTTGGTAACAGATGCTCACGCAGCAAGACCTGGTAGCGGCCACCCAGATCGAGCGTGCGGCACAGCTTGGCGAAGCGCTCGAACGATACCGCCAGGGTGACGCCGGACACGTCACGCAACGAGACCTGCGTGAACGGGCCTGGCTTGGTTTGCGCCTGGGTGAAATTGTGCAGTGCCGTCGTCAACAGGGGTTGAGTCGAAATACGGGTGATGTTCGGCGATGGGGTCGGCGGAATGGGCATCGCCAGAATGATCTGCACCACCTTGCGCAGCGTTGCCTTGCGTACATCAGTGTTTACCCGAAAACGCTGTCGTAACGCTTCTTGCAGCAACGTCGCAGCAAAATCATCCAGGGGCGGAATGCGGCTTAACACCTGCCGGACACGCTCGGCACTGTCCTGCTGCTGGCGCAGGGCCTGGTGAAGCGCACGCTGCTGTTCGACCGGGGCAGACGTGAGCCAGGCCGGCAAACGTTGAGAAATCAGGGCGTCAATCGAAGCAGGCGCTTCATCGGCAGAATGGGTCATGGCAGTGAGATCCGTAAAAACCGCTAACAGACCACACGGCAAACCGTCACCTGCGGTAACTAAATCAAGGCACCATTCATTCGGGTTTCCGAACACCAAAAGCCAACCCATTCGGAATCACGGACAACACATGCTGTCGATTTACTGTCAAAAAAGATCGATACCCCGTAATTTCGGGGCGTTATGATCAAGAAGGAAGCTTGGCACGACTCATGCTCTACACTCTTTAGCCGAATGCACCCGCTTCATGTTGTATTCGTTGAACGAAAGAGTCCGCCAACGGCTCCATAAAAAAAACAAACATGTCGAGGAAAATTTGATGCGTATCGTTCGTCAATTGCTGGGCGCCGCTATCGCGGCTGCAGTCATCGCTTCGCCGGCCATGGCCGAGGAGCTGACCGGCACCCTGAAGAAGATCAAGGACTCGGGCACCATCACATTGGGCCACCGCGACTCCTCCATTCCATTTTCCTACCTGGCAGGCAAGCCGGAGCCCGTGGGCTACTCCCACGACATCCAGCTGGCCGTGGTCGAGGCCCTGAAAAAACAACTGGGCACCGACATCAAGGTCAAATACAACCTCGTCACCTCCCAGACCCGCATCCCGCTGGTGCAAAACGGCACCGTCGACCTGGAGTGCGGCTCCACCACCAACAACGTCGAGCGCCAGCAGCAAGTCGGTTTCTCGGTCGGCATCTTCGAAGTCGGCACCCGCCTGCTGACCAAGGTCAAGGACGGTCAGCCTTCCTATAAAGACTTCCCGGACCTGGCTGGCAAAAACGTGGTGACCACCGCCGGCACCACCTCCGAGCGCATCCTCAAGGCGATGAACGCCGACAAGCAAATGAAGATGAACGTGATTTCCGCCAAGGACCACGGTGAAGCCTTCAACATGCTCGAAAGCGGCCGCGCCGTGGCCTTCATGATGGACGACGCCCTGCTGGCCGGTGAAATGGCCAAGGCTCGCAAACCGGCCGACTGGGTTATCACCGGTACCCCTCAGTCGTACGAAATCTACGGCTGCATGGTGCGCAAGGAAGACGCTGCGTTCAAGAAAGCGGTCGACGAGGCCATCGTGGCTTACTTCAAGTCGGGCGAAGTCAACAAGAGCTACGACAAGTGGTTCATGCAGCCAATCCCGCCAAAGGGTCTGAACCTGCAGTTCCAGATGAGCGACGAGCTGAAAAAACTGATCGCCGAGCCGACCGACAAAGCGGCGGACGAGAAGAAGTCCTGATCCTCAGATAGTGGCCTGGTGCGCATGCGCACGAATCAATTCTGCAGGCCACTCATTAGTGTCTAACCTTTCATCCGAGGGCGCCAAGCGCCCCCGGATGCTCGAAGGTGCCCGTGAAACAACCGTCTGAGGGGAAATCCCGATGAATTACAACTGGGACTGGGGCGTGTTCTTCAAGTCCACCGGCGTGGGCAGCGAAACCTATCTGGACTGGTACATCACCGGCCTGGGCTGGACCATCGCCATCGCCATCACCGCCTGGATCATCGCGCTGCTGCTGGGGTCTGTCCTTGGCGTCATGCGTACCGTGCCGAACCGCCTGGTATCGGGCATCGCCACTGTCTATGTGGAACTGTTCCGCAACGTGCCGCTGCTGGTGCAGCTGTTCATCTGGTACTTCCTGGTACCGGACCTGCTGCCCGAAGGCCTGCAGGAATGGTTCAAGCAGGACCTCAACCCGACCACCTCGGCGCTGATCAGCGTGGTTGTGTGCCTGGGCCTGTTCACTGCGGCCCGTGTCTGCGAACAAGTGCGCACCGGCATCCAGGCGCTGCCCCGCGGCCAGGAATCCGCAGCCCGCGCCATGGGCTTCAGCCTGCCGCAGATCTATACCAACGTGCTGCTGCCGCAAGCCTACCGGATCATCATTCCGCCGCTCACGTCCGAGTTCCTCAACGTGTTCAAGAACTCCTCGGTGGCCTCGCTGATCGGCCTGATGGAGCTGCTGGCACAAACCAAGCAGACCGCAGAGTTCTCTGCCAACCTGTTCGAGGCGTTCACCCTGGCCACGCTGATCTACTTCACCCTGAACATGGGCCTGATGCTGCTCATGCGCCTGGTCGAGAAAAAAGTCGCAGTACCTGGCCTGATTTCCGTGGGGGGCAAGTAAATGGACATGGATTTCAGCGAAATCATCCCCGCCCTGCCCGCCCTCTGGGAAGGCATGATCATGACCCTGCAACTGATGGTCATGGGCGTGGTCGGCGGTATCGCACTCGGCACCGTCCTGGCGCTGATGCGCCTGTCATCAAGCAAGCTGCTGTCGAGGGTGGCGGGCGCTTACGTCAACTACTTCCGCTCGATCCCGCTGCTGCTGGTGATCACCTGGTTCTACCTGGCAGTGCCGTTCGTGCTGCGCTGGATCACCGGTGAAGACACGCCGGTCGGTGCGTTCACCTCCTGCGTGGTCGCGTTCATGATGTTCGAGGCGGCCTACTTCTGCGAAATCGTCCGTGCCGGTGTGCAGTCGATCTCCAAGGGCCAGATGGGCGCCGCGCAAGCGCTGGGTATGAACTACGCCCAGACCATGCGCCTGATCATCCTGCCCCAGGCCTTCCGCAAGATGACCCCTTTGCTGCTGCAGCAAAGTATCATCCTGTTCCAGGACACCTCGCTGGTGTACACCGTGGGCCTGGTCGACTTCCTCAACTCGGCACGCTCCAACGGCGACATCATCGGGCGCTCTCATGAGTTCCTGATCTTCGCCGGGGTCGTCTACTTCCTCATCAGCTTCTCCGCTTCGTGGCTGGTCAAGCGCCTGCAAAAAAGGATCACCGTATGATTTCCATCAAGAACGTCAACAAGTGGTACGGCGACTTCCAGGTACTGACCGACTGCAGCACCGACGTCAAGAAGGGTGAAGTGGTAGTGGTGTGCGGGCCGTCGGGCTCGGGCAAGTCCACCCTGATCAAGTGCGTCAACGCGCTGGAGCCGTTCCAGAAGGGCGACATCGTGGTCGATGGCACCTCGATTGCCGACCCAAAGACCAACCTGCCGAAACTGCGCTCGCGGGTGGGCATGGTGTTCCAGCACTTCGAGCTGTTCCCGCACCTGACCATCACCGAAAACCTGACCATCGCCCAGCGCAAGGTGCTCGGCCGCAGCGAGGCAGAAGCCTCCAAAAAAGGCCTGGCCCTGCTCGATCGCGTCGGCCTCAGCGCGCATGCCAAGAAACACCCCGGCCAGCTTTCCGGCGGCCAGCAGCAACGGGTGGCGATCGCCCGCGCCCTGGCCATGGACCCAATCGTCATGCTGTTCGACGAACCCACCTCGGCACTGGACCCGGAAATGGTCAGTGAAGTGCTCGATGTGATGGTTCAGCTGGCCAACGAGGGCATGACCATGATGTGCGTGACCCACGAGATGGGCTTTGCCCGCAAGGTCGCCAACCGGGTCATCTTCATGGACAAAGGCAGCATCATCGAAGACTGCACCAAGGAAGAGTTCTTCGGCGACCAGAACGCCCGCGACCAACGCACCCAGCACTTCCTCAGCAAGATCCTGCAACACTAAGCCGGCCTCAGCCTCCGCTGCCCGCCCCCATCGGGCAGCGGACGCTGGTCGTGACAAGGCCACTGTGATGAAATGCGATCCTTCGCTTCTTCTCCCTGCCAGACCTGCCGTGAATTCCCGCCTGATTCGTCAATTGCTGTTACCCCCCCTGATCATCCTGCTGATGGTCGGCCTCGGTATGGCCGGTTACCTGGTCAGCGAGAGCAATGGCATCCGCAGCCTGAGCGAAAACGGCGAGCGTCAGCTGGAGCTGCACGCGCGCACGGTCGAGAGCGAGATCAGCAAATACACCTACCTGCCCAGCCTGCTGGAGCTTGAAGACAGCGTCTCGCACCTGCTCACCGAGCCCGATGGCGGCTCCCGCCAGGCGGTCAACGAATACCTCGAAGGCCTGAACCGGCGCAGCCGCAGCCGGGCAATCTTCGTGCTCGACACCAACGGCCGGGTGCAGGCCACCAGCAACTGGCGCGATGCCGATTCGTTTCTGGGTGAAGACCTGTCGTTCCGGGCCTACTTCCAGACTGCCGTGCGCGGCGAACCCGGGCGCTTCTATGGCATCGGCAGCACCACCGGCGAGGCCGGCTACTACTTGGCCCATGGCCTGGAAGAACACGGCAAGATCATAGGCGTTGCGGTGATCAAGGTACGCCTGGACACCCTCGAAGAACGTTGGCAGCGTGCCCGCCTGGAAGCGTTCGTCAGCGATGAGAACGGCATCATCATTCTGTCCAGTGACCCGGCCCGGCGCTTGAAGTCGGTGCGCCCGCTGACCCCGCAAATCAAGGAACGCCTGGCGCGTAGCCTGCAGTATTACTGGTGGCCGCTGAACGAGCTGCAACCTCTGGCGCGGGAAACCCTCGCCGATGGTGTTGAAAAGCTGACCTTCCCGGCCAACAGCGAAACAGCGCAAGGCAAGGCCCATGAAGTGGCCTACCTGGCCCAGACCCGTCGCCTGGTCGACACCCCGTGGCATTTCACCCTGCTGACCCCGCTGCAAGACCTGCGCCGAGAATCGATGGTGCAAGGCATCCTGGTCGGGGTGGCATTCGCCCTGCTGGCCATCCTGGGCATCGCCTGGAACGAACGCCGCAAAGTCATCGCCACCCGCTTGGCTGCCCGTGAGGCGCTGCAGGAAGCCAACAGCCAACTCGAACGCCGCATCACCGAACGCACCGCCGACTTGCGCGCCAGCAATGAGCGGCTGAAGGGGCAGATCCGCGAGCGCCGGCATGCTGAGCAAACCCTGCGCCATGCCCAGGATGAGCTGGTGCAGGCGGGCAAGCTGGCTGCCATCGGGCAAATGTCGACCAGCATCGCCCACGAACTCAACCAGCCGCTGGCCGCGCTGCGCACGTTGTCCGGCAACACCGTACGCTTCCTCGAACGCGGCGCGCTGGAAACGGCCAGCACCAACCTGCGTACCATGAACGACCTGATCGACCGCATGGGCCGTATCACCGCCAGCCTGCGTTCATTCGCCCGCCGTGGCGACGACGGTGGCCAGGCCTCGCTGGCCAAGGCGGTGGACGCCACCCTGCAAGTACTGGCCAACCGCATCAGTGGCTGCCACTTGCAATTGCACAACCAGTTCGAAGACCATCAACTGGCCATCGACCAGACCCGCCTGGAGCAGATCCTGGTCAACCTGATCGGCAACGCCATCGACGCCATGGCGACCCAGCCCCTACCAGAGCTGTGGCTCGAAGGCGAACTGCAGGGTGACAAGTATCGCCTGCGGGTGCGCGACAACGGCCATGGCATCGACGCCGAGGCACGCAAGCATCTGTTCGAACCCTTCTTCACCACCAAACCGGGCGAACATGGCCTGGGCCTGGGGCTGACCTTGTCGGCGAGCCTTGCCGCCGCTGCCAAGGGCAGCCTGAACGTCGAGCATCCTGTCAGTGGCGGCACGGCCTTTGTGCTTGTCCTGCCCCTGGTATCCCCCCCTAGCGAACCGGCAGAGCACCCATGAACCAAGCGCCTCTCACCGTCCTGATTGTCGAAGACGACCCGCATGTGCTGCTCGGCTGCCAGCAGGCATTGGCCCTGGAAGACATTGCCTGCGAAGGGGTCGGCAGCGCCGAACAGGCCCTGGAACGCATCGGCGACGACTTTGCCGGCATCGTCGTCAGCGACATTCGCTTACCAGGCATCGATGGCCTTGAGCTGCTCAACCGCCTCAAGGCCCGCGACCGCAGCCTGCCAGTGGTGCTGATCACCGGCCACGGCGATATCGACATGGCGGTAGGCGCCATGCGCAACGGCGCCTACGATTTCATGGAGAAGCCCTTCTCGCCCGAGCGCCTGGTCGACGTGGTACGCCGCGCCCTCGAACAGCGCGGCCTGTCCCGCGAGGTGGTTGCTTTGCGCCGCCAGCTGGCCGAACAGAGCAGCCTGGAGGGCCGCATCATTGGCCGCTCGCCGGCCATGGAGCACCTGCGGGAACTGATCGCCAACGTCGCCGACACCTCGGCCAACGTGCTGATCGAAGGCGAGACCGGCACCGGCAAAGAACTGGTCGCCCGCTGCCTGCACGATTTCAGCCGCCGCCAGGGCCAACCCTTCGTGGCGCTGAACTGCGGCGGCCTGCCCGAAAACCTGTTCGAGAGCGAAATTTTCGGCCACGAAGCCAACGCCTTTACCGGCGCAGGTAAACGCCGAATCGGCAAGATCGAACACGCCAATGGCGGCACGCTGTTCCTCGACGAGGTCGAGAGCATGCCGATCAACCTGCAGATCAAACTGCTGCGGGTGTTGCAGGAGCGCACACTGGAGCGGCTGGGCTCGAACCAGAGCATCGCGGTGGATTGCCGGGTAATCGCCGCGACCAAGTCCGACCTCGATGCCATGGGGCAGAACGGGCAGTTTCGCAGTGACCTGTACTACCGGCTGAACGTGGTGACGCTGGAGCTCCCCCCCCTGCGTGAGCGCCGCGAAGACATCCTGCAGTTGTTCGAACACTTCCTGCAGCAATCGGCCCTGCGCTTCGACCGTGAAGCACCGACGCTGGACAGCCAGACCTTGTCGCGGTTGATGGCCCATGACTGGCCGGGCAACGTGCGTGAGCTGCGCAACGTTGCCGAGCGTCATGCGTTGGGCTTACCGGCCTTCAAGAAGGGCCCGAGTGGCGGCGCGAGCCAGGGCCTGGGCTTTTCCGAGGCGGTGGAGGCGTTTGAACGCAACCTGCTCAGCGATGCCTTGCAACGCACCGGCGGCAACCTCAGCCAGGCCAGCCAGGAGCTGGGCATGGCCAAGACCACGCTGTTCGACAAAGTGAAAAAGTACGGGCTGGGCTGAGAAACGGCGGCGCCTGCTTCGCGGGCAATGCCAATCTCACAGACCCGCAATATGCGTCACATCCTGCCGATGCGATTGCAGGTAAGGCAGCACCGCCCCCAGCAACGGCGCCTTGAACGGCTCCTGAAAGCGGTGCGCCAGCCCCGGTATCAAGCGCAGCTGGCTGCCCTGGATATGCGCCGCCAAGTGCACCCCATGCATCACCGGCAACAACGGGTCGGCCGTGCCATGCACCACCAGCGTCGGCACGCGCAGCTGGTTGAGCAACGCCACCCGGCTCGGTTCGGCCAGGATCGCCATGATCTGGCGCTTGGCGCCATCCGGGTTGAATGCCCGGTCATAGGCCACCGCCGCCTGCTGCAACAAGACGGCCCGATCATCACGCACCTGCGGGCTGCCCAGTGCCGCCAGCAAATCAGCCTGCTGCTCGATCGCTACCTCACGGTTGGGCGCACTGCGCCGGGCCAACAGCTGCACCAGGGCAGGGGCCGGCGCCGGCAGCCCTGCCGCGCCTGAGCTGGACATCACCAGTGTCAGGCTACGGACCCGCGCCGGCGCCATTGCCGCCAGGTGCTGGGCAATCATCCCGCCCATGCTGACACCCAGCACATGAAACTGGCGTATGCCCAATGAATCCATCAAGCGCAGCCCATCCCCCGCCATATCAGTGAGCGTATAGGGGGCGGAAACCGGCAGGCCGAGCTTGTAGCGCAGCAGCTCGACCGTCAGGTTGGCCGAGGGTGGCAGTTGGTTCCAGCGCGACAGGCCGACATCGCGGTTGTCGTAGCGTATGACCCGAAAACCCTGGCGGCACAGAGCCTCGACCACGTCGTCCGGCCAATGGATCAGTTGCCCGCCCAGGCCCATGACCAGCAGCAATGCAGGGTCTCGCGGCGCACCGACGCTTTGGTAAACCAGGCTCAAATCACCCAGTTCAGCCCGTTGTACCGCTACCTGCGTGTCACAGCGTTGGTCGGCGAAACTCGCCGGCACGCTGAAAAGGAAGAAGAGAAACAGCAGCAAAGCCCGCATGAAAGAAACACCAGAATGCAAATCCCCAGTAGAGCGCGAGTTTGATGAATTTCTGCCGGGCGCGCTGCCACAGTTCAGTGACAGTTTGATGACCCCCGCTGAGTGGTGTGGCCAACGGTCCAGTCGACAGCCTGGGCAACATGAGCGAAACTCAACTCAATTCTTTCCCTTTGGCATTCAACCCTCGGAGTCAGCAGTGCTGGAGATCCGCCACCTGAAAACCCTTCATGCCCTGCGCGAGGCCGACAGCCTGGTAGAGGCCGCCGAACGCCTGCACCTGACACAGTCGGCGCTGTCGCACCAGTTCAAAGAGCTGGAAGAGCGCCTGGGCTTGCCGCTGTTCGTGCGCAAGAGCAAACCGATCCGCTTCACCAGTGCCGGCCTGCGCTTGCTGCAACTGGCAGATGCCACCCTGCCGCTGCTGCGCGGCGCCGAGCGTGACATCGCGCGCTTGGCCGGTGGCACCGCCGGGCGCTTGCACATGGCCATCGAATGCCACAGCTGCTTCCAATGGCTGATGCCGACCATCGACCAGTTCCGCGATGCCTGGCCGGAAGTCGAGCTGGACCTGGCCTCGGGTTTCGCCTTCGCTCCCCTGCCCGCGCTGGCCCGTGGCGACCTGGACCTGGTGGTCACCTCCGACCCGCTGGACCTGGCCGGTATCACCTATGTGCCGCTGTTCACCTATGAAGCCATGCTCGCCGTGGCCAACCAGCACCCGCTGGCCAGCAAGCCTTACATGGTGCCGCAAGACCTGCTCGACCAGACCCTGATCACCTACCCGGTGGAACGCGATCGCCTGGATATCTTCACCCGCTTCCTGGAGCCGGCCGACATCGAGCCAGCCGCCGTGCGTACCTCGGAGCTGACGGTGATGATGATGCAATTGGTCGCAAGCGGCCGTGGCGTGTGCGGCATGCCGCACTGGGCACTGCACGAGTACAGCTCGCGGGGCTACGTGAAAGGCAAGCGCCTGGGTGAAAAGGGCCTGTTCGCCACACTTTATGCGGCGGTGCGCACCGACATGCTCGATGCGCCGTACATGCGCGATTTCTTGCTGACCGCCAAGGACACCTCGTTCGCTACCCTCGATGGGGTCAGCGCGGTACGCTGACGGCCTGGCGGTACAACGGCAGGATCAGGTCGCGGGTTAGCGGCGCCAGCTCAAGCGCAGGCGCCTGGTCCGCCGCCAGCCACACCACTTCTTCGATTTCCGCCGCCGGGGTCACGGCTTCGGCGCTGTCGACGCGAAACAGTTCGGCTTGCACCTGGTAGCCTGGCTCGTTGGCAGCCGGCGCGCTGAACTGGCCGAGGTGGATGGCCTGGGCGGGGTCGATGCGCAGGCCCAGTTCCTCATGCAGCTCACGCACCAGCGCCTCTACCGGCGGCTCACCCGCATCGATCTTGCCGCCGGGCTGCATGAAGGCCACGGTGCCGCGCTTGCGCACCAGCAAGGTGCGGCCCTGGGGGTCGATCAGCAGGGCGGCGGCGATGCGAAGGGTGTTGGGCATGGGATGGGCTCGCTGGAAAAGCCTGAGAGGATCCCATGGGGTTGATCGCCTGACAAGGTCGGTGCAGCCTGCCCTCACAGACGAACGGCCCCTTGCCAATCCGCCGCCCACCCGCCATAACCAACACATGAGCCTACCCGCCCAACAGCACCCGGTGCTGGCGCTGTTCCACCCCGCCGTCGGCACCTGGTTCCGTCGCCATTTCGCCACGGTCACCGACGCCCAGGCGCGTGCCTGGCCATTGATTCACGGCGGCCAGTCGATGCTGCTGGCCGCACCGACCGGCTCCGGCAAGACCTTGAGCGCCTTTCTGGCCGTGCTCGATGAACTGTTCTGCCAAGGCCTCCAACACGGCGGCGAACTGCCCGCGTGCACCCAAGTGGTGTATGTCTCGCCGCTCAAGGCGCTGTCCAACGATATTCGCCTGAACCTGCAAGCGCCGCTCGAAGGCATCAGCCAGGCGCTGGAAGACCAGGGCCTCAAGCCGCCCCGCATCAGCACCGCAGTGCGCACCGGCGATACACCGCAAAAAGAACGTGCAGCCATGCGCAAGCTGGCCCCGCATATCCTGGTGACCACGCCGGAATCACTCTATGTGCTGATGGGCTCGGCCTCGGGCCGCGCGGGCCTTGCCAGCGTGCACACAGTGATCGTCGATGAGATCCATGCCCTGGCCGGCAACAAACGGGGGGCACACTTGGCACTGACCCTGGAGCGCCTGCAGGCGCTGAGCGGGCGGCCGTTACGTCGTATTGGCCTGTCGGCCACCCAGCGGCCGGTGGAGCGCGTGGCGCAATTTCTGGTCGGCCATCAGCGCCCTTGCGCGATCGTCGACATCGGCCACGCCCGCCAGCGCGACCTGGCCCTCGAGGTGCCGCCCGTGCCCTTAGGCGCAGTCATGGCCACGGACGTGTGGAACCTGGTCTACGACCGCCTGGCAACCCTCGCCCGCGAGCACCGCACCACGCTGGTGTTCGTTAACACCCGGCGCCTGGCCGAACGCTTGACCCGTCACCTCAGCGACCGCCTGGGCAAGGACGCGGTGGCCGCTCACCACGGCAGCCTGGCCAAGGAACTGCGCCTGGATGCGGAACAGCGCCTGAAAACCGGCCAGTTGCAGGTGCTGGTGGCCACGGCGTCACTGGAGTTGGGCATCGACATCGGCGATGTCGACCTGGTCTGCCAGATCGCCTCACCGGGCTCGATCGCGGCCTTCTTGCAACGCGTTGGGCGCTCCGGGCACCAAGTCGAGGGCATCCCCAAAGGGCGCCTGTTCCCCACTTCGCGCGACGACTTGATCGAATGCATCGCCCTGCTGGACTGCGTGCGCCACGGGGAGCTCGACCAACTGCACATTCCCACTGCGCCCCTCGACGTGCTGGCCCAGCAGATTGTCGCCGAAACCAGTAATCAGCCCTGGCAGGAACAAGCGCTGTTCGACTGCCTGCGCCAGGCAACGCCTTACGCCGAACTCGACGTCAACCATTATCAGGCGCTGCTGCGCATGCTCGCCGAAGGCTATAACGGCCGCCAGGGCATCCGTAGCGCCTACCTGCACCGCGACGCGGTCAGCGGCACCTTGCGCGGCCGCCGCGGCAGCCAACTGACTGCGCTGACCAGTGGCGGGACCATCCCCGAAACCGCCGACTACGCGGTGCTACTCGAGCCGCAGGCACTGAACATTGGCAGCGTCAATGAAGACTTCGCCGTGGAAAGCATTGCCGGCGATATTTTCCAATTGGGCAACGCCTCCTACCGGATCTTGCGCGTCGAATCGGGCCGGGTGCGGGTAGAAGACGCCCACGGCCTGCCGCCGACCATCCCTTTCTGGCTGGGCGAAGCACCGGGGCGCAGTGACGAATTGTCCGCCGCGGTCGCTCGGCTGCAGGCACGCATTGATGAGCGACTGGGGTTGCCCGGCGCCGACAGTACCGCCGTGCAGGGCTGGCTGCAGCGCACCTTCGAGCTGGGCGAAGACAGCGCCAGCCAGTTGCTCGATTACCTGGGGCGCACCCGCGACGTGCTGGGCGCCCTGCCCTCGCAACAGACGCTGATCATGGAGCGCTTCTTCGATGAGTCCGGCGGTACCCAGCTGATCATCCACTCGCCCTACGGCAGCCGCATCAACCGTGCCTGGGGCCTGGCCCTGCGCAAGCGCTTTTGCCGTACCTTCAATTTTGAACTGCAGGCGGCGGCCAGCGAAGATGCCATCGTCCTGTCGCTGTCCACCAGCCACAGTTTTACGCTGGACGAGGTGTGGCGCTACTTGTCCAGCCGCAGCGCCGAACAGCTTCTCATCCAGGCCCTGCTCGATGCGCCATTGTTCGGCGTGCGCTGGCGCTGGAACGCTGCCGTGGCCATGGCCTTGCCGCGCTTCGTCGGTGGGCGCAAGGTGGCCCCGCAGCTCCAGCGGATGAAAAGCGAGGACCTGATCGCTTCGGTGTTCCCCGACCAGATCGCCTGCCTGGAAAACATCGCCGGCGAACGGCAGATTCCGGATCATCCGCTGGTCGAGCAGACCCTCGACGACTGCCTGCACGAAGCCATGGACAGCGAAGGCTGGCTGGCCTTGCTGCGCCGCATCGAAGGCGGTGAGGTACGCTTGCTCAGCCGTGACCTGCCGGCCCCGTCGCCACTGGCCTCGGCCATCCTCAACGCCAGGCCCTACGCCTTTCTTGACGATGCGCCCCTGGAAGAGCGACGCACCCAGGCCGTGCTCAACCGGCGCTGGAACGAACTGCACAGCGCGGATGAGCTGGGCGCGCTGGACACCGATGCCATCGCCGCCGTAGAGAGCGAGGCCTGGCCGCAAGCGGCTAACGCCGACGAGATGCACGAAGCGTTGATGAGCCTGGGGGCCATCACTGTCCATGAAGTGCAGGCCAACGCCCCTTGGGATTTACTGCTTCGGCAACTGGCCAAAGCGGGGCGCGCCCTGCGCCTGCCGGATCAACAGCTGTGGCTCGCGCGTGAACGCCTGAGCCTGCTGCAACGTGTGTATCCAGGTTCAGTCACCGAACCTGCGCTGAACGTGCTGCCAGGCTTCGAGCAGGCCATCGAGGCGGACGATGCGCTAAGCGAACTGCTGCGTGCCCGCTTAAGTGGCCACGGCCCGCAAACCGTGGCGCAGATCGCCACCCCTCTAGGCAAGCCGCAGCCAGACATCGAACAGGCCCTGGCCCGCCTGGAGGCCGAGGGCTACGTGTTGCGCGGCTATTTCAGGCCTGCGGAACAACAGCTGCAGTGGTGCGAACGGCACTTGCTGGCGCGCATTCACCGCTACACGGTCAAACGCCTGCGCCGGGAGATCGAACCGGTCAGCCTGCAAGACTTCATGCGTTTTCTGTTCGACTGGCAGCACCTGGCCGCAGATGAGCGCCTGCGCGGGCCACAGGCCGTAGCTGAAGTGCTGGCACAGTTGCAGGGCTTCCCCGCTGCGGCCGGCGCCTGGGAGGCGGAGCTGCTGCCGGCACGCATCCAGGACTACAGCCCGCACTGGCTCGACGACACCTGCCGCAGCGGGCGGTTTGTCTGGAGCCGGCTGGCGACCACGGTGGCCAGCACGACCTTGGCCAGTACACCGCTGGTGCTGCTGCCGCGCGAACACCTGGGCCTCTGGCGCAGCCTGGCGCCCGTACCGGCAGTAGACGAGCTCGGCCCGCGGGCGCAACGCGTGCATGACGTGTTGCAGGCGCATGGGGCGTTGTTCTTCGATGAACTGACGCAGGAAGCCCACCTGCTGCCCAGCGAACTGGAAACCGCATTGCAGGCACTGGTGGGCTTTGGCCTGGTGGGTGCCGACAGCTTCACCGGGCTGCGCAGCCTGATCACGCCAGCGGCTAAACGCACCTCGCGCAACAGCAGGCGCGGCCATGCCCCCCTCTCCACCAGCATGGCCCACGCCGGCCGCTGGGCGCTGTTGCGCAGGGGCACTGCTGCAATAGACGACAGCCAGCGTCTGGAGCACATCGCCCGCGCCCTGTTGCGCCGCTATGGGGTGATCTGCTGGCGGCTGCTGGAGCGGGAAAGTGATGTATTGCCGCCCTGGCGCGAATTGCTGCGTTGCTATCACCGCCTGGAGGCCCGCGGCGAAATCCGGGGTGGGCGCTTCATTGCTGGGCTGGCCGGTGAGCAGTTCGCCTTGCCAGAGGCTGTGGGCCTGTTGCGGCAAGTGCGCCGGCGTGAGCCGGAGGGAGCACTGGTGATGGTCAGCGCCAGCGACCCGCTCAATGTGGTCGGGTCATTGCTGCCAGGGGCGAAACTACCCGCGGTGAGCGGTAACCGCTTGCTGTACCGCGATGGCGTGCCGGTGGCGGTGCGAGTCGCCGGGCGTTACCAGTTTCTCATCGAGGCCTCGGTGGAGGAACAGGACACCTGGCGCCGCAGGTTGTTGAGCGATGCACGCTGAAGCGCCCCCAATTACTTCTCCTACCCTGCCGATCACTACCTTATGTTCCGGACAATCTGGAGGACTCGAATACGTGTAGGAGATAAGCATTGACCTATCATTTTTGCCAGTTGTGCTCCTGAGTTCGGTGTCTGACACTGAAGCTCGGCATCTTTTTATCACACGCGAGCAGACGATGAACTCAAATCCACCGGGGACCCATTTATACTTTTATCAGGGCAATAGACTAAGCACGCTGAAACTACGAGACCACCATAGCGCAGTATTTCGCCATCAGCACACCGCTCTAGCAGAGCTAAAAAAAAGCGAAAGTAGTGACGCACTTTTGGCTATCGACACCCAAGGCTCAATTCTAGGCATCCACACCCGAGCCGGGGCTCACACAGGTGTCTATACCCCCTACGGACACCAGCCTGCTGATGGGCTAGCACGTTCACTCTTAGCATTTAACTGTGAACCTCCGACGATTAGCGGTACCTACCTGTTGGGTAATGGCTATCGGACGTATAGCCCGCCCCTTATGCGCTTTCATTCCGCTGACAATTTAAGCCCTTTTCTCGCCGGCGGATTAAATGCTTATGCCTATTGCGGCGGAGACCCCATTAATAATATTGACCCAACTGGCCACGCCCTTTCCGCACTATCCAAATACATCTCAAACCTGAAACATAGAAAAACAATAAAAACGTTTGACAAAATTAATGAAATTAATCGCCATAACTTTGCAGTCGCCAAAATAAACAACTACTTAGATAGAATACTTGACACTGACACCACTCTATTTGACAGACCTCCTAGAGAGCTCAAAAACTATAACCCTACAAGAGATGCAGTGAGCAGAATCGACAAGCGCATCACCGATAACGAGCCCTTTCCGACCATACCAACCCTGTCAACAAAAACTTCGGAATTTGCAACCAAACACAATAGGCAGATAGACCATGTTGACAAGAACAAGTGGCGTATTTTTATCAACTACCAGTACGCTTCAGACAACTATAAACCTTTTGAGGCCAAGCTAAAAGAACTGTATCCTAACGATAGCCTGGAAGCACTTATGCCACGCCACGCCCCCCTTGAACAAGTTAGCATTCGTCAGAAGCATCGAAATATTAGGGATTAATTATTCAAGGGGAACACCTTACTCCCAAATGTGCAGCGCATCTTTACACCACCCTGTTTAATGACCTTAAAATTTCGCGTATCCCAAAGACTCTAATGTCCCTCATTCAGGTTGTGTCACAGTGGAGGTGAGCCTGTGCATTAGGCAGATATAAGTGGGGATGACTAGGACGCGAAGGAGTTCGCTGGGGGAGACCACGCAGATGACGAACCGGCATACGAATGATTTTCGATACCCCGATTTTCATTTTCAGCATCGCCCAACCGGGCTATGGTCGGGGTTTGCCCCAGGCCCTGAGCCTGACCGCGCCATCGCAAGGACCCCGTATGAGCCTGTCACTTCTCAGCCGCTACGCCTTCTTCGCCGCCTGTGTACTGTTCACCCTGGCGAGCCTGCCGTTCACCCACCATGAATGGTTGTGGCCGTTCACCCTGACCACTGCCGTGCTCAGCCTGATCGGTGTGTTCGACTTGCTGCAGCAACGCCACGCTGTACGCCGCAACTACCCGATCCTCGGCAACATCCGTTACCTGGTCGAGGGCATTCGCCCAGAGATTCGCCAGTACCTGCTCGAAGCTGACAGCGACGCCCTGCCCTTCTCCCGCGCGCAACGCTCGCTGGTCTATGCCCGGGCCAAGAACGAAGCCTCGGACAAACCCTTCGGTACCCTGATCGACGTGTATGAGTCCGGATTCGAATTCATCGGCCACTCCATGCGCCCGGCACCGCTGACCGACCCGGCGAGCTTCCGCGTCATCGTCGGCGGGCCGCAGTGCCGGCAGCCGTATTCGGCGTCGATCTTCAACATTTCCGCCATGAGCTTCGGTTCACTCAGCGCCAACGCCATCCGCGCCCTCAACCAGGGCGCTAAGCTGGGCAACTTCCACCACGATACCGGCGAAGGCAGCATCAGCCCTTACCACCGGGAACACGGTGGCGACCTGGTCTGGGAGCTGGGCAGCGGCTACTTTGGCTGCCGCACGCCTGACGGGCGCTTCGACCCCGAGCGCTTCGCCGCCCAGGCTCGCAGCCCGCAGGTGCGCATGATCGAGATCAAGATGAGCCAGGGCGCCAAGCCAGGCCACGGCGGCATTCTGCCCAAGCACAAAGTGACCCAGGAGATTGCCGAAACCCGCGGCGTGCTCATGGGCGAGGACTGTATCTCGCCGTCACGCCACAGCGCCTTCTCCACCCCGATAGAAATGATGCAGTTCATCGCCCAACTGCGTGAGCTGTCGGACGGCAAGCCGGTCGGCTTCAAGTTCTGCCTGGGCCACCCGTGGGAGTTCATGGGTATCGCCAAGGCCATGCTGGAAACCGGCATCCTGCCCGACTTCATCGTCGTCGACGGCAAGGAAGGCGGCACCGGCGCTGCGCCGGTAGAGTTCACCGACCACATAGGCGTACCGCTGCGCGAAGGCCTGCTGTTCGTGCACAACACCCTGGTGGGCCTGAACCTGCGCGACAAGATCAAGCTTGGCGCCAGCGGCAAGATCGTCAGCGCGTTCGATATCGCCAGCGTGCTGGCCATCGGCGCCGACTGGGCCAACTCGGCGCGCGGCTTCATGTTCGCCATTGGCTGCATCCAGTCGCAAAGCTGCCACACCAACAAGTGCCCGACTGGCGTGGCCACGCAAGACCCGTTGCGCCAGCGTGCGCTGGTGGTGCCGGACAAAGCCCAGCGGGTGCTGAACTTCCACCACAACACCCTGCGCGCCCTGGCCGAAATGCTGGCAGCGGCCGGCCTGGACCACCCCGCGCAACTGGAGGCCAAGCACCTGGTGCGGCGCGTTTCGGCCACGGAGATCAAGCTGTTCTCGCAGATGCACGTATTCCTCAAGCCGGGCGAGTTGCTGACCGGCGAGGTGAATGGGCAGTTTTATTCGCGGATGTGGCAGCTGGCCAGGGCGGACAGCTTCGAGCCGAACAGTGAGGTGGCAGCCTGACATGGCTGGGGCCGCTCTGCGGCCCCAGCCAGTTCACATCAGGATGCGGTGCTCGCTACCCCTTGCGCCTCCTTCGGCGCCAGGCGGAAGGTGTAGTACAAGGCGGTCAGCAAGACCAGGAACGCCGGCCCGATGTACAGCGCCACGCGGGTATCCTCGAAATACGCCATCAGCCCCACCACCAGCACCAGGAAAGCCAGTGCCAGGTAGGAGCTCAGCGGCCACAGCCACATGCGGTATTTCAACGCCTTGCGCTCGGCAGTCGACAGCCCGGCGCGGAATTTGAGCTGCGCCAGCAGGATCATCACCCAGGTCCAGATCGCGCCGAAAGTGGCGATCGAGGTCACCCAGACGAAGACTTTTTCCGGCACTAGGTAGTTGGCCAGCACGCCCAGCAACAGCGCGCCAATCGACAGCAGCAACGCATTGCGCGGCACACCGTTTTTCGAGGTGCGGGCAAAGGTCGCCGGGGCCTGGCCATTTTGCGCCAGGCTGTAGAGCATGCGCCCAGTGCTGAAGATACCGCCGTTGCACGACGACAGGGCCGCCGTGATGACCACGAAGTTAATGATGCCGGCCGCAGTCTTGATGCCGAGGCGCTCGAAGGTCATCACGAACGGGCTGCCCTGGCTGCCGATTTCGTTCCATGGGTAGATCGACAGGATCACGAACAGCGCGCCCACGTAGAACAGCAGGATGCGCCAGAACACTGAGCCGATGGCCTGCGGGATGGTTTTTTGCGGGTTGCGCGCTTCGCCGGCGGTCAGGCCGATCATTTCCACGCCCAGGTAGGCAAACATCACCATCTGCAGCGACATCAGCACACCGGTCACGCCATTGGGCATGAAGCCGCCATTGCTCCACAGGTTGGAAATACCCACCGCCACGCCGTCGTTGCCCAGGCCAAAGGCAATGATGCCGATGCCCCCCAGGACCATGGCGATGATGGTGACGATCTTGATCAGGGCGAACCAGAACTCGAACTCACCGAATGCCTTGACCGCAATCAGGTTGACCGCGCCCATGCTGCCCAGCGCTGCCAAGGCCCAGATCCAGCGGGGTACGTCGGGGAACCAGATGCCCATGTAGATGGCCACCGCGGTGATTTCCGCCACGCAGGTCACCAGCCACAGGAACCAGTAGTTCCAGCCGGTGAGAAAACCGGCCAATGGGCCAAGGTAGTCCTGGGCGTAGCGGCTGAACGAGCCGGCAACGGGGTTGTGCACGGCCATCTCACCGAGGGCGCGCATGATGACCAGGATGGCCAGGCCACCGATGATGTAGGAAAGCATGATGGCAGGGCCGGCCATTTCGATGGCTTTGGCCGAACCGAGGAAGAGACCGACACCGATACAGGCGCCCAGCGCCATAAGACGGATGTGCCGTTCGCCCAGTTCACGCTTGAGAGGGCCGCCTTGTGCGGTCTCGGCATGGGCAGGGTGGTTGCCGACTGGCATAGCAATACAACCTCATTTTGTTATTGGATTTGACCTTCGTGCCGCAACTGCCGCGCCGATAGGCGGGGCGGTGACCTGGCCGGGCTGGCCTTGTGGGCCGGCCCGTGTGCCGAAGTAGAGCGTCCGGCAGGCCGAAGGGGCGAGCAGTATAGGAAGCTACCTGTAGGGATTTTCACTGTATAAACGGGGAAATTTGGCGAGAAATCTCGGGTCTATTTCACCGCTGATAGGGTTCTGAGGCTGTTACACGCCGCAGATTCAGGGCGACACCTTATCAACATCACCTGGCCCCGAAACCCACACCAAAGCCGCATATCCCTACGCTACTTTTCTCGCCTTCCTACAAATTTTTCACCTAACCCGGTCAACGTCTAAGCTTCAGACAAGCAAGACGAAAATACCTGGCCGGATTGAAGACTATGGGCGCACTGTGGCAATCGGAACCAACCAGAACGGAAGCACCCGCAACCCCTCCGGCCGAGACGCCACCTGCAAAGTCCCCACGTCAGCGTCGGCTCTGGTGGCGGCTGATCATTCTGATCCTGCTGGTGGCCCTCATCGCCCTGGGCTTTGCCGCCTATGACGAATTCCGCACCTCCAACCTGCAATCGCGGGAGTTCAGCAAGCTCGCCACCACCCTGACCTACTCGCTGCAGCCAGGCCCCAGCGGTGCCATCGTCTACCCCGGTGAAGGCCCGTTCGACAAACGCCTGGGCTACAGCGCGCTGGGCGAATTCCTGCCGCGGCTGCTCAAACGCGACTACCTGATCAGCGAACAGGTGCAGTTCTCGCCCGCATTGATGGACTACGTCGATCACGGCCTGTTCGCCCCCTATATCGAGAAAATTCAGGCTGGCCTGTCGATTACCGACTGCCGTGGCGACACGCTCTACCAGTACAACTACCCGCAACACCTGTACCCGGACTTTGCAGCGATCCCGCCGGTGATGGTCAACAGCCTGTTGTTCATCGAAAACCGCGACCTGCTCGACACCACCGACCCGCGCAACAACCCGGCCGTCGACTGGCCGCGCTTCGCCAAGGCCGCCTACAGCCAGGTGGCCAAGTACTTTGCCTTGCCCGGCCAGTCGGCCGGTGGCAGTACCCTGGCGACGCAGCTGGAGAAGTACCGCCACTCGCCGGACGGCCTGACCGTGTCCGGCGCCGAGAAGATCCGCCAGATGGTGTCCGCCAGCGTGCGTGCCTACCAGGGCGGCCCGGACACCACCGAGGCCCGGCAGCGCATCGTGCGCGACTACCTCAACAGCGTGCCGCTCTCGGCGGTGCCCGGCCACGGTGAAGTGCATGGCATGGCTGAAGGCTTGCGGGTGTGGTACGGCGCCGATTTCGACCAGGTCAACCAGGCCCTGCTGTCGACCGCCAGCGACCCCGAAAGCCTGGCCGCGCGTGGCCTTGCCCTGCGCCAGGTACTGTCGCTGATGATCGCCCAGCGCCGCCCCTCGCATTACCTGTCCAAAGGCCGGGTCGAACTGGCCGAACTCACCGACTCCCATGTGCGTGTGCTCGCCGCCAACAAAGTCATCGACCAGCCGCTGGCCGATGCGGCGCTGGCCAGCAAGGCGGTGTATCGCGACTGGGTGGCACAACCGACCATCGTGCCGATCATCACCAACAAGGGCATCAGCCTGGCCCGCAATCGCCTGGCGGCCATGCTCAACCGCCCGCTGTACGACCTCGACCGCCTCGACCTGTCGGCCACCAGCACCCTGCAGGCCGACCTGCAGATGCAGGTCAGCCAGTACCTGAAGAACCTCTCGGACCCTGAGTTCGCGGCGCAGATCGGGCTGATCGGCGAACGCCTGCTGACCACCAAGACCACCGACCAAGTGCGCTACAGCTTCACACTGTTCGAGCGCACCGCCGATGGCTCGAGGGTGCGGGTGCAGACCGACAGCACCGACCAGCCGTTCGACATCAACGAAGGCAGCAAGCTGGAATTGGGCTCGACGGCCAAGCTGCGGGTGCTCACCACCTACCTGGAAATCATCGCCGAGCTGCACGACAAGTATGCCGGCAAGCCCGTTGCCGAACTGAAGAAGGTCGAGGTGGCCGAACTGGACCGCATCACCCAGTGGTCACTGGAATGGCTGATGCAGAACAGCAAGGACCAGAACCTAGATGCCATGCTCGACGCCGCCCTGGAACGCAAGTATTCGGCCAACACCGGCGAAGCCTTCTTCACCGGGGGTGGCATGCACGTGTTCAACAACTTCCGCAAGGAAGACAACAGCCGCAACCCAACGCTGAAGATCGCCCTGCGCGAATCGATCAACCTGCCGTTCATCCGCCTGATGCGCGACCTGGTGCGCTACGTCACCTATCAACAGCCGTTCAATCGGGTACCGCTGCTCAAGGACGACGCCGACCCCCGCCGCCAGGAATACCTGGCCCGTTTCGCCGACAAGGAGGGCACCAACTACCTGATGCGCTTCTGGAAGAAGTACCAGCGCAAAACCTCGCAACAACGCCTGGACACCTTCCTCGACAGCATGCGCGTGACCCCGCAGCGCCTGGCGGCGGTGCACCGCTACCTGTTCCCCGAAGCCGGCCAGGAAACCTTCAACGCCTTCGTACGCGCGCACAGCAAGGACGACAAGAGTGCCCTGGGCAAACTCACCGACGGTCGCCTGTCGGAAATGTACGACGCCTACGGCCCGGGCAAGTACGACTTGCCCGACCAGGGTTACATCGCCAAGGTCCACCCGCTGGACCTGTGGCTGCTCGGTTACCTGCTCAAGCACCCAAGCTCCACGCTGACCGAAATGGTCAATGCCAGCCGCTTCGAACGCCAGGAGGTGTATGGCTGGCTGTTCAAGAGCCGCCACCAGGGCGCACGCGACAGCCGTATCCGCACCATGGTCGAGATTGAAGCGTTCCTCGACATCCATCAGCGCTGGAAGCGCGTGGGCTATCCGTTCGACCACCTGGTGCCGTCGCTGGCCACCGCCATCGGCAGCTCGGGTGACCGCCCGGCCGCCCTCTCCGAACTGGTCGGCATCATTCAAAACGACGGCGTGCGCCTGCCGACCTTGCGCATCGACACCCTGCACTTCGCCGCTAACACCCCCTACGAGACCAAGCTGGTAAGTGACCCCGATCGCGGCCAGCGGATCCTCCCGGTAGAGGTCGCGCGGGCCCTCAAAGGCGCCATGTCGCAAGTGGTCGACGCGGGGACTGCGCGGCGTATTTCTGGCAGCTTCAAGCTGCAGGACGGTACACCGCTGGTGATGGGCGGCAAGACCGGTACCGGCGACAACCGCATCGAAAGCTTCGGTGCCGGGGGTCGCTTGATCGGCTCGCGTTCGCTGAACCGCACCGCCACCTTCGTGTTCTTCCTGGGCGATAACCACTTCGGCACTTTGACCGCATTCGTGCCGGGGCGCTCGGCTGAAGCGTTCAAATTCACCTCGGCGCTGCCCGTGCAAGTGCTCAAGGGCATGGCGCCGATCCTCATGCCGTACCTGCAGCCGGGCAATCCGAATGAATGTAAAGCGCCGCAGGTTGCGATGCACGGAAGTGACTCATCTAACATTTAGATGATAATCATTGGCATTAAAGGCTTGTCTTTAGATATATCTTGAGTAATATCTTAAGATATATCGCACAAGACGGAGCCCATGTTGATGCGCGACCCTGCACCCCACGATCCTTTCGAGCGCCGCCCCGGCCGCGGCGAACGCGGCCCTCGCGTATTCGCCCCCGGCGACCTCAAGCTGCTGATGCTGGCCCTGCTGGCTGAGCAACCTGGCCACGGCTATGACTTGATCCGCCAGATCGAGAACCTGTTCGACGGCAGCTACAGCCCAAGCCCCGGCGTCATCTACCCGACCCTCAACTTCCTTGAAGAGGCCGAGCTGATCAGCGGCCAGGTCCAGGGCAGCAAACGCCTGTACGCCATCACCGATGCCGGCCGCACCGCCCTGGCCGAGCAAGCGGTCGCCCTCGACGGCGTGCGCATGCGCATTGAAGTCAGCAAACGCGCCCTGCGCGGGCACGACCGCCCACCCGAGATCCACGAAGCGGTCGGCAACCTGCGCCATGCGCTGCACATGCACAGCGGGCGCTGGACACCAGAAGAAATCGAACGGGTCCGCGACCTGCTCAACAACACGGCCAAGGCCATTGCCTCCGGGCCGGACGATGCCGTTACGGAGAACACCCATGAGTGACACTATTCACCGCGTCAACCACGAAATCCGCCAGCGCCGCCTTGACGTGCTGCGCGTCACCGACCTGACCCCACGCATGCGCCGTATCACCCTGGGCGGTGCGGAACTGGCGGGCTTTACCAGCGTCGGTACCGACGATCATGTGAAGCTGCTGTTTGCCGAAACGCCAGCACAACAGCAGGCCATCGACGCCCGTAACCTGGGCCGCGACGGCGGCGCACGGCCCACCATGCGCGAATACACGCCACGGCGCATTGACCTGGTGGCCAACGAACTGGACATCGACTTCGTCCTGCACGGTGATGGCCCTGCCTCCACCTGGGCCGCCCAGGCTGCGCCAGGCCAACACCTGAACATCGCCGGCCCACGGGCCTCGATGGTGGTACCGGATATCTTCGACAGCTACCTGCTGATCGGTGACGAGACGGCGATCCCCGCTATCGGCCGCCGCCTTGAAGAACTGCCCGCGGGCCGGCACGTGCTGGCGGTAATCCAGATCGAAGACGAACAGGAACGCCAGCCGCTGCCAAGCAAGGCGCAGGTAGATGTGATCTGGGTCCGGCGCCAGGAAGAGGACCTACTCGCCCTGCTGAAGAACCTGACCTTGCCACAAGGCAGGCTGTACGGCTGGGTGGCGCTGGAAAAAGCCCTGACCCGCCAGGCCAAGGCGTTGCTGCTGGAAAAAGGCGTGCCTGACGATGCCTTGAAGGCAGCAGCCTACTGGCGGGCGGACGGTACTGCGGACGACGAGTAAGCGCCGCTCTCGCCTAACGCGCTCGAGCTTCGCCCCAGATAATGGACGGGTGCCCAACATCTGGGGCGCAGCTCAGCTTTCTGTAGGAGCAGCCTTGTGCTGCGAAGAGGCCAGTAGCATCACCCCAGTTCTTCAGAGGTACCACTGGCCTCTTCGCAGCACAAGGCTGCTCCTACACGCTGACCGCCAACTGCCGGCCGCGCCAGCGGTCCAACCCCAGCAACACCAGCCCGATACCCCAGAACCCCGCCAACACCCCGAGGGCATTGAGCATCACCCGCCCATACCCGAGGCTCGCCACATCGATGAAGGGGTAGGCATACACGCCAATCTCACTGCCCCGCCACAGCGCATAGGCAAAGTACCCCACCGGGTACAGCGCCCAGCCCGCCAGGTGCCACAGCCGCAAATGGCCCTTGGGCACCGCGCACCACCAGTACAGAACGAACAACGCCGGCATCACATCATGCAGCAACTCGTCTGCCAGCCATTGCCAGCCCTCGGGTTGCCACAAGTGGCGCAGCAGCACGCTGTAGGCCAATGCCACCAGCACGATGCTGGCCGCCACGGCGGAGCTGACCGACGGCAACAGAAAGAAGCGCCTGGCGCTGCCCTCCCGGCCAAACGCGGCATAGCTCAAAACCGTTGCTACCAAGGTGTTGGTCAGCACGGTGAAATAACCGAACACGTTGACCAGGCCGCCAATCAGGCTGGCCTGTTCCTGCCAGCGCGCCAACAGCACCAGATAGACCTGCACCGCAAGGCCGAACCAACCGAGCACGGCGGCCAGGCTCAGCCACGGATGGCGCCGCACCTCAGGCCTTGCGCTGCAGCTTCACGTACAGCTGTTCGACCTTCTCCCGCGCCCAGGGCGTCTTGCGCAAGAAGGTCAGGCTCGACTTGATGGTCGGGTTGCTCTTGAAGCAACGCACATCGACGCGCTCGGCAAGGCCCTGCCATTCGTAGTGAGCCACCAGTTCGGTGAGGATCTGCTCCAGGGTCTTGCCGTGCAGCGCGTTGTGTTGGGCCGTACTCATGCCAGTGCTCCAGCGTGGGAAAGGTGCGCACCTTACACGAGTGTAGTGGCCAGGGGACTCAGGTCGCTTGAAAAACCGCTGGCCAGAGGCGAAAGCCTTATGCTGAAATAGAAATGTTATACAGTAACAATACAAAAGCCTCTGCCAAGGAACGCCCCATCCCCATGCTGTACATCCCGCTCCGCCTCTCCCCCCTCGCCGTCGCGCTGTGGCTGGCCTCATCACCCAGCCAGGCCGTTGAACTCGAACCCCAGGTCATCACTGCCAACCCGCTGGGCAATCGCCAACTGGCCGCCCCGAGTACGGTCCTCGAAGGTGACAACCTGCTGCAACAGCAACACGGCAGCCTCGGTGAAACCCTGAACAAACAGCCCGGCGTCGCCTCTACCTGGTTCGGCCCTGGCGCCAGCCGCCCGGTAATCCGCGGCCTGGACGGCGACCGCATCCGCATCCTGCGCAACGGCGTCGGTGCACTGGATGCCTCGTCACTGTCCTACGATCACGCCGTACCGCTCGACCCGGTAACCGTGGAGCGGGTCGAAATCGTCCGCGGGCCCGCTGCCCTGCTCTACGGCGGCAATGCCATTGGCGGTGTGGTCAATACCTTCGATAACCGCATCCCCGATGCGCCGATCGAAGGCATCCACGGGGCGGGCGAGCTGCGTTATGGCGGCGCCGACACCACCCGCAGCAGCGCCGGTAAACTGGAAGCCGGCAACGGCGCCTTCGCCCTGCACCTGGACGCCAACAGCCGCCAGTTCAACGATTTGCGCATCCCTGGTTACGCGCACAGCTCTAAGGTGCGTGACGCCGACGAGCCGGGCAGCAAACACCGCCTGGAGAACAGCGACGGGCGTCAGGACGGGGGCGCCGTCGGCGGCTCTTACCAGTGGGACCATGGCTATGCCGGCCTGTCCTACAGCCGCTACGACAGCAACTACGGCTCGGTGGCCGAACCCGGCGTACGCTTGGACATGCAGCAAGACCACTACGCATTCGCCTCTGAACTGCGTGACCTCGAAGGCCCGTTCAGCTCGGTCAAGGTCGATGCCGGCTATACCGACTACGAGCACAGCGAAATCGAAGAAGGCGAGGTGCACACCACCTTCAAGAACAAGGGCTACGAGGCACGCATCGAGGCGCGCCATCAGCCCCTCGGGCCGGTTGAAGGGGTGATCGGTGCCCAGGTCAGCCGTAACGAGTTCTCGGCACTGGGGGAGGAAGCGTTCGTCCCGCATACCGATACCGACAGCCTGGCGCTGTTCATGCTTGAGCAATGGCAGGCCACCGAGCGCCTGAACCTGAGCCTGGGCGCGCGCCTGGAGCACACCCGCGTCGACCCGGATGCCAAGGGCAACGAGACGTTTGCCGCGGCCGACAGCGCCAGCAGTTTCAATGCTTTCAGCCTGTCCTCCGGGGCGGTGTACCAGCTCGACCCGGTCTGGGCACTGGCCGCCAACCTTGGCTACACCGAGCGCGCCCCAACCTTCTATGAGCTGTATGCCAACGGTGCGCATGTGGCCACCGGGGCTTACGAGGTGGGCGATGCCAGCCTGAACAAGGAAAAGGCCATTTCCGGTGACTTGGCCCTGCGCTTCGACAACGGCACTCACAAAGGCAGCGTCGGGGTCTTCTACAGCCACTTTCGCAACTACATTGGCCTGATCGGCACAGGCAACCTGCGTGAGGGCCATGACCACGACCATGGCGAGGACGAGCATGACCACGATCATGATCACGACCATGACGGCTTCCCGGAATACCAGTATCAGGGCGTGCGGGCGCGCTTCTATGGCATCGAGGCGCAAGACCGCTGGCAACTGGTCGAGAACCGCTATGGCAGCTTCGCGCTGGAGCTGTCGGGCGACTACACCCGGGCCAAGAACCTCGACAGTGGCGAGCCATTGCCACGAATCGCACCGCTGCGGTTGAACAGCGGCCTGGTCTGGGCGCTGGACCGCTGGCAGGCGCGGGTCGATGTGCAGCATGCCGCGTCGCAACATCGCACACCGGCCAACGAAACCAGCACCGATGGCTACACCACGCTGGGCGCGAGTGTTGGCTATCGCTTCGACATCGGGCAAAGCGAGTGGCTGGCCTTCGTGCGGGGTGAAAACCTGACGGATCAGACGGTGCGCTATGCCAGTTCGATTCTGCGGGATATTGCGCCAGCGCCGGGGCGCAGTGTGGAAGTGGGGCTGCGTACGACGTTTTAAGCTGCCATTGGGGCGCCCTGCGCCCCCATTCGCGTGTAGGAGCAGCCTTCTGCTGCGAAGAGGCCGGAGATAACACAGCAAATCTTCACTGATTTCACCGGCCTCTTCGCAGCACAAGGCTGCTCCTACAAACGGCACTGTTACCGGATCGACAACAATCAACTGCGACAATTTGTCTTTTTTTCTTACAACTTCCCCTATATCCTCCCCGCCGCAAGCTGAATCGCTTCATCGACTCCACCTTGTTGTCTACTCCATTGAAGGGCCCGCCCTTCGATGCCCTTGTCGTTTGTTCAATAATCAAAAGATAGCGCTATCTCATGTTCCAGCTGCCCAAAACCTGTTTCATCGGCCTTGCCCTCACCGCCTGTGCAACCCCTGCCAGCGCCAGCGAAATGTTCGCCAGCGATTCCCCGTGGATGCTGGGCGATTGGGGCGGCACCCGCAGTGAATTACTGGCAAAAGGTTACGACTTCACCCTCGGCTATACCGGCGAGATGGGCAGCAACCTGCACGGCGGCTTCGACCACGACCGTACCGCGCGCTACAGCGATCAGTTCACCTTCGGTAGCCACCTGGACCTGGAAAAGATCCTCGGCTGGAACGACACCGAATTCCAGCTGACCCTCACCGAGCGCCACGGCGACAACATCAGCAACGACCGCATCAACGACCCGCGTGTCGGCGGCTTCACTTCTGCTCAGGAAGTCTGGGGCCGCGGTGAAACCTGGCGGCTCACGCAACTGTGGGTCAAGCAGAAGTACTTCGACGGCGCGCTGGACGTCAAATTCGGCCGTTTCGGCGAAGGCGAAGACTTCAACAGCTTCCCCTGCGATTTCCAGAACCTGGCCTTCTGTGGCTCGCAGGTAGGCAACTGGGTGGGTGGCATCTGGTACAACTGGCCTGTCAGCCAATGGGCCCTGCGCGTGCGCTACAACCTCACCGACGCACTCTATGCCCAGGTCGGCGTGTACGAGCAAAACCCCTCCAACCTGGAGTCGGGTAACGGTTTCAAGCTCAGTGGCAGCGGCACCCAGGGCGCCATCTTGCCGGTCGAACTGGTGTGGAGCCCACAGGTCAATGGCCTGAAAGGGGAATATCGCGCCGGCTACTACTACAGTAATGCCAAGGCACACGATGTGCTCGACGACAGCAACGGCCAGCCGGCCGCGCTCAGTGGCGCCGCCTACCGCAGCCGTTCGAGCAAGCACGGCATGTGGCTCGGCGCCCAGCAGCAGGTCACCTCGCTGGCATCCGACCAGTCGCGTGGCCTGAGCCTGTTCGCCAACGCCACCTTGCACGACAAGAAGACCAATGCCATCGACAACTATGTTCAGGCAGGACTGGTATACAAAGGGCCCTTCGATGCCCGCGCCAAGGACGACATTGGTTTCGCCCTCGCCCGCGTGCACGTCAACCCGGCCTACCGCAAGAACGCCCGCCTGGCCAACCAGGCCGCCGGCCTCGACGACTACGACAACCCTGGCTTCCTGCCCGTGCAGGACACGGAGTACAGCGCCGAGCTGTACTACGGCATTCACTTGGCCGACTGGCTCACAGTGCGCCCCAACCTGCAGTACATCCGCCACCCGGGCGGGGTGTCGCAGGTTGACGATGCGCTGATCGGCGGCCTGAAGATCCAAAGCACTTTCTGAATCAACTTTTTGACATAACGGAGAACCTACGATGAGCACTGACAGTGCCAAGAATGGAACCCGCTGGCTACCGCGCCTTCTGGGCGTGCTGCTGTTGCTGATGGGCCTGGCGCTGCTGGCTGGCGGCATCAAGCTGAGCCAGCTGGGGGGGTCGCTGTATTACCTGATCGCCGGCATCGGCTTTGCCCTGTCCGGTATCCTGCTGCTGGCCCAGCGCCGCATCGCCCTCGGGCTGTACGGCCTGGTGCTGCTCGGCAGCACCGCCTGGGCATTGCTGGAAGTGGGCTTGGACTGGTGGCAACTGGTGCCGCGCCTGGCCATCTGGTTCGCCATTGGCGTGGTCCTGCTGCTGCCTTGGGCACGTCGCCCACTGATCGGCCCGGCCGCCAAGGCCAACACCGCGCTGCTCAGCGTCGCCGTGGTCGCCTCTGGTGCCTGCGCCCTGGGCAGCCAGTTCACCCACCCGGGTGAAGTGTTCGGCGAACTGGGCCGCGAGAGCAGTGAAATGGCCAGCGCCGCGCCGGCCATGCCCGACGGCGAATGGCAAGCCTACGGCCGCACCGAGCATGGTGACCGCTATTCGCCGCTGCGCCAGATCACCCCGCAGAACGCCTACCGCCTGGAAGAAGCCTGGCGCATCCGTACCGGCGACCTGCCGACCGACAACGACCCGGTGGAGCTGACCAACCAGAACACCCCGTTGAAAGTCAACGGCATGCTCTACGCCTGCACCGCGCACAGCAAGCTGCTGGCCCTGGACCCGGACACCGGCGCCGAAATCTGGCGCTACGACCCGCAGGTCAAGAGCCCGGTCGGGACCTTCAAGGGCTTCGCCCACATGACCTGCCGCGGCGTCTCGTACTATGACGAGAACAACTACGTCAGCCGTGATGGCAGCCCAGCACCGAAAATCACCGATGCCGGCCAAGCCGTCGCCCAGGCCTGCCCGCGCCGCCTGTACCTGCCTACCGCCGACGCCCGCCTGATCGCCATCAACGCCGACAACGGCAAGGTCTGCGAAGGCTTCGCCAACCAGGGCGTGATCGACCTGACCACCGGCATCGGCCCGTTCACCGCCGGCGGCTACTACTCCACTTCGCCGGCGGCGATCACCCGTGATCTGGTGATCATCGGCGGCCATGTCACCGACAACGAGTCGACCAACGAGCCCTCCGGCGTCATCCGCGCCTACGACGTGCACGACGGCCACCTGGTGTGGAACTGGGACAGCAACAACCCGGACGACACCAAGCCTCTGGCACCCGGCAAGACCTACAGCCGCAACTCGGCAAACATGTGGTCGATCGCCAGTGTCGATGAAGACCTCGGCATGATCTACCTGCCGCTGGGCAACCAGACCCCAGACCAGTGGGGCGCCGACCGCACCCCCGGTGCGGAAAAGTACAGCGCAGGTGTTGTCGCCCTCGACCTGACCACCGGCAAGGCCCGCTGGAACTACCAGTTCACGCACCACGACCTGTGGGACATGGACGTCGGCAGCCAGCCAACCCTGGTCCACCTGAAGACCGCCGATGGCGTGAAGCCGGCGATCATCGTGCCGACCAAGCAGGGCAGCCTGTATGTGCTGGACCGCCGCGACGGCACGCCGATCGTGCCGATCCGTGAAATCCCGACCCCGCAAGGCGCCGTGAAAGGTGACCACACCTCGCCGACCCAGGCCCGCTCCGACCTCAACCTGCTCGGCCCTGAGTTGACCGAACAGGCCATGTGGGGCGCCACACCGTTCGACCAGATGCTGTGCCGCATTCAGTTCCGCGAACTGCGTTACGAAGGCCAGTACACCCCGCCGTCCGAGCAGGGTTCGCTGATCTACCCAGGTAACGTCGGCGTGTTCAACTGGGGCAGCGTGTCGGTCGACCCGGTACGCCAGTTGCTGTTCACCTCGCCCAACTACATGGCCTTCGTGTCGAAGATGGTGCCGCGCGAGCAAGTGGCCGCCGGCAGCAAGCGCGAAAGCGAGACCAGCGGCGTGCAACCCAACACCGGCGCACCGTACGCGGTGACCATGCACCCGTTCATGTCGCCGCTGGGCGTACCGTGCCAGGCGCCTGCCTGGGGCTATGTGGCGGCCATCGACCTGTTCACCAACAAGGTCGTGTGGAAGCACAAGAACGGCACCACCCGCGACAGCACACCTGTGCCAATCGGCCTGCCGGTAGGCGTGCCGAGCATGGGCGGTTCGATCGTTACCGCAGGCGGCGTCGGCTTCCTCAGCGGCACCCTGGACCAGTACCTGCGTGCCTACGACACCAACAACGGTAAAGAACTGTGGAAAGCCCGCCTGCCGGCCGGTGGCCAGGCCACGCCGATGACCTACAGCGGCAAGGACGGCAAGCAGTACGTGCTGGTGACCGCTGGCGGCCACGGCTCGCTGGGCACCAAGATGGGTGATTACATCATCGCTTACAAACTCGCCGACTAAGCTTCTAGCGGCAAGCTACAAGCCACAAGAGAAAGCGGGGCCTGCAGGGCCCCGTTTTTTTTTTGCCGCTTGCAGCTTCTAACGCAAAGCTTGAAACCCATCCCCCCGCGCCCCATCTAAGCACCATAGTCATTCACGCAGGTGCCCCATGAGCAACCAGCAGGATTTCCCCGAACACCCCGACGAACACAGCGAAGTCGAGCACACCGACACCCAGGCCGCCCCCGGCCACGCCCTCGCCCTGCCCGGCCAGCAGCTGCCGGACAAGGTCTATGTGATCCCGATTCACAACCGCCCGTTCTTCCCGGCACAAGTATTGCCCGTGATCGTCAATGAAGAGCCCTGGGCAGAAACCCTCGACCTGGTCGCCAAGTCACCCGACCACTGCCTGGCGCTGTTCTTCATGGACACCCCGCCCGAAGACCACCGCCATTTCGACACCTCCGCCCTGCCGGAGTACGGCACCCTGGTCAAGGTGCACCACGCCAGCCGTGAGAACGGCAAGCTGCAGTTCGTGGCCCAGGGCCTGACCCGGGTGCGCATCCGTACCTGGCTCAAGCACCATCGCCCGCCCTACCTGGTCGAAGTGGAATACCCACGCCAACCCACCGAGCCTACCGACGAGGTCAAGGCCTACGGCATGGCGCTGATCAATGCGATCAAAGAGCTGCTGCCGCTCAACCCGCTGTACAGCGAAGAGCTGAAAAATTACCTCAACCGCTTCAGCCCCAACGACCCGTCACCGCTGACCGATTTTGCCGCGGCCCTTACGTCGGCCACCGGCAGCCAGCTGCAAGAAGTGCTCGATTGCGTGCCCATGCTCAAACGCATGGAAAAAGTCCTGCCGATGCTGCGCAAAGAGGTCGAAGTGGCGCGCCTGCAGAACGAGATCTCGGCCGAGGTCAACCGCCAGATCGGCGAGCACCAGCGCGAGTTCTTCCTCAAGGAGCAGCTCAAGGTCATCCAGCAGGAGCTGGGCCTGACCAAGGACGACCGCAGCGCCGACCTCGAACAGTTCGAGCAGCGCCTTGAGGGCAAGACCTTGCCCGCCCAGGCGCAGAAGCGCATCGACGAAGAAATGGGCAAGCTGGCGATCCTCGAGACCGGCTCGCCGGAATACGCCGTGACCCGCAACTACCTCGACTGGGCCACCGCCCTGCCGTGGGGCGTTTACGGCAAAGACAAGCTCGACCTCAAGCACGCGCGCAAGGTGCTCGACCAGCACCACGCCGGCCTTGATGACATCAAGGAACGCATCCTCGAATTCCTCGCCGTGGGCGCCTGGAAAGGCGAGATCAGCGGCTCGATCGTGCTGCTGGTGGGCCCGCCAGGTGTGGGCAAGACCAGTATTGGCAAGTCCATTGCCGAATCGCTCGGCAGGCCGTTCTACCGCTTCAGCGTCGGCGGTATGCGCGACGAAGCGGAAATCAAGGGCCACCGCCGCACCTACATCGGCGCCCAACCGGGCAAGCTGGTGCAGGCGCTGAAAGACGTCGAAGTGATGAACCCGGTGATCATGCTCGACGAGATCGACAAGATGGGCCAGAGCTACCAGGGCGACCCGGCTTCCGCGCTGCTGGAAACCCTCGACCCCGAGCAGAACGTCGACTTCCTTGACCACTACTTGGACCTGCGCCTGGACCTGTCCAAGGTGCTGTTCGTCTGCACCGCCAACACCCTCGACTCAATCCCCGGGCCGTTGCTCGACCGCATGGAAGTGATCCGCCTCTCCGGCTACATCACCGAAGAAAAGCTGGCCATCGCCAAGCGCCACCTGTGGCCCAAGCAGCTGGACAAGGCCGGCGTGGCCAAGACCAGCCTGAGCATCACTGACAGCGCACTGCGCACCGTGATTGAGGGCTATGCCCGTGAGGCTGGGGTGCGGCAGTTGGAGAAGCAACTGGGCAAACTGGTGCGCAAAGCCGTGGTCAAGTTGCTGGAGGACCCGGATGCCAAGCTCAAGATTGGCAGCAAAGACCTGGAGGCCGCGCTCGGCATGCCGGTATTCCGCAGCGAGCAGGTGCTGGCCGGCAAAGGCGTGATAACGGGTTTGGCCTGGACCAGCATGGGCGGCGCCACGCTGCCGATTGAGGCCACCCGCATTCATACCCTCAGCCGCGGCTTCAAGCTGACCGGCAAACTGGGGGATGTGATGAAAGAGTCCGCCGAGATCGCCTACAGCTACGTCAGCTCCAACCTCAAGCAGTTTGGCGGTGACCCAGGCTACTTCAACGAGGCGTTCATCCACCTGCACGTGCCAGAGGGTGCTACGCCCAAGGACGGCCCAAGCGCGGGGGTGACCATGGCCAGCGCGCTGCTGTCACTGGCGCGGGACCAGGCGCCGAAAAAGGGCGTGGCCATGACCGGTGAACTGACCCTGACCGGCCAGGTGCTGCCCATTGGCGGGGTGCGTGAGAAGGTGATTGCCGCCAAGCGGCAGAAGATCTTCGAGCTGATCCTGCCCGAGGCCAATCGCGGCGACTTCGAAGAATTGCCAGACTACCTGCGTGAAGGGCTGACGGTGCATTTTGCCAAGCGCTTTGCCGACGTGGCGAAAGTGCTGTTCTGATCAGTCCTGGCCTGTTTGCGGCATTCGCCGTGAACAGGCCTGTACCGGTGGCACAAATTTGCACGTGCTTCGGTTATCCTCAGGTCATCGCCAGCCCACGGAGCCAACATGACCGCCCCTCGTCTGCTCGTTCCTCTGAGCCTTACCCTGCTTGCTGCCTGCGCCCAGCACCCCCTGCAAACCGTCGAACTGGACGCCGAAAGCGAATGCCCCCAGCGTCTGAAGGTGGGCCAGGCACTGACCCTGACCCTTCCAGGAAACCCCTCAACGGGCTACCGCTGGCGCATTGAGAACCCTGCCGCAAGCATCCTGAAAAGCCTCGGCCCCGAGGTCTACAGTGCCCCCGATGACACCGACGTGGTCGGCAGTGCTGGCTCGTCCACCTGGCGCTACCTTGCCAGCAGTGCCGGAGAAGCCCACCTGGTGCTGGTGTATCAACGCCCCTGGGAGGCTGAAGTAGCACCGGTGCAGAGCTTCGAGTGCAAGGTCATCGTCCGCTGACCGCGCTTAACGCCCGTCGCTGGCAACCTTGACTACCTGCTGGTACGTGCACTGGCCCCGAAGCACTGCCATGGCAAGATGCTCCGCCTTTGGCTAAAATGCGTCTCCGTTTCACCCCGTATCGAGCCCGCAGTGAGCAAACAACCCGACCGCCTCTTCGCCCAACCTCTGGAGCAGGTACCCGACTTCGCCTTCAACGAAGACGTGGTGCGCGTGTTCCCGGACATGATCAAGCGTTCGGTGCCAGGCTACCCGACCATCGTCGAAAACCTCGGCGTGCTGGCCGCACGCTTCGCCCAGCCGAACAGTACGCTGTACGACCTGGGTGCCTCACTGGGCGCTGTCACCCAGTCGTTGCGCCGTCATGTACGCAGCGACGGTTGCCGTGTAATCGCCGTGGACAACTCCGCTGCGATGGTCGAGCGCTGCCGCCAGTACCTCACCGCGCAGGACTCGATGTTCCAGGAGCTGCTGCCGGTCAACGTGCTGGAAGCCGATATTCTCGCCCTGCCCTTCGAGCCGGCCTCGGTAGTGGCGATGAACTTCACCCTGCAATTCATCGCACCCGACCAACGCCTTGAGTTGCTCGGCCGTATCCGCCAGGCCCTGCTACCGGGCGGCGCGCTGATCCTCTCGGAAAAACTGCGTTTCGCCGACGATGACGAGCAAAACCTGCTGAATGAACTGCACCTGGACTTCAAACGGGCCAACGGCTACAGCGAACTGGAAATTGCCCAGAAGCGCAGTGCCATCGAGAACGTGATGAAGCCCGACACCCTGGATGCGCACAAGGCGCGCCTGCGCGCTGCGGGTTTCTCCAAGGTCGTACCGTGGTTCCAATGCCTCAACTTCGCCTCGCTGATAGCCCTGCCATGATCGATCTGTCCCCTCTGGTCCGCCGCCTGGCGGGCACCCCCCTGGCTTCCTGGTCACAAGGCCTGCAAGCGCAACTGGAAGCCAAACTGGAAAAAGGCCACGGTGACCTCGATCGCTGGCGCGGCGCGCTGGATGCGCTTCCCGCCCTGCAACCCAGCGAAATCGACCTGGTCAACGGGCTGCGCCTGGATTGTGACTGCGACGATGCCACCCGCGCGCAAATGCGTGAGGCGCTGATGGGCTTGTCGCCCTGGCGCAAAGGGCCGTTCGACCTGTTCGGCGTGCACGTGGACACCGAATGGCGCTCGGACTGGAAGTGGTCGCGGGTCAGCCCGCACCTGGACCTCAAGGGCAAGCGCGTGCTCGATGTCGGCTGCGGCAACGGTTATTACCAATGGCGCATGCTCGGCGCCGGTGCCGATATGGTGGTCGGGGTCGACCCCAACTGGCTGTTCTTCTGCCAGTTCCAGGCGGTGCAGCAGTACTTGCCCGACCTGCCAGCCTGGCACTTGCCGTTCGCCCTCGAAGATTTGCCAGCCAACCTTGAAGGGTTCGACACGGTGTTCTCCATGGGCGTGTTCTACCACCGCCGCTCCCCCATAGAGCACCTGCTGGCGCTCAAGGATTGCCTGGTCAAAGGCGGCGAGCTGGTGCTGGAGACGTTGGTGGTCGAAGGCGACGAGCAACAGGTGCTGGTCCCAGAAGACCGCTACGCACAAATGCGCAACGTCTGGTACCTGCCCTCGGTACCCGCCCTAGAACGCTGGTTGCGCCGTGCCGGCTTCAGCGATGTACGCTGCGTCGATGTCAGCGTCACCAGCATCGAAGAACAGCGCAGCACCGACTGGATGCGCTACCAGTCGCTGAGCGACTTCCTCGACCCCAATGACCAAAGCCTGACCATCGAAGGCCTGCCCGCGCCACGGCGGGCGACGATCGTGGCGCGCAAGTAGCGCCTAGTTGAAGATCTTTGCCATCTCCCGGGAATGTTCGCGGATCCCTGCCCACTGGGCGAGAAACTGCCTGAAGTAGTAAATGAACACCGCCAGTTGCTGGCGGGTGTTCATCTTGCCCAGGTGGCCTGCCGCGCTTTCCAGGTAGGCCTCGATGGTTTGCCAGGCCGTGTGCAGGTGACCCGCCGCAAGCACCACATCCCACAGGTCCAACTCCAGCTCGCCCATGGTGGAGTTCACCTTCTGTACGCGCCCTTCCACCTGACGAAATTCGCTCAACTGCTGGCTGACGGCGCTGCGCCGATGCTCCAGGCGACGAAGCTCGGCGCGCGCTGACTTGGCTTTGGCGCCATAGATCGAATTACCGATCAATGCGCCGAAAGGGCCGCCGACCCAGCCGAGCGAGGATTGCCTGGAGTAACGCTCATACTCACTTCGCACCGCTTTGATGTCCTCATCCAGGCTGGCCAGTTCCCAGGCCAGGTTTTCGCCATCCGGGGCCTGTGAAAAGCGCGCTGCCGCTCGGCACTTCTCGACCACTTCTGGGCGCAGCTTGAAGCGCGCCTCGTCGCGAAAGCGCTCGAAGCCCAGCCGCACGCCATCCAGTTGCAGGTCAAAGTCGTCGATCAGGGCATGCAAGCCCATCAGCCGGTCAGCCATCGAACTGATCAACGTGCGGTCATGCTCATCGAGCGGTACATCGGGCGCCTCGCGCAGGTTGTCCCACGAAGGTCGATTGGGCCCCAGCGCACGTGTGCGCGCGACCAGTTGCACGACCTCGGCACCGCAATCCTCGACCTGGCTGGCGTGCGCATTGAGCTGAAGGGTGACCGCCTGGGTGCTGCGCTCCAGATGGCTCCAGCTTTGCCCGTGCGCCCGCAACCGCTTGAACATGGCGAGCATACGATCAGGCGTCAACTCTGGCTCGGAAATGCTGGTGTAGCCAAGCCAGCGCAAGGTCTGCGTGCGATCGCCCGGCAGCGCCAGCATGCGCAGGCTGTAGTCGCTGAGGGTCTGGCGTGATTCACGGGTCAGGATCAGGCCCGCCCGGCCCTGTCCGTCACGGTCGTCCATGGCGCCAATCAAGGCGCCAGGCAGGACAATCGCCTTTTGTTGCTGCTCTTGGAAACTCAATGTCCGGGGATTCATTGTTCGACTCTCATCCACTTGGATATGGCGCAGCCGACCGCGCCTGATGAGCACGGTCGGCCTGATCCGTTACAGCCCGCGACGGTGCTGCTCGAGCAGTTGTCGCTGATAGGCCAGCAGTTGCTTGAAGGTGTCGTCCAGGGCTTGCACCTGCGCAACGTTGCTGGGGGCCGCAGTGCCTATTCGCGGCACGAAGTTGGCCAGGGCCTGGCGCACGACATTGATGCCGGCGTCCCACTCGATGCGTTGCTCATGCAAACGCGGCATCGTTAGCAGTGCCGCCAGTTGCGCGCTCACCACCTGCTGACGCTGATCGAGTTCGCGCACTTGCCGCGCCAGGTTCGCCACCCTCTCGCGGGCAGCCCGCCGCTCTTGCTGCAACTGGGCGTAGCGCATGCCTTCGACGACATCGCCGAGCAGGGTTTGCAGCTGCTCCACCGCCGTGTTCACGGCGTCGGCCATCGCCGCGGCTTCGGCGCCAGGTACGGCCAGTTTGGCCAGGTCTTGCGCCGAAGGTACGACACCGCCGAAGCGGGTCTGCAGGCCCTGGGCCTCCAGGGTGGCAATGGCCTGCTCGATCGCCGACTGGCTGTGCTTCTCGCGATCATGCTCGGCGCTTACCTGGGTGTGCAGGTTGGCCTGATCCTGCTGTTGCTTGAGCAGCCGCTGTTCGTCACGGGACCAAGCGGGCGCAGCCAGGGTGGCCAGCGCCTGCTGTTCCTTGCCCAGGTGGGCCACCTGGGTGGCCAACAGAGACTTCACCGTGTTGGCGACTTCTCCAGCAATTGCCAGCACATCCTCATCATCGCCATCCTCCAGGGCGTCGAGGATATCGCGCAGTGGATCGTTGGCGATCTCCGCGACAACGCGCTGGGCGTTGCGCGCCATCACCTCGGCGCAGTTGATGAACAGCTTCATGTGGCGCTCCAGCGACTCGTGGATCACCGGCTGAAATTTCAACTCGCCGCGCTGCCAGGCTTCGGTGAAGCTTCGCGTTGCACCCAACACGCTGCCCAATTCAGGCGGATTGGCGCGGGTATGCAGCACACTGATATTGTCATTCATGGTCGTTCACCTGTTAGTGGGCCGAAGCGGCGTCGTCGAAAATGCGGGTCAGTTGCAGGGAGGTCTTTTCGATCTGTATCCACTGCGCCAGGAACTGCCGGAAATAAATGACAAACCTGGCCAAGGCGCGGTTGTCGGAGATCTGTTCGAGCTTGCCGATCGACGCGTCGATGTACGCGCCGACGATTTCCCAGGCGGTCTGCAGGTGGGACGCCGCAGTCACCACGTCCTGCAAGCGGGTATCGAGCTCGTCGACGAAGGTCGCCATCTCTTCCATGCGGCCTTCCAAATTCACCCGTACGCGCAGTTGCTCGCTGGTAGCACGCCGCTCTGCCTGGCGACGCTTGCGCTCCTTGCGAACCTTCTCGGCCCTGCTCCCGTAGATGCCGCCGGTGATCACCGCGCCGATCGGCCCTGCGGCCAGGCCGCTGAGCGCCTGCTTGACGTACTGGTCATACTCTTTGCTCAAGCCAGCGATATCGTCGTCCAGCTCCTTGAGCTTCACGCGCAGGCGCTCCACCTCACCATCACCCTTGGTGCGCTCGACCGCTTGCCCCTTCTGCTTCACCGCCGGGATCAGCTTGAAGCGCGCGGCGTCGCGGAACGTCTCGGTTTCGCCGCGCACGGTGGCGACCCGCACCGCGTAGCGCTGCACATCCTCCTGAAGGATCTGCAGGTAATCGACCAGCGACGAAACCGCCCGCTGGTCGGCACGGTCCAGTTTCACCGGGGTACCCAGCACGACCTTGTCCCACGCCTTGATGTCGGAGCCCAACGCGCGAATCTGCCGGCACTCATCGACGATTGTTTCCCCGGCAGCGTTGATCGACGCGGCCGTGGAGGCCAGTTCGCTGGCGAGCTTCTTGTTGCTGTCGGAAAGCGGGCCCCAGCTGCGCGCATGGCCACGCAACGCATCGAACAGCGCGGTCATGCCGGCGGGGGCCAGTTCGGGTTCGTCGATCTGCGTGTAGCCCAGCCAGCGCTGCAGGTTGTCGGGGGTCGATGGCAGGCCGAAAACAAAATTGACATACCGATTGAGGGTGATGATGTGCTCGCGGCTGAGGGTCAGCCCGCCTTCATCCTCACCATCGCGCTCGGCCATGGCCTGGATCAGCTTGGCCGGTGTCTTTGCCGCATCCGCCTGTAGCTGATCGTACTCAGCCGTTTGTGTACTCATGGTCGTGTCTCCTCGAATCAAGCCCTGGGAAGGCTTGGTCCGACCACGCTAAGGCAGCGACAGGACGCACAGCAGCGGGCAGTTTTTCCGCCATTTGCAGCGGTGCACCGGGCGTTGCGCCTGGCACACGCAAAACAGGCGCCCACCTGGGGCGCCAAACGAACCGTCGTTGCGGGAGCACGCAAAGGCGGAGGTCGAAGTCAGTCCTTGGCCAGCTTCTCGGTGGTTTGCTGGGTTTTGCGCTGGCGTTCCGCCAGCGCCTGGTCCGGCTGGCCATGCAGGCGTTGCTGGTCTTCGCGGAACGCCTCCCAGAACTGCCGCGAGCGTTCTGCGCCGCCCTCCGCCAGCGCGCTGGTGCTGCCCAGCGCCAGTAGCACCCACAACACATACCGAGTCAGGTTCATCAGGGTTACCTCATCGAGTGGTTCAGATGAGGCCATCCTGGGGCACGCCAGCTAACACCAAGGTGAGGCGCACATTACAGTCCTGCAAGCTGGGCGGCAGCTGTCCGGCACATGGCGACATGATTACAAATCTGTTATCCAGCGATGTCCGGCGCCCGCATGGCGTAACATTCCGGCGCTTGACCCTGTTCCCGCTACAGGGCCGAGAATCGCCGTCTTTCATTCAACCGAGCCCTATCATGCGTCTACTGATCATCGAGGACGAACTGCGCACCGCCGATTACCTGCAGCAGGGGCTGCGTGAGAACGGCTACGTGGTCGATTGCGCCCACACCGGCATCGACGGCCTGCACTTGGCCCGTCAACAGGCCTACGACCTGGTGATCCTCGACGTCAATTTGCCCGAGCTGGACGGCTGGAGCGTGCTCCAGCGGCTGCGCGCCGAATCCGCCACGCGGATCATGATGCTCACCGCCCACGGTCGCCTGGCGGACCGGGTCAAGGGCCTCGACCTGGGCGCCGATGACTACCTGCTCAAGCCGTTCGAATTCCCCGAGCTGTTGGCGCGCATCCGCAGCCTACTGCGGCGCAACGAGCAGCCGCTGCAACCCACCACCCTGCGGGTCGCCGACCTCGAACTCGACCCAGGCCGGCATCGGGCCTGGCGCGGCGCCAAGCGCATCGACCTGACCGCCAAGGAGTTTTCCCTGCTGCACCTGCTGATGCGCCAGAGCGGCGAAGTGCTGTCGCGCACGCAGATCATCTCGCTGGTCTGGGATATGAATTTCGACTGTGACACCAATGTCGTCGAGGTTTCCATCCGGCGCCTGCGGGCGAAGATCGACGACCCCTTCGAAGACAAGTTGATCCATACCCTGCGCGGTGTCGGCTATGTGCTCGAGGCGCGCCATTGAAGACTGCCAGCCTGTCGTTGCGCCTAGGCCTGAGCGTGACCCTGATGGGCGCCCTGCTAGTGCTACTACTGGCCTGCCTGGCGGTGTTGGCGCTCGATCACGAGCTCGACAGCCGCGCGCGCAAGGACCTCGCGCGCAAGATGTTGCAGGTGGAACATAACCTGCGTGTCGACCTGCGCAGCGAGGACCTGGGCAGCCGCGCCCACCCCCTGCTCGACCTGGTCATGGGGCACGACAACCTTAGCCTCAGCGTGCTCGCGCTCGAGGGCCGCCACCCGCACCTGCTCAGCCTGGGCCCAGCCCTGGAGTCGAGCGTGGGCGCGCTGGCGACCGGCGCCCGGCTGACGTTTCACGTATGGCGCGACAGCCGCGGTAACCAAATGCTCACTGCGACACGCCAGATGCGCTTGCGCGACGAGACACCAGTACGGGTGATGATGACGCTCGACCGCGCCGACGACAACGCCCTGCTCCAGGCCTACCTGCACTCGACCCTGATCGCCCTGCCCTTGCTGTTGATACTGATCGGCATCTGCGCCTGGAAACTGGTGCAACGCAGCCTGAAACCCTTGCGCCATTTTCGCCGGGTGGCCGGCCAGGTTTCGGCCCAGGACCTCAGCCACCGCCTGCCCGACAGAGGTCTGCCACAAGAGCTGGGCGAGCTGGCCAGGGCCATCAACGTGATGCTCGACCGGCTCGACCTAGGCGTGCAACAGTTGTCGCAGTTTTCCGACGACCTTGCCCATGAGCTACGCACGCCGCTAAGCAACCTGATGGGCAAGGCCCAAGTCACCCTCAGCCGCGAGCGCGACAACGCCAACTACCGGGAAGTGCTGGAGGACAGCATCGAAGAGCTGACCCGGCTCAACCGCATCATCAACGACATGCTGTTTCTCGCCCAGGTTAGCCAGCCTCAGGCGCAGGTGGCGCTCAAGCCCCTGGCGCTGGCCGATGAGGCTGCACAGGTGGTGGAGCTGTTTGCCATCAGCGCGGAGCTCAAGGACATTGAGCTTCACCTTCAAGGCTGGGGTACGGCCTTGGGTGATCGGCTGATGTTCCAGCGTGCGTTGTCGAACCTGTTGAGCAATGCCATTCGGCATGCGCCGGTAGGCACGCGCATCGACCTCGGTATCGAGCGCCACGCAAGCGATGTCAGGGTCTGGGTGGAAAATGAGGGCGTAGGGATTGGCGCAGAGCATCAGCCGCAGTTGTTCGAGCGTTTCTATCGCGTGGGCGCTGGGCGCTCTCGGCTTGAGGGGGGCACCGGGTTGGGGCTGGCGATCGTGAAGTCGATCATGCAGTTGCATGGTGGAAAAGTCGAAGTAAGCAGCCGACCTGAAGGCCCGACATGCTTTACTTTGATATTCAAATGCCCCTGAGATATCAGATTGAGGTAAACACCTGGTGGTGGTTTCGATGGAACTGATCGACACCAAATTGACGCAAGCGTTCAAGCCAATCCTCGGCAACTGTGCGTGAATAGCCCAAATCAATAGCAGCCTCGCGCATAAGCTCGAACTCAGTGCGAAGCGTAGTAGGCATGACTCCTGGGTCATCGGTATTTATCAGCACGCGCATCGGTCCTCTGCGCAGCCCATAACGATTGAACTCGCCACCTGCGTGTAGCTCTCTATCATCGGGAGGACTCCAACGAAAGATCGGATGCTCACCGTGGTGCTCAAGACGAGCAATGTATACGTTTGAGGTAGGGTTGGTTTCGATAATTAGGCCTTTACGGTCATAGTTGTCCAATAAATAGTCTTGAATGGCATGCATGAACTCTAGTTCTTCCAGAGTATCTATGTCACGCAACGGCATATCCTCCCCCCCGTCATGACACTCATGCAATCGGGGACCTTTACCATCGCCCGCCACCTCGACAATTACCGTGCGCGGCGGCTTGGTCCGCCCCGCTCTAATCAGCATATGGCGTAGTAAATACAAGCCCACGGCCGATGCAACATTTTGGCCGCCAATCAGCGAATTTTTCCCTCGGGCCAAGTAGTCATAATCTGGCACCGCGATGGTCAGCTTGTGCTCAGGTGCCGCGAGAGGATGATTCTGCTCGAACTGGAAGTGGCAGTTTTGCCGTAGTTGCCAGGCTTGGAACAATAGACCAGGGCTAGGCCCTAACCGAGCACCTGCCAATAAGGCTACCTCCCCATCATCTGTTAATGGTGCCAGCAACTCCATGTCTTCAAGGTCGTTACACCAGCCAACCACTCTCGCAAAGCGAGCAATGCGGCGTTCCAATCTACTGATGATACGGCTGGCCAACTCTACTCTACCGCCTAGTTCACAGGCGTAGTGCCACATCCACACGAGGTTATCTAAATGCTCATCAACCGTTAGAATCATATCGCCCTGGCGGATGCACCAGTCGCGCGGAGGGATTCCCAGAGCTAGCGCATGCCCCAATCGATCGCCGCTGCGCATCTGGCAAAAACGCACGGTTTCATCGACATGGCGCAAGCCGGACAACGGGTGGGCATAATCCTCTCCAGCGTGGATACTCAGGTGAAAGCCCGGCGTGGCCATGTTACCCTCGCGATGGGCATGGACATGAGTGCGTATCCAGCGCAGCACAGGTGAGAACCATTCAATACGCAGGGCATTTTCATCACCCGCGACATCTAAGCCACGCAGCCAACGGCTGGGCTGGAAATGGAAATTGGGGTTATTCACGCCGCCTAAGAATGCCGAGTGATCGGTATGGTTTTCAGAATCGAGTGCACTTAATAAATCTTCGGCAATCTTCCAGCATTTTTTTGCGTCGTGCTCGGGGGTCAATCGACGCCCTTGCTTATTTTTCCTTCTTCCAGCAGAACTACGTGAGAAATGCATGCAAAAGTGCCAACGCTCATTGCTTTGAAGGTACTTTTCGTGCGCTGGCCCCATCTGGCGATAATCAGGAAATCCAAAGGCTCCCGTCTCGTCCGGTAGAGGAGACCCTTGAGCCGCTCCTATCGCAATGGCCATTTCCGAGAAACGCTCAGGCTTGATCATACTCGACGAAACTTTGAACTCCACTAGATCGCCAGGAGCAGAAAGCATTCGAGCGATGTTCTCGGCGTTCCCACTATTTTTGGCGGTCGTAGCTAATGAAGCATGCGCATAGTCGTCGGCAAACCTAGTTAGCCCTTGGCCATCCATGATCAGCTGTTTACGAAGACTCATCAGTTCACTGAACAGGTAGAATATGGCCACACGGACAGTAAGCGGAGTTTCTTCATGGCGGTAGCTATACCATAGCCAGATGACCAACCAAGCCCAGCCTTCCGCATAACGTGGCGAGCCCGAGGGTTGAGGCCTCAACGCGTTGGCTACCTCTTTGAGCAACCATGGACCATCGATAGCCTGATCGGAGCCTCTACTGTACTGAAAGTAGTGCCAATACAAATTCAAGGGCATTGGTGGTTCAAACGGTTCATCGCCACTGGCTATTTTCAATTTCTTGATAATACCCTTGTCGCGAGGTATATGCTGTCCCTGATCCCGCTCGATCAGTTGCGCTAAGATACGGCGCAAGCGTCTCAAGGTGTCCCGGTCGGAGCTTGATTCGCTGTCCACCGCGAACAGGCTGCTTATAAGTACAACACTATCAAACGCGATACCGCCTAGGTGCACATGACCCTCGGCGAACGGCTTATTGCTGATGCTGGCTGGAGCTTGGAACAGCCGCTGGCCATTAACGATACGGCGAAAGTCAGACGGCTTAAGATGCTCATATCTGGATAGCCAGCCAGCCATATGCCAGCCTGTGAGCAAGAGGGGATCCAGATCGGCCGCCAATCTTGCGTAGGCTTGAACTTGATCGTCGCGATAATGCAAATAGTCGCCGTTGCGCACCATCAACTTATCGAACAGCGCGTCCAACATCGGCAGTTTGGGCGACTCGAACATATCCTGCGGCACCAAGCCGCCGAAAGCGTGGTCTAGATCGGTGCGTCGGAAACGTCGCGAGTGATTAATGTCCAGTGACTTGGCCAGTCCCTCAAGACGCTGCGCGTGCCAATTATTGAAATCATCAGCGGGAGCGAACTTCACTTTCCCCCTAAGGAAATCCAGTAACAGATCAATTTGAATGGGACTGGTGAACATCTCACTTGTGGCGAGCTCGAGGAGAGAGCGTTTAATCATGACCTATACTTCTTGGTTTTCTTGAGCCTTTCAATAGCGGATGACACTTGCATTTCATAAACCGCAGGCACTTTAGGGAAACGTTCGCGAAACTCCTCACTGAAAAACTCTAGCTCATCATAGGTATCGAACTTTTCACGCAACCCTTGCTCTATGTTTTTTATATTAATACGATTACTTTCAATACCCAACTGTTGAGAAATCCAGTCTGAGACTTGCTGCCCGCTAGGTAATTCAGCCTTCCCCTCAGCTAACACTTCACTCGCTACAACAGCTAGCAATCCACGCAGTGGGTGATCACCTAAGAAATACGTAACAGCTTTCGTGACTTTACCGAAGCAAGCTACCGCTTTTGCTGAAGCAGACTCATTACTTAAAAAATCGCCCTCCTTGACGCCAAAAGTCGAGTTCGCCCTAGGATAAAACGGCAAAATATTTTGTGTATAAGTTTGCGTACTTTCAAAAAACTTAGGCGCACCGATATTTACCGTTGCAACGAGTGGTGGCAAACCAAACAATCGACCTTTTTCGAAGCTGCCAAAAGCCGCCCACAAACTATTAAAAGCACTTTGCGAAATCTCGACCACATCAATCAAACCAAGTGAGTTTTTAGATGACGGATTGAAAAAACCAGCTTGATTCAAAGTTTTATTGAACACGTTATATACAAGCCAAGGCGACAACCTAAACGTCTCTAAACCATGTCGCTTACGCCATTCTTTTATTTGCGACGAAAGTTCTTCAATCTCCACCTCATAATCACCGAGATTGAAAAGACCATCAAAAGATTCGAGATAGTCCTCTTCGCCCGAGACTTCAATACGCACCTTAGTTGCAGCAACTGCTGCCGTAGAGTAAAAAGGGGCACGTGACAATAACCCAACAATCTCGTCAACTTCAACTTCTCGCAAAAGACTTGAAATTACTAGCTCTATTATTCGCCCCACGCCCACCATGCGGCCACGAAGTGAGCTTGAATAGTAATTCCTATGCAGCATCAACGCTAGCACCAGGCCCTGTCGCGGACTACTTCCTCGCGCAGACCAACCAATACGCCCTAAACTCCCACCTACTTCCGGCACAGGATATGGCAAAATCGATTTACTCGGCAGACGTTTTATCCAATCTTCCGGGAGTTTCCCATTAAGCACTCGGTGCCAAGTTTCAAGATCAGCTTGGTTTTTAAATGAATTGTATTCTGCGGCCTCATGCATTCTCGGCTGAAACAGAGGGGTTTCAAAAACACTCTCCATACCCCCCAGCCTTTCAGCCCAGTCCTTTTTTGCGGTCAGAACCAAATACGCAGGCCCGCCATATGAATCATAATAAAAGTGCCTCTGCAGTGCAGAGCACCATGCACTTTCATCTATACCAGGCATCAAGTTTAAAGTCGAATTACTATCCCCTTCTATACGCTCAAACGCATTTAAGAACACTCTATAAGCTGGAAGATATTCTCGCTTATGATGAGTACGAATTTCAGCATAGCTCGCCGCAAACTGCTCAATCACATCGCGTGGTATATTTGGCATCTGGTAGAAATGTGCTAGATCCCCACTCTCACGATAATCATAAAACCGTTCAGGCAGGGACGAAATCAACTCACGACAGCGATATACTAGCTGCGTCAGCGCTCGAATCGAGCCTAACGGAACTACTAACTTGCTATTTTCCAAACCATTAACCGGCCCGGATAAAAAAACGTTAATCCATTCACTAAATGCTCTCAACTGAAGCTGCTGCCCCGAGCGCCCTCTATCCAACAGAAAAACTAATGGATCAGCAAGATAACTTGATACATCAGGCATTCTCAGACGATATTGGAGTGGCAAAACTTTACGTTGATATTCAGTTGCCAAATCGTAAGCATGCTCATAGGCATCGGCGCGACGATAATTGGAATCTTGCAAAATACGCCCATGGAAGTCTCGCCAGGTCAACTCATCATACAGACGACCATCTCCACTAATTACTGGCAGCACCTTGGGTGTTGTCAAATACCTTCGAACAATTTCAAGATTTTCAAACGCTTTACTCAACGAGGTATCAACATCATCAATAGTCAGCACTAGAAGATCTTTATCTATGATCTTAAGCGCAAGCTCGAAGAAATTGTGCACCTCTTCTACCAACTGCTGATTCCCCATGAAGGCTCGCAGTTTATCTAAGCCCTTTGTGTCATCCTGGGATTGCATTTTTTCGAGCGAGTGCCCTAGCCTTTGTAATTGAAGCGCGAGTTCTTTGCGATGTCTCTCACTCCCTTCTTGTGCAGCCTGAATATGTTTATCTGAAAGCACAGCAGCAACAATGACATTCAAGAAAAGATCATTATGATCTTCAAGCAAAGTGGGATCCACAGGCTTAAGTATGTGAACCCTGGCAATCCAATCCGCTTTACTAGACGCAAGATATGTTGGCAAGTTAACAAGTATTGAACTTTTTCCAGTCCCCCGCTTCCCATCGAGCAGTATGGCACTGTGAAGTCGGCATTGATCAAGTTTAAGATTTTGGGCACTAGCAAGTTTAGATCTATTTTGCGCTTCGCCGATGAACGTCAATAAATCTTCATAAACTTCCCGGGCAAGTAGGTTCTGTGCGTCGGCCTGGTAGGCACTTTCAGCTTGGTCAATTGGGATAAAACGGCGGCTTAGGTCGCCCATTTCAATACTTCCTTTTAAAAATACCCTGAAGCTGACGACTTTCAGCCTACGTTTCGATCAGCGCGAAGCCGCCACGATCAACGCCTTCATCTCCGCCACCGCAGCCTTGAAGCCGACGAACAGCGCATGGGCCACCAACGCGTGGCCGATGTTCAGCTCATTGATGCCCTTGATCGCCGCGACTGCCTCGACGTTGTGGTAATGCAGGCCATGGCCGGCATTGACGATCAGCCCTTGGCCCACCCCGAACGCGACACCGTCCGCGATGCGCTTGAGCTCTTCAGCGACTTCAGTCGGCGTCTGTGCATCGGCGTAACGGCCGGTGTGCAGCTCGATGGCCGGCGCGCCTACGCGGCGCGAGGCTTCGATCTGCCGCTCGTCGGCGTCGATGAACAGCGACACTTCGGCACCGGTGCGGGCCAGGCGCTCGACTGCTGCCTTGATCCGTGCCTCTTGCCCCGCTACGTCCAGGCCGCCTTCGGTGGTCAGTTCCTGACGGGTCTCGGGCACCAGGCAGATGTGCGCCGGGCGGATCTTCTCGGCGAAGGCCATCATCTCTTCGGTGACGCCCATTTCGAAGTTCATGCGGGTCTGCAGCACATCCTTGAGCACCACCACATCGCGCTCCTGAATGTGCCGGCGGTCTTCGCGCAGGTGCACGGTGATGCCGTCGGCACCCGCTTCTTCGGCGTCCAGGGCAGCCTTGACCGGATCAGGGTAACGCGTGCCCCGGGCCTGGCGCAGCGTCGCCACGTGGTCGATATTTACGCCGAGAAGCATGCGGTTGCTGTGAGTCACGAAAGGCTCTCCTGAAGATTGAGCCCCACAGCATACGACGTGATCAACGCTTGCGAAACAGTTCCCGGCTGACCAGGGGTTTGGCGCCCAGGTGAACGGCCAGTGCCTGACGCATCAACCGCTTGGCTGCGAGCAGCGCCCCCGGGGCTTCCCAGTCGGCTTGCGCCAGGGCCAACAGCTCGCCCCCCAGGAACAACCCGGGCTGCAGCAACTCGACCCGCTCAAGCCCGGCATCCACGCGCAAGCGGTAGCGGCCATCGGCGGCGATCGGCAAGTCGTTCACGTCATGCTGCAACGAAAACGCATAACCGAGCTCGTCCAGCAGGCGCCATTCGAAAGAACGCAACAACGGCTCCAGGGGGCGCCCGGCGGCCAGCGCCTGCAATGTCAGGGTGTAGTGCTCGAACAGCGCAGGGTGAGGGGCTTCGGCGGGCAGCAAACGCATGAGCAGCTCGTTGAGGTACAACCCGCTGAACAGCGCATCGCCGTGCAACCAGGCGGCGATACCGAGCGTCTCCAGGCGGCCAACATTCTTCAGCTCGCCGCGCCCGCGCAGCTCCACTTCCAGCGGCACGAACGGCCGCACCAGGCTGCCACCTTTGCCCCGCGCACGGCGCAACACGGCCCGCACACGGCCTTGCGGCGTGAGGAAGTCCACCAGTGCGCTGGTTTCCTTGTAGGCACGACTGTGCAGCACATAGGCCGGCTGGCCGACAGGTTGTTCCATGGCAATCACTTGTCCCAAGGCCAATCGGGCCGCTATGCGGCCCATCGCCGGCAAGCCGGCTCCTACAGGGCTCGGTAGCGCTGCGGTTGTGTGGGAGCCGGCTTGCCGGCGATGGGCTGCAAGGCAGCCCCAAGCCCATACAGCAGGGGTTACAGGTCGCCGTAGCCCAGCGAGCGCAGGGCGCGCTCATCGTCGGACCAACCGCCTTTGACCTTGACCCAGAGGTTGAGCATGACCTTGGCGTCGAACAGCACTTCCATGTCCTTGCGCGCGTCGGAGCCAATGCGTTTGATACGCTCGCCCTTGTCACCGATGATGATCTTCTTCTGGCCATCGCGTTCGACCAGGATCAGCGCATGGATGTGCAACACGTGCCCTTGCTGCTTGAACTCTTCGATCTCTACGGTGATCTGGTACGGCAGCTCCGCACCCAACTGGCGCATGATCTTCTCGCGCACCAGTTCAGCGGCCAGGAAACGGCTGCTGCGGTCGGTGATCTGGTCTTCCGGGAAGAAGTGCTCGTTCTCCGGCAGGTGCTTGGCGATCAGGCCTTCCAGCGCTTCGAGGTTATGCCCCTGTTGCGCGGAGATCGGTACCACTTCCGCGTTCGGCAGTTGCTCCTGCAGCCATTGCAGGTGTGGAATCAAATCGGCTTTTTCTTCCAGGCGGTCGGTCTTGTTGACCGCCAGGATGACCGGGCCGCTGACGTACTGGACGCGCTCGAGCACCAACTGGTCCTCGTCGGTCCAGCGGGTACGGTCAACCACGAAGATCACCACGTCGACGTCTTTCAGGGCGGCCGAAGCGTTACGGTTCATGTAACGGTTCAGGGCCTTGTCGTTGGCCTTGTGCATACCCGGCGTGTCGACGTAGATCGCCTGCACATCACCCTCGGTCTTGATGCCGAGCATGTTGTGGCGGGTGGTCTGCGGCTTGCGCGAGGTGATCGCCAGCTTCTGCCCGAGGATGTGGTTGAGCAAGGTCGACTTGCCCACGTTGGGGCGGCCGACAATGGCCACGTAGCCGCAGCGAGTCGGGTTGTTATCAGTCATTGCCATTCTCCACGCCCAGGGCGATCAATGCAGCCGCAGCGGCGACTTGCTCAGCGATACGCCGGCTCACACCCTGACCACGGCTCTTGTTGTTCAGCAGCACCACTTCGCATTCGACGAAGAAGGTACGGCAGTGCGGTTCGCCCTGGATATCCACCACCTCGTAGCGCGGCAGCTCACAGCTGCGCGACTGCAAGAACTCTTGCAGGCGGGTCTTGGGGTCCTTGTTGGTATCGACCAGGGTCAGGCTTTCGAATTCATCGGCCAGCCAGGCCAGGATACGCTCCCGGGCGGTCTGCATGTCCGCGTCCAGGTAGATGGCGCCAATCAGCGCCTCCAGGGCATCGGCCAGGATCGATTCGCGGCGGAAACCGCCGCTTTTCAGCTCCCCCGAACCCAGGCGCAGGTACTCGCCCAGATCAAAGCCTCGCGCCAGGCGGGCCAGGGTCTCACCCTTGACCAGGCGCGCACGCAAGCGCGACAACTGGCCTTCACGGGCCTGCGGGAAGCGCTCGAACAGCGCCTCGCCGGCCACGAAGTTGAGAATGGCGTCGCCCAGAAACTCCAGGCGTTCGTTATTGCGCCCGGCGTAGCTGCGATGGGTCAGGGCCAGAAGCATCTGGTCCTGGTTCTTGAAGGTGTAACCGAGCTTTCGCTCCAGTGCGGCGAGGGAAGCACTCATGCGGCCACCCGTTCGTTGTTCAACGCGTTGTTCAAATCAACATCCTGAAAGACTGTTTGGCTGTGGTCCGCCGCTGTACGCGGCGAAACTCTCGATCCCTGAGAACACAGCCTATGTCAGAAATGCATTCGGCGCTGTCTGCTGGACAGCGCCGAAGGGTATCAATGGATCAGGCCGACCCGCGACAGGTTGGGCATATGGCTGAGCTTGGGCTCTGGCCAGCTCATCCAGACCGCGAAGGCCTTGCCGACAATGTTCCGGTCCGGAACCATGCCGTGCAGTTCCTTGGGAATGTTCGGGTCATCCCAGTAACGGCTATCGTTGGAGTTGTCGCGGTTGTCGCCCATCATGAAGTAATGGCCAGCCGGTACGGTCCATTGCTGGTCCGGCGGCATGCGGTAACGGCTCATTTCCTTGCGGATCAGGTGTTCGGCCTCGCCCAGCTTCTCTTTGTACAGCTCGGCGCTGCCCAAGGTGCCCGGTTCGGTGCCCACCAGTTGTTCGGCAATGGGTTGGCCATTGACGTACAGCCGCTTGTCGTTGGTGTAGCGGATCTGGTCGCCCGGCAGGCCAACGACACGCTTGATGTAGTTGACGTTCGGGTCGCTCGGATAGCGGAACACCATCACATCGCCGCGTTGCGGGTCACCCACCTCGATGACCTTCTTGTCGATCACCGGCAGGCGAATGCCATACGAGAACTTGTTCACCAGGATGAAGTCGCCCACTTCCAGGGTCGGCTTCATCGACCCCGAAGGGATCTGGAACGGCTCGACCAAAAACGAGCGCAGTACCAGCACGATGAACAGCACCGGGAAGAACGACTTGCCGTATTCGACCAGCAGCGGCTCCTTGTTCAGGCGCTCGACCACCGCCATCTCGGGCGGATTGACGCGCCCCTGATAGTTGGCGATTGCCGCTCGCCGGCGCGGGGCCAGGAACAGCAGGTCGATCAAGCCCAACAGGCCGCAGACAGCTACGGCGATGACTAGCAACAGCGGGAAATTTAGCGACATAGGACCTAGCTATCCAACCTGAGCACAGCAAGGAAGGCCTCTTGTGGAATCTCCACGTTGCCCACTTGCTTCATGCGTTTCTTACCGGCCTTCTGCTTCTCCAGCAGTTTTTTCTTACGGCTGACGTCACCACCGTAGCACTTGGCCAGTACGTTCTTTCTGAGCGCCTTGACGGTTGTCCGCGCGATGATCTGGCCGCCGATGGCTGCCTGGATCGCCACATCGAACATCTGCCGAGGGATCAGTTCCTTCATCTTCTCGGTCAACGCACGGCCTTTATAGGCCGCGTTGTCGCGGTGCACGATCAACGCCAGGGCATCGACCTTGTCGCCGTTGATCAGTACATCCAGTTTGACCAGGTTGGCCGACTGGTAGCGATCGAAATGATAGTCCAGCGACGCGTAACCGCGACTGGTCGACTTGAGGCGGTCGAAGAAGTCCAGTACCACCTCGTTCATCGGCATGTCGTAACGCACCTGAACCTGGCTGCCGAGGAACTGCATGTCGCGCTGAACGCCACGTTTCTCGATGCACAGGGTGATGACGTTACCCAGGTGCTCCTGCGGCACCAGGATGGTCGCGGTGACGATCGGCTCGCGGAAGTCGGTGACGGACGAAACATCCGGCAGCTTCGACGGGTTGTCGACGATGATGGTTTCGCCGGTTTTCAGTTCGAGCTCGTAGATCACGCTAGGCGCAGTGGTGATCAAGTCCAGGTCGTACTCACGCTCCAGGCGCTCCTGGATGATCTCCATGTGCAGCATGCCCAAGAAGCCGCAACGGAAACCGAACCCCAGAGCGTCGGAGCTTTCCGGCATGTACTGGAGCGAGGAGTCGTTGAGCGTCAGCTTCTGCAGCGCGTCGCGGAAGTCCTCGAAATCGTCCGAGCTGACCGGGAACAGGCCGGCGTAGACCTGTGGCTGGATCTTCTTGAAGCCCGCCAGCACTTCGACTTCCGGGGTCGAGGACAGGGTCAGGGTGTCACCGACCGGTGCACCGTGAATGTCTTTGATGCTGGCAATGATGAAGCCCACTTCACCGGCCTTGAGGTCGGCGGTCTGGGTGTGTTTCGGGGTGAAGACGCCGACGCTGTCGACCAGGTGCACCTTGCCGGTGGACTTGACCAGGATCTTGTCGCCTTTCTTGACGCGACCCTGGCGCACGCGCACCAGCGAGACAACGCCCAGGTAGTTGTCGAACCAGGAGTCGATGATCAGCGCCTGCAGCGGCGCGTCGATCTCGCCTTCCGGCGCGGGGATGGTGTGCACCAGGCGCTCGAGCACCTCGTCGACACCCATGCCGCTCTTGGCACTGCACGCCACGGCGTCGGTAGCGTCGATGCCGATGATCTTCTCGATCTCGTCCTTGACGCGGTCCGGGTCAGCCTGGGGCAGGTCCATCTTGTTCAACACCGGCATGACCTCGAGGCCTTGCTCGATGGCGGTGTAGCAGTTGGCCACGGACTGGGCTTCGACGCCTTGACCGGCGTCCACCACCAACAGTGCGCCTTCACAGGCGGCCAGCGAGCGCGAGACTTCATAGGTGAAGTCGACGTGGCCGGGGGTGTCGATGAAGTTCAGCTGGTAGGTCTTGCCGTCTTGCGCCTTGTAATGAAGCGTGACGCTGTGGGCCTTGATGGTGATCCCGCGTTCGCGCTCCAGGTCCATGGAGTCGAGGACCTGGGCTTCCATTTCGCGCGCAGACAGGCCACCGCACATCTGGATGAAACGGTCGGCCAGCGTCGACTTGCCATGGTCGATGTGGGCGATGATGGAGAAATTGCGGATATGACTCAAATCACTCACGGGTCAACACTCGAAAAGGCTGCGAGCCGGGACGCCCGCCGAAAAATAGCCGGGAATTGTACCTCAAGCAGCAGGGATATGGGAGATTCCTGATCGGCTGTCTGTGCCGACAGTGTCGCTGGCAAGCCGCTTCGTAACGCCGCAGTGCCGTACCTGAAAGCTCCACCCCACCTGTGGGAGCCGGCTTGCCGGCGATCGGACCAGCCCATTTCTCCGTAGATTCCACGAAAAAGGGCAGCCAACGCTGCCCCTTTTCCTACCTGAAGACCCGCTTATTCAGCCAGCTTGAAGGTGATAAAGCTCGCACGCCCCTGGCGCAGCACGCGCATGGACACCGAGCGGTTTTTCGGCAGGTCCTTGGCGATCTCGGTGAATTCCTTCGCCGAGCCAATGGCCTGGTTATTCAGGTGGCTGATGACATCACCTGGGCGCAGGCCGATCAATGCGGCCGGGCCATCCTGGACTTCCTTGATGACCACGCCACCCTTGAGTTCGAGGGCTTTCTTCTGCTCGGCGCTGAGGTCAGCGACCGAAACGCCCAGACGGTTGCTGCTGCGCTCGGCACTGCCATCTGCACCGGTCCCGGTGCCAATGTCAGCGTCATCGTCCGGCAGCGCACCGACGCTCACGTCCAGGTTCTGGCGCTTGCCGTTGCGGATGATCTCGAGCTTGGCCTTGTCGCCGTCCTTGAGGCTGCCGACCAGGTGCGGCAAGTCGGCCGACATGACGATCGGCTGGCCGTTCATGCTCAGGATCACGTCACCCACCTGCAGGCCACCTTTGGCGGCTGGGCCATCTTCCAGCACCTGGGCCACCAGGGCACCGGCCGGTTTGTCCAGGCCAAAGGACTCAGCCAGGTCCTTGTTGACCTCCTGAATCACCACGCCCAGCCAGCCACGGCTGACCTTGCCGTCTTTTTTCAGCTGGTTGGATACATCGATCGCCACATCGATCGGGATGGCGAACGACAGGCCCATGAAGCCGCCCGAGCGGGTGAAGATCTGCGAGTTGATACCCACGACCTCGCCCTGCATGTTGAACAGCGGGCCGCCGGAGTTGCCCGGGTTGATGGCAACGTCAGTCTGGATGAACGGCACGTAGGTGTCGTTAGGCAGGGTACGGCCCTTGGCACTGACGATACCTTTGGTCACCGAATGGTCGAAGCCGAACGGCGAACCGATGGCCAGCACCCACTCACCCACTTTGAGCTTCTCGGAGTCGCCCAGCTTGACGGTCGGCAGGTTCTTGCCTTCGACCTTGAGCAGCGCGACGTCGGTGCGCGGGTCGGTGCCGACCAGCTTGGCTTGCAGCTCGCTGCGGTCCGACAGGCGAACGATGATCTCGTCGGCGTCGGCCACCACATGGTTGTTGGTCAGTACGTAGCCATCGCTGGAAATGATGAAACCCGAACCCAGCGACTGGGCTTCACGCTGACGATCACCGCGCGGCGAGCGGGGCTGTTGCGGCATGTTGCGCTCGAAGAATTCGCGGAACATCGGCGGCAGGCCTTCGAGGTCCGGCATCTGCCCAGCGGCGATGCGGCGGTCCGGCAGCTTCTGCTTGGTACTGATGTTGACCACGGCCGGCGAGGCTTGCTCGACCAGCGTGGTGAAGTCCGGCAGGGCTTCCTCGGCCTGGGCGGTGAGCACCTGGCCGAGCATGAGCACGGCGGCGAACATCGATAGGTAGGATTTCAAGCGTGGTATAGACATACGGCTCCCGTCACAACGAGCGTGGTTAGCGTAAGGCCCCTGCACAAGCAGGAAAGGCCAGGCTCCAAGAAGCCTGACCTATAGAAAATTTACGGAAAGATTGCAAATGACAATGCTTTAATTTCATTTCAGGAGCATGTCTCTCACGCCGGAAACCACCTGAAAAGCGCACGCCATCATTGCCGCGCCTGGGCATCCTGAGGCCGCATCGACAGCGCAATGCGCTCTGCAGTACCCAGGGGTATTTCACCTACCACAGTGACCAGAACCTTGCCCTTCGGCGTGTTCAGACGGCGCGATACCGCCACGGTTGGCCCGAGTTGCACGCGTGTATCGGTGCCTGAGTTGTCGTTGACCGGCTCGAGGAATACCGAAACGCGCGCCAGACCATCGTCATACATCAGGCTGCTAACTGTGCTGTTGCGGGCCGGGTCGCGGCGCACCGAGCTGTTGACCAGCTCAAAACCCGGCGGCAGCCAGTCTGAGCGCCATCCGGCGACGGTTTCCTGGCCGGTGCTGGTGCCACGTTCCACCGGTTTGCAAGCGGCACTGGGGCGCAAGTCATCCGCGGTAGGCAGGTCATCGGTATCGAGGCGGGTCATCTGGAAGCGCTCAAGCAATTGCCCCTTGTCGTTGAGCATCAACGAGCGCAGCGGCAAGCCGGTGCGGCGGTCAAGGTGCAATTCGAACGCATAACGGTGCTGGTCGCGCGGTGTGAGGGTGACGATCACCGCGTCGCGCCCGGCGACACGTGACTTGCCCGCCACACCCAGATCGTACCAGCCCATCAATTTGAGGGGATCCAGCGCACGCGGCGCCGCATCGGGCGGCGTCGTAACGCCGTTGACCAAGGCACCACTGACGCATGCAACCTTGCCATCCACGCGCACGATTTCCTGGGCAGTGCCATCGAGCTGCAGTAGCCGCTCGCTGACCTTGCCGTCCTCAACCCTGTGCCAGATATCGTGGGAAGAAAAGCTGCCGTTACGCTCGTAGACGAAAGAGCCTTGGTAGCTTTGCTTTTGCTCGGCCTGTGCCAGCTTGTTCAGCCACTCATTCGCCTCGGGCGAAGAATTGGCCGCCAACGCTGGCACCGTCATGCAGCTGCCTATCAGCAGCGACAGGAGAGGTAGCGCGCGCATGATCCTCCTTACTTAGCGGGGTTATCCAGGCTGGCGGCGCGGGCATACGGCAACGCGGTTTCGCTGCCCTTGAGCGCAGATTCCTGGGCGTGCTGGCGCAGGTAGCCTGGCAGACGCTGATCCCAGCCGGCTTGGTTCTGCAGCACACCGTTGGCCATCGGCCCGGTCGGTTGCTCACTGCTTTCACTATAGCCTGCCAATACCGCCGGGCCTTGAGTTTGTGGCACGCTCAGCCCCTGCTGCGGTTGCTGGGAAGCAAGCTCTGCACCGGTGATTTCATCTTGGTTGTACATGCGCACACCCGCCAGCACGGCAACCGTCACCGAGGCAGCGACTGCCAGGCGAGCGACGCTGCGCCATGGGCCTTTATTGACCTTGGCCGGTACCGCTTCGTCGGCCAACGCTGCCGACACCGCCGAGGCGATATCGAGGTTGGGCAGCAGCAGTTCCTTGTGCATCGCTGCGCGAGCGACCTGGTAACGCGACCAGGTGGCACGGGTTTCGGCATCGTCGACGGCACTCAGTACCCGACGTAATTCCAGTTCGTCCGCTTCGTTATCCATTACCGCGGACAGCGATTCCTGCAACGCTTCACGACTCATGGCGGTTCCTCTCTTGGCTGTAGCCGCTGTCTCAGGTTTCCTGCAACAACGGCTGCAGGGCTTTATCTATGGCCTCCCGAGCGCGGAAGATTCGAGAGCGCACGGTACCCACCGGACATTGCATGACACTGGCAATGTCTTCGTAACTCAATCCGTCGAACTCGCGCAGGGTCAATGCCGTGCGCAGGTCTTCGGGCAGTTGCTGGATGGTGCGATGGACCGTGCCTTCGATTTCATCCCGCAACAACGAGCGCTCTGGGGACTCGAGATCCTTGAGACCATGATCGCCGTCGTAAAACTCCGCATCCTCGGAGCTCACATCACTGTCTGGTGGCCGTCTTCCACGGGACACCAGGTAGTTCTTCGCCGTGTTGATGGCGATGCGGTACAGCCAGGTATAAAACGCACTGTCTCCGCGAAAATTGCCAAGCGCACGGTAGGCCTTGATAAAGGCTTCCTGTGCCACATCCTGGGCCTCGTGGGTATCGTGAACGAACCGCACGATCAACCCGAGAATCTTGTGCTGATACTTCAGCACCAACAGATCGAAAGCTCGCCTGTCACCGCGCTGCACGCGCTCGACAAGCTGCTGATCCTCTTCCTGGGTTAGCATGAACACTCCTCGGTAGACTCGAAGGAGCGTTGCAACAGCCATCGTTCAGGCTTGCAAACATAGACTCGGGCTTTGCGCAAAAGTTCTCCCCTCCAAGCAAGTTTCCTGCAGCCCTTGGTCGGCTCGCACGGAAGACGCGGCGCGGTCACGGCCGGCAACGTCAATAATCAGGTTTCGAATACGCAGGTGTCAGCCCGAATAGAGCTGCCGCCGTGCGTCGCCGCGACATTTGTGGCGTGCGGGCAGCCTTCATAGGATTTCCGTAGCTGTCGGAAAGTTCCCACAAGGTCGCTGCTTCCTGGCAAGTGGCATGGAAATTGGCCACCCGGGGCTGCTATAAAGGCAACCCGGCCTGGTTTAACGATAGTTTCACAATGCCATCGGCGCGTGACTATTGTGCCGTGCCCCTTCCGTAGATTACTAGTGTCCCGACATGAGCCAACAATTCCAACATGATGTCCTGGTGATCGGCAGCGGCGCCGCCGGTCTCAGCCTGGCACTGAACCTCCCCAGCCACCTGCGTATCGCCGTGCTCAGCAAAGGCGACCTGGCCAATGGCTCGACCTATTGGGCCCAGGGCGGTGTGGCCGCTGTGCTGGACGACACCGACACCGTACAGTCGCATGTCGAGGACACCCTCAATGCCGGCGGCGGCCTGTGCCATGAAGATGCCGTGCGTTTCACCGTCGAGCACAGCCGCGAAGCCATCCAGTGGTTGATCGAGCAAGGCGTGCCCTTTACCCGGGATGAGCATCACGGCGTCGACGATGGGGGCTTCGAGTTCCACCTGACCCGCGAAGGTGGCCACAGCCACCGGCGCATCATCCACGCCGCCGATGCCACAGGCGCCGCGATCTTCACCACCTTGCTGGCCCAGGCCCGCCTACGCCCGAACATCCAGCTGCTGGAGCAGCGCGTGGCAGTCGACCTGATCACCGAGCGCCGCCTGGGCCTGCCCGGCGAGCGCTGCCTGGGTGCCTATGTGCTAAACCGCAATACGGGCGAAGTAGACACCTACGGGGCGCGCTTCACCGTGCTCGCCACCGGAGGCGCAGCCAAGGTCTACCTGTATACCAGTAACCCGGACGGTGCCTGCGGCGACGGCATCGCCATGGCCTGGCGCGCGGGCTGCCGGGTGGCCAACCTTGAGTTCAACCAGTTTCACCCGACCTGCCTGTACCACCCCCAAGCCAAGAGTTTCCTGATCACCGAGGCACTGCGCGGTGAAGGCGCCCTGTTGCGCCTGCCCAACGGCGAGCGCTTCATGCCGCGCTTCGACCCCCGCGAGGAACTGGCCCCACGCGACATCGTGGCCCGCGCCATCGACCACGAGATGAAACGCCTGGGCGTGGACTGCGTGTACCTGGACATCACCCACAAGCCGGCCGATTTCATCAAGGGCCACTTCCCCACCGTTTACGAACGCTGCCTGGCCTTCGGCATCGACATCACCCGCCAGCCGATCCCGGTAGTACCCGCAGCCCACTACACCTGCGGCGGCGTGGTGGTGGACGACCGCGGGCATACCGATGTGCCTGGGCTGTATGCCATCGGTGAGACCAGCTTTACCGGCCTGCATGGCGCCAACCGCATGGCCAGCAACTCGCTGCTCGAATGTTTCGTCTATGGCCGCGCCGCTGCCGCCGACATCCAGGCGCACCTGGAACAGGTCGACATGCCCAAAGCCCTGCCCGGCTGGGATGCCAGCCAGGTAACGGACTCGGACGAGGATGTGATCATCGCGCACAACTGGGACGAGCTGCGGCGCTTCATGTGGGACTATGTCGGCATCGTGCGCACCAGCAAGCGCCTGCAGCGCGCCGAACACCGCATCCGCCTGCTGCTCGACGAAATCGACGAGTTCTACAGCAACTACAAGGTCAGCCGCGACCTGATCGAGCTGCGCAACCTGGCGCAAGTGGCGGAGCTGATGATTCGTTCGGCGATGCAGCGCAAGGAAAGCCGCGGGTTGCATTACACGCTGGATTATCCGGGGATGCTGGACGAGGCTAAAGACACCATCCTCAGCCCGGTCTGAAAGCTGCAGCGGTCTGGTCTGAAAGTTGCAGCGCCTGTGAGATCGAGCGCCGCCCGCGCGGCGCTTCGCAGCACAAGGCTGCTCCCACATCTGTTTCGGGCCAGTAAAGCCTGTGAGGGAGGCGCGCGACCGCCTTGTTTGTTCGACTCGATATCGTGTCAGGCGCCAAGGGGCCGCGCGCCAATGCCTCAGGAATAATTGGCCCGAAACAGATGTGGGAGCAGCCTTGTGCTGCGAAGCGCCGCGCGGGCGGCGCTCGATCTCACAGGCACTGAACCTGCCACGGTGAAAACCTTTCAGCCCTGAATCGCTCCCACCTCAGCCCACCTGCGCCGGCTGAACTTCAGCCTTACCCGCAACCGCCGATGCTCATCAGCCCCGAGGGCATCCCAGGGAACGCACTGCCCCTCCCCCAGCCAACGCCCTTCCCGCACAAACCGCAACACCACCATCCCCGGCAACGCAACGCTGTCCCGGCACAAACGCACCGGCTGCCAACCCTGGGCGCAGGTGAACACCCGCCAACCAAGCAGGTCTCGGCGCAGCCCGGTAACCGCATGCGGATGCGTGAGCAAAATCCGTCGGGGGATGGCCCAGCAGGCGTGGGCGACAGACGCGGCAGTGGCCGCCAGGGACAGCCACCAGGGCAACGCGCTCACCCATACGGCGAACAGCGCCAGCACCTGGCAACTCAAGTATGCCGTCAGCAGCAGGCGCGAGCCTTGCCAACGGCTTTCGAAAAACTCACTTGGGCTGGACACGGTCCAGGATGATGCGGACCATGCGCTGCAGCTCCGGGTCTTCAGACTCGGTACGCTCCATGAACCAGCCGAACATGTCCTGATCTTCGCAGCTCAACAGGCGTACATAGAGTTCGCGGTCGGCTTCGTTGAGGGTGGCGTAGACTTCTTGGGTGAAAGGCACCAACAGTACGTCCAGTTCCAGCATGCCGCGGCGGCTGTGCCAGAAAAGCCGGTTGAGTTCAGTTTGTTCGACCATGGGGCCCTCCTCGAATGGCCCGCCAGTATACAGCCAGGCGAGCGAAGCGGCACAGGGCGTTGGTCTAGTCACCTACCTATTTTGTTACTGGCGTTCTATGATGGCCGCCAGTCTTTAGCCACCGCGATGACCCATGGCCGATTCCGCTTTCTTCAGCCCCCTGTCCCACGAGGGCATCCTCGCCGTCCGCGGCTCCGACGCAGGCAAGTTCCTGCAGGGCCAGCTGACCTGCAACATCAACTACCTCAGTCAGGAACATGCCAGCCTCGGTGCCCGCTGCATGGTCAAAGGGCGCATGCAGTCGAGTTTCCGTATCGTGCCCGAAGGCAACGGTTACCTGCTGGCCATGGCCAGTGAGCTGCTCGATGCCCAATTGGCCGACCTCAAGAAGTACGCCGTGTTCTCCAAGGCCACCTTAAGCGACGAGAGCGCCGCCTGGGCGCGCTTTGGCCTGCAGGGTGGCGAGGCGGCTCTGCAAGCCTTGGGCTTGACGCCGCCGGTCGAAGCGGGCGCCACCGTGCGCCATGAGGGCCTGATCGCCATCGCCGTGTCCGCAGGCCGCGTCGAGCTGTGGGTACCTGCCGAGCAGGCCGCCCACGTAGGCGCGGCACTCGCCGCCAGCCTGCCTGAGGGCAGCCTCAACGACTGGCTGTTGGGCCAGATCCGCGCAGGTATTGGCCAAGTCATGGGCCCTACCCGCGAGCTGTTCATCCCGCAGATGATCAACCTGCAGGCCGTGGACGGCGTCAGCTTCAAGAAGGGCTGCTACACCGGCCAGGAAATCGTTGCCCGCATGCAGTACCTGGGCAAGCTAAAGCGCCGTCAGTATCGCCTGGCGCTCGATCAGCAGGACATCCCCGCGCCAGGTGCCGAGATCTTCTCACCCACCCATGGCTCGTCGGTCGGTGAAGTGGTGATGGCGGCCAATACGGGTACCGGTTGCGAGTTGCTCGCGGTAATCAGCGCCGATGCGGTGGCCGACGACAACCTGCACCTGGGCAGCCTGGAAGGGCCACGCCTGCACGTGCTGAGCCTGCCCTACGAACTGGACCGCGACCGGGAAATCCAGCGCTGACCAGCCTGCCCCGTCCGCGTGACGGGGCCGCACCACCACTGCGGTAGAGAAGTCCATGAACAAGCTGGCCGAGATGGTTCAAGCACAGTTGCTCGATGCCATCGAAAAGGATGACCTGGTCCTGCCGACCCTGCCCGAGGTTGCCTTGAGCATCCGCGAGGCCGCCGAGGATAGCGAGATCAGCGTGTCGGCCCTGAGCAAGGTGATCGGTCGCGACGCGGCCCTCTCGGCGCGCCTGATCAAAGTCGTCAACAGCCCACTGTTGCGCGCTGCGGTCGAGGTCACCGACCTGCATACCGCAATCACTCGCCTGGGCATCAACTACAGCTGCAACCTGGCCATCGGCCTGGTGATCGAACAGATCTTTCATGCTCGCTCGCCGGCTGTTGAGCAAAAGCTGCGCGATATCTGGGTCAACAGCCTGGAAGTGGCAGGCATCAGCTACGAAATCTGCCGCCGCTTCACCCACCTCAAACCCGACCAGGCGACCCTCGGTGGGCTGGTCAACCAGATCGGTGCCCTGCCGGTGCTGATTTACGCCGAAGAACACAACGAGCTGCTGTCCGACCCGGTCTGCCTGCACTACGTGATCGAGCAGATACAGCCCGTGCTGGGTGACAAGATCCTCAAGGCGTGGGAGTTTCCCGAGCAATTGGTCAACCTGCCGAGCCAGGTTCAGGACCTCGACCGGCAGACCGACAAGGTCGACTATATCGACGTCGTGCAGATCGCCCGCTGCATCAGCCAACGTGGGCGTAGCCGGCCACTGGCCGCGTTGCCGGCGTACCGACACCTGGGGCTGCCGTTCGGCACCGAACTGGAAGTCGAAGAGCTGCTCGAGGCGCGGAGCCTGTTGCGCTAGGCCGCCGAAAGCCCGCTACACCTACCCTCCTGCGCGATTCAGGTAGGAGCAGCCTTGTGCTGCGAAGAGGCCGGTAACAGCACAGCAAATCTTCGCTGCAGTCACTGGCCCTTTCGCAGCACAAGGCTGCTCCTACGGTGCCGACGGGCCAATAGACAGTAAAACCCTAGTCAGCGATGAAGCTCACCCGCACCCGCAAGCCGCCCTTCTCGCCATCGTGCAGGCTGATCTGCGCCAGGTGCGCGCGGCAGATCTCGCCGACAATCGCCAACCCCAGCCCACTGCCTTGGGCACTGCGGCGGTAGAAGCGCTCGAACACCCGTTCGCGCTCATCCTCGGGAATACCCGGGCCGTCATCCTCGACCTCCAGCACCGCCGGCGCCAGCACCCGCAGGATCACGTTGCCACCGGCCGGGGTATGCGCCAAGGCGTTATCCACCAGGTTGCTCAGCAGTTCGTTGAGCAAGGTCGGCTCACCCTTGAGCCACACGGGCGCCTCGGCCTCCAGGGCCAATGCCACGCCACGGTTATGCGCCAAGGGCGCCATGGCCATGCCCAGTTCGCGGGCCAACTGGCTGAGGTCCAGGCGCTGCGCGCCACCTTCGGCGATTGCCCGGGCGCCATTCTCGACCCGTGCCAATGACAACAGCTGGTTGGCCAGGTGGGTCAAGCGGTCCGTGCCTTGGGCAGCTGATTCCAACGTCTGCCGCCACTCCTGCGGCTCGGATGAACGCAAGCCCAACTCGACCCGCGCCTTGAGCGCCGCCAAGGGCGTGCGCAACTCGTGGGCGGCGTCTGCGATGAACTGGGCTTGGCGCTCGAACTGCCCGCGCAAGCGCTCGGTAAAGTGGTTCAAGGCCCGCACCAGTGGGCCCAGTTCGCGCTGCACCTGCACCACCGGCAAAGCCCGCAGGTCATCGGGTTGGCGCTCTTCCACGGCGGTGCGCAGGCGCTCCAGCGGGCGTAGCGCGGCACTGACCGCAAACCACACCATCACCAAGGCGCCCAGTGCCAGCATCCCAAGGCGCAGCAGGGTATCGGCCATCAGCCCGCGCGCCATGCGCACCCGCGCTTCTTCGGTCTCGGCCACGCGAATTTCCGCCATGCCGTTCATGTTCGGCTCGCTGACCGGCTTGAGCAGGCTGACCACGCGCACGTCCTGGCCGAGGTACGTCGCATTGTAGAACCGCGCCAGCGCCGGGTAGTCGTCGGTGCGCGGCGTGCCAGGCGGCGGCGCTGGCAGGTTCTCGTAGCCCGAGATCAAGCGCTGCTTGATGTCCAGCACCTGGTAGTAGATACGCCCGGCACTGTCGTAGGCGAAGGTATCCAGCGCCACATAGGGCACGTCCGCGCTCAACGAGCCGTCGCGTTGCGACAAGCCCGCGGCGATGGTCCGTGCCGAGGCCAGCAAGGTCCGGTCGTAGGCCGTGTCGGCGGCTTCGCGGCCGTTCCAGTAGGCGCTCAGGCCGCTGGCCAGCATCAGCACCACCAGCAACAGTGCCAGGTTGCCCAACAGCCGCCCGCGCAAGCTACCGTTGTCACGCATCGCGATGCTCGAGCAGATACCCCAGGCCACGGAAGGTGACAATCGCCACCGGGTGGCCGTCGAGCTTTTTGCGCAGGCGGTGGATGTAGATTTCGATGGCGTCGGGGCTGGCTTCTTCGTCCAGGCCAAACACCTGGGCGGCCAGTTGCTCCTTGCTCATCACCCGGCCTGGGCGGGCGATCAGCGCTTCAAGCACGCTCTGTTCACGCGAGGTCAGGGTCAGGTTGTCCTCGCCCAGGCTGAAGCGCCGGGTATCCAGGTCGTACACCAACGGCCCGCAACGCTGCTGGCGTTCGCCACCCAGCACGCTGCGGCGCAGCAAGGCCTTGACCCGGGCTTCCAGCTCAGTCAGTTCGAACGGCTTGGCCAGGTAATCGTCAGCCCCCAGGTTCAGCCCGTGGACCCGGTCCTTGACGTCACTGCGCGCGGTCAGCATCAGCACCGGCAGGGTCTTGCCGCGGCCACGCAAACGCGCCAGCACTTCGAAGCCATCCATGCGCGGCAAGCCGACATCGAGCACGGCAACGGCATATTCCTCACTGGCCAGGGCCAGGTCGGCAGCCACGCCGTCATGCAGTACATCCACGGTCAGGCCGTGACTTTTCAAGGCCTGGGCCACGCTTTCGGCCAGTTGCAGGTGGTCTTCGACCAGCAGCACACGCATCGGATTCTCCCTGCTCGGGTGGGGCGGTGGCGCGGAGTGTACCGCTGTCGACCGGCCTGTGAAGCCCCTTCTGACAAACCTTTCACGCTGAAAGGTTAGCGAAAGGTTCGTTACCTAGCATCGCACCACGGTCGCCCCACGCGCCGAAAAAAGCACCAGCAAGGTGCAACGAATAAGAACAATAAACGGAGTCATCGACGATGCTGTCATCGCAGCCGCAGGCATTCGTGCCTACCCGTTCCTTTGCCGCACGCCCTTCTGCCATCGCCAGCGCCCTTGCGCTCGCCGGTGTCGCGCCCATGAGCCAGGCCGCCTTCTTCGAAGACAGCACGGCGACCTTCGAAACCCGCAACATGTACTTCAACCGCGACTTTCGCGACGGCACCAGCGCGCAGCAATCCAAGCGCGACGAATGGGCCCAGGGTTTCATGCTCAACTTCGAGTCTGGCTACACCGACGGCACCGTGGGCTTTGGCCTGGATGCGCTGGGCATGCTGGGCATCAAGCTCGACTCCAGCCCCGACCGCACCGACACCGGCCTGCTGCCGACCCATGACGACGGCAAGGCCGCCGACGAGTACGCCAAGCTCGGCCTGACCGGCAAGGTCAAAGTGTCCAAGACCGAATTGAAGATCGGCACGCTGATCCCCGAGCTGCCGACCCTGCAGCCCAACGACGGGCGCATCCTGCCGCAAACCTTCGAAGGCGGCCTGCTCACCTCGAAAGAAATCAGCCACCTGACCTTCACCGGCGGGCGCCTGGAAAAGGCCAAGGACCGCAACGATACCAACTGGGAAGACCTGGCCCTCAACAACAAGAACGGCCGCTTCGGTGGCACCTTCACCGCCGACAACCTCGACCTCGCGGGCCTGGACTACCAGTTCACCGATCGCATCACCGGCAGCTACCACTTCGCCCAACTCGACGACATCTACCGCCAGCACTTCCTCGGCATGGTCGCCACCCAGCCGTGGGGGCCGGGCACCTTGGGCGCTGACCTGCGCCTTGCCGTGAGTGACGATGCCGGCGCCGCCAAGGCCGGCAACATCGACAACACCACCGTCAACGGCATGCTCAGCTACGCCCTGGGCGGGCACAAGGTCAGTGCCGCCTACCAGCACCTGTCCGGCGACAGCGCCTTCCCCTACATCGATGGCGCCGACCCGTACCTGGTCAACTTCGTGCAGATCAACGACTTCGCCGGTGCCGACGAGCACTCCTGGCAGATGCGCTACGACTACAACTTCGCGGCCCTGGGCATCCCCGGCCTGACCTTCATGACCCGTTACATCAGCGGCGACAACGTCAGCCGCGCCGATGGCAGCGAGGGCAAGGAGTGGGAACGCAACACCGAGTTCAAGTACGTGGTACAAAGCGGCCCGTTGAAAAACGTCGCCGTGCGCTTGCGCAACGCCACCTTCCGCTCGAATTTTGCCCGCGACGCCGACGAAGTGCGGCTGCTGGTGAGCTACAGCGTGGCCCTGTGGTAACCCAATAACAACAACGCTCACGGAGATTGACGATGACCTTTTCACTGCGCCGCCTCGTCCTCGCTACCGGCTGCCTGCTGCTGGCCGGCAACGCCCTCGCTGCCGAACCGAAACGCCCCGAATGCATCGCCCCTGCCTCGCCCGGCGGTGGCTTCGACCTGACCTGCAAACTGGTGCAGAGCGCCTTGGTGCAGGAGAAGATCCTCAGCAAGCCCATGCGTGTCACCTACATGCCCGGCGGCGTCGGCGCGGTGGCCTACAACGCCGTGGTGGCCCAGCGCCCAGCGGATGCCGGCACCCTGGTGGCGTGGTCCAGCGGCTCGCTGCTGAACCTGGCCCAAGGCAAGTTCGGCCGCTTCGACGAGAACGCGGTCAAGTGGTTGGCAGCCGTCGGCACCAGCTACGGGGCCATCGCCGTGAAGAGCGATTCGCCCTACAAAACCCTGGACGACCTGGTTGCTGCCCTGAAGAAAGACCCGAGCAAGGTCGTGATCGGCTCCGGTGGCACGGTCGGCAGCCAAGACTGGATGCAAACCGCGCTGATCGCCAAGGCTGCCGGCATCAACCCGCGTGACCTGCGTTACGTGGCCCTGGAAGGCGGCGGTGAAATTGCCACTGCATTGCTGGGTGGGCACATCCAGGTCGGCTCCACCGACATCTCCGACTCCATGCCCCACATCCAGAGCGGCAACATGCGCATCCTCGCGGTGTTCTCCGAAAACCGCCTGGACGAGCCAGAGATGAAAGACATCCCTACCGCCAAGGAGCAGGGCTACGACATCGTCTGGCCGGTGGTACGCGGCTTCTACCTGGGGCCGAAGGTGAGCGACGAGGACTACGCCTGGTGGAAGGCCTCGTTCGACAAGATGCTGGCCTCGGAAGACTTCGCCAAGCTGCGTGACCAGCGCGAGCTGTTCCCGTTCGCCATGACCGGCGAAGAGCTGGACGGCTATGTGAAGAAGCAGGTGGCTGACTACAAGGCACTGGCCAGGGAATTCGGCCTGATTCAGTAACTCGCCGACTACCTGAACAGATCCCTGTGGGAGCGGGCTTGCCCCGCGAAGCTGGCACCTCGGTGCATGGCACCGGCTTTGCCGGTGTTCGCGGGGCAAGCCCGCTCCCACAGAGTCCGCGTCCAACGAGGATTCCCCGATGATCCTGCAACGCCTCTTCGCCCTGGTCCTGCTGGCGGTGTGCGCCGCCCTGGCCGTGATGGCCTGGCCGTACCAGGCTGCGTTTTCCTACGAACCGGTTGGCCCACGGGCCTATCCGCTGCTGATGCTCGGCCTGATGGGCCTGGGCCTGCTTTACCTGGCCATCCGCCCAACGCCCATCGTGCGCAAGGATGACGAGCCAGAACTGGACCGCGAAACCCTGATCAAGATCGCCGCCTGCGTCGGCCTGCTGATCGTCTTCGCTGCCACCTTCGAACCGCTGGGCTTCATCCTCAGCGCCATCCTGGTCGGCCTGCCCATGGCTCGGCTGTACGGCGGCCGCTGGCTGCACAGCGCCATCGTCGTGGTCGGCATGAGCCTGTTCCTCTACTGGCTGTTCGACCGCGTGATGGACGTGCCCCTGCCCCTTGGCCTGCTGAGCGTACTGGAGAACTGACACATGGATACCTTGAGCTACCTGGGCCAGGGCTTCGGCGTCGCCCTGAGCCCGTACAACCTGGTCACCGCCCTCAGTGGCACCCTGATCGGCACCGTGGTCGGCTTGTTGCCGGGCCTGGGCCCGATCAACGGCGTGGCCTTGCTGATCCCCATCGCCTTTGCCCTGGGCCTGCCGCCTGAGTCGGCGCTGATTCTGCTGGCTGCGGTGTACCTGGGCTGCGAATACGGCGGGCGCATCAGTTCGATCCTGCTGAACATCCCGGGCGAAGCTTCGACCGTGATGACCACCCTCGACGGCTACCCGATGGCCCGCCAGGGCCTGGCAGGCGTTGCCTTGTCGCTGTCTGCCTGGAGTTCGTTCATCGGCGCCTTCATCGCCACCTGCGGCATGGTGCTGTTCGCCCCGCTGCTGGCGAAGTGGGCGATCGCCTTCGGCCCGGCGGAATACTTCGTGCTGATGGTGTTCGCCATAGTCGCCTTGGGCGGCATGGCCGGCGACAAACCGTTGAAGACCTTCATCGCTGCGCTGATCGGCCTGTTCCTGTCGGCGGTCGGCATCGACGCCAACAGCGGCGTCTACCGCTTCACCGGTGACAGCGTGCACCTGGCCGACGGCATCCAGTTCGTGGTGCTGGTGCTGGGGCTGTTCTCGATCAGCGAAATCCTCCTGCTGCTGGAAAAGACCCACCATGGCCACCAGGCGGTCAAGGCCACTGGGCGCATGCTGTTCAACGTCAAGGAAGCGGCTTCGGTGTTCGCAGTGAACATCCGCTGCGGCCTGCTCGGCTTCATCATGGGCGTGCTGCCAGGTGCCGGTGCGACCCTGGCCAGTGCCGTGGCCTACATGACCGAGAAGCGTATCGCTGGCGAAAGCGGCAAGTTCGGCAAGGGTGATGCCCGTGGCCTGGCCGCGCCAGAAACCGCTATCGGCGCCTCCTGCTGCGGCGCCTTGGTCCCCATGCTGACCCTCGGCGTGCCAGGTTCGGGCACCACCGCGGTGATGATCGGCGCACTGACCCTGTACAACATCACCCCCGGCCCGCTGTTGTTCGAACAGCAGCCAGACATCGTCTGGGGCCTGATCGCCTCGTTGTTCATCGCCAACATCATGCTGGTAATCCTCAACATCCCGATGATCCGCATCTTCACCCGCATCCTCGCCGTGCCGAACTGGGCGCTGGTGCCGGTGATCGCGATCATCACCGGGATCGGCGTGTATGCCGTGCACGCCACCACCTTCGACCTGTTCCTGATGGTCGGCATCGGCATCATGGGCTACATCCTGCGCAAGCTGGACTTCCCGCTGTCGCCGATCCTGCTCGGCTTCATCCTCGGCGGACTGATGGAGCAAAACCTGCGCCGTGCGCTGTCGATCTCCAACGGTGAGCTGGGCATCCTCTGGTCGAGCCCGATCAGCATGGGCGTGTGGGTACTGGTGGTGTGCATGCTGTGCCTGCCGCTGCTGCGTATCTGGCGCAAGCGCAGCCTGCAGCGCCGGGCCATGGCTGATGCCTGATCGGTCCTTGCCCCTGTATTGGGCGACCGGGCTGGTCGGCCTTGCTGGCGGGTATCTCGCCAGCAAGGTCGGCTGGCCTTTGCCCTGGATGGTCGGCGCGTTGTTGGCGATCATCCTGGTGCGCTGCCTGACCCCCTGGCAGCTGTCGGAAATCCCCAATGGGCGCAAATGCGGGCAATGCATCATCGGCCTGGGCATCGGCCTGCACTTCACCCCCGCCGTGATCGAACAGGTGGGCAGCCATTTTCTGCTGATCTTCTTTGGCGCGCTGTTCACTACCCTGTCCAGCGTGATCAGCGTGTGGTTGCTGCGACGTACCGGCGAAGACCGCGCAACCGCCTTCTTCGCCAGCATGCCGGGCGGTTCGGGTGAGATGGTCAACCTGGGCGCGCGCAATGGCGCGGTGCTCAGCCAGGTGGCGGCAGCGCAAAGCCTGCGTGTGTTGGCAGTGGTGCTGTGCGTGCCGGCGCTGTTCAAGTTCTTGATGGGTAACGGCGTACCGCTCAATCATGCCGGCAGTGTGAGCTGGGGCTGGCTAGCGTTGATCGCCCCGCTGGGTATAGCCGCGGGCTTTATCTGGCAGCGGCTGCGCCAGCCCAACCCCTGGCTGTTCGGGCCGCTGCTGGTGGCGGCGACGGTTAGCCTGGCGGGCAACCTGCAGATCGGCCTGCCTGATGGCGCCAGTCAAATCGGCCAGTGGCTGATTGGCAGCGGCCTGGCCTGCCACTTCAACCGCGCGTTTTTCCGCCGCGCACCTTCGTTTTTGGGCCGTACGTTGCTGGCCACGGCGCTGTGCATGTTGATTGCCGGCAGCGCAGCGTGGGCGCTGAGCGTGATGACGGCGCTAGACCTGCGTTCGCTGACCCTGGGGATGATGCCCGGCGGGATTGCGGAGATGAGCCTGACGGCGGAGACCCTGCAGCTGTCGGTGCCGTTGGTGACGGCCTTGCAGGTAATGCGCTTATTGCTCGTGTTGTTTTTGGCAGAGCCGCTGTTCCGGCGCTGGAATGCAGGAAAAGCCTGAAACACCGCGTCGCCTGCTTCGCGGTGTTTCATGCCATCAAAGCGGCGGCAAGGCCCAGTTGATCGGTGCCAACCCACGCTGTTCGAGGAAGCTGTTGGCCCGGCTGAAGTGCCCGCAACCGAGGAAGCCTCGATACGCCGACAAGGGCGACGGATGCACCGACTTCAGCACCAGGTGCTTGGTGCCATCGATCAGCTTTTGCTTGCCCTGGGCATGCGCGCCCCACAGCAGAAACACCACGTTCGGGCACTGCTCGCTGACCACCTGGATGACCCGGTCGGTAAAGAACTCCCAGCCCTTCTTGGCATGTGAAGCCGCATTGGCGCGTTCCACGGTCATGGTCGTGTTGAGCAGCAGCACGCCTTGCTCGGCCCAGCTCTGCAGGTAGCCGTGGCTGGCGATCGGAATGTTCAGGTCGCGCTGCAGCTCTTTGTAGATATTGACCAGCGACGGCGGCGTGGCGATGCCCGGCTGCACCGAGAAGCACAGGCCATGGGCCTGGCCTGGGCCGTGATACGGGTCCTGGCCGAGGATCACCACCTTGACCTGCTGCAACGGCGTCGAGTTAAGGGCATTGAAGATCAGCGGGCCTGGGGGGTAGATCTCTTTGCCGGCCGCGTGCTCCTGGCGCAGGAATTCGCGCAGCTGATGCATGTAGGGCTGGTCGAATTCGTCGCGCAATGCGGCTTTCCAGCTGGGTTCGAGTTTGATGCGATCGTCGTCAGTCATGGGGCCATCCGTAAACAATGGCGCGACACTAGGTAAGCCTCCTCCGCTTGTCAAACGATCCGACCGACGACCGGCATGATCGCGCAGGCAGGCCATACTTGTGCGATGACCTGCGAGAGGTAGTCCATGTCTATTCATTGCGAGGTACTCACCGGTGCCGATGGCGCCTGTATCGGCATCGCCACCCTGGATGCACCCAAGGCGCTCAATGCGCTGAACCTGAGAATGATCGAAGTGCTCGGCGAGCAGTTGCACGCCTGGGCCCGCGACCCTGGTGTGGTCTGCGTGCTGCTGCGAGGCAATGGCGCCAAGGCGTTCTGTGCCGGGGGCGACGTCAGGGCGCTGGCCCAGGCTTGCCGCGATCACCCGGGCAGCGTGCCGCCGCTGGCCGCCACCTTCTTCGCGGCCGAGTATCGCCTCGATTACCTGCTGCACACCTACCCCAAGCCGCTGCTGTGCTGGGGGCACGGGCATGTGCTGGGTGGCGGCATGGGGCTGCTGCAAGGCGCCAATGTGCGCATCGTCACGCCCAGCAGCCGGCTGGCGATGCCAGAGATCAGCATCGGCCTCTACCCCGACGTCGGGGCCAGCTGGTTCCTCGCCCGCCTGCCGGGCAAGTTGGGGCTGTTCCTGGGGCTGACCGGTGCCCCGATCAATGCCCGCGATGCCCTCGACCTGGGGCTCGCCGATCGTTGCTTCGGCGAGCACCAGCAGGAGGAGCTGATCGAAGAGTTGTTGCAGCTGAACTGGCAGGAGCAGACCGAGTTGCAGCTCAACAGCCTGCTCAAGGCTGAGCAGCATCGCGCCTGCGAGGAGCTACCCGAGGCACAATGGCTGCCCCGGCGCCAAGTGATCGATGAGCTGCTTGATGTCGCCGACCCCGCCGGCGCGTGGCATGCGCTGCAAGGCCTGAAATATCACAACGACCCTCTGCTGGCCGAAGCGGGTGGACGCCTGCATGAGGGCTGCCCGTTGACCGCGCACTTGGTGTGGGAACAGATCCGCCGGGCCCGGCACCTGTCATTGGCGCAGGTATTCCAGATGGAGTACGGCATGAGCCTGAATTGCTGCCGTCATCCGGAATTCAGCGAAGGGGTGCGCGCGCGCCTGCTGGACAAAGACAATCAGCCGCGCTGGCACTGGCCGGATGTGGCGCAGGTACCAGCGGCGGTGGTCGAGGCGCATTTTACCAAGGTCTGGGAGGGGCGCCATCCACTGGCGGATTTGGATTGATTATCTGCAACCGGGCCGCTGCGCACCCCAATCGCCGGCAAGCCGGCTCCCACAGGTGCGGCGCTAGCCTTGGAGGCTATACAGTACGGGTGGGAGTCGGCTTGCCGGCGATTGGGCCGCACAGCGGCCCCAATTCATCACCGCTGCCAGTTGCGGCCCTGCCCCCGGCCGCCATCTGGCCTGCGGTCACGGTCCCCTCGCCCATTGGAATGCCAACGATCATTCTGATACCGCTGGCTGCCATCACGATAGTCATGGCGATCACGGTCACGCCCATAGTCATAGCGCTGGCGATTGCCGTAGTCATACCGCGGGTTGCCATGCCACTGGTTCATGCCTGGCTGCGGGTGGGGCCTGTACTGCGGCACCGGCGCCGGGCGGTAATAACGTGGAGCAGGCTGGTAGTAGTAACGCGGCTGCGGCGTTACATAGTAGCGGTCGTATCGGTAATACCCCGGCGACACATAACGGTCGGTGGCGTAGTAATCCGATCGGTAGTAGCCCCCGCCGCCGTAGTAAGGGGCGCAGGCAGACGTCATCAGACCCAACAGGGCGATCAACAGTATTCGATAGGACATGGCGGCCTCCTGGACCGCTGGAGTGCCCGAACAGCGGCGCTGGCGAGCGTCGATGCAAAACGCGTTCATCGACACCGAATAAGACCGCCATACCGAGGTGCAGTGCCATTTTTGCAATAATTTGAAACAGGTGCGATAACCCTGAAAAACTTGCAGTCATTTACCGGTCATCTCACTAGAATGACCGCCTTGGCACACATCACGGGAAGATCATGCCTGCACGTTCCGCTCTGTTTTCGCAGCGTTCGCTGATCGTCACCCTGCTGATGCTGCTGGCCAGCGGCTTTCTCGCCACTTCCCTGCTCAGCTACTTCGCCTCACGCAGTGCCATTCGCGATGGCATCGTGAATACCGAATTGCCACTGACCTCCGACACGGTCTATTCGGAAATCCAGAAAGACCTGATCCGCCCTGTGCTGATCGCCTCGATGATGGCCCAGGACACCTTCTTGCGGGACTGGGTACTGTCCGGTGAGCAGGACACCCAGCGCATCACCCGCTACCTGGGCGAGATCATGGGCAAGCAGGACATCTTCACCTCATTCTTCGTCTCCGACCGCAGCCTTACCTACTACCAGGCCAAGGGCGTACTCAAGCAGATCACGCCCGGCAGCTGGCGCGATGCCTGGTACTTTCGCCTGCGCGACCTCAAGGCGCCCTATGAGATCAACGTCGACCTGGACATGGCCAACCAGGACAGCCTGACAGTGTTCATCAACTACCAGGTGCTGGACTACCAACACCGCTTCATCGGCGCGGCCGGGGTGGGCTTGAGTGTGTCGTCGGTGGTCAAGCTGATCGACGAGTACCAGCGCCGCTACCAGCGCTCGGTGCTGTTCACCGATGCCAAGGGCAAGGTCCTGCTGACCGGCTCCGAAGGTGGCCCCCACGGCTTGCGCGTCGGCCAGCCGCTGAGCGACAACCCCGAGCTGAGCGACCTGCTGGCACAGCAACCGGTACCTGGCGAAGGCAGCCACGAATACCGCGACAGCGACAACCACAGCCACTTTCTCAATGTGCGGCACCTGCCCGAGCTGGACTGGTACCTGCTGGTGGACAAGCGCGAAACCGGTACCCTGGACCGCATCCGCCACTCGCTGTACCTGAACCTGGCAATCTGCGCGATGATCACCCTGGTGGTGCTGTTACTGGTGCATGCGATGGTCAAGCGCCACCAGGCCAGCACCGAGGCACTGGCCACCCTCGACAGCCTCACCGGCCTGCCCAACCGGCGCAGCTTCGACCTCCTGGCCGCCCAGGCCCTGCATGAGGCCCAGCGCGACAGCGGCCCGCTGGTGGCCTTGTTGATCGACCTTGACCACTTCAAGGTGCTCAACGACACCCATGGCCACCTGGCCGGCGACGAAGTGCTGCGCCAGTTCGCCAATGTGCTGCAGGGCAGCCTGCGCCAGTCGGATATACTCTGCCGCTGGGGCGGTGAGGAATTCATCGTGCTGCTGCGAGAGGCAGAAGGCCGGCAAGCGGTGGAAGTGGCGGAAAAAATCCGCCGCCGCACCGAACAGCTGACCTTCAGCTACGACGACCGACCGTTGCGCCTGACCACCAGCATCGGCCTGAGCAGCCTGCAACCGGGCGATACCTTGCATGCCCTGCTGACCCGCGCCGACCGTGCGCTCTATCGTGCCAAGCAGGCCGGCCGCAACCGCGTCTGCAGCGAAGTTTCCGGACCCGACCATGAATGACAGCCAGCACTGCCCCGCCTGCGGCGCCCTCAACCAGTGCAGCCTGGCCGACCCCCGCAGCGCCACGCAGGCCTGTTGGTGCTACAGCGTGACCATCGACCCCGCCGTGCTCCAGGCCCTGCCCGCCGAGTTGCGTGACAAGGCCTGCCTGTGCCCGCGCTGCGCAGCGGTCGAAGCGCAACTGCAGGCAGCGCCGCCCGGCACAAAGCGCTAGACTGCGCGGCTTTTAACTTCAGCCCCCTTCGCCATGCGCCTCGACCGTTTTCTTGCCAACTTGCCCTGCTACAACCGACAGCACGTTCGTCTGCTGCTGGTGCAGCGCCGCGTGCGGGTCGATGGCCAAGTGGCGGTCGACCCGTTGACGGACGTGCGTGAGTTCAGCCGCGTCGAAGTGGATGAGCAACTGCTGCAGGCCGGGCGGCCGGCGCGCTACCTGATGCTCAACAAGCCGACCGGGTGCGTCAGCGCCACCCAGGACCCACAACACCCCACGGTCCTCGAGTTGCTGCCCGCCGAACTGCGCGACGACCTGCACATCGCCGGGCGCCTGGACTTCAACACCACCGGCCTGCTGATCCTGACCAACGACGGCCAATGGTCGCGTCGCCTGACCCAACCAACGACCAAACTGCCCAAGCATTACCTGGTCGAGACCGAGGACGAGATTGGCGAGCATTATGCTGCCAAGTTCCACGAAGGCCTGTATTTCGCCTTCGAAAACCTTACCACCCTGCCCGCCCAACTCGACATTCTGGGCCCCCGCCAGGCTCGGTTGGCAATCGTCGAGGGGCGGTACCACCAGGTCAAACGCATGTTTGGCCATTTCGACAACAAGGTGGTGGGGCTGCACCGCGAAAGCATGGGCGCGATTCGCCTGGATCCGGCGTTGGCACCGGGGGCATTCAGGGCGTTGACGACCGAGGAAATCGCCTCGGTCTAGGGTATTTGCACTGGCCTCTTCGCGGGCAAGCCCGCTCCCACAGGTACTGCACAAGCTTCCAAAGCTGTGGAGTCCTGTGGGAGCCACAGGTACTGCACAGGCTTCCAGCGCTGTGGAGATCTTGTGGGAGCGGGCTTGCCCGCGAAGAGGCCAGAAAAGGCAACACTGGCAGTGTCACACGACCGCCCGGCGGCCCAAGTCACATTTTTCCCCAAACGGCACTTGCAGGATCCCCAGCCCACTGCTTGAATCCAAATCGTCAGTCTGCATGTGACTCATTAGTCACGCCCGCAGTCGAAGACACCTTTTTGCCGGCCACCCAACGCCTAGATGCCTTGGGGCACGGCAAATTGCCCGCCAAAAACAATACCGTCGACATGTGTGCCAAGGATCGACACAGGGCCCGCGGTTACTCTTCAAGGCAAATGCCTACCTGTCATAAAGAACGTGCACCCTAGGTGACGCGAATACCCTTTTTGCGCCAGGAGTCGATGACATGAGGCCAGAAATCGCTGTACTTGATATCCAAGGTCAGTATCGGGTTTACACGGAGTTCCATCGCGCGGATGAAGCCGAGAAGACGATCATTTTGATCAACGGTTCGCTGGCCACCACGGCCTCGTTCGCCCAGACAGTGCGGAACCTGCACCCACAATTCAACGTCGTGCTGTTCGACCAGCCGTACGCCGGCAAATCCAAACCGCACAACCGCCAGGAACGGCTGATCACCAAGGAGACCGAGGCGCATATCCTCCTTGAGCTGATCGAGCACTTCCAGGCCGATCACGTGATGTCGTTTTCGTGGGGCGGTGCGAGCACGCTGCTGGCGCTGGCGCACCAGCCGCGGCGAGTGAAGAAGGCCGTGGTCAGCTCGTTCTCGCCGGTGATCAACGAGCCGATGCGCGACTACCTCGACCGTGGCTGCCAGTACCTGGCCGCCTGTGATCGCTACCAGGTCGGCAATCTGGTCAACGACACCATCGGCAAGCACCTGCCGTCGCTGTTCAAGCGCTTCAACTATCGCCACGTGAGCAGCCTGGACAGCCACGAGTACGCGCAGATGCACTTCCACATCAACGAAGTGCTGCAACATGACTTGGAACGGGCATTGAGTGGTGCGCGCAACATCGATATCCCGGTGCTGTTCATCAACGGCGACCGCGATGAGTACACCACGGCTGAAGATGCACGCGAGTTTGGTCGCCATGTGGGCAAGAGCCACTTCAGCGTGATTCGCGATGCTGGGCACTTCCTCGACATGGAGACCAAGGCGGCCTGCGAAGACACCCGCAGTGCGCTGCTCGGCTTCCTCAAGCCGACCGTGCGTGAGCCACGTCAACGCTACCAGCACGTACAGGGGCAGCATGCACTGGCCATCTGAGCGCCTCGGCGTCCTGTAGCCCATTACCCGCAGGCTATGGGTCGCCGACAAGCTTTTTTATAGCCCTTTTTATAACTTGGGCTTCTAATTCAATGAGGGTTCTGGTAAAAAGTCGAACGCAGACGCGGGTATAGTTTAGTGGCAAAACGAAAGCTTCCCAAGCTTTAGTTGAGGGTTCGATTCCCTCTACCCGCTCCACCTCGCATTCCCGCATGGCGTTCCAGTAACGTCATCGCTGTCAAAAGGAGCCTCGGCTCCTTTTTTCGTTTCTGCCTATTCGTTTTCATGCCCCTTTTGTTGATCTGGCCCATGGCCACTTCCCAGCCGTTGCGCTTGAATGCGCGGCCGGCGAATCCGCTTGCAAGCGAAACGGCTTGAAGCGCATATGCTTGAGGGATTCGTGAAACATTTCGAAAGGACCGCGCATGTTTCTGTCCCGCTGGCTACCTGGCCTCGCCAACCTGTTGCACTACCGCCGTGAGTGGTTTCATGCCGACCTGCAGGCTGGGCTTTCGGTGGCGGCTATCCAGATCCCCATCGCCATCGCTTACGCACAAATCGTCGGCCTGCCGCCGCAATATGGCCTGTATGCCTGCGTGCTGCCGATGATGGTGTATGCGCTGATCGGCAGCTCGCGTCAGCTGATGGTCGGCCCGGATGCCGCCACCTGCGCGATGATCGCCGGGGCCGTGGCACCGTTGGCGCTGGGCGACCCGCAGCGTATTGCCGAGCTGTCGGTAATTGTCACCGTGCTGGTGGGCGTGATGCTGATCGGGGCGGGCCTGGCCAGGGCCGGGTTCATCGCCAGCTTCTTCTCACGGCCGATCCTGATCGGCTACCTCAATGGCATTGGCCTGAGCCTGATCGCCGGGCAGTTGTCCAAGGTGGTCGGGTTCAAGATCGAGGGCGATGGGTTCATCCTGAGCCTGGTCAACTTCCTCCAGCGCCTGGGCGAGATTCATGGGGTGACCCTGGCCATCGGCCTGTCCGCGCTGGCGCTGCTGATCTGGCTACCGCGGCGCTACCCACGGCTACCGGCGGCGCTGGTGGCGGTGGCGCTGTTCACGGTTGTGGTAGGCCTGTTCGGCCTGGACCGCTTCGGTGTCGCCATCCTCGGCCCGGTACCGGCCGGCATGCCGCAACTGGCTTGGCCACAGAGCAACCTGGCAGAAATGAAAAGCCTGCTGCGCGACGCCCTGGGTATTGCCACCGTCAGTTTCTGCAGCGCCATGCTCACAGCGCGCAGTTTTGCCGCACGCCATGGCTACGCCATCAACGCCAACCATGAATTCGTGGCACTCGGGGTGAGCAACCTGGCGGCCGGGATGTCCCAAGGCTTTGCCATCAGTGGCGCCGACTCGCGTACCGCAGTCAACGACATGGTCGGCGGCAAGAGCCAACTGGTCGGCATCATCGCTGCGCTGGTGATCGCCCTGATCCTGCTGTTCTTCACCGCCCCTATGGCTTGGATCCCCCAGGCGGCGCTGGGGGCCGTGTTGCTGATGGCGGGCTGGGGGCTGATCGACATCAAGTCGTTGAAGAGCATCCGGCGCCTGAGCCGCTTCGAGTTCTGGCTCTGCCTGCTGACCACGGTCGGCGTGCTGGGCCTGGGCGTGCTGCCGGGTATCGTGTTTGCCGTGACCCTGGCGATCCTGCGCCTGCTGTACAGCATCTACCAGCCCACCGACGCAGTGCTGGGCTGGCTGCCGGGCACCGAGGGCCAAGTCGACATCCGCAAATTCAAGGACGCCCGCACCGTACCGGGGTTGGTGGTGTACCGCTTCGACGACGCGATCCTGTTCTTCAACGCCGACTACTTCAAGATGCGCCTGCTGGAAGCCGTGCAGAGCCAGGCCCAGCCCAAGGTCGTGCTGTTCGATGCCGAAGCGGTGACCAGCATCGACGTCAGCGGCATTGCCGCGCTGCGCGAAGTCCGCGACACCCTGGCTGCCCAAGGCATCTTCTTCGCCATCGCCCGCGCCCGCGGCACCTTCCTGCGCATGCTGGTGCGCTCAGGGATGGCACGGGAGATGGAAGACAAACTGCTGTTCGGCTCGGTACGCGCCGGGATCCGCGCGTATCGGGTATGGCGGAACAGGAGTCGCCACGTGTCAACGCCGGAGTAAAACGCGTCAACGTGCTTACGCTGAATCCAGGCCAATCACCCTCTACTGTAGGAGCAGCCTTGTGCTGCGAAGAGGCCAGTGACAACACATACCCTTCGCTGTTAGCGCTGGCCTCTTCGCAGCACAAGGCTGCTCCTACAGGGGATGCAGGGCATCAACGGTATTCAGCGCACGCCTGGGAACTGGCCTCACCCGGCCTGCCGATCAGGCTCACCAGGCCACACGGCAGTGACCCGCGCCATTGCAGGTAATCATGCCCCGCGGGGTACTCCACCGCTTCCACCGCATAGCCCTTGGCACGCAACACATCGCGCAGGTGGCGGTTGGTATCCAGAATCGTCGGGCCTTCGAACAGCCCCGATTGCAGGTAAAAACGCAGCGGCTTGGGGGTTGCCTTGACGTACTCACGGGTCAGCCAGCCTGGCTCTTCCCCGTCCTTGGCCCACCAGTACGACCCCGACAGGCTCAGCACATTGCCGAACAGCTCAGGGTGCATCAGGCCCAGGTAGGACGCGGCCAGCCCCCCGTAGCTGGAGCCGGCGATGACCGTACGGGCCGCGGGTGCACTCAAGCCGTGTTGTCGCGCCCAGGGCATCAGGTCTTCAGCCATGAAGCGGGCGAACCGTGGGTTGGGTGGCAGCTCCTGCTGGCGGCTGAGGTCGCTGGGGTTGGCGATGATGATGGCTGCCGTGGGCGGGATCAGGCCATCGGCGATCAGGTTGTCGAGAAGGGTCGGCGTAGGCACTTGGCGGGTATAGGCGTGGGCATCGAACAGCACCAGCAAGGCCTGGCCTGCAGCACCCGGGCGCCAGCCAGCCGGTCGGTACAGGTAGACATCGCGCGTGTTGCCCAGCTCGTCGCTGGCCAGGCGCTTGCGTTCGAGCGTGCCACGGGCGATACCCGGCCGCTCGGCTACCCAGGGTTGCGGCGGCGCATCCGGTAATTCCAGGCGTGAACGCGACAGCCAGGCATCACCGCTGCTGTCGGCGAAGGTGGCAGGGTTGAGCGGGTCGCGGCGCGTGGTGGCAAGAATCACCCGGCGGTCATCCGACGGTGGCACATCAGGCGCCATTTGGTAGCTGAGCCGGGTGCTGGCCGGGACCTCGAAACTGGCGTACCAGACATCGCTGGTGCCAAGCCGTTGCAGCGCTTCGTGACGGCCCGAAGGCGCGCCGAACATCCGCACATTGTGCTGGGCGCCGCGCCACAGAAACGTCACCAGGCGCTGCTGCGGCTGGCCCGGTAGCCGCTCGACCAGTGGCGTGCCCTGGGCCTTTCGCGCGTTCCAGAACGCCTCGGTATCACCGCCCTGGGCAAGCTGCCCGGCCAACTCGGCCAGGGCCGGGCTGGCCAGCCGTGGTGGGCTTTGCTGCTGCTCGGCACGCGCCAGTACCTGCTCCAGGCGCAGGCTGAAAGGGGCGCCCGGGCGCCCGTCCAGTGGCTCTGCACGCAAGCCGTATGCCCCCGGGCTGTCGGCGACAAAGATGAACGCGCGCGGCTGGTCCTGGCCGTCGATCAACAGGCGCAAGGGCCTGCCCTGCGGGTCCAGCAGGCGCAGGCTGACGTCGCCGTCGACCCGGCCGCGCACCAGGTCGCCCGCCTTGAGCCCAACGTGCCAGACCGTGCTGCCTGCGGACATGGCCTGGCCGTTGACAGCCTGACCGGGCTGCAGCGTGGCTTCGCTTGCAGCCTGCGCCACGGCGCTGGTCAACGCCAGCAGCAAGGCGCAACGGATGAGAGAGATGCGGTTCATGCGCACCTCAGAAGTCGACGCTGGCGGACAGCTTCAAGGTGCGCGGTTCGCTGACGGTGGCATACCCCGGGTTGAACACCCCCGCCCAGTAGGCACGATTCTCGACGTTCTCCAGGCTGGCGCGCAGGGTCACGTCCTTGCTCAGCACGCGGGTGGCGTAGCGAGCGCCCAGGTCGTAGCGCGTCCATTGTGGGATTTTCAGCGTGTTCTCGTCGTCCAGGTACTGCGAGCTGCTGTGAATGCCCAGTGCCGTCAGGGTCAGGCCATCGACCCAGGGCAGGTCCCACTCGGCGCCGAGGTTGGCCGACCAGGCCGGTACACCGCGGGCGGTGTTGCCATCCAGGGTACCGTTGGCCGTCTTGCTCAGTTCGGCGCGGGTGTAGGTCACCCCGCCCAGCAGGCGTACGCCAGGGGCGGCTTCACCGAACATGTTCCATTCCACGCCACGGTTGCGCTGCTCGCCATCATCGGTGTACCAGAAGGTGTCGCCGCGGGTGTTCTTGACCATGCTGGGTTTCTCGATCTGGAACACTGCCAGGGTATGGCTGAACGTGCCCAGGTCCCACTTCACGCCCGCTTCCATCTGCTTGGCCACGTACGGCGCAAATTGCTCGTCCTTGTTCAGGGCCCCCACCTCGGTCACCGTGCCACCTTGGGTCAGGCCTTCGATGTAGTTGGCGTACAGCGACACCGGCGCATCCCAAGGCTTGACCACGATGCCAAAGGCCGGGGTCAGTTTGCGTTCGTCATAGGCCGTTGGTTTGCTCATCTTCTGCCGAACCCGCTGGGCACGCGCACCCAGGGTCAGCAACACACGCTCGTCGAAGAAACCGAGGGTGTCGGCCAGGGCGAAGCTGGACAAGGTATTGTCGCCGGTCTTGTCGTTCGAGCCGTGATCACCGGCAATCACCCCTTTGACCGGGCGATAGAGGTTGGTGTCGTAGGTGGCGCCGGTGACCGTGGGCGCTCGGCCGATGTCCTGGTGCAGCAGCGACGTCGTCAACACCAGCTGGTGGGTGACCGGCCCCGTCATGAAGTTTCCACGCAGGCCGGCCTCGCTGGCCAGGCTGTGGGTGTAGCCGGCCTGGTTGTATGTCTGCCCCTTGGCGCTGCCATCGGCCGCCTGTACTCGGATGCGGGTGCCGTTCAGGAAGCCGTCGTAGTACGTGCGCGCCCCACCCACACTGGCAAATGCCGTCCAGTCGTCGTTGAGCTGGTACTCGCCACGCAGCACCACTGCCTTGCTGACTTGTTTGGCATAGATGCCTTCCAGCACGTTGGTATCGGGCTTGGGCGCCTTGGTCACGTATCCCAGCTCGCTGAAGCCCGCCATCATCGGGCTGCCGTTGTCGAGTTTCTCATGGGTCTCGTAGGCATCCAATTCGAGCTTGAAGTCGTCACCTCGGTAATCCAGCGCCAGGGCGGCCAGCGTGCGGTCCTTCGACTGTTCGTCGACGCCCATGTCGCCACTGCCATACACCCCATTGAAGCGGACACCCAAGCGCCCATCCGCAAAGCGTCGGGCCACGTCGATGTGCTGGGCAAAGTAGCCGTCGGAAACGTAGCTTGTGGTCAGCCGGGTCAGTGGAGCATCGCCGGCACGCTTGGGTACCAGGTTGACATTGCCGCCCACCCCGCCATTGGGCGCCATGCCGCTGAGCAATGCGCTTGGGCCTTTAAGCACTTCGACCCGTTCGAGGAATTCGGTCGGCACATGGCCATCCGGCGCCAGGCCGTACAAGCCATTTACCGCCAGCTCCGAGGATTCCAGGCCGTAGCCACGGATCATGAAGTTCTCGTAGGCATGGCCTTCGCCGGTGCTGAAGCGGATCGACGGGTCATTGCGCAGCACGGCGCCAACCGTGCCGCTCTGCTGGTCGGCGATGGTCTTGGCGGTGTAGGCGGTGATGTTGAACGGCGTGTCCATGATGTCGCGATTGCCCAGCATGCCAAGCCGTGCACCGCGCGCCACCTGGCCGCCGCTGTAGGCCTCGGGCAGTTCACTGTTGAAACCGGCGGCGTTGACGTTGGTGGCGCCGAGGGTCAAGGCGCCGTCCTCGGCGGTGCTGCGCAGGGTCACCACGCCGTTGTGCTCCTCGGCCACCAGGTCGGTGCCGATCAGCAACTGCTGCAAGGCTTGCAGCACGCTGAAGCGCCCATGCAGGGCTGGCGCAGTACGGCCCGCGAGTACCCGGCTGTCAGCGGCAATGGCCACACCGGACTGGCGGGCAAGCGCGTGCACCGTGGTTTCCAGCGATTGGCTCGGAAAATCCAGGGCCAGTGGCTGGCTGTCAGCCAGGGCCATGCCCGGCGACAACAGGCTGCCCAAGGCACAGGCCAGGGCCAGGTGGCGCAGTGGCACGGATAAACGGGTGGAGGCGAACGACATGAAGGGTCCTTGCTCTTGGAGGGGTTCACCGTTGATGACGCCGCTCCAGTGGCTTACCCCTCAAAACTTTTTTCAGCGCGCCAACAGTTCCACCCTGCCCTGCCGTTCGCTCAGGCGCACCGGCAGAATGCGTGGCAACGCATCCAGCAGTTTCTGCGGCTGGTCGATGGGGAAGCTGCCGGTCAGCTTCAGTTCGGCGACTTCCGGCGCCAGCAGCACGGGCCGCGGCAGATAGGCATTGAGCTCGCCGATCACTTCACGCAGCGACTGGTCGGTGTAAGACCACCAACCGCGTTGCCAATGGTCGACGTCCGGGCCGAGCTGCCCCTGCGCATGCAGGTTGCTCAGGCGCCCCTGACCATCAATGCAGACGCGTTCGCCAGCGCCAAGGGTGCGCTCGCCACCGTGCAGGTCACGCACCTGAACCCGGCCGCGGGCCACCGCCACGAACACCCGGTCACCCCGGTCGCTGACCGTGAAGGCGGTGCCCAGCACCTGCACACTGCCCACACGGGTGCTGATATGGAAGGGCCTCCAGTGCTCATGGGCGACGTCGAAGAAGACATTGCCGTGCAGCAGCATCACCTGGCGCTGGCCATGGTCGAAGCGGATACGCAGGTTGCTCTCGGCCGCCACCAGCAGTTGGCTGCCATCGGGCAAGGCCAGGCTGCGGGGCTGTTCGCCGTGCGCGGTCTGCAGGTCTTGCTGGAATGCGCCGGTGCGCTGCCACATCCAGCCCAGCCAGCCACCTGCCGCCAGCAGTACCGCCAACGCGCCGCCCTGGCGCAGCAGGCGCCGACGGCTCGGGTCATGCGGCTGCGGCTGAAGGGCACCGCGCAATTGCGGCGCCAGGCGATGCACCAGTTGCCAGCGCTGCTCGGCCTCAAGCCAGGCGCGCTCATGTTCGTCGCTCTTACGCCGCCAGCGCAGCGCCTGGCCGCTGGCTTCGCGCACACGCGTGGGGTCGTCGCCATGCATCGCCGCGAGGTAGACCAAGGCCTGTTGCACCTTGCGTGCGGCAACCGGGTCAGCCATGGCGGCTGGCCAGGCGCAGTTCGGAGAGGTCGAACACCGCGCGGGCGATGTGCAATTCCACCGACTTGGCCGACAGCGTCAGCGCCTCACACACTTCGCGGTGGCTCTGGCCATACAGCCGCACCCGCACGAACACTTCACGGCGCAGGCGCGGCATGCGCTCGATCAGTGCAATCAGTTGCTGCAACTGCTCGCGCGCGATCAGGATGTCCTCGACGCTGGGGCTCAAGCCGTCGACGCGCACCAGCCAGTCCTCCAGCGCCGTCAACTCGGTGCTGCGCCGCCGGTACTGATCGATGCACAAGTTACGCGCCGCCTGGAACAACAACGCGCGCGCATTGAGTACCGGCGCATTCAGCGCGTGAGCATAGGCCTGGGCAAAGCTGGACTGAGCGATGTCAGCGGCGTCGTCGGGGTTGCGTAGGCGCCCGCTGAGGTAGCGACGCAGGTCACTGTAGTTGGCCAGCAGATCATCGACGACCGCCTGCAAGGCCGGCGCAGGGCCGCTCCAGGGTGTGGAAAAGGATGTCATTGAAGGTGAGCGTCGCTAATAGGAATCCGTATCATTCTCACACATGACTTCTTGTCCTCGCCAGCCTCAATCACCTCGCGCTTGAATGACATGCTACAGTCGCCCCGTTTTCCGCTCCGCCCAACGGACCCCGCATGCCCGCACTTGACGCTTACCTCACCCCCTGGCCAGAACTCGACCAACGCCACCCTTGCGACGCCCTGCTGCTGGGCAACGGCGCCAGCCGTGCACTGTGGAAGCCGTTTGGCTATTTCTCGCTGTTCGAGGAAGCGCAGCGCGCGGGCCGCAAAAAAGGCCTGGCGATCAGCGACCAAGCCTTGTTCAAGTCACTCGCCACCGAATTGTTCGAGCCCGTGCTCAGTGCCCTCAACAGCACGGTGCGGGTCAACGCGGCCCTGGCCATCAACTCCACGGCACCGCTGAACCGCTACTACTCGATCAAGGAAGCGCTGATTCATGCCGTGCGCACGGTGCACCTGCCATGGCCTTTGATGCCAGCCGCCACGCTGGCCATGTTGAACCAGGCCTTGCGCGGCTATCGCAACGTCTACACCAGCAACTACGACCTGATCGTGCCTTGGGCCGTGCAGCACGCCCCCAAAGGTTTTGCCGAGCTGTTCGATGAGCAAGGCTTTTTCGACGTACGCCGCACCCGCAGTGAAGGCACCCGCGTGCTGCACCTGCATGGCGGCCTGCACCTGTTGAAACTGCCGGATGGCACCACCCGCCAACGCAGCGCAGAGAGCGCCGAGTTGCTCGATGGCTTTGCCGTGAACATTCCGGGTGAAGTGCCCTTGTTCATCAATGAAGACCGCAGCGACGAAAAGCTGCGCGCCATTCGTCACTCGGACTACCTCAGCTGGTGCTTGGCGCAATTGGCGCAGGAGAGCCAGGGGCTATGCCTGTTCGGGCAGCATCTGGACAGCAGTGACCAGCACCTCGTCGAGGCGGTTCGACAGGCACACCCTCGCCATTTGTCGATTGCCATTCGGCCGTTGGGGGAGGCGTCGGTGATCAATCAGAAGCAGCACTTCATCGACCGGTTCGGGGATTTACCGGCGACTGCGCTGCACTTTTTCGATGCGAGTACGCACCCGTTGGGGTTGGCTGACTTGGCGATCGACGTGCCGGCTGCTCGGCGTTGAGTTAGGTATCTGTTCGCCACAACATTTTTGGCGCCTTTGAGGCCGAGCGCCGCCCGCGCGGCGCTTCGCAGCACAAGGCTGCTCCTACATCTGTTTCGGGCCAGTCACGCCTGTGAAGGCGGCGCGCGAACGCCTTCTTGGTCCGACTCGATATTGAGGCGGGCACGAAGGGGCCGCGCGACCATGCCACAGGAATAATTGGCCCGAAACAGATTGTAGGAGCAGCCTTGTGCTGCGAAGCGCCGCGCGGGCGGCGCTCGGTCTTACAGCCGCTGCAGTACTCACGGCATGCGCACAAAAGCCCACCCCTCAACCCTCAATCAACCCATCCCCCCGCAACAACGTCTCCAGGCAATGCTCCTGCACCCCATAAAACCCCTTGAGTTGCGCAATCTTCTCCAGCAGCGCCGCGTTATCCACCGGCTGTTTGCGCTTCACCGCGAGAATCATCTTGTTCTTGTTGGTGTGTTCCAACGAAATGAACTCGAACACCTTGGTTTCATAGCCACAGGCTTCCAGGTACAGCGCTCGCAGGCTGTCAGTGAGCATCTCGGCCTGCTGCCCCAGGTGCAACCCATACTGCAGCATCGGCTGTAGCAAGCCTGGGCTGTGCAGTTGCGGGCGGATCTGTTTGTGGCAGCACGGCGAGCACATGATGATCGCGGCGTTGCAGCGGATGCCGGTGTGGATGGCGTAGTCGGTGGCGATGTCGCAGGCGTGCAGGGCGATCATCACCTCGATGGCTTCGGGCACCACGCTGCGTACATCGCCGCACTGGAATTCAAGGCCTGGGTGGTCCAGGCGCGAGGCCGCGGCGTTGCACAGGTCGACCATCTCCTGGCGCAGCTCCACGCCGGTCACCTGGGCATCGCGGCCCAGCGTGTTGCGCAGGTAGTCGTGCATGGCGAAGGTCAGGTAACCCTTGCCCGAGCCAAAGTCGGCTACGCGCAGGGCCTGTTCGGCCGGCAGCGGCGCGCTGGCCAGGGCGTGCTCGAACACCTCGATGAACTTGTTGATCTGCTTCCACTTGCGCGACATCGACGGGATCAGCGCACCTTGCGCATCGGTCACGCCCAGGTCACGCAAAAAGGGCCGCGACAGCTCCAGGTAACGCTTTTTCTCCCGGTCATGGCCACTGCTCGCAGCCGCATCACGCGGCGCCTGGGCGCCGTGGCGCTGGAGCATGGGCTTGCCTTTCTTGCTGAAGGTCAGCTGCACTTCGCCGTCCGCATCGAACAGGTGCGCATTGCGAAAGCTGTCAGGCAGCAGCTCGGCAACCAGCGCTTCGGCCTGCTCCAGTGGCAGGTTGCGGGTGATGTCACGGGTCTGGTGGCGATACACCAATGACAGGCAGGGCTGGCCCTTGACCTGCAGTGGCTTGGCGATGATCCGCTGCAGGGTCTGATCGGCACCCACATGGCGCGCCAGCACCAGTTTGACCAAGGTATTGCCGTGCAGGGCAGCGCTCAGCAGCTCAAGGAACTGGGCGCGCGCCTCTGGCGCGGTGGAAGCGGAAGGACTGGCGGACATGAAAAACGGTGCCTCGAGTTGCGGGGAGCGCGTTGCGCAATGCCACGCATTCTACAGGTGTGAGGCTGGCCCCCCAATCCATACGCCCGCTTTTGTCAGTCCAGAATCACCAAACGGTTGGGCAGTTCGTTGCGGGCATGGGTGCGCGGCACGTGCTCACTGAGCAACTCACCGCAGGTGTCGATGCAATCGACAAAGCCTTGCAAGGTCCGGCCCTGACGCACCTGTTCGGCAAAGCGCCCTACGATGGCCGCACGGGCACTGGCATCGAGGTATTGCTCCACCCCTTGGTCGACTAGGATTTCCACGTGCCGCTCCGCTTCGCTGACGAAAATCAGCACCCCCGTGGCACCGCGGGTGCGCTGCAGGTTCTGCTCGCGAAACTGCTGGCGGGCCAGGCTCGACGCCCGCCAGCGGCGCCAGGCACGCGGGATCAGCCAGCCGGCCAGGCGCGGGTGGCGCAGCAGCAGGCACAAGCCGATGAACAGCACGACGTTGGCCACCAGCAGGCCACGGATACCGGGCCAGCCCAGCAGCATCTGCAGCAAGCCCGGCACGGCCAGCGCCAGCACCGCGGCCCAGAACAGTGGCAGGTAGGCGTAATCGTCGGCACGGCGGGCCAGCACCGTTACCAGTTCGGCATCGGTACGCCGTTCGGCACGGGCAATGGCTTCGGCGATCTGACGTTGATCGTATTCGTTGAGGGGGGTCATGCCAGCGGTCTCTCGATCGTTCTTATTGTTGTTGTCCAGGCATTCAGGGTGCCATCGGCCGCCGACATATTCAGGCATAATCCGCCGCTGGAAGAATCGCCCCCGAACTGTACAACAATAGCCGCCTGAAAACTTCGGCCGCGCGCGTATCACGGTGGATACGGCAGAGGCCCCACAACGGAATTGATGATGAAACTGTCTTTGCTGGGCCTGGCCATGGGCCTTGTCAGTCAGGCGGCCCTCGCCGCCCCTACCGCTCCGCCCCTGCAGGACAAGCAGGCGTTCATCGATCACCTGATCAGCCAGATGACCGAGGCCGAAAAAATCGGTCAGCTGCGCCTGATCAGCATCGGCCCGGAGATGACCCACGAGCAAATCCGCGAAGAAATCGCCGCAGGCCGCATCGGTGGCACCTTCAACTCGCGCACCGCGCCCGAGAACCGGCCGATGCAGGACGCCGCCATGCGCAGCCGCCTGAAGATTCCGATGTTCTTCGCCTACGACACTATTCACGGCGAGCGCACCATTTTCCCGATCGGCCTGGGCATGGCCGCGACCTGGGACATGGACGCGATTGCCAAGGTCGGCCGCACTGCGGCCATCGAGGCCGCTGCCGACGCCCTGGACATGACCTTCGCGCCGATGGTCGACATCGCCCGCGACCCGCGCTGGGGCCGCACCAGTGAAGGCTTTGGTGAAGACACCTACCTGACCTCGCGAATCGGCCAGGTGATGGTCCGCTCGTTCCAGGGCAGCAGCCCGGCCAACCCCGACAGCATCATGGCCATCGTCAAGCACTTTGCCCTGTATGGCGCGGTGGAGGGCGGCCGCGACTACAACACGGTCGATATGAGCCTGACGAAAATGTACAACGACTACCTGCCGCCCTACCGCGCCGCGCTCGATGCCGGTGCTGGCGGGGTCATGGTGGCGTTGAACTCGATCAACGGCGTGCCGGCCACCTCCAACACCTGGTTGATGAACGACCTGCTGCGCAAGGAGTGGGGCTTCAAAGGTGTGACCATCAGTGACCACGGCGCCATCCAGGAACTGATCCGCCACGGGGTTGCCCGTGACGGCCGTGAAGCGGCCAAACTGGCGATCAAGGCCGGTATCGACATGAGCATGAACGACACCCTGTATGGCGAAGAGCTGCCAGGGCTGCTCAAGGACGGTGAAGTAACCCAGGGCGAACTGGACCAGGCGGTGCGCGAAGTGCTTGGCGCCAAGTACGACATGGGCCTGTTCAAAGACCCGTACGTGCGGATCGGCAAAGCCGAAACCGACCTCAAGGACTACTACGGCAACGACCGCCTGCACCGCGATGCCGCGCGTGACGTGGCCCGCCGCAGCCTGGTCCTGCTGGAAAACCGCAACCAGACCCTGCCACTGAAGAAGGCCGGTACCATCGCCTTGGTCGGCCCATTGGCCGATGCGCCCATCGACATGATGGGCAGCTGGGCGGCCGACGGCAAACCGGTGCATTCGGTGACCGTTCGCGAAGGCCTGCGCCGCGCCGTGGAAGGCAAGGCCAAGCTGGTCTACGCCAAGGGTTCCAACGTCACCGGCGACAAGGCGATGTTCGACTACCTGAACTTCCTCAACTTCGACGCCCCGGAAATCGTCAACGACCTGCGCCCTGCCGCGGTATTGATCGATGAAGCGGTCAAGGCCGCGCAGCAGTCCGACGTGGTGGTCGCGGTGGTCGGCGAGTCGCGTGGCATGTCTCACGAGTCGTCGAGCCGTACCACCCTGGAAATTCCGGCCAGCCAGCGCGAACTGATCAAGGCCCTGAAAGCCACCGGCAAGCCGCTGGTACTGGTGCTGATGAATGGCCGCCCGCTGTCGATCGCCTGGGAACGCGAGCAGGCCGACGCCCTGCTGGAAACCTGGTTCAGCGGCACCGAAGGCGGCAATGCCATCGCTGACGTGCTGTTCGGCGACTACAACCCGTCCGGCAAGCTGGCCATCACCTTCCCGCGTTCGGTCGGGCAGATTCCGATGTACTACAACCACACGCGTATTGGCCGGCCGTTCACACCCGGCAAGCCCGGCAACTACACCTCGCAGTACTTCGAAGAGCCCAACGGGCCGCTGTATCCGTTTGGTTATGGCTTGAGCTACAGCAGCTTCGAATTGTCGGGCCTGGCCCTGTCGAGCAAGGACCTCAAGCGTGGCGCTACGCTGGAGGCCAAGGTCACGGTGAAGAACACCGGCAAGCGTGACGGCGAGACCGTGGTGCAGCTGTATCTGCAGGATGTCTCGGCCTCCATGAGCCGCCCGGTCAAAGAGCTGAAGAACTTCCAGAAACTGATGCTCAAGGCGGGCGAGTCGCGAACCTTGACCTTCAGCATCAGTGAGGAAGACCTGAAGTTCTACAATGGCCAACTGCAGCGGGTTGCAGAGCCTGGGGAGTTCAATGTCCAGGTAGGGCTGGATTCCGAGGCGGTGCAGCAGAAGAGTTTCGAGTTGTTGTAAGCGGTTGAACGCCGGTACTGGCCCTATCGCCGGCAAGCCGGCTCCCACAGGGGCTTTGCAATACCTGTGGGAGCTGGCTTGCTAGCGATAGGGCCGGCACTGAATTCCTCATCTTTCGGATCCGCCCCATGCCGTTTTCCTTTCGCGCCCTGCGTCTGGGGCTGATCGTCCTGTTCATCCTGTTCGGCACCGCGCTCAGCGCCGGCTGGGCCATGCACCAGGCCAAGCGCCAGGCCATGGCAGACGACGCCCAGCGCGCCAGCCAGCAACTGGGCCTGTACGCCAACGCCCTGCATACCCTGATCGAACGCTACCGCGCCCTGCCCGCCGTGCTGGCACTCGACCCGGAACTGATCTCAGCCCTGCGCGGCCCGGTCAGCGAGCCGGTACAAGACGCCCTGAACCGCAAGCTCGAACGCATCAACGGTGCAGCCAACTCGTCTACCCTCGAACTGCTCGACCGCACCGGGCTGGCCATCGCGGCCAGTAACTGGCGGCTGCCGAGTAGCTACGTGGGCTCCAATTACGGCTTTCGCCCCTATTTCAAACAGACCCGCAGCCAAGGCAGCGGCCGCTTCTACGCGGTGGGTGTGACCAGTGGCGTGCCAGGCTACTTCCTGGCCAGCGCGGTGAATGATGAGCATGGCCGCTTCCTCGGTGCCATGGTGGTCAAGCTCGAATTCCCCGAGCTGGAACGTGAATGGCGCCAAGGCAACGATATCCTGCTGGTCAGCGATGCGCGTGGCATCACCTTCATCGCCAACCAGGACGGCTGGCGCTACCGCGAGCTGCAGCCGTTGAGCGGCGCTGACCGTGCAGAACTGGCTGAGACCCGCCAGTACGACAAACAACCGCTGGTGCCCCTGCAGCATCAGGTACTGACCCGTTTTGCCGACAATAGCCACCTGGCCCGCGTGCAAGGCCCGGAGGGCGTCGCCGAGTACCTATGGGAACGCCTGCCGCTGCAAGGTGAAGACTGGACCTTGCACCTGTTGCGCAAACCGCAGGTCGCCGCCGACGGCCGCAACGCCGCCCTTGGCGCTGCGGCCGTGTGGCTGAGCCTGGTCTTCGCGGCGCTGTTCGTCAGCCAGCGCCTGCGCCTGGCACGCTTGCGCCAGCGCAGCCGCGAAGCACTCAAGCGCCAGGTCGAAGAACGCACCCGTGAACTGCGCACAGCGCAAGAAGGCCTGGTGCAATCAGCCAAGCTGGCCGCCCTCGGGCAGATGTCGGCGGCCATGGCCCACGAGATCAACCAGCCGCTGACCACCCAGCGCATGCAGTTGGAAACCCTGCGCCTGCTGCTCGACCATGGCCGCTACGACGAAGCGCGCAAGGCCCTTGAACCCCTGGAACAGATGCTCACGCGCATGGCCGCGCTCACCAGCCACCTGAAGACCTTTGCCCGCAACAGCCCGGTCGGGCTGCGCGAGCGCCTGGACCTGGCCGGCGTGGTCGACCAGGCCCTGCACCTGCTGGATACCCGTATTCGCAGCGAGGGCGTCGAGGTCGCGCTGTACCTGGCACGCCCAGCCTGGGTGCGCGGGGACGCCATCCGCCTGGAGCAAGTGCTGATCAACCTGCTGCGCAATGCCCTCGACGCCATGGCCGACAAGCGCTACAAACGCCTGGAGATCCGCATCGAGCTGGATCACGACCAATGGCGGCTGAGCGTGCTCGATTCAGGAGGCGGTATTGCCGAAGAACACCTGGCCAAGGTCTTCGACCCCTTCTTCACCACTAAACCCGTGGGCGAAGGGCTGGGCCTTGGCCTGGCCATTTCCTATGGCATCGTCCACGAAGCCGGCGGCCAACTGCAGGCCGAGAACCTGCCAGGCGGCGCCCGCCTGAGCCTTACCCTGCCCCGTGACGTGGAGCCTGTATGTTGAATTCAGTGATCGTCGTCGATGATGAAGCCAGTATCCGCACGGCGGTCGAGCAATGGCTGAGCCTGTCCGGCTTCAGCGTGCAACTGTTCGCCCGGGCCGAGGATTGCCTGGCGCAATTGCCACAGCATTTTGCCGGCGTGATCATCAGCGATGTACGCATGCCGGGCATGGATGGCCTGCAACTGCTCGAGCGCTTGCAGGCAGAGGACCCCGACCTGCCGGTGATCCTGCTGACTGGCCATGGCGATGTGCCGATGGCGGTGGACGCCATGCGCAAGGGGGCCTACGACTTCCTCGAAAAACCCTTCACACCGCAGCACCTGCTGGGCAGCCTGCGTCGCGCCCTGGAAAAGCGCCAGCTGGTGCTGGAAAACCGCCGGCTGCACGAGCAGGCCGACCTCAAGTCACGCCTCGAAAACACCTTGCTGGGCATGTCCCAGGGCCTGCAACAGCTGCGCCGGCAGGTGCTGGAGCTGGCCGGCCTGCCGGTCAATGTGCTGATCCGCGGCGAAACCGGCAGTGGCAAGGAGCGCGTGGCCCGCTGCCTGCACGACTTCGGCCCGCGTGCGGGCAAACCCTTCGTGGCCCTCAACTGCGCGGCAATCCCTGAATCACTGTTCGAAGCCGAGCTGTTTGGCCATGAGAGCGGCGCCTTCACCGGCGCCCAGGGCAAGCGGATCGGCAAGCTTGAGTATGCCAACGGGGGCACGGTGTTTCTTGACGAGATCGAGAGCATGCCCCTGGCCCAGCAGGCAAAACTGCTACGGGTGATCCAGGAACAGAAGCTCGAACGCCTGGGCGCCAACCAGAGCATCAGCGTCGACTTGCGCATCATCGCCGCGACCAAACCGGACCTGCTGGAAGAAGCCCGCGCAGGGCGCTTTCGCGAAGACCTCGCCTATCGCTTGAACGTTGCCGAGCTGCGCTTGGCCCCCTTGCGAGAGCGACGAGAGGACATTCCCTTGCTGTTCGAGCACTTTGCCCGTGCTGGCGCTGAAAAACTGGGCAGAACAGCGCCGCCGCTCAGCGGCAGCCAGTTGGCACAGCTGCTTTCCCACGACTGGCCGGGCAACGTGCGCGAGTTGGCCAACGCGGCAGAGCGGCATTCGCTGGGGCTGGGCTCGCCGAACATAGAAGTGGCACCGGCCGGGCAGTCGCTGGGCGAGCAGATGGAGGCGTTTGAAGCGCAGTGCTTGCGGGCGGCGTTGCGACAGAGCAAAGGGGAGATCAAGGGGGTGATGGAGGCTTTGCAACTGCCGCGGCGTACGCTGAACGAGAAAATGCAGCGGCACGGGTTGGTGCGCGAAGACTTCCTGTAATAGGCGAATTTCTGCTTACCATCCGCGCTAAATGAGCGGAAATCCGCTCATCCATGACGCCAACGCTTTACCTGCATGGGGCTGCCTTGCGGCCTTTCGCGGGCAAGCCCACTCCCACCAAGCCCGCATGCGCAGTGGGCTTGGTGCAGCCGGACTTGCCTGCGAACGGGGTGCAGCGCCCTCAAATGAATCACCTCGCACCCATTTGGCACACCTTCTGCAATCACCGTGGTAAGCAGCGCTCCGGCGCGCTCCACAAAAACAACGAGAAGGTATCCCTGATGGATAACGCCACCTCCCTGCCAACCGGGGCGGCCGTCGCGCCGGCCGCAGAAAAAACCACCGCCAGCCGTTTGAAGTCGATCTTCAGTGGGTCCATCGGCAACATGGTCGAATGGTACGACTGGTACGTCTACGCCGCATTCTCGCTGTACTTCGCCAAAGCCTTCTTCCCCGCTGGCGACACCACCGCACAACTGCTCAACACCGCCGCGATCTTCGCCGTGGGCTTCCTCATGCGCCCAATCGGTGGCTGGCTGATGGGCCTGTATGCCGACCGCAAAGGCCGCAAGGCCGCGCTGATGGCCTCGGTCCTGCTGATGTGCGGGGGCTCGCTGCTCATCGCCCTGACCCCCGGCTATGAAACCATCGGCGTCGCCGCGCCGATCCTGCTGGTCTTCGCACGCTTGCTGCAGGGCCTGTCGGTGGGCGGTGAATACGGCACCTCGGCCACTTACCTCAGCGAGATGGCCAGCAAGGAGCGCCGTGGGTTCTTCTCCAGCTTCCAGTACGTGACCCTGATTTCTGGCCAGCTCATCGCCCTGGCGGTGCTGATCATCCTGCAACAGACGCTCACCACCGAGCAGCTGTATGCCTGGGGCTGGCGTGTTCCCTTCGTGATCGGCGCGCTGTGCGCGGTGGTTGCGCTGTACCTGCGTCGCGGCATGGAAGAGACCGCCTCCTTCACCAAGAAGGAAAAGTCCAAAGAAAGCCTGATGCGCACCCTGATGCGTCATCCCAAAGAGCTGATGACCGTGGTCGGCCTGACCATGGGCGGCACTCTGGCCTTCTACACCTACACCACCTACATGCAAAAGTACCTGGTCAACACCGTGGGCATGAGCATCAGCGACTCGACCACCATCTCGGCCGCCACGCTGTTCCTGTTCATGTGCCTGCAGCCGGTGATCGGCGGCCTGTCCGACAAGATCGGCCGGCGCCCGATCCTGATCGCCTTCGGTGTACTCGGCACGCTGTTCACTGTGCCGATCCTGAGCACCTTGCACACCGTGCAAACCTGGTGGGGCGCGTTCTTCCTGATCATGGCGGCGCTGATCATCGTCAGTGGCTACACCTCGATCAACGCAGTGGTCAAAGCCGAACTGTTCCCGACTGAAATCCGCGCCCTGGGCGTTGGCCTGCCATACGCCCTGACCGTGTCCATCTTCGGCGGCACCGCCGAATACGTCGCCCTGTGGTTCAAGAGCAATGGCATGGAAACCGGCTTCTACTGGTACGTCACCGGCTGCATCGCCTGCTCGCTGCTGGTGTACGCGACCATGAAAGACACCAAGCATCATTCGCGCATCACCACCGACTGATACTGATCCGGCAGATATGAAAAAGGGGCGCTCCGTTGCACGGGGCGCCCCTTTTTTATGGCGTGAGCCGATTAACGGCCCTATTCGGCTCACCGATAAGTTGGAGCGATCATGAACAGCCCACTATGGATATGGCAGCAATCCGACTGGCCCCATTTCCAGTGGCAAAGCGACGCCCTTGCCCCATTGCTACGCAGTTGCGTCGAGATGCAAGGACGCCTGCTGGGCAAGATCGGCTCCATCGATGCGCTGAGCGAGTGCGAGAACATCCTCGACACACTGCTGCAGAACATTGTCACGTCGTCGGCGATCGAGGGTGAACAGCTGAACGTGGGTTCGGTGCGCTCGTCCCTCGCTCGACGGCTGGGCATCCATGAGCAAGGCGCGACTACTGCGCGGAGCGAAGGGCTGGCTGAATTGATGCTGGATGCGACACGCGGGTACGACCAACCGCTGACCTTGCAGCGCCTGCTCACCTGGCATCACTGGTTGTTCCCAGCGGCGGAAGATGGCCTGAGCAAAGCAGTTCTGGTGGGCCAACTGCGTGACGAGACAACCCTGCAGGTGATCTCCGGTCGCCTCGACAAGCCCACGGTGCACTTTCAGGCTCCGCCCCGTGATGGCCTTGAAGAGCAGGTTGCAGCTTTTCTCGATTGGTTTGCCAGCAGCCGCCATGCCACTCACCTAGACCCCCTTCTACGCGCAGGTGTCGCCCATTTCTGGTTCGTCACCTTGCACCCGTTCGACGATGGCAATGGCCGCCTGACCCGCGCCATCACCGACTTGGCGCTGGCCCAGGCCGAGCAGCAGGCAATCCGCTTCTACGCCCTGTCTGCCAGCATCCTGGAAGACCGGGCTGGCTACTACCAGATACTGGAGAGCAGCCAGAAGGACGGCCTCGACATTACCCGGTGGCTGACCTGGTTCCTTGAAACCCTGCTGCGCAGCCTCGAGCAGGCGTTGCTGAACATCGACTGGATACTCACCAAAGCCAGGTTCTGGCATGTGCATCGGGCGGATGGCCTTTTACCCGAACAGGTCAAGGTGCTCAACCGGCTGCTCGACGGGGGCCCACGCGGCTTCGAAGAAGGTATCAATGCCGCGCAGTACCAGGCCGTTGCGAAAGTCTCCAAGGCCACTGCAACCCGCCACCTCACCGACCTGCTCGACAAGGCTTGCCTGGCCCGTCTGCCGGGCGGGGGCCGCAGTACCCGTTATCGCATCAATACTCAGGACATCTCCAGCACCTGACGCGGCTCGCGCCGTTGGTAATAGGTCGCCATCAGCACCAGTACCAGCAGCACACCGGCCAGCACTGCCGATGAGCCGACCGTGCCGAAGTCCAGCCCACCCTTCTCGTGTGGCTTGGTCAGGACGTCGCCCAGGGTGGCGCCGAACGGGCGGGTCAGGACGAACGCGACCCAGAACAGCACCACGCCCGGGATGCGTGTCCAGTAACGCGCCACAACCACCAGCGCGATGGCACTGCCCACCAGCAAGGCACCACCGGCAAAGCCGAGCCCAGAATCATCCGCCAGGTAATCGCCCAAGGCGGTGCCCAAGGTGTTCGAGAACAGAATCGCCACCCAATAGAACAACTCGCCCGCGCGGTTCTTGATACCGGTGACGTCCAAGGGGTTACCACTCAGGCGCCACACCAGGAAGGTCAGCAGCAAGATGCCGATCAGAATCGACGAGCCTGCGGCGTAGCCCAAGCCCAGCGTGCGGTCCATGAAGTCGGACATGGTGGTGCCGGCCGTACTGGTGGAAAGAATCACCAGCCAATAGAGCATCGGGTGGTAGCGCCGTGAGTAGAGCTGGCCGAGCAGGGTCAGCAGAAACACGCTGATCAACATCAGCGAGCTCAGCGCGTAGCCGATATTCAGAGTCATCGACAGCAAATCGCCCGCCGTCTCGCCCAGGGTCGTTGCGCAGATCTTCATGACCCAGAAGGCCAAGGTGATTTGCGGGAGTTTATTCATTGCTTGCCGCTCCGGTTTTAAGTGCGGCGATGGTGCTGAACAAAGACTGAAAAATCGGTTTATGGCGTATGAAAAAAGCGTTCATTACCGCCTGCAGGCTTATTTTCGTCCTTAACGCCGCATTAATTCGACGTCGTCATCCTGCAATGGCTGGCGAAACGCTGACCCATACCCTGCAACGTTCCCCTCAGCCCACTGGAGGGCTCATCGCTGACACGGGCATACACATCGATATAATCGATAACTAGACGCTATTTTTTGCGCTTTTTTATCAATTTTATCGGCGTAGGATTAAACCCATAGAAACAAACAACCTCTCGCACCCCTGGAGCAACGACCATGAAAAACAAACTGATCCTCACCCTGGCCCTCTCGGTAATCGCCACTGGCGCCTTCGCCGAAGACGGCTTCGACCGCACCAGCGCCCACACCTTCGCAGCGGTACAGAGCCAATCCGCCGCGTACGCTGAAGACGGTTTCGACCGCACAGGCGGCCAACGCTTCGCTGAAGATGGCTACGACCGCACCGGCGCCCAGCGCTTCGCCGAAGACGGCTACGACCGCACTGGCGCTCAACGTTTTGCAGAAGATGGCTTCGACCGCACCGGCGGCCAGCGTTTTGCAGAAGACGGCTTCGACCGCACCAACGCCCACCGCATCAGCTAACCCCTGATGCGTGCAACCAGCCCGGCTTCGGCCGGGCTTGATCATTTCCAGCCGGGCAAAGGCTTGGCACACTAGCGCCTCGTCCCCCAAGAGGTAGGGCCAGCAAGCCCAGCACCGATGTATTACTACGAACCCGCCAAAGGCCACGGCCTGCCCCACGACCCCTTCAACGCCATCGTCGGCCCCCGCCCAATCGGCTGGATCTCGTCCCACGACCGCGAAGGCCGCCTGAACCTGGCGCCCTACAGCTTCTTCAACGCCTTCAACTACATCCCACCGATCATCGGTTTCTGCAGCGTCGGGCGCAAAGACAGCCTGAACAACATCGAGCAGACCGGCGAGTTCGTCTGGAACCTGGCGACCCGGCCGTTGGCCGAGGCGATGAACCAGAGCTGCGCGGCGGTAGCGGCAGACGTCAATGAATTCGAACTCAGCGGTTTGACAGCAGCGCCGTCACGCGTCGTCAAAGTGCCACGGGTGGGCGAAACCCCGGTGGCGTTCGAGTGCAAGGTGAGCCAGATCGTCCAGCTGAAACGGGCAGACCAGGAGTCGGTGCCCAGCTGGCTGATCCTCGGTGAAGTGGTGGCGGTGCACATTGCCGAGCACCTGCTGAAAAACGGTATCTACGACACCACCGCCGCCGAACCGATCCTGCGTGGCGGCGGCCCGGCGGACTATTTCGAACTGGGCAACCTGTTCAAGATGGCCAGGCCGCAAGTGGGCAACTGATCACCAGATCAGCTCGCCCTCTTCAGTGACGCCCTGCAGGCGTTCCAGCTCGGCGCAGGCGGCCTCATCGGCCGCCATGGCGCCCTTGAACACCTGGCCGTCCAGTACCTTGTGAAAGCGCGGCGCCCCGCCCATGCCCAGCGCCTTCACCGCGATGGCGGCGTTGTAGCCACCACCTTCCACCGGGACCATCGCCGAAACGGCTTCGAACTGCGGGAATTCTCTACGTGCCATGCTGCGCTCTGGGTAGTTGATCGAAGGGCGACATTTTAACCTGTGCCCATCAGCAATCAATCGAAGGTATGCAGGTCCAGGCTGCTGACCACTTGCGCCTGCACCAGCTCACCGAATACCTCCAGGGTTGGCGAAGCGAAGTAGCCGCTCATCGCCTGCTGATCACGCCAACTGCCGCTGAGCAGCCAAAGGTCGGCGTCGGCCTGCGAGCGCTGGACCGTGAAGCTCAGGCACCCCGGTGTACGCAACGAGGGTTCGAGCAGATCGCGCAGGCGCGCGCCTAGCTCCGCCGAACGACCGCTGCTGGCACGGATGAACGCCAAGTGGGTGACCGGTTGTCGTAGGGTCATTGCACGATCTCCTTGAGCAGGCGGACGAAAAACCAGGCTGCCAAGGTTAGAGGCAGGCCCGCGCGACGCGTTAGGCTATTACTGCCGGGCGATTGCCTGATCCTGCACCGCGGCAGGATCAGGCAATCGCCGTGCAGCTTTCGACTAGCGCCCGCCATTGCCCAAACCTATGCTGCGTCAGTCAGTAGAGGAAGCCACCATGACCACCCCCACGTCCATCGAACCGACCCTGGAAGTGCAACGCCAGGAGCTGGCCGAGCTGATCCGCCGGCATGCCGGCGACCCACCCGGCAGCGCCTCGGCCATCGACGACCTGTACCTGGTCAGCTATCGGGAGAGTGTCCGCTCGGTGCCCACCTTGGCGCAGCCGGCCTTGTGCGTCCTTGCCCATGGCAGCAAGAGCCTGTTCCTGGGTGACGAACAGTACGTCTACGACCCGCTGCACTACATGGTGGTGTCGGTGACCTTGCCACTGAGCGGCGTGAAGCTTGATGCCAGCCCGGAAAACCCAAGCCTGGGCCTGCGGCTGGACCTGGACCCGGCCGAGATCAGCCAGCTGATTGCCGAAAGCGGGCCGATGTTGGTGCCCAGCCTGCCTTCTGGCCGTGGCTTGTATGTGGAGAAGACCGATGCAGCGTTGCTGGATGCGCTGCTGCGCTTGATCCGCCTGCTGGATTCGCCGCGGGACATTGCCATGCTGGCGCCGCTGATCCGCCGCGAAATCCTTTACCGCCTGCTGCGTGGGCCGCAGGGTTATCGGCTGTATGAAATCGCCTTGGCCAACAGCCAGACCCATCGGGTATGCCAGGCCATCACCTGGCTCAACCAGAACTTCCAGCAGCCGTTGCGCATCGAGGACCTGGCCCGTGAGGTCAACCTTAGCACCTCGACCTTGCACCATCGGTTCAAGGCCGTGACGTCGATGAGCCCGCTGCAGTACCAGAAGCAATTGCGCCTGCAGGAGGCCCGGCGGCTGATGCTCAATGACGGGCTTGAGGCAGCGGTGGCGGGCTATCGTGTGGGGTATGAAAGCCCTTCGCAATTCAGCCGCGAGTACAGCCGGCTGTATGGCGCACCACCGATCCGCGATGTGGCGCGGTTGCGCGCCACAGCGGGGTAAGGGTTACCGGCCGTTTCAGTTAACCTGCAACGGCCGCCTGCCACTGATTCTGATCAACCTGAATCAACGTCGGCCCTTTGCGCTCCACCGCACGCCCCAGTGCCGCCTGCAACTGCGCGACATCACTCACATGCTCCGCGTCAGCGCCCAACGCCCTGGCCACGCCGATGAAGTCAGGGGTATGGATATCCACCCCGACCGGCTCGATGGCGCGGTTGACCATGTACTTCTTGATTTCTTCGTAACCCTGGTTGTTCCACAGCAGCACGATCAGCGGCACCTGCGCCTCGACTGCACTGGCCAGCTCCGGCAGGGTGAACTGCATGCCACCATCGCCAATCAGGCAAACCGACGGCGCGCGCTCGGCGATCTGCGCGGCGCTGCCCAGCCAAGCGCCCATCGCCGCCGGCAGTGCATAGCCCAAGGTGCCGTAGCCGGTCGAGGCATTGAACCAGCGGCGAGGCTCATCCATGTCCAGCGTGAGGTTGCCGGAGTACACCGGCTGGGTCGAATCCCCGACCAGAATGGCGTTGGGCAGTGTCTGGAGGATACTGGTCAGCAGGCGGGTCTGGCTCAGGGTCGGCTGGTCCCAGCCGCCCGCCAGCGATTGGCGCAGCTGCGTGACGCGTGCTGGCCCCCAGGTATTTTCACGCGCCGGCAGCGGCTGCTGTTGCAAGGCAACGCACAGTGCCTCGGCGGCCAGGTCGGCGTCAGCGACCAGCGCCAGCTCAGGCAGATAGTTGCGCACCGTCTGGTCCGGGTCGATGTCGATCCGCAGCAAGCTGCCCGGGATCTCGAAGCCGCCCTTGAAGGTCACGTCATAGTCGGTTTCGGCCAGCTCGGTACCGATGGCCAACACCACATCCGCTTCGGCCACCAGCGCACGGGTAGCCGGCAGCGACTGAGTCGAGCCGATTTGCAAAGGATGATTGGAAGCCAGCAAGCCCTTGGCGTTGATGGTCAATGCCACCGGTGCCTGAAGCTGCTCTGCCAAGCGTGCCAGCGAAGCGCCAGCGTTCAATGCACCGCCGCCGGCCAGGATCAACGGGCGCTTCGCCTGGGCTAGGCGCTCGGCCATCTGCGCCACGGCCTGCGGCGCGGCACCTGCCCGGCTGCTGCGGACCGGGCGGGCCGGCAACAGGTGATCGGCCGGCTCGACCAGTACGTCCAGCGGAATCTCGATATGCACCGGGCGCGGGCGAGCACCGTCGAACACGGCAAAGGCCCGGGCCAGTACCTCGGGCAGGTCGTCTGCGCTCATCAGGGTTTGGGAGAAGGCTGCCACACCCGACACCAGTGCAGATTGGTTGGGCAGTTCGTGCAGCTTGCCGCGGCCGCCGCCCAGCTGATCGCGCGATTGCACGCTGGAAATCACCAGCATCGGGATCGAATCGGCATAGGCCTGGCCCATGGCGGTGGTGATATTGGTCATCCCTGGGCCGGTGATGATGAAGCACACACCGGGTTTGCCGCGCGTGCGTGCGTAGCCGTCGGCCATGAAGCCGGCACCTTGCTCGTGGCGCGGGGTGATATGACGAATGGAGGACGTTGCCAGGCCGCGATAGAGCTCAACGGTATGCACGCCTGGAATGCCGAAGACATGGTCCACACCATAGCCTTCAAGGAGTTTGACCAGTACTTCGCCGCAGGTTGCCATGTGTGTTTACCTTGAGTCTTGTTGAAAACTGCGCTTATTGGACCCAAGGCAGCGCTATCGCCACAATGCAAAAAAACACATACTAGCCATGTCTTCAAATCATGGCTCAGTGCAATGAAACGCCTTCCTCCCCTGCCCGCCTTGCACACCTTCCTGGTGACTGCCCAGCACTGCAATTTCACCCGTGCGGGGCAGCAGTTGCACATCACCCAAGGTGCCGTGAGCCGGCAGATCGCCGCGCTTGAAGCGCACCTCGGTTACGCCCTGTTCCAGCGCCAGGCCCGTGGCCTGAGCCTGACCCGTGAAGGCCAGGACTGGCTGCCCAGGGTGCAACAGGTGTTTGCCCTGATCGAACAAGGCGTGCGGGAAGTCGGCGGGCATAGCGCCACATTGCAACTCAAGGCGCCAACCTGCGTGATGCGCTGGCTGCTGCCGCGCCTGATGGAATGGCAGGCGCTGCGCCCGGATGTGCCAGTAGAGCTGACTACCACGGTGCAGCATGGGGTGGATTTTGCCCGCGAAGGCTTTGATGCGGCGGTGGTGTATGGCAGCGCGCCGAACCAGGGCTTGCAGGTGCGCAAGCTGTTCGACGAGCAACTGACGCCAGTGTGCGCCCCTTCCCTGCTGCAAGGCCCGTTGCCGTTGGCCAATATCGACGACTTGATGCGCCACATGCTCCTGCACCCCTCGCGTGACGAGCATGACTGGCGTTTATGGCTGCAGGCGGCCGGGGCCACGTTCGATGTACAGGGGCCAAAGCAGCATTTCGAAACGCTGGACATGGCGATGGCCATGGCATCCCAGGGCACCGGAGTGGCCATCGGCGACTGGTCGCTGATCGGCGATGACCTGCGCAGCAAGCGGCTGTGCATGCCGTTTGCCCTGAAGGTGACGACCGGAAAAGGCTATTACCTGGTCAGCCAGGCCAGGCAACAGCCAGCCGGGCTGGTCGAGTTGCTGGACTGGCTGCAGGCAGTGGCTCAATAACCGACGGTGAACCGCGCCCGCGAATGCGCGGGTTTCTCCAGCTCATCGAGCATGGCAATCGCGTAGTCGGCAAAGGTGATCCAGCTCTTGCCATCGGCACCGATCAGCAGATGATCCTTGCCTAGCGTGTAGTGCCCGCTGCGTTCGCCTTCGACAAACTCCGCCGACGGTGACAGGAAGGTCCAGTCCAGGTTCGGCTCTTGGCGCAGTACCTCAAGAAAACGCACACCCGCGCTCGCTTCGGCCTTGTAGGCCTCGGGGAAGTCCGGGCTGTCGATCACCCGGTGCCCCGAAGGCAACAGCAGGCTACCCGCCCCGCCCACCACCAGCAGGCGCTTGACCCCGGCACGCTTGACCGGCTCGATGATGGCGTGCGCTTCGATCGTCGAGAAATGCGCAGCACTCAACACCGCGTCCACACCGGCGACAGCCGCTTGCAGCGCTGCGCTGTCCTTGGCATCGAGTGCCTTGACGGTCACCCCCTCACGTCCCTGCAGCTGCGACGGGTCGCGGGCAATGGCCACCACACTGTGGCCACGGCGCAGGGCTTCTTCCAGCAACTGGCTGCCGGCACGGCCGGTGGCGCCAATGATTGCGATCTTGCTCATGAGAAACACTCCATCAGTTGAACGGAATTACCACTTCATCTCGCCCTTGGCGACCTTGGCGCCGAGCTCCAGCGAGCTCTCGTCGGCCAGGTCCGGGTAGCGTTTTTTCATCGCAGCCACCAACGCAGCGGCGTCTTTTGCCTTGGCGGTTTCGGCATCGAATGCCTGAATGTAGTCCGCCGTGAAGCGCACGGCCGCGAGCGAACGGCTGCTTTGGCCAAGGTAATGGCCGGGGACCACGGTGCGCGGTGCCAGCTGCTCGATCCGTTTGAGCGTGCCCAGCCAGTCGGCATGCGACGTGGCCGACTGGGTATCGGCCATCCACACATGGATGTGTTCCGATACCACCACCCCACCGACCACCGCCTTGATCGACGGAATCCAGACAAAGCTGCGATCAGGTTGCGGGCCGTCCAGGCCGACCACGTCGAGCGCCTGGCCCTCCAGGGTCAGGCGATGGCCGTCGAGCACCTCAGGCACGACCAGGCGAGCCGGTTTATCCGCGCCCATTTGCGGGCCCCAGTAGGCCAGCTTCGCGTCCATGGTCTGGCGAATATGCGCGACGGTAGCCGCAGAGGCGACGACCTTGGCCTGTGGGAAAGCCTGGGTCAGTGTGTCGAGGCCGAAGTAGTAGTCCGGGTCGCCATGGCTGATGTAGATGGTTGTCAGCCGCTTGCCACCGGCACGCAGGCGCTCGACCACCTGTTCGGCCTGGGCCTTGCCGAACTGGGCATCGACCAGCACGGCGTCCTTTTCGCCACTGACAATCACCGAACTGACCGGGAAAATCGCCTCGTGGCCAGGGTTGTAGACGTCCAACTGCAAAGGTTCGGCAGCCAGCGCCTGGCCGGTCAGCGCAACACAGGCCAGCATCAGGCCACGCAAGGGAGTGAATAGCGACATCGCAACGGTCCGTCTTGAAGAAGAATGCTCACCAGCTTAGTTGCCCGATCCATGACAAAAAATGCGATGCTAAAACATAGTTTGTTTCTAAAATCGGGCAAATCATGGACCGTCTCAACGCGATGCGCGTTTTTGTCACTGTCATCGACCTGGGCAGCCAATCGGCGGCAGCGGACCACCTGCAACTGTCCAGGCCAGTGGTTTCACGCTACCTGGCGGAACTGGAGGATTGGGTCGGTGCGCGGCTGATGCAGCGCACCACGCGCAAGTTGAGCCTGACCGCCGCCGGCCAGGAAACACTGCCACGCTGCCGCCAACTGCTGGAACTCGCCGGTGACCTGCAGGTGGCCGTGCGCCAACCGGACGACGCCCCTCGCGGCGCGCTGCGCATCAGCGTCAGTACGTCATTCGGGCAGGCTCAACTGGTGGATGCCGTGGCCGCATATGTACGGCGCTACCCCGGGGTGAAGGTCGAGCTGCAGATGCTCGATCGCACGGTCAACCTGGTGGACGAGCGCATCGACCTGGCCATCCGCACCAGCAACGACCTGGACCCGAACCTGATCGCCCGGCGTCTGACCGTGTGCCGTTCGGTGGTGTGCGCGGCACCGGCCTACCTGCGTGAGCACGGCACGCCGCAGCGGATCGAGGAATTGAGCGGGCACAACTGCCTGACCCATGCCTACTTCGGCCATCACCTCTGGCATTTCGAGGTGCAGGGCCAAGCCGTTGCCGTCCCGGTCGAGGGCAACATCAGTGCGAATGAGGCGATGACCCTGCAAAAGGCGGCACTGGCCGGTGCCGGCATCGCCATGTTGCCGACCTACCAGGCTGCCGCCGCCCTGCGCACGGGCGAACTGGTGCGCCTGCTGCCCGAAGCACGGCCACGCGAACTCAACCTGAATGCGGTCTATACCTCGCGCAAGCACATGCCGGCGACCTTGCGCAGCATGCTGGATTTTCTCGCGCAGCGGTTCAAGGACGAACCGGAATGGGATCAGGACGTGTAGGAGCAGCCTTGTGCTGCGAAAGGGCCGGCGCCGCCATGGGCCTCTTCGCAGCGCAAGGTTGCGACTACTGGCCTACGCTTAGAGGTATCACCTGACGTTGTAACAGGAGGTGAGCACCATGGGCATCAAAACAAGAAGGTTCGCGCTGGTCATGGCGCTGTTTGCCATCGCCGGGCTGTACGGGTCGGCCTGCTGGCGGGTTGAGCTGCTGCGCAACCAACCCAGCGCGGCCGCCCATTGTCAGCACGAACACTGCGTGCCACAAAGCGCCACCTTGAGCGCCGTGCGCTGAGCTGACGGCGCCCTGCCGGTCACTCCTCGACGCTCATGTACTCCTTGGCCCAGCGAATGTAATCCTCGGGTTGGGTGTAGGTGTGCGAGAGTTCGGTGGCGCTGAGGTTCTCGGACTTGTTCTGCTGGCCGCGCTGCAGGCGCAGGCAGTCATAAGTAGCCTTTATGGCGGCGAAGTACGCGGCGTGGCCATCGACCACGATGCGCACGCCCAGGCGCGCCAGGCGCTCATCATCGCGCAGGTTGGGGTTGGCGTAGGTCACCAGCATCAAGGGCACGGTCAGGTGCTCGGCGATTTGCTCGAGCTGCTCGAAATCCTTCACCCCGACCATGCAGATACCGTCGGCCCCAGCCTTCTGGTAGCTCTGGGTACGCACGATGATTTCTTCGGTGGTCAGTACACCGGCGTTGGTGCGGGCGATGATAGACAGCGACGAATCGACCCGTGCTTCAAGCGCAGCGCGAATCTTGCCGACGCCTTCCTCAACCGGAATCAAGTCGGTGGACTTGCGCCCGAACTGGGCCGGCAGCAGGGTATCTTCGATGGTCAGCGCCGCCACACCGGCACGCTCCAGTTCAATGACCGTGCGCATGACATTCAAAGCGTTACCGTAGCCGTGGTCGGCATCGGCGAGCACCGGCAGTTGCGCCACGCGGCCAATGCGCGTGGCCTGCTCGACGAACTCGCTCAAGGTGATCAGGGCAAAATCCGGCGCAGCCAGTACCTGCAGCGAAGCCACCGAACCGCCAAGAATGCCGACTTCAAAGCCCAGGTCGGCGGCAATGCGCGCCGACATCGGGTCGAACACCGACGCTGTGTGGTAGCAGGAACCTGAAGCGAGCAGCTCGCGGAAGGCAAAACGCAAATCTTGGTGGGAAGCCCTGGGCATGATCACTCCGCAATAACGTGAAATTGAACGGTTGCTACCGACCCCTGAATCGGGTCTACCTGACCTGTTCCAACCGTCGCCATCTGGGCGGTCATGCTCGACATGCAGGCAGAGGAATAAAAGGTGTGGGATACAGCGGCACGAAAACCCTGCGGCAAATAGCTGCACCAAGCTGGTGCAGGCCACGGATTACAGCCCCTGCGGTCTAGCCACGATATCACGCAGCCATGCCTCACTGGATGAATGCGCCAATGCCGATCTTGCATAGGGGATGCAGATAGTACATAGGAAGCTACCTAAGTCAGGTTACAATTCATCGGCCTCAAGCCCATTGCCAAGGTAACCCCGTGACTGCCGCCCTGCCCCCGACCGTGCTGCGCAACGTGCTCACCGCCCTGATGCTGGCCATCTTCCTCGGTGCGCTGGACCAAACCATTGTCGCCGTCTCGTTGCCGGCCATCTCGGCCCAGTTCAACGATGTCGGCCTGCTTGCCTGGGTGATCTCTGGCTACATGGTGGCGATGACCGTGGCGGTGCCGATCTACGGCAAGCTGGGCGACCTGTACGGCCGGCGGCGGATGATCCTGACCGGCATCTCGCTGTTCACCCTGGCGTCGATTGCCTGCGCCCTGGCCCAGGACATGCAGCAACTGGTGCTGGCGCGCGTGCTGCAAGGGGTTGGCGCGGGCGGCATGGTGTCGGTCAGCCAGGCGATCATCGGTGACTTCGTGCCGCCCCGCGAACGCGGGCGTTACCAGGGCTACTTCAGCAGTATGTACGCCGTGGCCAGCGTCGCCGGGCCGGTGCTCGGTGGCTGGCTGACCGAGTACCTGTCGTGGCGCTGGGTGTTCTGGATCAACCTGCCGCTGGGGCTGGTCGCATTGTGGGCGATCCACCGGGCGCTCGGCGACATGCCGGTGAAGCGGCGCGAGGCCCAGGTGGACTACCTGGGCGCGGTGCTACTGATTCTTGGCCTGGGCAGCCTGCTGCTGGGCATTACCCTGGTTGGCCAAGGGCACGCCTGGACAGCGCCGCCGGTGCTGACGCTGTTCGCCTGCGCGGTGCTTGGCCTGATGCTGTTCATTGCCCACGAGCGGCGCTGCCAGGAGCCCCTGCTGCCCCTCGGCCTGTTCGGCAACCGCGTCGCGGTGCTGTGCTGGGGCGTGATCTTTTTCGCCAGTTTCCAGTCGATTTCCCTGACCATGCTGATGCCCTTGCGCTACCAAGGCATCACCGGGGCAGGCGCCGACAGCGCGGCATTGCACCTGCTGCCACTGGCGATGGGCCTGCCGATGGGCGCCTTTACCGGGGGCCGCATGACCAGCCTCACTGGGCGCTACAAGCCGCAAATTCTCGCCGGTGCACTGTTGATGCCGGTGGCCATCTTCGCCATGGCGATCACACCGCCGCAGTCGGCCCTGCTCAGTGCCGTGTTCATGCTGCTGACCGGCATTGCCTGCGGGCTGCAGTTTCCGACTTCGCTGGTGGGCACGCAGAGCGCCGTGGACATCAAGGACATCGGCGTGGCTACCAGTACCACTAACCTGTTCCGCTCACTCGGCGGCGCCATGGGTGTGGCGTGCATGTCCAGCCTACTGCTGGCGTTGCTGCACCAAGGTGGGTTCGAGTTGCTGGGCAATCCATTGCTGGGGAGCCTGAAGGCTGGCGAGGCAGACCCGCAGACCCAAGCGCGGTTGCTGGAGACGTTCAGGCATTTGCTGATGGGCAGTGGCGTGATCGCCCTGCTGGGGCTGGTGGTGGCGTTGGCGTTGCCGGACCGGCAATTGCGTGGGCGTTGAGCCTGCTGGGGCCGCGTTGCGGCCCTTTCGCGACACAAGGCGCTCCTACAAGTACAGCGCCACGCCTGTGGGAGCTGGCTTGCCTGCGATGGGCCGCAGCGCGGCCCCCGCTTTTAATCCCCCGTTAATACAATGAGGAAACACTCCCTCACAATCCTTAACAAAGAGTCATTTGCGCAGAGCCGGGCTCAAGCGCAGCATATCCAGCCCAGTGTCGACCCATTTTTCGACGTCACGCAGCAGATCGAAACTGTCTGGCAGCAATAACCAGCGCCCGATCAGGCCATCGACATAGGCAAACATGGCCACCGCCGCGCGCTCGGCATCCAGCTCGGCAGGCAACTGGCCCCGGCGCACTGCATTGGCAAGCGCCAGGGTAATGCCCTTGTGGCAATCCAGCACCGTGCTCTGGCGCTGCTGGCGAATTTCACACATGTCATCGGTGAACTCGCACTTGTGATGCAGAATCTCATTGATACGCCGGGTTCGGGCATCGAGCACCAGCTCGTTGAACACCTGCAACAGCAGCTTGCGCATGCAACCAAGCGGGTCCAGTTCATCCTCGCTTTCGCTCGCACGCGCAAGGTGGTCATGGGTTTCGTGCAGGCTGTCAAGCAACGCCTGCACCAGTTCAGCTTTGTTACTGAAGTGCCAGTAGATCGCACCTCGGGTCACGCCCGCCAATTCGGCGATGTCAGCCAAGGTGGTTCGCGCAACCCCGCGCTTGTAGAAGGCCTTTTCCGCCGCCTCGATAATCTGGGCGCGGGTTTCCTGGGCTTCTTCTTTGGTTCTACGGACCATGGCAGTACAACCTCATCTGGGCCCGAGCGCGCGGCGCACACGGGGAAACCGCCGGGGTCGCCTCTGCAGGGCGCCTCCCGGATGGGCTAATCAAGGGCTGCGGCAGTAGCCAAGTACTACCCAGCGGTATTTACAAACAACCATGAATGTAAGTATATTCCTTAGCAAGCTATTTATCCACCCGATAGCATTTTTCTGACAAGACTCTTCCATTACTCTTGAGCGTCTCCTGCTCCAGCGCCCCGAGGATCCTCATGCAATTCAAGCCAGCCGTTACCGCTCTGGTTTCCGCCGTCGCCCTGGCAACACTGCTCAGTGGCTGCAAGAAAGAAGAAGCAGCGCCTGCCGCGCAGGCTCCTCAGGTCGGCGTCGTGACCCTCCAACCACAAGCCTTCACCCTGACCTCGGAATTGCCGGGGCGTACCACGTCCTATCGCGTCGCCGAAGTGCGCCCACAGGTCAATGGCATCATCCTCAAGCGCCTCTTCAAAGAAGGCAGCGACGTCAAGGAAGGCCAGCAGCTCTACCAGATCGACCCTGCCGTCTATGAAGCCAACCTGGCCAATGCCCAGGCCAACCTGCAGGCGACCCGCTCGCTGGCCGAGCGGTACAAGCAGCTGATCGATGAACAAGCCGTCTCCAAACAGGAATACGACGACGCCAATGCCAAACGATTGCAGGCCGAGGCAGCACTGAAAAGCGCCCAGATCGACCTGCGCTACACCAAGGTCCTGGCACCGATCAGCGGCCGCATCGGCCGTTCCACGTTCACCGAGGGCGCACTGGTGAGCAATGGCCAGACCAACGCCATGGCGACCATCCAGCAACTCGACCCGATCTACGTTGACGTCACCCAGTCCACCGCCGAGCTGCTCAAGCTGCGCCGTGACCTGGAAAGCGGCCAGCTGCAAAAGGCCGGCGACAACGCCGCCTCAGTGCAACTGGTGCTCGAAGACGGCAGCCTGTTCAAGCAGCAGGGTCGCCTGGAATTCTCCGAAGTCGCGGTCGACGAGACCACCGGCTCGGTGACCCTGCGCGCGATCTTCCCGAACCCCGACCACACCCTGCTGCCTGGCATGTTCGTCCATGCCCGCCTGCGCGCCGGGGTCAACGCCAACGCCATCCTGGCCCCACAGCAGGGCGTGACCCGCGACCTCAAGGGCGCGCCGACCGCACTGGTGGTCAACCAGGAAAACAAGGTCGAACTGCGTCAGCTCAAGGCCAGCCGCACCCTGGGCAGCGACTGGCTGATCGAGGAAGGCTTGAACCCAGGCGACCGCCTGATCACCGAAGGCCTGCAATACGTGCGCCCAGGCGTCGAGGTTAAGGTCAGCGAAGCCACCAACGTCAACAAGCCGGCCAGCCCTGATCAGGCCAACGCGGCGAAAGCAGACGCCAAAGCGGAGTAAACCATGTCGAAGTTCTTTATCGATCGCCCGATCTTCGCCTGGGTGATCGCCTTGGTGATCATGCTGGTCGGGGCACTGTCGATCCTGAAGTTGCCGATCAACCAGTACCCGAGCATCGCGCCACCGGCCATCGCCATCGCCGTGACCTACCCGGGCGCCTCGGCGCAGACGGTGCAGGACACCGTGGTACAGGTCATCGAGCAGCAGCTCAACGGTATCGACAACCTGCGTTATGTGTCTTCGGAAAGTAACTCCGACGGCAGCATGACCATCACCGCTACCTTCGAGCAAGGCACCAACGCCGACACCGCGCAGGTACAGGTTCAGAACAAGCTGAACCTGGCTACGCCGCTGTTGCCGCAAGAAGTGCAGCAACAAGGTATCCGCGTCACCAAGGCGGTTAAAAACTTCCTGCTGGTGATCGGCCTGGTGTCCGAAGATGGCAGCATGACCAAGGACGACTTGGCCAACTACATCGTCTCGAACATGCAGGACCCGATTTCGCGGACTGCCGGCGTGGGTGACTTCCAGGTGTTCGGTGCGCAGTACGCCATGCGTATCTGGCTCGATCCGGCCAAGCTGAACAAGTTCCAGCTGACCCCAGTCGACGTCAAGACCGCAGTCGCCGCGCAGAACGTGCAGGTGTCCTCCGGCCAACTTGGCGGCCTGCCGGCCTTGCCGGGTACCCAGCTCAACGCCACCATCATCGGCAAGACCCGCCTGCAAACCGCCGAGCAGTTCGAGAAGATTCTGCTCAAGGTTAACAGCGACGGTTCCCAAGTACGCCTGGGCGATGTCGCCGAAGTAGGCCTGGGTGGCGAGAACTACGCCGTCAGCGCCCAGTTCAACGGCAAGCCGGCGTCGGGCCTGGCGGTCAAGCTGGCCACCGGTGCCAACGCCCTGGACACCGCCAAGGCCCTGCGCCAGACCATCAGCGACCTCGAGCCGTTCTTCCCGCCTGGCGTGAAGGCCGTGTTCCCGTATGACACCACGCCGGTGGTCACCGAATCGATCAGCGGGGTAATCCACACCCTGATCGAAGCCGTGGTCCTGGTGTTCCTGGTGATGTACCTGTTCCTGCAGAACTTCCGCGCCACCATCATCACCACCATGACCGTACCGGTGGTATTGCTGGGTACTTTCGGCATCCTTGCCGCTGCGGGCTTCAGCATCAACACCCTGACCATGTTCGCCATGGTCCTGGCCATCGGCTTGCTGGTGGACGACGCCATCGTCGTGGTGGAAAACGTCGAGCGGGTAATGTCCGAAGAGGGGTTGCCACCCAAGGAAGCGACCAAGCGCTCCATGGAGCAGATCCAGGGAGCCCTGGTGGGTATCGCCCTGGTGCTGTCGGCGGTACTGCTGCCAATGGCCTTCTTCGGCGGCTCCACCGGTGTGATCTATCGGCAGTTCTCCATCACCATCGTCTCGGCCATGGGCCTCTCGGTGCTGGTGGCGCTGATCTTCACCCCTGCACTGTGCGCCACCATGCTCAAGCCGCTGAAAAAGGGCGAGCACCATGTGGCCAAGGGTGGTTTCTTCGGCTGGTTCAACCGTAACTTCGACCGCAGCGTAAACGGCTACGAGCGCAGCGTCGGTACCATCCTGCGCAACAAGGTGCCATTCCTGCTGGCCTACGCGCTGATCGTGGTCGGCATGATCTGGCTGTTCGCCCGCATCCCGACGGCGTTCCTGCCTGAAGAAGACCAGGGCGTGCTGTTTGCCCAGGTGCAGACCCCGGCAGGCTCCAGTGCTGAACGCACCCAGGCGGTGGTCGACCAGATGCGTGAGTACCTGCTCAAGGACGAAGCCGATACCGTGTCGTCGGTGTTCACCGTCAACGGCTTCAACTTCGCCGGCCGCGGTCAAAGCTCGGGCATGGCCTTCATCATGCTCAAGCCGTGGGATGAGCGCTCCAAGGAGAACAGCGTGTTCGCCCTGGCCCAGCGTGCCCAGCAGCACTTCTTCACCTTCCGCGATGCGATGGTATTCGCCTTCGCCCCGCCTGCCGTACTCGAACTGGGTAACGCCACCGGCTTCGACGTGTTCCTCCAAGACCGCGGCGGTGTCGGCCATGCCAAACTCATGGAAGCACGCAACCAGTTCCTGGCAAAAGCCGCGCAGAGCAAGGTGCTCAGCGCCGTGCGCCCGAACGGCCTGAACGATGAGCCGCAGTACCAGCTGACCATCGATGACGAACGTGCCAGCGCCTTGGGCGTGACCATTGCCGACATCAACAACACCCTGTCGATTGCCCTGGGTGCCAGCTACGTCAACGACTTCATCGACCGTGGCCGGGTCAAGAAGGTGTACATCCAAGGCGAACCGAACGCCCGGATGAGCCCAGAAGACCTGCAGAAGTGGTATGTGCGCAACGGCAAAGGCGAGATGGTGCCGTTCTCCTCCTTCGCCAAAGGTGAATGGACCTACGGTTCGCCGAAGCTGTCCCGCTACAACGGCGTCGAGGCGATGGAAATCCTCGGTGCGCCAGCGCCTGGCTACAGTACCGGTGAGGCCATGGCCGAGGTTGAGCGTATCGCTGGCGAACTGCCAAGCGGTATCGGCTTCTCCTGGACCGGCATGTCCTACGAGGAAAAACTCTCCGGCTCGCAGATGCCGGCACTGTTCGCCCTCTCGGTCCTGTTCGTGTTCCTGTGCCTGGCAGCCCTGTACGAAAGCTGGTCGATCCCGATCGCCGTCGTGCTGGTCGTACCGCTGGGGATCATCGGTGCACTGATCGCCACTAGCCTGCGCGGGTTGTCCAACGACGTGTACTTCCTGGTCGGCCTGTTGACCACCATCGGCTTGGCGGCGAAGAACGCGATCCTGATCGTCGAGTTCGCCAAAGAACTGCACGAGCAGGGCCGCAGCCTGTACGACGCCGCGATCGAGGCGTGCCGCATGCGTCTGCGCCCGATCATCATGACCTCGCTGGCGTTCATCCTTGGCGTGGTACCGTTGACCATCGCCAGCGGCGCTGGCGCCGGCAGCCAGCACGCCATCGGCACCGGCGTGATCGGCGGCATGATCAGCGCCACCGTGTTGGCAATCTTCTGGGTACCGCTATTCTTCGTCGCAGTGTCGTCGCTGTTCGGCAGCAAACAGCCGGAAAAAGACGCCACCCCTGAAACTCCACGTTATGAGGCTGGGCAATGACCAAGTCTTTGTTGTCCCTGGCGGTAACCGCTTTGATTCTTGGCGGCTGCTCGCTGATCCCTGATTACCAGACCCCGGAAGCGCCGGTGGCAGCGCAGTGGCCGCAAGGCCCTGCGTACTCGCCGACCGAAGCGGCAGACGTTGCCGCCGCCGAACAGGGCTGGCGCCAGTTCTTCCACGACCCGGCCCTGCAGCAGCTGATCCAGACCTCGCTGGTCAACAACCGCGACCTGCGTGTCGCGGCGTTGAACATCGACGCCTACCGTGCGCAGTACCGCATCCAGCGGGCCGACCTGTTCCCGGCCGTTTCGGCCACCGGCAGCGGCAGCCGCCAGCGGGTACCGGCGAATATGTCGCAGACCGGCCAAGCCGATATCACCAGCCAGTACTCGGCCACCCTCGGCGTCAGCGCCTATGAACTCGACCTGTTCGGCCGGGTGCGCAGCCTGAGCGAGCAGGCCCTGGAAACCTACCTGTCCAGCGAGCAGGCGCGGCGCTCCACGCAGATCGCCCTGGTGGCCAGCGTGGCCAACGCCTACTACACCTGGCAGGCGGATCAGGCGCTGTTCAAACTGACCGAAGAAACGCTGAAGACCTACCAGGAAAGCTACAACCTGACCCGTCGCAGCAATGAAGTCGGGGTGGCCTCCGCCCTCGACCTCAGCCAGGCACGCACCGCCGTGGAAGGCGCGCGGGTCAAGTACTCGCAGTACCAGCGCCTGGTGGCACAGGACCTCAACAGCCTGACCGTGCTGCTGGGTACCGGCGTACCGGCCGACCTGCCTGCGCCACTGGAGCTCAATGCCGACCAGTTGGCCGAAGTACCGGCTGGCCTGCCGTCGGACATCCTCCAGCGTCGCCCGGACATCCAGGAAGCCGAGCACCTGCTCAAGGCCGCCAACGCCAACATCGGCGCGGCCCGCGCAGCGTTCTTCCCGAGCATCAGCCTGACCGCCAATGCCGGTACCCTGAGCCCGGACATGGGCGGCCTGTTCAAGGGGGGGTCGGGCACCTGGCTGTTCCAGCCGCAGATCAACCTGCCGATCTTCAACGCCGGTAGCCTGAAGGCGAGCCTGGACTACTCGAAGATCCAGAAGGACATCAATGTCGCCAAGTACGAAAAGACCATCCAGACCGCCTTCCAGGAAGTCTCCGATGGCCTGGCGGCGCGCAAGACCTTCGAAGAGCAGTTGCAGGCACAACGTGACCTGGTGCAGGCCAACCAGGATTACTACCGCCTGGCGGAGCGTCGCTACCGTATCGGTATCGACAGCAACCTGACCTTCCTCGACGCCCAACGCAACCTATTCAGCGCCCAGCAGGCACTGATCGGTGATCGCCTGTCGCAGCTGACCAGCGAGGTCAACCTGTACAAGGCGCTCGGCGGTGGCTGGTACGAGAAGACCGGTCAGGCCAATCAGCAAGCTTCGGTTCAAACACCGAAAAGCTGAATGATCCGCTAGCAGCATCAAGCCCACCTTCGCGGTGGGCTTTTTGTTTTCGGTTGCCCGCGAAGAGGCCGGCACATGAAAACAATTAACCAACTGGAACATTCCGTTCGATAATCGCCCCATACCGTCTGCGACGAATTGCCTCGCCCCTTCCCTACCCCGCACCATCCGCTCACGCAACGTTGCCCACGTTCATCAAAAGACCCGTGCTTGCAGGCCGCATCCTGCAATGCAACGGTTCGCCAATAAAAACAAGAGATCCACGACAGATGAGCATTTCGTACCCCGCACGCCAGCTGCTGCCAGGCCTGTTGGCCATGTCCTGCACCCTCCCCGTGTTCGCCGCCGACGGTGGCTTCATCGAAGACGGCAAGGCCACCCTCAACCTGCGCAACTTCTACATCAACCGCAATTTCGTCGACCCGGCACACCCGCAGGCCAAGGCCGAAGAATGGACCCAAAGCTTCATCCTCGACGCCCGCTCCGGTTTTACCCAGGGCACCGTCGGTTTCGGCATGGACGTACTGGGCCTGTACTCGGTCAAGCTCGATGGCGGTAAAGGCACCACCAACACCCACCTGCTGCCGGTGCACGACGATGGCCGCCCCGCCGATGATTTCGGCCGCCTGGGCGTGGCCTTGAAAGCCAAGCTCTCGCAGACCGAATTGAAGGTCGGCGAATGGATGCCGGTGCTGCCGATCCTGCGCTCCGACGATGGTCGCTCGCTGCCACAAACCTTCCGCGGCGGCCAGCTGACCTCCAAGGAGATCGACGGCCTGACCCTGTACGCCGGCCAGTTCCGCGCCAACAGCCCGCGTAACGACGCCAGCATGGAAGACATGTCGCTCAATGGCCGCGGTGCTTTCACGTCCGACCGCTTCAACTTCGGCGGCGGTGAATACACCTTCAACGACAAGCGCACAACGATTGCCCTGTGGGATGCCCAGCTCAAGGACATCTACCGCCAGCAGTACCTCAACCTGGTCCACAGCCAGCCACTGGGCGACTGGACCCTGGGCGCCAACCTCGGTTACTTCACCGGCAAGGAAGACGGTGCCGAGCGCGCCGGCGACCTGGACAACCGCACCGCCTCGGCGCTGCTCTCGGCTCGCTACCAGGGCCATACCTTCTTCGTCGGCCTGCAGAAGGTCAGCGGCGATGACGCCTGGATGCGCGTCAACGGCACCAGCGGCGGCACCTTGGCCAACGACAGCTACAACTCAAGCTTCGACAACGCCAAGGAACGCTCGTGGCAGGTGCGCCATGACTTCAACTTCGCCACTGTCGGGGTACCGGGGCTTACCCTGATGAACCGCTATATCAAGGGTGACAACGTGACTGCAGGTGGCGTTGACGACGGCAAGGAGTGGGCGCGAGAAACAGAGCTGGCTTATGTGGTGCAGTCGGGCAGCTTCAAGGACCTTTCGTTGAAGTGGCGCAACTCGACCATGCGCCGGGACTTCAGCACCAACGCGTTCGATGAGAACCGCTTGATCGTGAGCTACCCGCTGAACCTTCTGTAATTTCACAGGCCTCTTCGCGGGTAAACCCGCTCCTACAGGGTGGGAGCGGGTTTACCCGCGAAGAGGCCGGATGACTTGATGCATAAATAACTTTATCGCATAACAACCTAAACAAACCTTCATTGACGACATAAGCTGTAACAGCTTAAATCGAGCCCTGATCCCCGCCCCAGAGCCGCGACATGGACCTCCGTCAACTGCGCTACTTCATCGCCCTCAACGAATACCGCAGTTTTGTCCGCGCCGCTGAAGCCATGGGCATCACCCAACCTGCATTCAGCCGCGCCATCCAGGGCCTGGAGCAGACATTCGGCTGCGCCCTGGTAGACCGCGCCAGCAAGGCACTGCCACCCACCCCCGAAGGCTTGGTGGTGCTGCAGCACGCACGCCGCCTCGTGCAAGGTGCCGCGCAGTTGAGCAACGAAGTGCTACAGATGACCAAGCTCGACGCTGGCGAGTTGCACTTCGGCAGCGGCCCGGCCCTGGCTGTTCGCCTGGTCCCCGATGCCTTGCGCCACTTCATCGACAGCCACCCGGGTATTCGTACCTCGCTGCTGGTGGACAATGCCGAGCGCCTCGGCCAGGCACTGCGCCGTGAGCAGATCGAATTCTTCGTCGACGACATCCGCCCGTTCGAGGCCGACCCCAACTTCCATACCGAGCCGCTTTCGCCACGCCCTGGCCTGTTCTTCTGCCGCCCCGGCCACCCGTTGCTGGCCAAGGACAGCCTGTCGACCAACGACCTGTTCACCTACCCGCTGGCCAGCGCCCTGCTCGCGCCCGGTGTGCGCAAGCGTCTGGCCAACCTGAGCGGGCGCAGCGACTTCACCCCACACCTGCAGACCGAACACCTGGCGGTGCTGCGCAGTGTCGTGCAGGCCAGTAATGCAATCGGTACCGCCAGCGAAGAAGCCGTTGCCGAAGACCTGGCGGCCGGCCGCCTGGTGCGCCTGCACTGGCGCAACCTGCCGCCCGCACTGGAAGTGCTCAGCGTGCGCTGCGGCGTGGTCAGCCGCAGCGGCTACCGGTTGTCACCGGCGGCGCGGGCGATGATCGAGACGCTGGTGGGGCTGGATGCGCCCCTGCGGAGTGCTGCCATTCGCTGAAGTGATGATGCTGGTGGGCTGCAGGCTATCCTGAGCAATATAGGTTGCCTGTGCCCGCGAAGGGACCGGCACAGGCAGTAAAACCCGATCAGGCAAACCAGGGAGGCACAATAATGAAAAACCTCGAAGAGCACCTGAGCCAGTACGCCAATTACCACCGCGACCCGCGCAACATCGCCACCCATTTCATCGGCATTCCACTGATCGTGCTGGCCGTGACCATTCTGCTGTCACGCCCAGGCTGGGACATTGCAGGCATCTGGCTGTCACCTGCCCTGCTGGCGGCCGCCGCCTCGGTGTGGTTCTACCTGCGCCTGGACCTGCGCTTCGGGCTGGTCATGGGCCTGCTGCTGGGGCTGTGCCTGTGGGTTGGCCAGGTACTGGCGGTGCAAAGCACCGGGCTGTGGCTGGGGGCTGGGCTGGGGGCATTTGTGCTGGGCTGGATCATCCAGTTCGTCGGCCACTACTACGAGGGCCGCAAGCCGGCGTTCGTCGACGACATCAGCGGGCTGATCATCGGGCCGCTGTTCGTGGTGGCCGAAGCTGCATTCATGCTGGGGTTGTGCCCCGCGCTGAAGCGGGCCGTGGAAGCCAACGCCGGGCCGGTAACACTGAGGTCGATGTAGGAGCGGCCTTGCGTCGCGATCGGGCCGCGTAGCGGCCCCAGGTTTCAGTGATACCGCAAATACTGTTGGGGCCGCTTTGCGGCCCGATCGCGACGCTAGGCCGCTCCTACAAAGGCCGCAAGGATCAAGCGCGCGACTCAACCCCCAGCTCATCCCACACCGACTCCGCCAGGTGGAAGGTGGCATTGGCTGCCGGAATACCGCAATAGATCGCGCTCTGCATCAGCACTTCCTTGATCTCGTCACGGGTCACGCCATTGTTGGCAGCGGCGCGCAAGTGCAGCTTGAGCTCGTCGTTGCGGTTCATGCCGATCAGCATGGCGATGGTGATCAGGCTGCGGGTATGGCGCGGCAGGCCGGGGCGGGTCCAGATATCACCCCAGGCATGGCGAGTGATCATTTCCTGAAACTCGCCATTGAAGTCGTTGAGCTTCTCCAGGCTGCGGTCCACGTGGGCATCGCCCAGCACCGCGCGGCGCACTTGCATGCCCGCGTCGTAGCGTTGTTTCTCATCCATGGCGTCGTCCTCAGTGGGCCAGCAGGAAGTCGAGTACACGGCGGCTGAAGCGCTCGCCAATCTCGACGTTGGACAGGTGCGCTGCCGGGAAATCGACATACTCGGCACCCTTGATAGCCGCCTGCATGAAACGGCCATGTTCCGGCGTGGTCACCACGTCTTCAGTACCGGCAACGATCAGCGTCGGCACTTGGATACGCTGAACCTGCTCGCGGTAGTCGGCGTCGCGTACCGCAGCGCAGTTGGCCGCATAGCCCTCAGGCTGGGTCTGCGCGAGCATCTGGCAGATACGCTGGGCCTGCTCGGGCTGCGCCTGGGCGAAGGCCGGGGTGAACCAGCGGGCAATGGACGCGTCGCGCAGCTCGACCATGGCCTGTTGGCCGCCCTTGAGCACGGTGTCGATACGCGGGTTCCAGACCTCATCGCTGCCAATCTTGGCGGCGGTGTTGCACAGGGTCAGGCTGGCCAGGCGTTCGCCGGCGTTGATGCCCAGCCACTGGCCGATCAGGCCGCCCATCGACAGGCCGACGAAGTGCGCCTTGTTGATGTCCAGGGCGTCGAGCAAGGCCACGACGTCGCGGCCCAGTTGCTCGATGCTGTACGGGCCGGCGGTCACCAGCGAATCGCCGTGGCCGCGGGTGTCATAACGCAGCACACGGAAGTGCTCGCTCCACACGGGGATCTGCGTGTCCCACATGCCCAGGTCGGTGCCGAGGGAGTTGGACAAGACCAGCACCGGAGCATCCGCCGGGCCATCGATTTGATAGTTCAGTACGCCATCGGCCAGTTGCAAATGCGCCACAGCAGTCTCCTTCAGGCAGTGAAACGTTGATGTTCGGCCACGGCGCGCGCCACCCAGACGCGGGCCTGGCCAAGGTAATGGGCAGGGTCGAGCAAGCGATCGAGTTCTTCTGCCGACAACTCGGCACTGACCTGCGGCTCGTCACCCAGCACGGCACGCAGGTGGCGCTGTTCGGCGACGGCGCGCTGGCAGCACTGCTCGAGCAAATGATGAGCACGGTCACGGCCCAGGCGCTGAGCCAGGACAATGCTGACCGCCTCGGCCAGCACCAGCCCCTGGGTCAGGTCGAGGTTGCGGCGCATACGTTCGGCATCGACCTGCATGCCTTCGGCAATCACCTGGGCCTGGCGCAGGGCGCCAGAAACCAGGCAGCAGATATCCGGCAGGGTTTCCCACTCGGCATGCCACAGGCCAAGGCTGCGTTCATGTTCTTGAGGCATGGCAGCGAACAAGGTCGACAACAGGCCCGGTACGCGGGTAGCGGCACCGATCAGCACGGCGGCACCCACTGGGTTGCGTTTGTGCGGCATGGTCGACGAACCACCTTTACCTGGCGCGGAAGGCTCGAACACCTCCCCCGCCTCGGTCTGCATCAGCAAGCTGACATCGCGGCCAAACTTGCCGAGGCTACCGGCGATCAGGCCCAGCACCGAGGCAAATTCCACCAGCCGGTCGCGCTGGGTGTGCCAGGGTTGCTCGGGCAAGTGCAGCTTGAGCTGCTCGGCCAGGCCCTCGGCCACCGGCATGGCTTTGCTGCCCAACGCAGCCAGGCTGCCGGACGCACCACCGAACTGCAAGCACAGCAGGCGCGGGCGCAGCTCCTGAAGCCGCTGGCGATGACGGGTCAGCGCGCCCAGCACACCGGCCAGCTTCATGCCCAAGGTGACCGGCGTGGCGTGTTGCAGCCAGGTACGCCCCACCATCGGGGTGTCGGCATGTTGCAAGGCCTGGCGCGCCAGGGTATCGGCCAGTTGAGCGAGGTCTGCCTCGATCAGGTCGAGGGCATCGCGCAGTTGCAGTACCAGCCCGGTATCCATGGCGTCCTGGCTGGTGGCGCCCAGGTGCACGTAGCGCTCGGCCTCGGGCACGCCGCTGGCGATCACTTTGCCCAGCGCCTTCACCAACGGGATCGCCGAGTTGCCAGCACTGGCAATGGCATCGGCCAGGGCGCCAGCGTCGTAACGCTCAGCCTTGCAGGCCGCCTCAATGGCCGCCACCGCACTGTGCGGCACCAGCCCGGCGGCCGCTTCGGCGCGGGCCAGGGCGGCTTCGAAATCGAGCATGCCCTGCAGGCGGCCACGGTCTGAGAAAATCTCGCGCATGGCCGGCGCGGTGAAGTAGGCATCGAACAGCTGGTTGTCCGCACGGTACGTCATTGCAGGTCCTTAATCGTCATGGTGCAGGTACGCCGCCTGCTTCGGCAGGCGCAGGCTGAACAAGAAGGCCACCGCCATCATGGCCGTCACGTACCAGTAGAAGGTGTTTTCCATGCCCAGGGTCTTCAGGCCCAAGGCCACGTATTCAGCCGACCCGCCGAACATGGCGTTGGCCACCGCATACGCAAGGCCCACACCCAGTGCGCGCACCTGCGGCGGGAACATCTCCGCTTTTACCAGGCCGCTGATCGAGGTGTAGAAACTGACGATACACAAGGCCAGGCTGATCAGCACGAACGCCAGGAACGGGCTGGTCACGGTCTTCAGCGCCATCAACAGGGGCACGGTGAACAGCGTGCCCAAGGCGCCGAACAGCAGCATCGAGTTACGCCGGCCGATACGGTCGGACAGCATGCCGAAGAACGGCTGCAAGATCATGAACAGGAACAGCGCCCCCGTCATCACATAGCTGGCACTCTTGGCGTTCATCCCGGCCGTGTTGACCAGGTACTTCTGCATGTAGGTGGTGAAGGTGTAGAAGATCAGCGAACCGCCGGCGGTGTACCCCAGCACGGTGATGAACGCCGCGGCGTGATTGCGGAACAAGCCGCTGATCGAGCCGGCGTCTTTGTCATTGCGGGTTTCGGCGTTGCTGGTTTCGTGCAGCGAGCGACGCAGCATCAGCGAGATCAGCGCGGCCACGGCACCGACCACGAACGGAATACGCCAGCCCCAGGCACGCAGTTCGTCCTCGGTCAGCAACTGCTGCAGGATGACCACCACCAGCACCGCCAGTAACTGGCCGCCGATCAGGGTCACGTATTGGAACGAGGCGAAGAAACCGCGCTGGCCGCGCAGTGCCACTTCACTCATGTAGGTCGCCGTGGTGCCGTACTCGCCACCTACCGACAGGCCTTGGATCAAGCGGGCGAGCAATAGCAGCGCCGGCGCCCAGGTACCAATGCTGCCGTAGGTCGGCAGGCAGGCAATCATCAAGGACCCGGCGCACATCATCAGCACCGAGATCATCAGGGAATTCTTGCGGCCATGGCGGTCGGCCAGGCGGCCAAAGATCCAGCCACCAATGGGGCGCATCAGGAAGCCCGCTGCGAACACACCGGCGGTGTTGAGCAACTGCACAGTGGGGTCGTCGGAGGGGAAGAAGGCCGGGGCGAAGTAGATCGCGCAGAAGGCGTAGACGTAGAAGTCGAACCATTCCACCAGGTTGCCTGAAGAGGCACCGACGATCGCGAAGATACGCTTGCTGCGTTCTTCGCCGGTGTAATAGGTTGAGGTCATGAAGTTTTACTCCTGGAGGGTCCTAGGTAAGTCTAGACATACCTAGTAACACACTCGTTCCGCTGCGCGGCCGGCCATTAGCCTTGTGTCTCATAGATCCGGCCTCTTCGCGGGTAAACCCGCTCCCACAGAGGATTGCGTGGATCCCTGTGGGAGCGGGTTTACCCGCGAAGAGGCCGAGCCTGATCAAACCCGCTCGATGGCCAACGCCAAACCTTGGCCTACCCCCACACACATGGTCGCCAGGCCTTTACGCCCGCCGCTCTTCTCCAACTGATGCAACGCCGTCAGCACCAGGCGCGCGCCACTCATGCCCAGCGGGTGGCCCAGGGCAATCGCGCCACCATTGGGGTTCACCTGCGGCGCATCATCGGCCACACCCAGCTCACGCAGCACGGCCAGGCCTTGGCTGGCGAACGCTTCGTTCAGCTCGATCACGTCGAAGTCGCTCATCGCCACACCCAGGCGCTCGGTCAGCTTGCGCACCGCTGGCACCGGGCCAATACCCATGACCCGAGGAGCCACGCCGCCGCTGGCCATGCCCAGTACCCGGGCACGTGGGGTCAGGCCGTGTTTCTTCACCGCTTCCGCCGAGGCCAGGATCAGTGCCGCGGCACCGTCGTTGACACCCGACGCGTTGCCTGCGGTGACGGTCTTGTCCGGGCCATTGACCGGCTTGAGCTTGGTCAATGCTTCCAGGGTGGTTTCCGGGCGCAGGTGTTCATCACGCTCGACGATAGTTTCGCCCTTCTTGTGGGCAATGCGCACTGGCACGATCTCTTCGGCGAAGAAGCCGGCTGCCTGGGCCGCGGCGGCCTTTTGCTGGCTGCGCAGCGCGAATGCATCTTGGTCGGCGCGGGACACCTGGTAATCGTCAGCGACGTTATCAGCGGTTTCCGGCATCGAATCGACGCCGTACTGGCTCTTCATCAGCGGGTTGATGAAACGCCAGCCGATGGTGGTGTCTTCAAGCTTCATGTTGCGCGAGTAGCCGCTTTCGGCCTTGCCCATCACGAAGGGTGCACGCGACATCGACTCAACGCCACCGGCGATGGCCAATTCCATTTCGCCACTGGCGATCGCGCGGAACGCCGTGCCGATGGCATCCATGCCCGATGCGCACAGGCGGTTCAGGGTCACGCCAGGAATGCTCTCAGGCAGGCCCGCCAGCAGCAGCGCCATGCGCGCCACGTTGCGGTTGTCTTCACCGGCCTGGTTGGCACAGCCGAAGAACACTTCGTCGACCTGATCCCACTGCACCGAAGGGTTACGCTCGATCAGCGCCTTCAGCGGCACTGCCGCCAGGTCATCGGCGCGCACGCCGGCCAGGGCGCCGCCGAAGCGGCCGATCGGGGTGCGGATGGCGTCACAGATGAATACGTCGCGCATTTGGCTTCTCCTGCCATCTGGCCATGGGCCGCGGCGGTATGGGCTTCGAGGTCGCGCAAGGCGGACATCTCGATTCGGGTGGATTCGGTGGTGGTCTGCACGTCGCCGGCAAAGCGGATCGCCCAGCGGATGGCCGCAACGATCTGCTCGCAGGTTGGCCCCCGAATGAACCGCAGCGACAGCGAATTCATGGGGTGCCGGCTCGCTTTGGAGACTCCCGGTCAGGGTTCATCAGTGCGTTCAGATTAAGGAGACTGGTAGGTCCCTTACAATCCGATAATCGACCTTATGTGCGATTATCGAACCATTTATGTATTTCCTCTGCTGCCGGCATTGCCCCGCTGTAGGAGCAGCCTTGTGCTGCGAATGGGCCGCAAAGCGGCCCCCTTCGGCACTCAGGTCGCGTCCGCGTGGCTGACCAGTCCTTTCACGACCACACCCACCGTCGCCAATGCCGCCGGCACCAGCAGCGCTGTCAGCACCTGTTCGAAATTCCAGCCCAGGCCCAGCAGCGTCGCACCACTCCAGGCGCCGAGGATCGCACCAAAGCGGCCGATGCCCAGCATCCACGAAACGCCCGTGGCACGCCCTTGGGTTGGGTAGAAGCGGGCAGCCAGCGACGGCATGGCCGACTGCGCACCGTTAACGCACATGCCAGCGACCAGCACCAGGGTGGCGAGCAGGGTGATGTTGCCCAGGCTCTGCCCCACCGCGTAGGCAAACACCCCGGCCAGCAGGTAGAAAATGCCGATGACCTTGTGCGGGTTGAAGCGGTCCATGGCCCAGCCCACCCCGACTGCGCTCAGCACGCCGCCAAACTGGAACAGTGCGCCAATGAACGCCGCCTGCTCCATGCTGGCCCCGCTGTCACGCATCAGGGTCGGCAGCCAGCTGGTCAACAGGTAGACAATCACCAAGCCCATGAAGTAAGTCAGCCACAGCAACATCGTGCCCAGGCCGTAGGTGCCGGAGAAGATGACCGCAAATACGTTGCGCGCCGCCACCGCCTTTTGCTCCGGCACGCTGAAGCTGGCCGCCTGGGCCACTACCTGCGGCGCAATCGGCGCCAGGGTTTTGCGCACTTTATCCGTACCGCGATTACGCACTACCAGGAAGCGTGCTGACTCCGGCAACCAGACCAGCAGCACCACCGCCAGCAACAGCGGCAGCACGCCACCGATCACCAGCAGGCTATGCCAGCCATACGCCGGGATCATCTTCGCAGAGATAAACCCACCGCCCGCCATGCCCAGGTTGAAGCCGCAGAACATGCTGGTCACCAGCAGCGATTTGAGCCGCTCAGGGGTGTACTCGGACAGCAGCGTCGTCGCATTCGGCATACCCGCACCCAGGCCAAGCCCGGTGAGGAAGCGCAGGACCAACAACTGGTCGACATTGGTCGCGTAGGCCGAGGCCAGGCTGAAGCCGCCGAACACCAGCACGGCAGCCACCAGCACGCCTTTACGCCCGAAACGGTCGGCCAGTGGGCCTGAGCCCAGTGCGCCGAACACCATGCCGATCAACGCGGCACTCATGACCGGGCCGAGGCTGGCGCGGTCGATGCCCCACTCCTGCGACAAGGCCGGGGCGATGAAGCCCATGGCGGCAGTGTCCAGGCCATCGAGGAAAACGATCAGAAAACACAGCAGCACGACGCGCCATTGATAGCGGGACAGCGGCTGGTCGTTGATGAACGACTGGACGTCGAGGCATTTGCCGACGTTGGTTTGCGGTTGGTTCATTGTTGTTATCCAGAATTAGGGCACGGCCATGCCACTGCACTCAGCGCGCAAGTACAGGGGTTGATAATAGGAGGATGGCGGGCTGCGTCAGCCTGGATACAACAGTGCTGCGAGCGGGTGCGGCCGCGGCAGCGATGGGACAGTAGTCATGGTATGTGCCTCACATGTTTTTCTTGTTCGGTCGGCAAAGCCGACCGTTGCGAGAGACATTAATCAGCCTACCGGGACGACGCAATTCACTGAGCACGACATTGTGCGTTTATCGAACAGGAAAGGCGTCCGTGCTCGATAATGGGGCAGGAAGGGCGCTCAGCGGCCCTCCCTTGCGTGGCATCACCCGAACAATTGATGGCAAAGGTCCCGGCTGGCCGCCAGCAGGATCGGCAAGAAGCGCTGCTCCAGTTCGCTGCGCGTCACACGCCCGACGTGGGTGCTGACGTTCAAGGCAGCCAGCACCTGCCCCGAAGCGTCATAAATCGGCACGGCGATAGAACGCAGCCCTTGCTCCAGTTCCTGGTCCACCACGCACCAGCCCTGGGCTCGCACCTGCTGAATGCAGGCAAACAACGATTCGGCATCGTGCAAGGTGCGGCTGGTACGCGGCTTGAGGTCAGCCCGGTCGAGGTACTCGCGCAGGCTGGTGTCGTCCATCGCCGCCAGCAGAATGCGCCCCATCGACGTGCAGTAGGCCGGCAAGCGCCCGCCTACCGACAGGTCGACCGAGATCAACCGCTCCACGGTCGCCGATCGGGCTATATAAAGGATGTCGTCACCTTCGAGGGTGGCCATGTTGGCCGCCTCGTGCAGTTGGTCACTGATGCGGTCCAGGTACGGCTGCGCAGAAATCGCCAACGGCGTCGACGACAGGTAGGCATGGCCCAGGGTCAGCACCTTGGGCAGCAGTGAATACGTGCGCCCGTCAGTCGTCGCGTAGCCCAGCTTGATCAAGGTATGCAGGCAACGGCGCACGGCTGCGCGAGGGATTTCGGTGCGGTGGCTGATCTGGGCGATGGTCAGGTGGCGCTTGCGCTCCTGAAACGCCTGGATAACCGCCAGCCCACGCGCGAGGGAGGTCATGAAATCCGGGTCGCCAGTAAACGCCTGAATACGCTTGGCCGGCGATGCCACGATCGGCGGCGCCAGGGCGGGTGCGGCAGGGCGTGCCGACTCTGGGTTGGCAGATTCGTTGGCCGCTGTTTCGTCGCTCATCGCTCACCTCAAAAAAAACGCTGGTTCGTGCGATTATCGAACGAACGGCCGATAATCGCAATTGACCGCTGACACTTTTGCTTATACCTTTCTCATGCCACTTTGTGGCTTCTTTGGAGAGACTGGTCAGGTACCCACCGTAGAAGTCCCAGGCAACGGCCTCGCCTTGTGCGAGGCCGTTTTACTTTCTGCATTCGCCACGGCTGGCCGACGAACTTTTACCGCTCGCGCCTTTCAAAGTTATACGCGCGGTGTGACGCGTTACCCATTGAGCCCAACTACTTCGACGGGCATGTCAGGCTTTGGTAAATATCCCTGTTCGAAGAATTATCGGTTGCTATAATCGATTGGGTTGTACGCCTTGTTGCTGTGGTAATGGAACACACCGCTGTCTCCAGCACTTACGGGCAACCCACGCATGTGCAGGTTCTGTATGGCACCCCCTCTGCTTTCCCTGTGGCATCCTTTGTATGCGCAGGGGCATGCTGTACAGCTAAAACAACAGTCTTAATTCAACTTACTCAGGTACTACTGTGACGAAAGATGAACTGCGCGCAGAACTCGAGCGCCAGGCTGAACGTTACAAGGATGTTTACGGTGGTGAAGTGACCACTTACGCCGCTCAACCGGACCCTGAACGCAAACCGTGGCGCAAGCGCGCCAGCGTGCGTGACCAGGCGTTCAACCAGGAACTGGAAAAAATGGAAAAGGAACTGCGCAGCGACAAGCCATAAGCGCAACGTTCCGCCTTCCGCGTCGTCGCCCGGCCTGCCCGGGCGCGGTCGATCTTTACCCAGAGGTCGATGATGAAATGGAATTACACAAATTTCATACGACCGTTTGAATCAGTCAAGCGTCGACTATTTCCCAGACATTTGCCGATTTTTTAAATATTTCACGCTTTTTTGCGGACGCTACTGTTCATGCAAGCGTTGGCAAGCACGTGAAGGCTGCGTCACAGTGCGTGCTATTGGTCTGTAGCAGGTGCATCGATTGCCAATATTTTCTGGCATAATCCCGCCCCCCTAAGACCGCCAGACAACCTTCATGATCGATTTATTCAGCGGACTGGATGCCTGGGTGTTGGTGAGCCTCCTGCTCGCCTTGACCTTCGTACTCGCCTTCGAGTTCATCAATGGCTTTCATGACACCGCCAACGCGGTAGCTACCGTCATCTATACCAAAGCCATGCCGCCGCACCTCGCCGTGTTCTTCTCCGGCGTGTTCAACTTCCTCGGCGTTCTGCTCGGTGGTGTCGGGGTGGCCTATGCCATCGTTCACCTGCTGCCGGTAGAGCTGCTGATCAATGTGAACACCGGACACGGCCTGGCCATGGTCTTCTCGCTGTTGGCTGCGGCCATCACCTGGAACCTGGGCACCTGGTACTTCGGTATCCCGGCTTCCAGCTCGCACACGCTGATCGGCTCGATCCTCGGTGTTGGCCTGGCCAACGCCCTGATCAACGACATCCCGCTGGGCGATGGCGTCAACTGGCAGAAGGCGATCGACATCGCCATGTCGCTGGTGGTCTCGCCCATGGCCGGTTTCGCGGTCGCTGCGCTGGTGCTGATCGGCCTTAAATGGTGGCGCCCGCTGTCCAAGATGCACAAGACGCCTGAACAGCGCCGCAAGCTCGACGACAAGAAGCACCCGCCGTTCTGGAACCGCCTGGTACTGGTGATTTCGGCCATGGGCGTAAGCTTCGTGCACGGTTCCAACGATGGCCAGAAAGGCATTGGCCTGATCATGCTGGTGCTGATCGGTATCGTGCCGGCCAAGTTCGTGCTCGACCTGAACAGCACCACCTACCAGATCGAACGCACCCGCGACGCCACCCTGCACATGAGCCAGTTCTACGAGCGCAATGCCGCCACCCTGGGTGAGTTCCTGGCGTTGGGCAAGGCCAAGGCGAGCGACCTGCCGGAACAGTTCAGTTGCAACCCGCAGCAGACCGAGCCGACCATCGCCGCACTGCAGGCCTCGCTCAAGGGCGTGACCGACTACCACACCCTGGATGCCGAGAAGCGCGTGGAAGTTCGCCGCTACCTGCTCTGCCTGGATGACACGGCGAAAAAGGTCGGCAAGCTGCCAGGCCTGGATGCCCGTGAAAAGGCAGACCTTGAGAAGCTGCGCAAAGACCTCACCGCCACCACCGAATACGCACCGTTCTGGGTGATCGTGGCCGTTGCCCTGGCCTTGGGCCTGGGTACCATGGTCGGCTGGAAGCGCGTGGTCCTGACCGTTGGCGAGAAGATCGGCAAGCAGGGCATGACCTACGCCCAGGGCATGTCGGCGCAGATCACAGCGGCCTGTGCCATCGGCATGGCCAACGTGTTCAGCCTGCCGGTATCGACCACCCACGTGTTGTCGTCCGGCGTGGCCGGTACCATGGTCGCCAACAAGAGCGGCCTGCAAGGCGGCACCGTGAAGACCATCCTGCTGGCCTGGATCCTGACCCTGCCTGCCTCGATGGGCTTGGCAGCTGGCCTGTTCTGGCTGGCGTCCAAGGCGATCGGCTGAGCGACACCGCTGTAGAAAAAGGCGCCTTCGGGCGCCTTTTTCATATTACCGCGCCTCTGTAGGAGCAGCCTTGCGCTGCGAAAACGTCGGCAAAGGCACTACAGCTTCATAGGCTGTACCGGCCTCTTCGCAGCACAAGGCTGCTCCTACAGTGCGTGGCGCTGCTAGCGCTTCTTGCCCCCCAACAACGACCCCATCAGCCCGCGCACCAATTGCCGACCCAACTGATTGGCCGCCTGCCGCACGGCGGACTTGATCGCCTGCCCCGCTGCACTCTGCAAAAAATCGCCAGCCTTGTCGGCAAAGCTCTCTTCATCGGCCTTCGGCACTGGCGCTGGCTCGACAGGCTCACCTTTGCGCTGAGTGAGCATTTCATAAGCCGATTCACGGTCCACCGGCTTGTCATAACGCCCGGCCAGCGGTGACGAGGTAATCAATGCAGTGCGCTCAGCCGCACTCAATGGCCCGATACGCGACTGCGGCGGCGCGATCAGCACCCGCTGCACCATGGCGGGGGTGCCCTTCTCTTCCAGCGTACCGACCAACGCTTCACCAATACCCAGCTCGGTCAGCACCGCCAGGCTGTCGAATGCGGGGTTGGGGCGGAAACCATCGGCCACGGCCCGCAGCGACTTCTGCTCTTTTGCGGTGAACGCACGCAAACCATGCTGGATGCGCAAACCCAGTTGGGCCAGCACCGCATCGGGTAGATCACCTGGCGACTGGGTCACGAAATAGACCCCCACGCCCTTGGAGCGAATCAGCCGAACCACCTGCTCCAGGCGGTCCTGCAACGCCTTGGGCGTGCCATTGAACAGCAAGTGCGCTTCATCGAAGAACAGCGCCAGAACTGGCTTGTCGGCATCGCCGCGCTCTGGCAACTGTTCGAACAACTCCGCCAACAGCCACAGCAGGAAGGTTGCATACACCTTCGGCGCTTCATGCACCAGCCGGCTGGCATCGAGCAGGTGGATGCGCCCACGGCCGTCACTGCCGAGCCGCAGCAAGTCTTCGAGTTGCAACGCGGGCTCACCGAACAGCGCCTCGGCACCTTGCTGCTCCAGGGTCGCCAGGCGACGCAGCAAGGCCTGGGTGGAGGCACTGGTCATCAGCGCGCTGTCTTCACCCAGCATCTGCGGGTTGTCCTTCAGGTGCGCCAGCAGCGCCTTGAGGTCCTTGAGGTCGAGCAACAGCAGGCCTTCACGGTCGGCCACCTTGAATGCGGCATACAAGGCTGCCTGCTGGCTGTCGGTCAGTTCCAGCAGGTTGCCCAGCAGCAGCGGCCCCATTTCGCTGAGGGTCGTGCGCAAGGGGTGGCCGGACTGCCCGGCGATATCCCACAGGCTTACCGGATAAGCCTGCGGCGTATGCCCCAACCAAGACATGCCGGCAATGCGTTCGGCCACCTTGCCCTGCGGTGCGCCCGCCGCACCCAGGCCGCACAGGTCGCCTTTTACATCGGCCGCGAACACTGCCACGCCCGCATCACTGAACACCTCGGCTAGGTGCTGCAAGGTGACCGTCTTGCCGGTGCCCGTGGCGCCGGCCACCAGGCCGTGACGGTTGGCGAGGCGCATGGCTTGATTGACAGGCTGACCATCAAGGCCCGCCCCTACAACTATTTGCGAAGAATCCGACATCTTCTTTCATCCTCTTCTCAAGCTTTGCCGCGTATCGGCCGATACCTCGAGGTGATATTCGCCTAGAACACAGTAACAACCCAACTAGGACTTCCCGGGATGTTGCACTGTCTTGCAGATGTATTCGTGCGAACGCCCGATAAAACCTTAGCGGAACCGATTACTCCATGAGCAAAAGCCTTCGTTTCAGCCACAAGATTCTCTTGGCGGCCTCACTGATCGTGATACTCGCCTTCAGCCTGTTCACCCTCTATAACGATTATCTCCAGCGTAATGCCATCAGAGAGGATCTGGAGAATTATCTGACTGAAATGGGCGAGTCGACTTCGACCAATATCCGCCACCTGTTCGAAGGCCGTATAAAGCTAGTGGAGAACCTGGCACAGAACATTGCCCAGGCCCCCAACGACGCTGAAACCCTGATGGGGCAGAATGCGCTGATCACAAGCTTCCTCACGGTGTACCTGGGCAAGGTCGATGGCAGTTTCAGCGTGCGCCCGGACGCCAAGATGCCTGAGGGTTATGACCCACGCACCCGCCCCTGGTACAAGGACGGCATGAACGCCTCTGGCGCAACGTTGACCGAACCGTACATCGACATGACCACCAACAAGATGGTCATCGGCATCCTCAGCAAGGTCTCCAACAGCGTTGGCGTGGTCGGCGGCGACCTGGCCCTCGACGGCTTGGTGCAGATCATCAACTCGCTGAACTTCGGCGGCATGGGCTACGCCTTCCTGGTCAACGACCAAGGTAAAATCCTGGTACACCCGGACCAGAGCCTGGTGATGAAATCGCTGTCAGACCTGTTCCCTCAGCACACGCCGAAACTGTCCGGTGAGCTGACAGAAGTTCAGGCCCAGGGCGAGACCCGCCTGCTCACCTTCACCCCGATCAAAGGCCTGCCTTCGGCCAACTGGTACATCGGCCTGTCGGTGGACAAGGACAAAGCCTTCTCCATGCTCAGCACCTTCCGCACCTCGGCGGTGATCGCCACGCTGGTCGCGGTGGTCATCATCATCGGCCTGCTCGGCTTGCTGATTCGCGTGCTGATGCAACCGTTGCTGACCATGACCCGCGCCATGGAAGACATCGCCGAAGGCGAAGGCGACCTGACCAAGCGTCTGCGCATCCACAACCACGACGAATTCGGCCTGCTCGGCAGCGCCTTCAACCGCTTCGTCGAGCGTATCCACGGTTCCATCCGCGAAGTGTCCTCGGCCACCGAGCAGGTCAATGAAGTGGCCCTGCGCGTGATCAGCGCCTCGAACTCGTCGATGACCAACTCGGATGAGCAATCCAACCGCACCAACAGCGTCGCCGCCGCCATCAACGAACTGGGCGCCGCGGCACAGGAAATCGCCGGCAATGCCGCCCAGGCCTCGCAACACGCCAGCTCCGCACGGCTGCTGGCCGAAGAGGGCCAGCAGGTGGTCGAGCGCAATATCGCCGCGATGAACCGCCTGTCCGACCTGATCGTCACCTCCAGTGCGCACATCGAGACGCTCAACAGCAAGACCGTCAACATTGGCCAGATTCTCGAAGTCATCACCAGCATCTCCCAGCAGACCAACCTGCTGGCCTTGAACGCGGCGATCGAAGCCGCCCGCGCCGGTGAAGCCGGGCGTGGCTTTGCCGTGGTCGCCGACGAGGTGCGCAACCTGGCACACCGCACCCAAGAATCGGCACAACAGGTGCAGACCATGATCGAAGAGCTGCAGGTCGGTGCCCGCGAGTCGGTCGATACCATGGGCCAGAGCCAGCGCCACAGCCAGGACAGCGTGCAAATCGCCAACCAGGCCGGCGAGCGGCTGGACAGCGTGACGGTGCGTATCGGCGAGATCGACGGCATGAACCAGTCGGTGGCCACCGCCACCGAAGAGCAGACGGCCGTGGTCGAGGCGATCAACATGGACATCAACGAGATCAACATGCTCAACCAGGAAGGTGTCGAAAACCTGCAGGCCACCCTGCGCGCGTGTTCGGACCTGGAGCAACAGGCTTCGCGCCTGAAACACCTGGTGGGCAGCTTCCGCATCTAATGACGGTTCAATAGCCCCCTGTAGGAGCAGCCTTGCGCTGCGAAGAGGCCAGCTCAGCCCACAAAGCTGTAGCGTCCGTGCCGACCTCTTCGTAGCACAAGGCTGCGCCTACAAGCCCGCAGCAACCAGCCCAACCTCGATCGAACAAACTATCCTTCTGGTAGGTCAACCTTTAGGCGCGTCATCGCCGGTCCATTACGGCCGGATGACAGACCCGAAGACGATCCCGGAGGGATGCTGATCGTGCACATTGCCGACATCACCATGTTCTACGCCCCCGCCAGTGGTGGCGTACGTACCTATCTTGATGCCAAACACCGCCGCCTCGATGCCATCCAAGGCGTGCGCCACAGCTTGTTGATCCCCGGCGCCAGCGCGCAACACACCGATGGCATCTACCAGGTGCCGGCCCCACCCCTGCCCTTTGGCAATGGCTACCGCTTCCCGGTGCGCCTGGCGCCCTGGTGCAATGTGCTGCGCAGCCTCAAACCCGACCTGATCGAAGTCGGCGACCCGTACCTGACCGCCTGGGCTGCCTTGGAGGCACGCCGCCAGCTGGATGTGCCGGTGATTGGCTTCTACCATTCCGACCTGCCGCTGCTGGTGAGCAACCGCATGGGCAATTGGTTCACGCCCAATGTCGAAGCCTACGTCAGCAAGCTGTACGGCAACTTCGACCGGGTTCTGGCCCCCAGCCAGGTGATGGCCGACAAATTGCGCCGGCTGGGCATACGCGATGTGCATGTGCAGCGCCTGGGTGTAGACCTGGCCACCTTCAATCCCGACCACCGCGACCCGCACCTGCGCGCGGAACTTGGGATTGCCGACACCAGCCGCCTGCTGATCTACGCCGGCCGTGGCTCGCGGGAAAAGAACCTGCCGGTTCTGCTCAACTGCATGCAGCGCCTGGGCCGGCCCTACCACCTGTTGCTAGTGGGCTCCAACATGCCTGCGAATGTGCCGCAGAACGTCAGCGTGATCGACCACTTCTGCCCGCCGCAGGAGGTCGCCAGGCTGATGGCCAGTGCCGACCTGCTGGTGCATGCCGGCGACCAGGAAACCTTTGGCCTGGTCATTCTCGAAGCCATGGCCAGCGCGACGCCAGTGGTGGCGGTGCGTGCCGGTGCCTTTGGCGAGATCGTCAACGAACAATGCGGGCGGCTGTGCCAGGCCAATGACGGGGCAGCCATGGCGCAGGCGGTGCGCCAGGTGTTCGAAGAGGGCGTGCGTACCCTCGGCACCCAAGCCCGCCGCCATGTCGAGCAACACTATTCATGGGACAACGTGGTCGCCGGCCTGCTGCAGCATTACCAGGCCGTGCTCGGCCACCAACCGCGGGCGCGAGCCCATGGCTGAAACCGGCAGCGCAGCACGCAGCCTGATGCTGGTGCTGCACGACATCGCGCCCGAGACCTGGCCCGACTACCAACCCTTCGTCGAAGCCGTCGACAAGATTGGCGGTGTGCCCATGACCTGGCTGGTGGTGCCAGACTTTCACCACCGCAACCCCCTGCACCGCTCGCCCACGTTCTGCCGCCTGCTCGACCGACGCCTGGCACTGGGTGATGAGCTGGCGTTGCATGGCTACTACCACGCCGACGACGGCGCGCCACCGCGCAGCCCCGGGGCGTTTTTCATGCGCCGCATCTATACCCATGAAGGCGAATTCTACGGGCTGGATCAACGTCAGGCGCTAGCACGCCTGGAACAGGGCCTAGCGGTGTTCGAGCGGCAAGCCTGGCCGGTGGCCGGCTTCGTGGCCCCCGCCTGGCTGATGAGCGAAGGCACGCGCCAGGCCCTGCGCCAGTTGCCGCTGCGCTACACCAGCACACCGCAGCACCTGTACCGCCTGCCTGAGTTCACCGCCATCGAGGCCCCCGGCCTGGTGTGGAGCGCACGCAGCGCCTGGCGCCGAAGGGTGTCGAAGGTGCTTTGCGACTGGCAATGCCAACGCTGGCGTGGCGCGCAGACCCTGCGTCTCGGCCTGCACCCGGTGGACATGCGCCACCGCGTATCACGCGACTACTGGCTACACACCCTGCAGGCGCTGCTGGCAGAGGGCCGCGAGCCGTTGACCAAATCTGCCTGGCTGGACCGCCAGGCCAGCGCATGAATCGCCTGGGCTGGCTAGGCCTGGCCCTGCTGGGCGCGGTGTTGGTACCGACGCTGCTGGGCGGCAGCGAACTGCTGCCCCGCCTGCAACGCTTCGACCCCGGCCTGTTACTCATGCTACTGGGCATGATCGTGCTGTGCTGGGTGATCAACGCCATTCGCCTGCGCCTGCTGCTCGGCCAGCAAGGCGCACAACTGCGTTACCTGCGCAGCCTCGGCGTGGTCATGGCCACCGAGTTCGCCATCTGTACCACCCCTGGCGGCAGCGGCGGCCCGCTGACCCTCATGGCCCTGCTGGCGCGCGACCGCATTGGCCCGGCGCGCAGTGGCGCGGTATTCGCCATGGACCAGTTGAACGACTTGCTGTTTTTCTTCTGCGCGATGCTGGCGATCGCCGGCTATGCGTTGTTCCACCGCCTGGGGCACAGCCAGCAAAGCATGTTGCTGGGCAGCGCACTGTTGCTGTGTGCGGCATTGGTCGTAGTGCTGGGGCTGCTGCGCTACCGGCGCGGGCTGATGCGCTTGAACGGTCGCCTGTTACAGCGCCTGGGGATGTCTGCGGGGCGTAAACGCCGCTGGGCGCGCAAGCTGCTGCACTTCATCGACGCCCTGGCACAAACCTGGCGCCTGCCCAAGCGCACGCTGGCACTGGTATTCACCCTGACCTGCGCGCATTGGGGCCTGCGCTACAGCGTGCTGTACCTGGTGCTGAAGGGGCTGGGCGTGGAGCTGGCGTGGATCCCCAGCTTCCTGGTGCAGATGCTCTCGCTCAGCGCCGGCCAGTTCAGCCTGTTGCCGGGTGGCGCAGGTGCCGCCGAATTGACCTCGGCAAGCCTGCTCACACCCTTGGTGGGCAGTTCGACAGCGGCCGCAGCGATCGTTATCTGGCGCGCGGTCACTTACTACTTTTATCTGCTGGCGGGTGGGCCGGTGTTCGCTTGTTTGCTGGCACGCCCGCTGCTGGAGCGTTGGCGCCGTCAGGCGGGTTGAGTTGCCGCCAGAGTTCGGCTGCTCCGGGGAAGTCGGTGCCGTCGGCGTCACTCAAGGCCTCGGGGTCATAGCGGGCCAGACAGCCCTCGCCGAGGGTTGGCGGTGGTGAGGCGCCAGCTTTGTCACGTGGATCTGGCATGAGCGTTTCCTCGCGATTGAGGGGGCGCTTTGCGCCCCATCGCCGGCAAGCCGACTCCCACAGGTGCGGCGCTAGCCTTGGAGGCTACACAGTTCGGGTGGGAGCAACTGTCTTGTGGTGGTTGTGCCGGCGATGGGCTGCGAAGCAGGCCGGCTCGGTATCAGTCGAACACCACGGTCTTGTTGCCGTGCACCAGCACGCGGTCTTCCAGGTGATAACGCAGGCCGCGGGCCAGCACCATCTTCTCGACATCACGGCCGAAGCGGACCATGTCTTCGATACTGTCGGCATGGCTGACACGTACCACGTCCTGCTCGATGATCGGGCCGGCATCCAGCTCTTCGGTCACGTAGTGGCACGTCGCACCGATCAGCTTCACGCCGCGCAGGGCCGCTTGATGGTACGGCTTGGCACCGACGAAGGATGGCAGGAAGCTGTGGTGGATGTTGATCACTTTTTCAGCGTAGTCCTGGCACAGCTGCGGCGGCAGGATTTGCATGTAGCGAGCCAGCACTACCACGTCGGCCGCGTGTTCCTGGACCAGGCGCGACACTTCGGCGAAGGCTGGCGCCTTGTCCTTGGGGTCGACCGGTACATGGAAGAACGGAATGCCGTGCCACTCGACCATGCTGCGCAGGTCGTTGTGGTTGGAGATAACGCACGGGATATCGCAATCCAGCTCATCGGTGTGCCAGCGGTGCAGCAGGTCGGCCAGGCAGTGGGATTCGCGGCTGGCCATCAACACCACGCGCTTTTTTTGCGCCGAGTCGGTCACACGCCAGGTCATGGAGAACTCTTCGGCGATGGGCGCGAACGCCTCGCGGAATGCCTCGATACCGAATGGCAGGGATTCGGCACGGATTTCATGACGCATGAAGAACCAACCACTCTGTTCATCGGAGTGGTGGCTGGCTTCGTTGATCCAGCCATTGTACAAGGCCAGGAAATTACTGACTTTCGCCACGATGCCAACACGGTCGGGGCAGGCGATCACCAGACGATAGGTGCGCATGAATGAGACTCCAGAACTTCGCAAAGGCGCTCATTCTAGCGGCCCGCCAGGAAAAACGCAGTATGGATCGCACCGCGTGCGTTGTGCACACCGCCAGGCACACAAGACGTGGCCCTGTTCAGCGGCATGACAAAACGCAGGGCTAATGTAAATTTTTGTTCACGCAGAGAAATGTTGTGACAGCTTAATTAACAGTTAATGGCCCATTTGTATGTTTACTTGCGAGTATCGCCTGTCTATTATTGGCCCACACATTTCTGAACACGCATTAAAGGAACTCTCCATGTCCCTGATTAACGAGTACCGCGCCACCGAAGAAGCCATCAAGGAACTTCAAGCCCGCCTGGCCAACCTCTCGCAAGACGACAAGCTGAAGCAAGAGCTGGAGTTCGAAGGCAAACTGCGCACGCTGATGGGCGAGTACTCCAAGTCGCTGCGTGATGTGATTGCCCTTCTCGACCCAGAGTCGAAACTGAGCAAAGCGCCTCGCGGCGCGGTCAAGCCTACCGCCACTAAGCGTGCGCGCAAGGTCAAGCAATACAAGAACCCGCACAATGGTGAAGTGATCGAAACCAAAGGCGGCAACCACAAAACCCTGAAAGAATGGAAAGCCAAGTGGGGTGGTGACGTGGTTGAAAGCTGGGCGACCCTGCTGGACTGATTGTCCGCACGCTCAACGTTGCTTAGCGCAACAAAAAAACGCCGGCTCAATGCCGGCGTTTTTGTTTTTCCATTCACTGCGCAATTGCAAATTGTGCCTGCACTTTTCGCGCGTGTTCCTGCCACGCATCCAGTACCCGCCGGCCCGCCTCGTCGGCGCCTTCCCAGGCACGCTGCCGCGCCTGCTCGAAATCACCCAGGGTATTCGGCGCGCCCCACTGCGGGTCGCTCAGGCGTTGCTGACAGAAGCCATACCAACGCTGACGCTCTTCACTGTTCAAGGTCTCAGGGAAGTTGCGAGCCCGATAACGGAACAACAGTTCAGGCATGCGCGGGTCATCGAACATCCAGTGCCCCTGGCCCAATTGCGCGGGTTCCAGCGTGCGAACTTGCTCACACAAACGCCGATCACGGTCGCCCAGAAAACCGTCATACAACTGTTGTTCAGGATCTTCACTCGGCGTGAAATCATCCTTGCCGTAGATGTGTTCCAGCTTGTCTTGCCAGTGTGCTTGTTGATTGGCCAGCTGTTCGCCACGCGATTGTAACAACGTCAAGTCGATGCCCAACCGTTGTTGATCGACCGGGCGCAATACCGAGAGTGGCGCCAGCACTGGGCAACGATTGATCTGCACCAATTTAAGCGGAACGGGTAATTCGCCCTCGGCCAATTCTTCGTGGCGGGTATACAAGCGCTGACGAAGAACTTCAGGACTTTCCCGCAATAACGGTAGGGTTTCCTGATGCAGGTCGCAGACAATCAGGGCATTGCGATTGCGCGGGTGCCACGCCAGCGGCAGCACCACGCCCAGGTAATTACGGGCCGCCGAAAAACGCCCCGAAATATGTACCAGCGGCTGCAACAAACGGACCTGTTCCATCACTTTTTGTTTACTGCGTAGCTGAAACAGCCACTCATACAATTTCGGCTGTTTCTGCCGGATCAAGCGCGCCAGGGCAATCGTGGCCCGCACGTCGGAAAGTGCCTCGTGGGCGTGGCCATGGTCGATGCCATTGGCTTTGCTGAGCAGCTCCAGGCGCAGGCTGGTACGGCCATCCTGCTGCGGCCACTCGATGCCTTCAGGGCGCAAGGCATAGGCCGTGCGCACGATGTCGATCAGGTCCCAGCGGCTGTTGCCGCCCTGCCACTCACGGGCGTAAGGGTCGAAAAAGTTGCGGTAAAGGCTGTAGCGCGTCACTTCATCGTCAAAGCGCAGGGTGTTGTAGCCAGCGCCACAGGTGCCTGGGCGCGCCAGTTGCGCGTGCACCCGGGTCATGAATTCGGCTTCGCACAGCCCTTGGGTTTCCAGTTGTTGCGGGGTGATGCCGGTGACCAGGCAAGCAGCCGGGTGCGGCAGGATGTCGTCCGAGGGGCGGCAATAGAGGCTGATCGGTTCTTCGATTTCGTTGAGGTCGAAGTCGGTGCGCACACCGGCCACCTGCAGCGGCCGGTCGCAGCGCGGGTTGATGCCAGTGGTTTCGTAGTCGTGCCAGAAAATGCTGGAGCTCACGGGGTCGTCCTGTATCGAGGTCGACCCGATTCTAGCCTACTCGGCTCTAGCGGAAGCGTTGGCGGGGCGGAAACTGAAATAGTCGTGCAGAGAGCGAACGAACTCGTCGTACTCGCGGGGCGCCTGCAGCAACATGAAGCCGGAGTCGTAATGGCCGGGCGTCTGGTCTTCGCGGCACCACAGGCAACTGGCGGTGAGGTTGATGAACTGATACCCGCCACCGGCCAACGGCAAACGCAATTGCAGCTCGTAATCCGGCCCGACCAGCACCGGCAGTTGGCTGATGAGCATCAAACCGTCTACTGAGGCATTACCCAGCTGGCCGATCGGCTGATCGGTAAAACGGTTGAAGACCTTGAGAACGCAGGGCAACTGATGGCGTTCGATATGCCGCTTGTTGAAGATGATCACAAGTGCAGTCCGTACCCGGTGCCAGGAATGCGCGGTACTGGCGGTTGTTGTAACAACTGAGTTACAGATTAGCGCAGCGCGCGCGGTTAATCCCGTGAAATAAATCACACCTTGGTGTTAACGCCAAGGGGGGGTCTGCACCGGGTTGGCCACGGCAGCCTCAGCGCCACGGTAATGGCCAAGCTTCTCGAGGGTCTGCAGCCGGGCCTGGGCGCGGTAGGCGTATTCGTTGCCCGGGTAGGCCCGGATCATGTACTCGTAGGTCTGCGCAGCGTCCACGAACAGCTTCTGGCGTTCCAGGCACTGGCCGCGCAGCAGCGACACCTCGGGGTGGACGAACGGTCGCGCGCGGCTGGTGCGGTCGACCTGCGAAAGCTCCAGCATCACCCGCTGGCAATCACCGCGGTCGTACGCACGGTAGGCATTGTTCAAGTGGTGGTCCATCGACCAGCGGGTGCAGCCGACGGCGCTGGCCGCCAAGGCTAAAACGATCAGGGCTCGCATGAGGGGTCTCCTTTGATGCCAGTGTATCGGCCTTTGCCCATAAATCTTCACACCCTTTTGCGAGGATGGCCTGACCGTTCAAACGCTACCCTGCCTTGGTCGCAGGTAGTGCAACGGAACAATGACTACAGCGAGATTCAGGAGTAGCCTTTCGCTGCGCTTCACTATAGGAGTCTGTGCATGACCATCCGCCGTACCAAAATCGTCGCCACCCTTGGCCCCGCCAGCAACTCGCCGGAAGTGATCGAACAACTGATCCTTGCCGGCCTGGACGTGGCACGTCTGAACTTCTCCCACGGCACGCCGGACGAGCACAAGGCGCGCGCTCGCCTGATCCGTGAAATCGCGGCCAAGAACGGTCGCCACGTCGCATTGCTGGGCGACCTGCAAGGTCCGAAGATCCGCATCGCCAAGTTCAGCAACAAGCGCATCGAACTGAAGATCGGTGACAAGTTCACCTTCTCCACCGCCCACCCGCTGACCGAAGGCAACCAGGACATCGTCGGTATCGACTATCCCGACCTGGTCAAGGACTGCGGCGTCGGTGACGAACTGCTGCTCGACGACGGCCGTGTGGTCATGCGCGTCGAGACCGCCACTGCTGATGCACTGCACTGCGTAGTGATCATCGGTGGCCCGCTGTCGGACCACAAAGGCATCAACCGCAAAGGTGGCGGCCTGACCGCACCGGCCCTGACCGAAAAAGACAAGGCCGACATCAAGCTGGCCGCGGAAATGGACTTGGACTACCTGGCCGTATCGTTCCCCCGTGACGCCAGCGACATGGAATATGCCCGCAAGCTGCGTGACGAGGCCGGCGGCAGCGCCTGGCTGGTGGCCAAGATCGAGCGTGCCGAAGCCGTTGCCGACGACGAAACCCTCGACAAGCTGATCGCCGCCTCCGACGCCGTCATGGTTGCCCGTGGCGACCTGGGTGTGGAAATTGGCGACGCCGAGCTGATCGGCATCCAGAAGAAGATCATCCAGCACGCCCGCCGCAACAACAAAGCGGTGATCGTAGCGACCCAGATGATGGAGTCGATGATCCAGAACCCGATGCCGACCCGCGCCGAAGTGTCCGACGTGGCCAACGCCGTGCTGGACAACACCGATGCGGTGATGCTGTCGGCCGAAAGTGCCGCCGGCGCTTACCCGATCGAAGCCGTCCAGGCCATGGCGCGAATCTGCCAGGGTGCCGAGAAGCACCCGACCAACCAGAAGTCCAGCCACCGCCTGCACACTACCTTCGAGCGTTGCGACGAAAGCATCGCCCTGGCGGCCATGTACACCGCCAACCACTTCCCGGGCGTCAAGGCGATCATCGCCCTCACCGAGAGTGGCTACACCCCACTGATCATGTCGCGCCTGCGTTCGCACGTGCCGATCTTCGCCCTGTCGCCGCACCGCGCTACCCAGGCTCGCGTCTCGATGTTCCGCGGTGTCTACCCGATTGCCTTCGACCCGGCTTCGCTGCCGGCCGACAAGGTGAGCCAGGCGGCGGTCGACGAACTGCTCAAGCGTGGTTTGGTGCAACAAGGTGACTGGGTGATCCTGACCAAGGGCGACAGCTACCACACCATCGGTGGCACCAACGGCATGAAGATCCTGCATGTCGGTGATCCGCTGGTCTGATTGCCTTACACACCCGTAGTCAAAAAGCCCCGTGAGTTCACTCACGGGGCTTTTTCATGTCCGCTACCTAGCATTTTTGCCAGTTTCGTCGTGGCGCCCAGCCTGCGATCGTTGAGTGACGCAACGCCTTCACACTGTTCAACACGAAAGGTGAAAAGCAATGAGCACAACTCGCAAACAGAACGTGCTGGATCCTGACTACGGCGCCTACGGCGTCGCTCGTCCACACCGGTCGATTCAGCAAGTTGCGTCTTCAATCCCAGATAACCAGAACGGCAGAATTTGCGTTGGCACGAGTGTGGGCGGCAATTACGTCATTTTCCGTGTGGATAACACAGGCAAACTCGATCAACACTTTGGTAAAAACAACGGGCTGACCGAAGGCAAGTTCGCTCCCCCGTTATCCGCCGTTGGCAGCCGTCTTCACCTGCTCTCAGACGGCAAAATCCTCATGATCGGATTGCATAATGGCCTACAACCCGCTCTGGCTCGATTCAGCAGCAGCGGCTTGCTAGACACGTCATTCGGCGAGGATGGCCATGTTGTGATCAAGACGCCCACAGACCTTGAGGTGCACGACCAAACCACACCCCGCGTTATTGAAGTCGCTGAGGGGCTACCGCAGGTGCAGACACGCGCGGCGAACGACAAGGTTTACCTCCTATTTACGTTCGGCAATACCCACTCCATGATCATGCGGTTCAATGCCGACGGCGCCTTGGATACGACCTTCAACGGCACCGGTTACAAGCAGCTTACTCCTCCCAGGGGATACCTTACTTACACGACCGCGATGCTTCTGGACGGTGAATTCATTCTCCTGGGCGGGTCAGTCATGACTGCTGATCTCGACTTAGCCTGTGTCATCCGGCTGCACAGTAGCGGTGACTATGACTCGACATTCGGTAACGAAGGCTTTGCCTTCGCCGAGCTGACTACTCATGCCAACTTTTTCTCGGTTGCCAAACTCGCTTCGAACACCATCGTCTGTGCCGGCGGCGAAGTCCCTCAAAAAGGCGTGATCGCCGCTTTCGATGATCAGGGCCAACCGTTGTCGGGCTTCACCACTACCTCACTGGACATCGGTGGTTACTGGAAAACAGTCGCCGTCTTCAACGATCAGGCCATCATCACCGTAGGCGACACCGGCGGGATTCAATCTGATCTATTAGTCGGCAGGTACTTGACCAACGGCCAACCGGACAGCGGTTTTCAGGACAATGGCTGGCTGTCGTTCTCTCTAGGGAAGAGCATGGACATGGCCTCAAGCAGCGAGCTGCAGCCAGACGGCAACACATTGGTGACCGGCGAGGACAATGAGGAAGACGAGCAAGGCTGGATCCGCAAAGGTTTCCTGCTACGTTGCCTCACAGCGCCCTGACAATCAGCACCGGCACATGGCAAGTGGTCAATCGCGAACCGCACGCGGTTGACCAAGGTGCTTGGTTCAAGGGTTCAGACGTGTTCAACAAAGGCATCCGCGTACACCTGGCCTCTCGGCACCCCTGCAACGAACAGGCGCCGGGCGAAACGCTCGACACTCGCGGGCGCCCCGCATACGAGTGCCACCGTCTGTCGTGACACCATCCGCAACCCCGCCAGCGCTTCCTCCATCTGCTCCGCCAGCACCAGGTCGACGGTCACACCTGCCATACCCTGCATCGCTCCAGCCAGGTAATGCCCGGCGCTGTCCCGCGCCACATGCAGCACCCGAATCTCGCCGCGATGCCCCTGCCGCACAGCCTCACGCAAGATGCCCCACAAAGGCGCAAGCCCGGTGCCCGCCGCCAAAAACCAGAGTGGACGCTCCTGCCAGTCCAGGTCGTAGTGCAACGCCCCGCCCCTCAGCTCGCCCAGGCGCAGCTCATCGCCAATCCGCAAGCCCCGAGCGCTGTCACAAAACGCCCCTGGCCGCCGGCAGTCGACATGAAACTCGAGAAAATCATCCTCACCCGGCAGGCTTGCCAAGGAATATGGCCGCGCGACCGCACCGTTCCACAGCACCAGATGCTGGCCGGCGTGGTAGCGCAGCGCCCGCTCGGGCCGCAGGCGCAAGCGCAACACATCGCCAAACCAGTCCAGTGCGCACACCGTTGCGGGCATGCCTTCGAGCAGCGGGTCGAACACCGCCACGCGCAGGTCATCCACCACCCGGCACTGGCACGCCAGGCGCCAGCCCTGTGCGTGCTTGTCCAGCGCCAAAGCCTCGGGCAAGGCATCTGCCGGTTGCCCGTCCAGGCAATGCACCAGGCAGGCGTGGCAACTGCCTGCGCGGCAGCTGTAGGGCACATTCAAGCCCGCCGCGTTCAAGGCATCGAGCAGGTTGCTGCCGGTGGGCACCGTCCAGCGGCGCTCGCCCACACAGAGTTCAGGCATGGTCATGATTCTCCGGGTACACATCGTCACTCTAAGGCAAGCCGCGATTGGCAGCAAAAAGGATGCCCGCCACCCTGCCGACCATGGTCCAGACCACACGCAGGTGTTTCGCACGGTGAGGCGCGCTATACTGCCGCGCCTTTTTACGTCGGCCTGACCTGCCGACGCCTTGCCAGGCGTTTCGACACACAGGTGTGCAGTGTCGAAGGGCCTTTACGAATGTTCCCGTCTTTAAGAGGAGCGCGCTGCATGACCGTGATCAAGCAAGACGACCTGATTCAGAGCGTCGCCGACGCCCTGCAATTCATCTCGTACTACCACCCCGTCGATTTCATCCAGGCGATGCACGAGGCCTACCTGCGTGAAGAGTCGCCTGCCGCGCGCGACTCCATCGCCCAGATCCTGATCAACTCGCGCATGTGCGCCACCGGCCACCGCCCGATCTGCCAGGACACCGGTATCGTCACCGTGTTCGTGCGCGTCGGTATGGACGTGCGCTGGGACGGCGCCACCCTGAGCGTCGACGACATGATCAACGAAGGTGTGCGTCGCGCCTACAACCTGCCTGAGAACGTCCTGCGCGCCTCGATCCTGGCCGACCCGGCCGGTGCCCGCAAGAACACCAAGGACAACACCCCGGCTGTCATCCACTACTCGATCGTCCCTGGCGACAAGGTCGAAGTCGATGTCGCAGCCAAAGGCGGCGGCTCGGAAAACAAGTCGAAGATGGCCATGCTCAACCCGTCCGACTCGATCGTCGACTGGGTGCTGAAGACCGTTCCGACCATGGGCGCTGGCTGGTGCCCACCTGGCATGCTCGGCATCGGCATCGGCGGTACCGCCGAAAAAGCCGCGGTCATGGCCAAGGAAGTGTTGATGGAGTCCATCGACATCCATGAGCTGAAAGCCCGTGGCCCGCAAAACCGCATCGAAGAGATCCGCCTGGAGCTGTTCGAGAAGGTCAACCAGCTGGGCATCGGTGCCCAGGGCCTGGGCGGCCTGACCACTGTGCTCGACGTCAAGATCATGGACTACCCGACCCACGCGGCCTCGCTGCCGGTGTGCATGATCCCGAACTGCGCCGCCACCCGTCACGCGCACTTCGTGCTCGATGGCTCCGGCCCAGCCGAGCTGGAAGCGCCGTCGCTGGACGCCTACCCAGAAATCGTCTGGGAAGCCGGCCCAAGCGCCCGCCGCGTCAACCTCGACGACATCACCCCGGAAGAAGTCGCCAGCTGGAAGCCAGGCGAGACCATCCTGCTCAACGGCAAGATGCTCACCGGCCGCGACGCTGCGCACAAGCGCATGGTCGAGATGCTCAACCGTGGCGAAGAACTGCCAGTGGACCTCAAAGGCCGCTTCATCTACTACGTCGGCCCAGTCGACCCGGTCGGTGACGAAGTGGTTGGCCCTGCCGGCCCGACCACCGCTACCCGCATGGACAAGTTCACCCGCCAGATCCTCGAGCAAACTGGCCTGCTGGGCATGATCGGCAAGTCCGAGCGTGGCCCGACTGCCATCGAAGCGATCAAGGACAACAAGGCCGTGTACCTGATGGCCGTCGGCGGCGCCGCTTACCTGGTAGCCCAGGCGATCCGCAAGTCGAAGGTCCTGGCCTTCGCCGAGCTGGGCATGGAAGCGATCTACGAGTTCGACGTGAAAGACATGCCAGTCACCGTCGCGGTGGACAGCAACGGTGAATCGGTGCACATCACCGGCCCTGCGCTGTGGCAGAGCAAGATTGCCGAAAGCCTGGCTGTTGAAGTGAAGTAATTCACCTCTGGCCTGATCGAAAACGCCCGGCATCCGCCGTAATGCTGTTCACTTAGGGCCGCTTTGCGGCCCATCGCGGCACAAGGCCGCTCCCACAATGTTCGCGCATGCCCTGTAAATAGGGGGATAACGCGGTCGGTGTGGGAGCGGCCTTGTGCCGCGATGGGCCGCAGAGCGGCCCCGGCATTCTTAAGTGAACAGCATTACGGCATCCGCTGGGCGTTTTCATTTACAGCATCCGCCCGAACTGCTCTGGCCAGTCGCGCCGGGTAAACACCTGCCCCTCCTGCCTCACCCGCCGTACGGCCTCAAGGTCTACCTCACACATCAGCCACTGGCTGCCGACCGGGTTGAGCTGATCACTCAGCGCCACCACGCCATCCGCGGGCATCCCATGGTCCGGCGGTACGAACAACCCCGCACGCCCAATGTTCTCATCCAGCGCTGGTGACCACGGCGCCAGCCCTACCGTCGGGCTCTGCAGCACGGCAATCTGGTTTTCCAGCGCCCTTGCCTGGGCGCCGATACGCACCCGGTTGTAACCGGCTTCGGTGTCGGTGCAACTGGGGGCCAGAATCAGGTCGGCACCCGCTTCGGCCAAGTGCCGGGCCAGCATCGGAAACTCGTTGTCGTAGCAGATCAGAATGCCCAGCTTGCCAAGCTTGGTCTCGAATACCTTCAGCCCCTCGCCCGGCGCGATGTCCCATTGCTCGCGCTCGAAGCGGGTCATGATCAGTTTGTCCTGATAACCCAGCACACCGTCGGGGCCAAACAGCCAGGCGCGGTTGCGATAGCGGCCATCGCTGTCCTGCACTGGCAGGCTGCCGGGTTGCAGATAGATACCCCAGCGCCGGGCAATGCGCTCGCACAAGGCCTTCCAGGGTTCGATCAACGGCTGGATACCGGCGATGGAACCCTTCAGGTCACCCCGCTGCTCCTCGCGTAGAAGCCCGCTGAGCACCAGGCCCGCGTACTCCGGCAACAGCAGCAACTGGGCGCCATCTTGCACGGCTTCGGCGCACAGGCGCTGCAGGTGGTCGACGTAAGCATCCCAGGTCTTGTGCAGTTCGATGGCGTACTGGCAGGCCGCCAGACGGATCATATCGGCAGTTCCTTGAGCCAGAACGACATGATCTTTTCAGATGTTTCCTGCTCATCCAGGTCGCGCCAGCCATAGGTGGTGCGCAAAGAGGGGTCGTGCAAAAAGCCTCGATTGCGCCAAAACCCTTGCAAGGGTTTGTAATCGGCCGGCCGCCGGGGGTGCACGCCTGGGCGCTCGACAGCACAGAAGGCGCAATAGTCGAACTCGGCGAGCTTGTGGGCATAGGACTCGCGTTCGATAAAGAAGCGCACGCCCAGGCCTTGGCCCCGGTACTCCGGCAACACGACCGATTCACCGAAGTAGTACACGCTGGCAGGGTCACGCCCTTGGGCCAGGAACGGTTGCTGGAACTCGGCGGCAACGTCCACCAGGGGCAGGCCGGTGGCGGCACCCACCACCCTGCCGGCGTCCAGCGCCAGCACCACCAGGCTGCGCCCAGAGCGGGCGTAGGTAGAGAGGTAGTCGGCCTCATACTCCGGCGTGCCGTCGTAAAGGTAAGGGAACTCGCGGAACACGGTCAGGCGCAGGCGAGCGAGGTCATCGATGTAAGGCGCGATAGCGGCGCCGTGCAACAGGCGTATTTCCATGCTTGGCGGTCGTTTTGTCGATGTGGATGACGCGCTCGGCTAAGCCGGGCTTGAGGGGAAACCCTATCATCCGAACCCACGCTCCGCCTTTTCCCTACACGACAGGTATTGTTCCATGACCGCTACCGAACTGGTAAATGCATACTACGCAGCCTTCAATGCCGGTGACATGCCAGGCTTTCTCGCCCTGCTCAGCGAGGACGTGATCCACGACATCAACCAGGGCGAGCGGCAGATGGGCAAGGCCAGGTTTGCCGCGTTCATGGACAAGATGAACCGCTGCTACCGCGAGCGCCTGGCCGATATCGTGGTGATGCAGAATGCCGACGGCAGCCGGGCGGCGGCGGAGTTCACAGTGCATGGCGAATACCTCGCCGATGATGAAGGGCTACCTGCGGCCAATGGGCAGACGTATGTGCTGTCAGCGGGGGCGTTCTTCTATATTCACTGCGGCAAGATTGCCCGGGTAACCAACTACTACAACCTCAATGACTGGGTTGAGCAGGTCGGTTAAGGCTGTTCGCACTGTGCTCCCTGTACTGGCCCTTTCGCGGGCAAGCCCGCTCCCACCGGTGCTCCACTGAACTGAAGAACAGCAGCTACCCTGTGGGGGCGGGCTTGCCCGCGAATGGGCCGGCTCAGAGAATACGCGTCCCCAACACCTTCAAAAATGCCGCCAGCCAGGCCGGGTGCGCAGGCCACGCCGGCGCAGTCACCAGGTTGCCATCCACATGCGCCTGGTCCACCGCGATATCGATGAACGTGCCGCCCGCCAAGCGCACCTCCGGTGCACACGCCGGGTAGGCACTGCACTCGCGCCCTTCCAACACGCCAGCCGCTGCCAGCAACTGAGCCCCATGGCACACTGCGGCAATCGGCTTGCCCGCCTCGTTGAACGCCCTGACCAAGTCCAGCACTTTGTCATCCAAGCGCAGGTATTCAGGGGCACGGCCGCCGGGGATCAGCAGGGCGTCATAGCTTTCGGCACGCACGCGCACAAAGTCGTAGTTCAGGGCAAAGTTATGCCCCGGCTTTTCGCTGTAAGTCTGCTCACCCTCAAAGTCATGGATGGCAGTGCGCACGGTCTGGCCCGCGAGCTTCTCGGGGCACACGGCGTGCACCGTATGGCCCACCATGCTCAGGGCCTGGAACGGCACCATCGCCTCGTAATCTTCGACGTAATCGCCCACCAGCATGAGAATCTTCTTCGCCGTCATCACATCCACTCCTTCCATTGCCTGTGAACAGTCACTGCACGATAGTCGCTCTTAGTCACGGCGGTCGAGTACGTTGACCACCAGCCGGTCCAGCCACCCCCACACCCGCTGTTTCACCCGCCGCCACAGTGGCCGGGCATGCCAGTGAGCGAGGTCGACTTCTTCGCTCAAGGCGAAATCACGCTCGAAACTGGCCACCACGGCAGCGGTCAGCGGCGGGTCGAGGGCCTCGATGTTGGCCTCGAGGTTGAAGCGCAGGTTCCAGTGGTCAAAGTTGCACGAGCCGACGCTGACCCAGTCATCCACCACGGCCATTTTCAGGTGCAGGAAACACGGCTGGTACTCGAATATCTTCACCCCGGCGCGCAACAGACGGGGGTAATAGCGATGCCCGGCATAGCGCACCGACGGGTGGTCGGTACGCGGCCCGGTCAGCAACAGGCGCACGTCCAGGCCCTTGCTGGCTGCGCGGCGCAACGAGCGGCGCACGCTCCAGGTCGGCAGAAAATACGGCGTGGCCAGCCATACCCGCTGCTTGCCGCTGTTCAGCGCACGCACCAACGCATGCAGGATGTCCTGATGCTGACGGGCGTCGGCATAGGCTACCCGGCCCATGCCCTGCCCTTGTGCCGGCACCTTGGGCAGACGTGGCAAGCCAAAGCCTTCAGCCGGCCGCCAGGCGGTGCGGCGGTTGTTGGCGTGCCATTGGCGGTCGAACAGCAGTTGCCAGTCGGTGACCACAGGGCCTTCTATTTGCACCATCACCTCATGCCATTCGCTGGTAGCGGTGCCCGGCGTCCAGAATTCATCGGTGACACCCGTGCCGCCCACCGCCGCCCAGCGCTCGTCCACCAGCAGCAGCTTGCGGTGATCGCGGTAGAGGTTACGCAGGCCACGCTTCCAGCGCAGGCGGTTGTACCAGCGCAGGTACACGCCGGCCTCAAGCAGCCGTTGGCGCAAGGCGCTGTTGAAGGCCAGCGAACCATAGTCATCGAACAGGCAGCGCACCCGCACACCGCGCCGGGCAGCGTGTGCCAGCGCGTCGACCACCGCATCGGCGCACGCGCCCGCTTCGACCAGATACAGTTCGAGGTCGACCTGGAACTCGGCACGCGTGATCGCCTGGAGCATGCGTGGAAAGAACTCGGGGCCGTCGATCAGCAGTTCGAACTGGTTGCCATCCCGCCAGGGGAAGACCGGCCCCGGCATGTCAGCGGGCGGTAAAGATCAGCACCGCATTAACCGGTACCGATGGGTTGATGGACTTGAGCCCAGCGAACTTGCGCAAGCTCTCCAGCCCCGGCACCAGGCCAAAATCCTCGGCGCGCAGTACCAAGGGCTCCAGGGTCACCACCTGGAAGCGCCGCTCGTCCAGGCGTGTGGCCAGCAGCAAGGCGTTGTAGCTGTGGGACTGGCCATGCAGCGTCACTGTCAGTGGTAGGCGCAGTTCGATCTGCGCACCGTTGGCCAGGTCGTTGATCGGCCGCAGGTCCAGCTGTGCCTTCACCGTGGCCTCGGCGAACCGCTCGACCTCGAACAGGCCGTCGCGCATGCGCTCGTCGCGCAGCGGGATGCCACTGCTGACCGAATCCATTTCGATACGCAGGCCAGCCGCACCCTTGCGGTCCACCGTGCCATGCAGCACCAGAAAGCGATGAACTTCCGCCGTATCACCGTTTTTGCCGGTAATGAACGACAGGCGTGATGACTCGCCATCGAGGTGCCAGTTGGCATGGGCGGGAAGGCATAGGGCCAGCAATAATACGGGCAGGAGACGGGGCAACTTGAACATGACAGATCTCGTGAAACAAGACCGCAACCTTACCCGCCCGCCATCATGGCAGCAAGCGGCAGCCCTCGCGCACGCCCTGCCATGCAGCCTGGTTACGCCGGCCCAGGCCTTCAGCGGTAACGCGCCGTTGCTCGCTGCTTTCTTCAAGCAGGCTCAGCGGCAGCCACTGTTTCACGTAGGCGCGGCAGTAGGCCGGGTCGAACCCCATGACGAAGCGGCACGAGCAATACTCCTTGGCCGAATAGGCCGAAAGAATGCCCGGGAAATCCGCCAGCGCCTGGCGCGCCTGCCACGCGCTCCAGCCCAGCGACACGGCAAGCAGCGCCACAAGCACCCGCAGTGCACGCCTCATGCGCCCTCCCCGGCCAGCGCCGCCAACACACGCTTGAGCAGTTGGTCATGCTGGTAGGTGCCGTCGCGGTCATCGGCATAGCGGACAACCACCAGTTTTTGCTTAGGCAACACGTACAGCGCCTGGCCCCAATGGCCCAGCGCGGCGTAGGTGTCCGCGGGGGCATCCGGCCAAGCCTGCGCATCGTTGAGCCACCAGTGCCCACCCGGGTTGGCTTCACCCGGCACTGGCTCGGCCTGTGCAAAGGGTGTGCGATTGAAGGCCACCCAGGTTTCAGGCAGCAGCTGCCGATCACCCCAGCGCCCCTCGCGCTGCATCAGCAGGCCAATGCGCGCCAGGTCGCGGGCAGTGAGGTACAGGTACGAAGAGCCGACATAGGTATCGGCAGCATCGCGCTCCCACACCGCGCTGTGGATGCCCAGCGGCGTGAACAGCGCCTGCCAGGGGTAGTCGGGGTACTGCCCGGAATCGAGCATGCCGCGTAATGCTGCAGCCAGCAGGTTGCTGTCACCGCTGGAATACAAAAAATGCTGCCCTGGTGTGCGGGCCGCTGGCCGCGCCGCTGTGTAGGCCGCCATGTCCCCACGGCCGCGGGTGTAGAGCATGGCCACCACGGAGGAGTTTAACGGGGCGTACTCGTAGTCTTCCTGCCAGTCCAGGCCGCTGGCCCAGTGCAGCAGGTCGGCCAGGCGCACGTCCGGGTGGGCTTGCATGGGTGGATAGAAGCGGGCGACCGGGTCCTGCAGTTGGAAGCGGCCTTCGCCTTGGGCAACACCCAACACCGTGGCCAGCACGCTCTTGCTCACGGACCAAGTGAGGTGCGCGGTATGGGCGTTTGTGGGGTGGGTGTAGCGTTCATAGAGAATGCGGCCGTCGCGGATGATCAGCAGGGCATTGGTGTGGATGCTGCGGTCAGCGGGGAAGGCGTAGGCGTCGACGGCTTGCCAGTCGAGGGGGGCAGGGTCGGTTTGCCAGTCGGGGGCTGGCCAGTGTTCGGCGCGGGCCGAGGACATGACAAGCCACAGCAGGGCCAGCAGGGCCTTTTCCATCTTGAGCTCACACAGTAGGGGGCTGCGTTGCAACCCCAACATTCAAATGTTCACCCGAGTCTGCCGGCGTTTCATGACAATCCTGCAGCCGCCCAGGCCTTGGCCAGGCGCTTCTCCCGCGCGGCCGCAGCCAGCGCCATCACCCCTTGATCACGCTGCCACAATTGCGCCCACTGCTTGGGCCCAGCCAGCAACGCCTCATCAATATCAGCGCGCAGCGCCTGAAACTGCGCAAACAACCCCGCCAGCAACAAATGGCAACCCACACTGTCCGCACACTGACGGCTGCCTTCTGCACACCCGGCCAATACGCTCAGCAGGCGCAAGCGCAACGCCTGCGGCCACGCACACTCCTGGCCGACGCCATACAGCCAGGCCGTCATACCGGCAAGTACGTACAAGTCCTCGAGCGAACGAAACGGTTTGACGTAGGCATCCCAGCCATCTCCGGCCAGCAATTCGCACGCCGCCTGCTCCAGGTGCAACCGGCCATGGCCAACTTCGGGCATCAGCGGCAAGGTCGGCAACGCCTCCAACGTCACCCCCGGTTCGCCCGGGTACACCACCGCCAGGTTCAAGCGTGGTGCCTCGCCTGCCGCTTCACTGCGCGCCGCCACCAGCAACCATTCCGCCTCAAGCCCGGCGGTGACGAAATCCTTGCTGCCGGTCAGGCGCAACCCGTCGACACGCGTGCGCATGTCCGCCGGCCGCACGCTGCGCCGCTCGGTGGCGCACAGGGCGCCGAGGCTGGCCGGCGCGCTGGGCCAGAGCACGCGTAAGGCGGCCTGGTAGCCGACGAGAAAGGCCAGGCCCGGCGTGGCCATCGCGCGCCCGCCGAGCACCGCCAGTTCGAACGGGGCGACCTGGCCAAGGCGCTCAAGCAGCGCGGCGTAGGTTTCGCCCAGGGTGCCGGCCACAGGTTGGCGCAGCGGGTCGTTGAGTCGTTGTAGCCAGGCCATCGGACGCAGCTCCTTGCGGGGGTTGAGGGTGGGTGTCACGCAAGCATCACCAAAGATTCACAGGGGTGACACCCCGTCTACCTAGGCTGACTTTGCACAACAAAGCCGACCGGCCGCAACCCTTCATGGCTGGCTTATGGAGACTCGTAATGACTCGGATCGCTCACACCGGCGACAACAGCACTGAACGCCGTCTGCAAGCCGAACGCCTGGTCGGCGCCACGGCCCTGCAGGAAGCCCAGGCCTTGCGCTACAAAGTGTTCAGCGCAGAATTCAAGGCCAAGCTCAAGGGTGCCGAACACGGTCTGGACATGGATGACTATGACCCGCACTGCCGCCACATCGGCGTGCGCGACCTGAGCACCGGCGAACTGGTCGCCACCACCCGGCTGCTCGACCACCAGGCTGCCAGCAGCCTTGGCCGTTTCTACAGCGAAGAAGAGTTCAGCCTGCACGGCCTGTTGCAGTTGCAAGGGCCGATTCTTGAACTGGGCCGCACCTGCGTGGCCGCCGAATACCGCAACGGCGGCACCATCGCCGTGCTCTGGGGCGAGTTGGCCGAAGTGCTCAACGAAGGGCGCTACAGCTACCTGATGGGGTGCGCCAGCATCCCCATGCAGGACGGTGGCGTGCAGGCCCATGCGGTCATGCAGCGCCTGCGCGAACGCTACCTGTGCAACGAGCACCTGCGCGCCGAGCCTAAAAACCCGCTGCCGAACCTGGCCCTGCCAAACAATGTCATCGCCGAAATGCCACCGCTGCTCAAGGCCTACATGCGCCTGGGTGCGAAGATTTGCGGCGAGCCCTGCTGGGACGAAGATTTCCAGGTCGCCGACGTGTTCATCCTGCTCAAGCGCGACGACCTCTGCCCACGTTACGCCCGCCACTTCAAGGCGGCGGTCTGATGCCGAAGCTGCGGGTACTCGCCCGCCTCACACGGCTTATGCTGGTGCTGCTGCTCGGCCTGCTGATGGCCAGCGTGATCGCCCTTGGCGAACGCGTAGGCTTGACGGCTTCGATCGAGCGCCGGCAACGCTGGAGCTGCTGGTTCATGAAACGCCTGGTCACAGCCTTGCCCTTTGAGGTCAGGGTGTTAGGCGAACTGCCCAAACAGCCGATGCTGTGGGTCAGCAACCATGTCTCGTGGACCGATATCCCCCTGCTCGGCATGCTGCTGCCGCTGTCGTTCCTGTCCAAGGCCGAGGTGCGTCATTGGCCGGTGGCAGGTTGGCTAGCGGAAAAAGCCGGCACGCTGTTCATTCGCCGTGGCGGGGGTGACAGCCAGCGCCTGCGCGAACAGATCGCCGGGCAACTGGGGCTGGCCCGGCCGCTGCTGATATTCCCTGAAGGCACCACGACCAGCGGTCGCACCTTGCGCACCTTCCATGGCCGCCTGCTGGCAGGTGCCATCGACCGCGGCGTGGCGGTGCAGCCGGTGGCTATCCAGTATTTGCGTGATGGCCAGATAGACCCGATTGCGCCGTTCATTGGCGATGATGACCTGGTGTCGCACCTGATGCGCCTGTTTGCCCAGCCACGGGGCGAGGTGTGCATTAACCTGCTGCCACCTGTCGGCAGCGTGGGCAAGGAACGGGCGGTGCTGGCGTTGCAGGCGCAGCAGGCGATTCACATGGCGCTGTTCGGGGTTGAAGAGGTTGAAGCAGTGCCACGGCGGCAGGCGCGGGCTGCCTAGATTTTATGTGCTGTCAGTACTGGCCTTATCGCCGGCAAGCCAGCTCCCACAGGCACTCCACAGGCCTTGAAGCTGTTGCTCAACCTGTGGGAGCTGGCTTGCCGGCGATAGGGCCGGAACAGGCGAATAAAATCAGCTGCCAGGCATCCGCGCCGCCGCAAACGCCTGCAACTGCGGATAAAACTCGCGAAAGTCCGCCATCAATGGCTCATACAACCGCTCCAACTCAGGCATCACGCCAGCCATCCCCTCGGGCCGCGACAACCGCCGCGCAATGCCGTTGAACACCTGCTCCAGGGTCGCAAAATCGCCATACGCCCCCAGCCAGTCATCGGCCGCCATGAACGGTGCAATGCGCGCCAGGCGCCCGGGCAACTCAGGCTCCGCCAGCAGCACCCGATAGAAATCACCGGTGAACTGCGCCAACGGCTGCTGGGCATAGTCGGCCCAATGCCGCGCCAGGCAATGATCGAAAAACACATCCAGGACAATGCCGGCAAACCGCCGCCGCTGCACAGGGAACCGTGCCAGCGCGGCCAGCACCAGCGGGTGACGGTCGGTGTAGCTGTCGATATGCCGATGCAGGCGGATAGCGGCTTCCAGCGCCGGAGGAAAGCGCCCTTCCAGCGAGCCCTTGACGAAATCGCCATACAGGCTGCCGAGCAATTGCTGCGGCGCGGGGCCGCCGAGGTGCAAGTGTGCGAGGTAGTTCATGGCGTCAGTCTAGCACCGCCAACGCCTATATCGTTATAACGCGATATAGCGATTGGTGCTCAGCTCAGAACCTCTTCATATTTGTATATCGCGAAATACCGATTTACATTCCCCCTATCGCAATCGAACGCTTCACCATGAGCCACACCCCAATGCCCCTCGATCTAGACGACATAATAAAAGCCCTGGCCCACCCGGTCCGGCGAGAAATCCTCGACTGGCTGAAGGACCCGGCAACGCAGTTTCCTGACCAGCACCACAGCACCGAACACGGTGTCTGTGCCGGGCAGATCGACCAACGCTGCGGCCTGTCGCAGTCGACCGTTTCTGCTCACCTGGCCATCTTGCAGCGCGCCGGCCTGATCAGCAGCCAGAAGATCGGCCAATGGCACTTCTTCAAACGCAATGAGGAGACCATTCAGGCCTTCCTCGAACAGTTGAGCCAAGCGCTCTGAAAAGGAAACCGCATGACTACGCTCTTCGACCCTATCACGCTGGGCGACCTGCAACTGCCCAACCGCATCATCATGGCCCCGCTGACCCGCTGCCGCGCCGATGAAGGCCGGGTGCCCAACGCACTGATGGCCGAGTACTACGTGCAACGCGCCAGCGCCGGGCTGATCCTCAGCGAGGCGACGTCGGTCACGGCGATGGGGGTCGGCTACCCAGACACCCCAGGCATCTGGAACGACGAACAGGTGCGTGGCTGGAACAATGTCACCAAGGCCGTGCATGGCGCAGGCGGGCGCATCTTCCTGCAACTGTGGCATGTGGGCCGCATTTCCCACCCCAGCTACCTGAACGGCGAACTGCCGGTGGCCCCCAGCGCGATTCAGCCCAAGGGCCACGTCAGCCTGGTGCGCCCGCTCAGCGACTACCCAACCCCGCGGGCGCTGGAAACCGAAGAGATCGGCGACATCATCGAGGCCTACCGCAGCGGCGCCGAAAACGCCAAGGCCGCAGGTTTCGATGGTGTGGAAATCCACGGTGCCAATGGCTACCTGCTCGACCAGTTCCTGCAAAGCAGCACCAACCGGCGCACCGACCGTTACGGTGGCTCGCTGGAAAACCGCGCACGCTTGCTGCTGGAAGTCACTGACGCCGCCATTGAAGTGTGGGGGGCCAACCGCGTAGGCGTGCACCTGGCGCCGCGTGCCGATTCACACGACATGGGCGACGCTGACCGTGCCGAAACCTTCACCTACGTGGCACGCGAACTGGGCAAGCGCGGCATCGCCTTCATCTGCTCACGCGAGAAGGAAGCCGACGACAGCATCGGCACGCTGATCAAAGAGGCCTTTGGTGGCCCGTACATCGTCAACGAGCGCTTCACCAAGGCCACTGCCAATGCCGCGCTGGCCACTGGCAAGGCGGATGCCGTGGCGTTCGGTGTGCCGTTCATTGCCAACCCCGACCTGCCAGCGCGCCTGGCAGCGGATGCGCCCTTGAACCAGGCACACCCGGAAACCTTCTATAGCAAGGGGCCGGTGGGGTATATCGACTACCCACGGATGTGATCGGGTAGACGCAGCCTTGTGCTGCGAAGAGGCCGGCGCAGGCTTGCACGTAACGGTTATGCCTGCACTGGCCTCTTCGCAGCACAAGGCTGCTCCTACAGGGCACGCGGGGTCTTCAGGGGCGCGCTTTGATCTGCTGCTGCAGGTTCTGGATCTGGCTCTGCAGCGTGTTGATGCTGCGGGTGGTCTGCCCGCGGAAGGCATCGAACTCCTGCACCGAGGCACCGCCCGACGACGCCGCCGGGCGATTGTCGACCTGGCTCTTCAACACCAGCATGTCCTGCTCCAGGCTCTGGATCGCCGCGCTCGGGTTACCCTGCTTTTTCAGCGCTGCCACTTCGTTGCTCAGGCTCTTGAGCTGGTCATCCAGCTTGCCACCGTCCGCCTGCGCGGCCTTCAACGCTGCCACGTCATTGCTCAACGCCTTGAACTGGGCATCCAGCTTGCCGCCATCGACCTGGCCCGACTTCAACGCCGTCAGCTCGCCATTCACCAGCTTCAACTGTGCCTGCAACTGGGTTTGCAGCTCGGTCACAGCCTTCTGTTGTTCACGGGTATCGGCCAGCACCTGCTCCAGGCGCTTGCCCAGGTCGCCGGTCTGCCCGGCCACGCCTTGCTGCAACTGACGAATTTGCAACTTCAAGGCCTCGCTGCCGGTATTGACCGAAGACTCACTGGCCTCCACCTTGCCGCTGATCGCCTGCAGTCGCCCGGCCGCCTCTTCACTGATACGGGCGAAGCTTTCTTGGGTCGCGACCAGTTGCTGCTCCATCAGCGAGATCTGCTGGAAGCTCCACCAGCCCAACCCCGCCAAGGCAATCAGTGACGCCACCAACAGCGCCCACAAAGGTGCCGTACTGGCCCCCCGCTCGGCTTTCTGCCGGCTGCGCATCACGTGCGCGGGTATCAGTTCATCATCGTCGGGCGTGCCGGCCCTCAGGGTAGGCACATCATCGTAATCGTCGTGAGCAGGCTTACGCATGAGTACATTCAACCGCGGTAGTCGCAAAGAGGCACGAGTATAAACCGCTCGCGCGGCGTGTTGATGACCATCGTTGCATCAGCCGATTTTCAGGCCTTCGGGCTGGTGCTTCCACCAACCGCAGAATTCGTCGAGGGCCGTCCACAGGCTGACCTTGGGCTGGTAGTCCAGGTACTGCCGTGCGCGGCTGATATCCAGGGTGAAATCGCGGCTCATCACCTGCATGCCCATGCGCGACAAGGTGGGCTGCGGCCGCCCCGGCCAGAGCATGCACGCCGCTTCGTTGAGCGCCGCCAGGCTGTAGGCCAGGCCGTAGGAGCGGTACCGGGTCACTTGCGGCAAGTGCATCTGGCGCATCACGTAGTTGACCACATCCCACAGTGGCAACGGGTGGCCATTGCTGATGTTGTAGGCTTGGCCCAGGGCGCGGTCGTCGGCGAACAGGGCACTGAGCAACGCCTCGTTGAGGTTGTGCACGCTGGTGAAGTCGACCTTGTTCAGGCCGTTGCCGATGATCGCCACGCGGCCCTTGCGTTGCATCTGCATCAGCCGCGGGAAAATACTGGCATCGCCAGCCCCAGTAACGAAGCGCGGGCGCAGCGCCAGCACTTCCAGGCCGAACTCCTGGGCACCGAACACCTTCTGCTCGGCCAGGTGCTTGGTCAGCGCATAGTGATCGTGAAAACGGCGCGGCACCTGGTCCTCACGGATGTCCAGGCGCGAACGGCCATTGAAGTAGATCGACGGCGACGACAGATGCACCAGGCGCCGCACATGCTCCTTCAGGCAACCCTCGACCACGTTTTCGGTGACCACCACGTTGCCCTGGTGAAAATCCTGGTAGCGCCCCCAGTTGCCCACCGCGCCTGCGCAGTGCACCACCGCTTCGACGCCCTGGCACAGGCGCCGGGCCAGCTCGGCATCGCCCAGGTCGCCGGGGATGAACTGCGCGCCGCGCTTGACCAGGTGCTCGACACCTTCGGCACGTCGGCCGCTGACCCGCACGTCCAGGCCCTGCTCCAGGGCAACGCGCGCAAAGCGCCCGCCGATGAAGCCGCTCGCGCCGGTGACCAGAATTCGCATGTAAGACTCCGCCTTGCCAGATTTCAGATGCAACTGACGCCGGCCGTGGCTACAAGGGCACCAGCCATTGCCGTGCCGTGTGCCGCAGGTGATCGGTCAGTTGCGCGAGCAGTTGCCCGCCATTGCGCCAATGATGCCAGTACAGCGGCACATCGATGGGAGTATCGGCGCATATTTCTACCAATTGCCCGCTGGACAGTTGCTCGCGCGCCTGCAATTCAGGCACCAGCCCCCAGCCCAACCCCGCCTCGGTCATGCGCAGGAACCCTTCGGACGAGGGGCACAAGTGGTGCAGGAAGCCGTCCTCGATACCCAGCGATGCCAGGTAGCGGTGTTGCAGGAAGTCGTCCGGGCCGTACACGATCGCGGGCGTGCGTGCCAAGCGCTTGACCTCGAACCCACGGGGGAAATGCCGCGCCATGAACACCGGGCTGGCCAGTGCACGGTAGCGCATCGCGCCCAGCGGCAGGCTGCGCGCGCCAGCCACTGGCCGTTCGCTGCCACACAGGCAGGCCGCCACTTCACCGGCACGCATGCGTTTAAGGCCAACTTCCTGGTCCTCCACCACCAGGTCGGTGAGCACGTTCTGTTCGGCACAGAACCGGCCGACCGCGCCCGCCCACCAGGTGGCCAGGCTGTCGGCGTTAAGGGCAATCCGCAAACGCTCCGGCATGCCCTCCTCGTCCAGCGCAGGCACCTGGCGTTGCAGGTCGCGCTCTAGCAGACGCACCTGCTGCACATGGTTGAGCAACTGGCGCCCGACCTCGGTCGGGCTCGGGGGCGTGGCCCGCACCAGCACCGGCTGGCCAACCCGTGCTTCGAGCAGCTTGATGCGCTGGGAAATGGCCGATTGCGACAGCCCCAGTACCTGCGCTGCACGCTCGAAGCCGCCTTGCTCGATCACCGCCGCAAGGGCGGCCAGCAGCTTGTAGTCGAACATCGATATCCCTAATGCCTGATCAGCTTTATTTGTTTTTCTTATACAGCGCCAATCACCACAATAGCCAGCATCGTTTATGGCTCATTTTCTGGAGTACACCGCCATGTGGCAAAGCTATCTGAACGGCATGCTGGTGGCCTTCGGCCTGATCATGGCCATCGGCGCACAGAACGCCTTCGTCCTCGCGCAAAGCCTGCGCCGCGAGCACCACCTGCCGGTGGCGGCCCTGTGCATCGTCTGCGACGCCCTGCTGGTCGCTGCCGGGGTGTTCGGCCTGGCCACGGTACTGGCGCACAACCCGACCCTGCTGGCCATCGCCCGTTGGGGCGGCGCGGTGTTCCTGCTCTGGTACGGCGCCAAGGCGCTGCGCAGCGCCTGCTCCAAGCAGAGCCTGCAGCACCAGCAAGGCCAGGGCATGCGCTCGCGCCGGGCGGTATTGCTCAGTGCACTGGCCGTGACCTTGCTCAACCCCCATGTGTACCTCGACACCGTGCTGCTGATCGGCTCGCTCGGTGCCCAGCAGACAGTGCCCGGGGCCTATGTGGCGGGGGCGGCCAGTGCTTCGCTGCTGTGGTTCTCGACCTTGGCGATCGGTGCGGCCTGGCTGGCACCGTGGCTGGCGCGGCCAGCGACCTGGCGGATGCTCGACCTGATGGTGGCGGTGATGATGTTCGCGGTGGCGGCGCAGCTGATTTTTAGCTGAATGGGGACGTGTTTGGCACAGCAGTTTCAGCGCCTGAGGCCCGTGGCATTGCACGCGTTAGCCTCAGGAATAATTGGCCCGAAAAATGTAGGAGCAGCCTTGTGCTGCGAAGCGCCGCGCAGGCGGCGCTCGATCTTCCAGGCGATACAAACACCGCGACAAACACCACTGGTCGGCACCGGCCAACCGCTCTGGAACCTCTATTCCCTATCTTTGTTGCGTGGTTATGCGCCGGGCCCGGTGCTATGATCCAGCCCTCGCGTCGCAAAGAGTACAAACTCGCCGACGTTGATCGGGCCGCCCGTGATCGGCCTTGCGCAAACCGCAAATAGACCTGAATCAGGAGATCCACCATGGCTTTTGAATTGCCGCCGCTGCCGTACGCCCACGATGCCCTGCAGCCGCACATCTCCAAGGAAACCCTGGAGTATCACCACGACAAGCACCACAACACCTATGTCGTGAACCTGAACAACCTGGTCCCAGGCACCGAATTCGAAGGCAAGACCCTGGAAGAGATCGTCAAGACCTCTTCGGGCGGTATCTTCAACAACGCCGCTCAAGTCTGGAACCACACCTTCTACTGGAACTGCCTGGCGCCTAACGCCGGTGGTCAACCGACCGGTGCCCTGGCCGAAGCCATCAACGCCGCTTTCGGTTCCTTCGACAAGTTCAAGGAAGAGTTCACCAAGACTTCCGTCGGCACCTTCGGCTCCGGCTGGGGCTGGCTGGTGAAGAAAGCTGACGGTTCCCTGGCCCTGGCCAGCACCATCGGCGCCGGCAACCCGCTGACCAATGGCGACACCCCGCTGCTGACCTGCGACGTCTGGGAACACGCCTACTACATCGACTACCGCAACGTGCGTCCGAAGTATGTCGAGGCGTTCTGGAACCTGGTCAACTGGGCTTTCGTTGCCGAACAGTTCGAAGGCAAGACCTTCAAGGCCTGATGCATATCCAGCCTTGAACGAAGAACCCGGCCTTGGTGCCGGGTTTTTTTATGGGCCTGTAACAGCCTCTTGCTCAGCACGGATTGCACGCTAACATCAAACCTCTGGAAACTTGATACAGCGCACTCAAGTTGCAGGGCCAGGCGACCGATATACTGCCCAGGACAACCCCGCTTCTCGCGCTGTGTCCGTGGCACACCGGCCGATAGTGTATTGGTTTCATTGATGGCAAAATGATGCCATGCGCATGGATTAAGGAAACCCCATTGAAGCTGGAATTGCGGAACAGCTTGTCGGTCAAGTTGCTCAGGGTCGTGCTGCTGTCGGCGCTCGCAGTGGGCGTCGTGCTCAGTTGTGCGCAAATCGTCTACGACACCTACAAGACCCGCCAGGCTGTCGACAACGATGCCCAGCGCATCCTCGACATGTTCCGTGACCCCTCTACCCAGGCGGTGTACAGCCTTGACCGGGAGATGGGCATGCAGGTGATGGAAGGCCTGTTCCAGGACGAATCGGTGCGCATGGCGTCCATCGGCCACCCCAACGAAACCATGCTGGCCGAAAAGTCCCGCCCGCTGCAGGACATGTCCATGCGCTGGCTGACCGACCTGATCCTCGGCCAGGAACGCACCTACACCACCCAACTGGTCGGCCGCGGCCCCTACAGCGAATACTACGGTGACCTGAGCATCACCCTCGACACCTCGTCGTACGGCGAAGATTTTTTGATCAACGCCGTGATCATCTTCATCTCCGGCGTGCTGCGCGCCCTGGCCATGGGCCTGGTGTTGTACCTGGTCTACCACTGGCTGCTGACCAAGCCACTGTCGAAAATCATCGAGCACCTTACCCAGATCAACCCCGATCGCCCCAGCCAGCACCAGATCCCGCTGCTCAAGGGCCACGAGAAAAACGAACTGGGCCTGTGGGTGAACACGGCCAACCAGCTGCTCGCCTCCATCGAGCGCAATACCCACCTGCGCCACGAGGCCGAGAACAGCCTGCAACGCATGGCCCAATACGACTTCCTCACCGGCCTGCCCAACCGCCAGCAACTGCAGCAACAGCTGGACAAGATCCTTGTCGATGGCGGCCGCCTGCAGCATCGCGTCGCAGTGCTGTGCGTAGGCCTGGACGATTTCAAGGGCATCAACGAGCAGTTCAGCTACCAGGTCGGTGACCAGTTGCTGCTGGCCCTGGCCGACCGCCTGCGCGCCCACAGTGGCCGCCTGGGGGCGCTGGCGCGGTTGGGTGGCGACCAGTTCGCCCTGGTTCAGGCCAACATCGAGCAGCCCTATGAGGCTGCCGAGCTGGCCCAGAGCATCCTCGATGACCTGGAGGTGCCCTTCGACCTCGACCATCAGCAGATCCGCCTGCGTGCCACCATCGGCATCACCCTGTTCCCCGAAGACGGCGACAGCACCGAGAAGCTGCTGCAAAAAGCCGAACAGACCATGACCCTGGCCAAGGCCCGCTCACGCAACCGTTACCAGTTCTACATCGCCAGCGTCGACAGTGAGATGCGCCGCCGCCGCGAGCTGGAAAAAGACCTGCGCGAAGCCCTGCCGCGCAATCAGCTGTACCTGGTGTATCAGCCGCAGATCAGCTACCGCGACCACCGCGTGGTTGGCGTCGAGGCCCTGCTGCGTTGGCAACACCCGGAGCTGGGCATGGTCCCGCCCGACCAGTTCATCCCGCTGGCCGAGCAGAACGGCAACATCATCACCATCGGCGAATGGGTACTCGACCAGGCCTGCCGGCAGCTGCGCGAATGGCACGACCTGGGCTTCAGCGACCTGCGCATGGCGGTCAACCTGTCGACCGTGCAGTTGCACCACAGCGAACTGCCGCGCGTGGTCAACAACCTGCTGCAGGCCTACCGCCTGCCGCCGCGCAGCCTGGAGCTGGAAGTGACCGAGACCGGCCTGATGGAAGACATCAGCACCGCCGCCCAGCACCTGCTCAGCCTGCGCCGCTCCGGGGCACTGATCGCCATTGACGACTTCGGTACCGGCTACTCGTCGCTCAGCTACCTGAAGTCGTTGCCGCTGGACAAGATCAAGATCGACAAGAGCTTCGTCCAGGACCTGCTCGACGACGATGACGACGCCACCATCGTGCGCGCCATCATCCAACTGGGCAAAAGCCTGGGCATGCAGGTTATCGCTGAAGGCGTGGAAACCGCCGAGCAGGAGACCTACATCATCGCCCAGGGTTGCCACGAGGGTCAGGGCTACCACTACAGCAAGCCACTGTCGGCCCGCGAGCTGACCAGTTACCTCAAGCAGGCACAGCGCAATCAGGTGTCCATGCTGTAGCCCTGGCGGCCCCGGTTACAGGCCGTGACGGGCATTTACATGAATTGCGCGCTCGCCTCTTTACAGCAAATGCAAATCTTTCGCATGATGTTGCGGTTTCGCGTGCCATGGCGCACGGTCCAACCACACGACGCAGGGAAACCAACAATGATTCGAATGCCTCTGGCCTCCGCCAGTCTGCTGGCCATCGCCATCGCGCTCGCCGGATGTGGCGAAAAGGATGACAAGGCCGCTGCTCCGCAAGCTCAAGCGCCTGCTGCCGCCAGCACCACCGCCGCCGCGCCTGGGGCTGTCGATGAAGCGGCCGGCAAGGCCGTGGTCAAGCATTACGCCGACATGGTCTTCGCCGTGTACAGCGACTCGCTGAGCACCGCCAAGGCCCTGCAGACGGCTGTCGACGCGTTCCTGGCCAAGCCCAACGACGAAACCCTGAAAGCCGCCAAGGACGCCTGGGCCGCCTCGCGCGTACCTTACCTGCAGAGCGAAGCCTTCCGCTTTGGCAACACCATCATCGACGACTGGGAAGGCCAAGTTAACGCCTGGCCCCTGGACGAAGGCCTGATCGACTACGTCGACAAGAGCTACGAGCACGCCCTGGGCAACCCGGCGGCCAGCGCCAACATCATCGCCAACACCGAGATCCAGGTCGGCGAAGAGAAGGTCGACGTCAAGGACATCACCCCAGAGAAGCTGGCCAGCCTGAACGAGCTGGGCGGTTCCGAAGCCAACGTCGCCACCGGCTACCACGCCATCGAATTCCTGCTCTGGGGCCAGGACCTGAACGGCACCGGCCCAGGTGCCGGCAACCGCCCTGCTTCCGACTACCTGGAAGGCAACGGCGCCACTGGCGGCCACAACGACCGCCGTCGTGCCTACCTGAAGGCGGCCACCGACCTGCTGGTCAAGGACCTCGAAGAGATGGTCGGCAACTGGGCACCGAACGTTGCCGACAACTACCGCGCCACCCTGGAAGCCGAGCCGGTCAACGACGGCCTGCGCAAGATGCTGTTCGGCATGGGCAGCCTGTCGCTGGGCGAACTGGCGGGCGAGCGCATGAAGGTCTCGCTGGAAGCCAACTCGCCTGAAGACGAGCAAGACTGCTTCAGCGACAACACCCACTACTCGCACTTCTACGACGCCAAGGGTATCCGCAACGTCTACCTGGGCGAGTACACCCGCCCGGATGGCACCAAACTGACCGGCCCGAGCCTGTCGTCGCTGGTGGCCAAGGTTGACCCGGCTACCGACGCCACCCTGAAGGCCGACCTGGAAGCCACCGAAGCGAAGATCCAGGTGATCGTCGACCATGCCCTGAAAGGCGAGCACTACGACCAACTGATCGCTGCCGACAACGCCGCTGGCAACCAGGTCGTGCGTGACGCCATCGCCTCGCTGGTCAAGCAGACCGGCGCGATCGAACAGGCTGCAGGCAAGCTGGGCATCGCCAACCTGAACCCGGATACTGCGGATCACGAGTTCTGATTCGGCTGTAGCGGTTCTGGAAAAGGCGACCTTAGGGTCGCCTTTTTTGCTTCTGGCCCTTTCGCGGGCAAGCCCGCTCCCACCAGGACGGCATGATTCCTGAGATCTGTGTGGGAGCGGGTTTACCCGCGAAGAGGCCGGCACAGGCAACAGATGTAGCTGACACTGATTTCATCCAGCAATTGCAAATTGCTCTTATTCAAACATCCCCACTTTGCTAAGCTTGCACGCCGGTTTTTCGCTCACGCCCAGGATCCTTGATGTCCTCGTCGCTGTTCAGACTCTCTCCCCTGCTGCTGGCCTTTGCCCTCGCCGCCTGTGACGACGCCCCGCGTTTCACCCAGGCAGAGCCCGGCGAAGCGCTGTCGGGTGGCAAGGCGACGGTGCAGCGCAGCGATCGCAATGCCTATTCCCTGCCCTCGGCCAACCTTTCGCCCGAGCGGCGCCTGGACTTCGCCGTCGGCAACAGTTTTTTCCGCAACCCCTGGGTGATCGCCCCGTCCACCACCACCGCGCGTGATGGCCTCGGCCCGCTGTTCAACACCAATGCCTGCCAGAACTGCCACGTGCGCGATGGCCGCGGTCACCCACCCGAGCTCGATGACAGCAACGCGGTGTCGATGCTGGTGCGCCTGTCGATCCCCGACCAGCCTTACCTGGCCAAGGTGGTAGAGCGCCTGGGCGTGGTCCCCGAGCCCGTGTACGGCACCCAGTTGCAGGACATGGCTATCCCCGGCGTGGCGCCGGAGGGCAAGGTCCGCGTGACCTACGCCAACCAGGCCGTCACGTTCAAGGACGGCCACCAGGTCGAACTGCGTCGCCCCAGCTTGCAGATCACCCAGCTGGGCTACGGGGCAATGCACCCTGACACCCGCTTCTCGGCCCGCGTTGCGCCGCCGATGATCGGCCTCGGCCTGCTCGAAGCCATCCCCGAAGCCGACATCCTCGCCAACGAAGACCCGGACGACCGCAACCGCGACGGCATCCGCGGGCGAGCCAACCGGGTCTGGGATGATGCCCAGGGCAAGACCGTGGTGGGCCGCTTCGGCTGGAAAGCCGGGCAACCCAACGTCAACCAGCAGAACGTCCATGCGTTTGCCGGCGACATGGGCCTGACCTCCACCCTGCAACCCAAGGACGACTGCACCGCAGCGCAAGTCGACTGCCTGGCCGCGCCCAATGGCGATGGCATGGGGGGCGAAAAGGAAGTCAGCGACAACATCCTGCGCCTGGTCACCTTCTATACCCGCAACCTGGGTGTGCCTGCCCGTCGTGACGTGGGTGCGCCGCAGGTGCTGGCAGGCAAGAACCTGTTCTTCCAGGCCGGTTGCCAGGGCTGTCACACCCCGCAGTTCACCACCGCCGCAAACGCGACCGAACCTGAGCTGGCCGGCCAGGTGATCCGCCCCTACAGCGACCTGCTGTTGCATGACATGGGGCCGGGCCTGGCCGATGAACGTACCGAATTCGCGGCCAATGGCCAGGACTGGCGCACCCCGCCGCTGTGGGGCATCGGCCTGAGTGAAACGGTCAGTGGCCACAGCCAGTTCCTGCACGACGGCCGCGCCCGCAACTTGCTCGAAGCCGTGCTCTGGCACGGTGGCGAAGCCGAAGCGGCACGTAATTTCGTCCTCACCTTCAATGCCGAGCAGCGTGCTGCGCTGCTGGCTTTCCTGAACTCACTTTAAAACGCGCAAGGAGCCGGGCATGTTCCGACCCAAACTGTTGTTCACCAGCCTCGCCGCACTCGCCCTCGGTGCCTGCTCGCCGCAGGACCCGCAAGCCGTGACCTCCGCCGCCATCGCCAAGCAGGTGATCCTGCCGACCTACAGCCGTTGGGTCGAAGCCGATCGCCAGCTGGCCGTCAGCGCCCTGGCCTATTGCGAAGGCAAGGCGAACCTGGACACCGCCCGCGCCGACTTCCTCACTGCGCAAAAAGCCTGGGCCGAGCTGCAACCGTTGCTGGTCGGCCCGTTGGCCGAAGGCAACCGCGCCTGGCAGGTGCAGTTCTGGCCCGACAAGAAGAACCTGGTCGGCCGCCAGGTCGAGCAGTTGGTCAACGGTGACAAACCCGTCGACGCCGCTGCCCTGGGCAAGGCCAGCGTCGTGGTGCGCGGCCTGTCGGCTTACGAGTACATCCTCTTCGACAGCAAGCCAGACGTTGCCACGGCAGAGCAGAAAGCCCGCTACTGCCCACTGCTGGTGGCCATCGCCGAGCACCAGAAGGCCTTGGCCGAAGAGATCCTCAAGGGCTGGAACAGCACCGACGGCATGCTCTCGCAGATGACCAAGTTCCCCAACCAGCGCTACGCCGATTCCCACGAGGCCATCGCCGACCTGCTGCGCGCCCAGGTCACCGCCCTGGATACCCTGAAGAAGAAGCTTGGCGCCCCCATGGGCCGCCAGAGCAAGGGCATTGCCCAGCCGCTGCAGGCCGAAGCCTGGCGCAGCCACGCTTCGCTCAAAAGCCTGGAGGCCAGCCTCAAGGCCGCCCAGGCGGTCTGGGTCGGGGTCGACAACAAAGGCTTGCGTGGCCTGTTGGGCAGCGACCAGAAAGCCTTGGCAGACAAGATCGACGACGCCTACGCCACCGCGCTCAAACAGCTGGCCGACAATCAGAAAACCCTCGGCGAGTTGCTGGCCGACGACGCCGGCAAGCAGACCCTCAACCAGATCTACGACAGCCTCAACGTTGTCCACCGCCTGCACGAAGGCGAGCTGGCCAAGGCGTTGAACATCCAGCTGGGCTTCAATGCCAACGACGGTGACTGATCATGCTGCGACGCCAGGCCCTCAAACTCGGTAGCGTACTGCTCAGCGCCCTCACCCTGGGCGGCTGGAGCCTGTTCCGCAACAAAGGCAGCGAACCCCTGCTGCTCTCGGCGCGCGACGACGGCGATGGCAAGCATTACGCCGTCGGGTTCCGCCTGGACGGCACCCAGGTGTTCAGCACCCCGGTTGCCCAGCGTTGCCATGCCATCATCAACCACCCAACGCTGCCGATCGCCCTGTTCGTCGCCCGCCGCCCAGGTACCGAAAGCTACCTGGTCGACCTGCGCGATGGGCGGCTGCTGCAAACCGTGGTCTCGCAGCCCAACCGCCACTTCTACGGCCATGCGGTCATCCACAAGGGCGGGGAATGGCTGTACACCACCGAGAACGACACTACCGACCCGGGTCGCGGCGTGCTCGGTGTGTACCGTTTCGAAGGCGAACGCTTGGTGCACAGCGGCGAGCTGTCGACCCACGGCATCGGCCCGCATGAAGTGGCCTGGCTGCCGGACGGGGAAACCCTGGTGGTGGCCAACGGTGGCATCCGCACCGAGGCCGAGAGCCGCGTGGAGATGAACCTCAACGCCATGCAACCAAGCCTGGTCCTGATGCAGCGCGACGGCACCCTGCTGAGCAAAGAAACCCTCGCCCAGCAAATGAACAGCGTGCGCCACTTGGCAATTGGCGACGACGGCACCATTGCCGCCTGCCAGCAATTCATGGGCGACGCCGACGAAACCGCCGAGCTGCTGGCAATCAAGCGCCCGGGCGAGCCGTTCAAGGCCTTCCCCGTGCCGGAGCGGCAGTTGCAGGCCATGGCCCAGTACACCGCCAGCGTGGCGATTCACAGCGACCTGCGGCTGGTGGCGCTGACGGCGCCGCGGGCCAACCGGTTGTTCGTCTGGGACTTGGACAGCGGCGCGGTGAAGCTGGATGCGCCGATGCCAGATTGCGCCGGGGTTGGCGCGGTGAAGGATGGCTTTGTCGTGACCTCCGGGCAGGGGCGTTGCCGGTTCTACGATTGCCGCAAGGCTGAGCTGATCGGGCAACCGATGGACCTGCCTTCCGGGTTCTGGGACAACCACCTGCACCTGGCCTGATTATCACCGGCCTTGTAGGAGCGGCCTTGCGTCGCGAAAGGGCTGCGTAGCGGCCCCAGCAATTTCTGCATTAACGCTGAGATCCTGGGGCCGCTACGCAGCCCTTTCGCGACGCAAGGCCGCTCCTACAGGGACCGCGTAAAATTAGCGGTTCAATTCCTTTCCCCCACTTACAAAAAACAGTCAATACTTCCCCCATCCACACGTGGGCAGGATCGCCCGTTGTCGTGTCATAACGAATAACAACCACGCTTCCAAGGAACCGGACCTATGCTTCGCCGCCGCATGCTCATCATGTTGGCCGTCGTTCTGCTGATCGTGTTGGCCCTGGGGGGCTACAAGGCCTTCTCGATCTACCAGCAGATCCAGGTGTTCACAGCCCCCAAGCCGCCGATCACCGTGGCGGCAGCGCTGGCCGAAGAACGCCAGTGGCAAGAACGGCTGCCCGCCGTCGGCAGCCTCAAGGCCCTGCAAGGCGTCGAGCTGAGCCTTGAGGTGGAAGGCATCGTCAAAAGCCTGCACTTCGACTCCGGGCAGAAGGTCAAGGCCGGGCAACTGTTGCTGCAACTCAATGACGAACAGGAAACCGCCCTGCTCGGCACCGCCCAGGCCGACCTGGGGCTGGCCAAGGTCGATTTCGGCCGCGGCAGCCAGCTGGTCGGCGACTCGGCCATCTCCCGTGGCGAGTACGATCGCCTTACCGCCCAGTACCGGCGCAACCAGGCCGTGGTCGATCAGCTCAAGGCCTCGAAGACCAAAAAAAGCATCAGTGCGCCCTTCAGCGGCACCATCGGCATTCGCCAGGTGGATGTCGGCGACTACCTGGCCGCTGGCACGGTGATCGCCACCCTGCAAGACCTGTCCAGCCTCTACGTCGACTTCAACGTGCCCGAGCAGGCCCTGCCGCACCTGAGCCTAGGCCAGCAGGTGCTGGTGCAGGTCGCCGCTTACCCGGGCCAGACCTTCACCGCCAGCCTCAGCGCCATCAACCCCAAGGTCGAGGAAAGCACTCGCAACCTGCTGGCCCGCGCAACCTTGGCCAACCCTGACGGCAAGCTGCTGCCTGGCATGTTCGCCAACCTGCTGATCCTGCTGCCCGCGCCACAGCCGCGGGTGGTGGTGCCGGAAAGCGCCATCACCTACACCCTCTATGGCAACTCGGTGTATGTCGCCACCCCGAAAAAGGACAAGGACGGCAACCCGGAAAAAACCGACGACGGCCAACCCCCGCTCATCGCCGAGCAGCGCACCGTGCAGACGGGCGAGCGCCGCGACGGCGTGGTGGTGGTCAGCAAGGGCCTGCAGGCCGGCGAGCAGGTGGTCACCGCTGGGCAACTCAAGCTCACACCCGGCGCGGCGATCCGCATCAGCCAGGACAAGGCGCTCATACCTGAGCAAGGTGCTCCTGACCCAGGCAAGGCTGATCAAGGCACCCCGCACAACGACTGACAGGAGGCAGGCATGGCGTTCACCGACCCGTTCATCCGTCGCCCGGTCCTGGCCAGCGTCGTCAGCCTGCTGATTCTGCTGCTGGGCTTTCAGGCCTGGAGCAAACTGCAGATTCGCCAGTACCCGCAGATGGAAAACGCCCTGATCACGGTGACTACCGCGTACCCCGGTGCCAACGCCGAGACCATCCAGGGCTACATCACCCAGCCGCTGCAACAGAGCCTGGCCAGCGCCGAAGGCATCGACTACATGACCTCGGTGAGTCGGCAGAACTTCTCGATCATCTCCATTTATGCGCGCGTCGGCGCCGACAGTGACCGTTTGTTCACCGAACTGCTGGCCAAGGCCAACGAGGTGCGCAACAAGCTGCCGCAAGACGCCGAAGACCCGGTGCTGAGCAAAGAGGCCGCCGACGCCTCGGCGCTGATGTACATCAGCTTCTACAGCAAGGAAATGAGCAACCCGCAGATCACCGACTACCTGTCCCGAGTGATCCAACCCAAACTGGCCACCCTGCCGGGCATGGCCGAAGCGGAGATCCTCGGCAACCAGGTGTTCGCCATGCGCATCTGGATCGACCCGGTGAAACTGGCCGGCTACGGCCTCTCGGCCACCGACGTGACCAACGCCGTGCGCCGTTACAACTTCCTCTCGGCCGCCGGTGAGGTAAAAGGCGAGTACGTGGTCACCAGCATCAATGCCAGCACCGAGCTCAAGTCTGCCGAAGCGTTCGCTGCCCTGCCAGTCAGGACCAGCGGCGACAGCCGGGTGCTGCTGGGCGATGTGGCACGGGTCGAAATGGGTGCAGAAAACTACGACACGGTCAGTTCGTTCGACGGCATCCCTTCGGTCTACATCGGCATCAAGGCCACACCGGCCGCCAACCCGCTGGAGGTGATCAAGGAAGTCCGGCGCATCATGCCGGAACTCGAAAGCCAGTTGCCCTCGGCGTTGAAGGTGTCGATTGCCTACGACGCCACGTTGTTCATCCAGGCCTCCATCGACGAGGTGATCAAGACCCTCGGCGAAGCGGTGCTGATCGTCATCGTCGTGGTATTCCTGTTCCTCGGCGCGTTGCGCTCGGTGCTGATCCCGGTGGTGACCATCCCGCTGTCGATGATCGGCGTGCTGTTCTTCATGCAGATGATGGGCTACTCGCTCAACCTGCTGACCCTGTTGGCGATGGTGCTGGCCATCGGCCTGGTGGTAGACGATGCCATTGTCGTGGTGGAGAACATCCACCGGCACATGGAAGAAGGCAAGACGCCGTTCGACGCGGCGCTGGAAGGTGCACGGGAAATCGCCATGCCGGTGGTGTCGATGACCATCACCCTGGCCGCGGTGTATGCCCCCATCGGCTTCCTGACCGGGCTCACAGGCGCGTTATTCAAAGAATTCGCCCTGACCTTGGCCGGTGCAGTGATCATCTCCGGCGTCGTCGCCCTGACCCTGTCACCGATGATGTGCGCGCTGTTGCTGCGCCAGGAACAGAACCCCTCGGGCCTTGCCCATCGCCTCGACCTGCTGTTCGAGCGCCTCAAGGTGCGCTACCAGCGCCTGCTGCACGCCACCCTGGACAGCCGGCCGGTGGTGCTGGTGTTCGCCGTGATTGTCCTGTGCCTGATCCCGGTACTGCTCAAATTCACCCAGAACGAGCTGGCGCCCAACGAGGACCAAGGGGTGATCTTCATGATCAGCAGTTCACCGCAGCCGGCCAACCTCGACTATCTCAACGCCTACACCGACCAGTTCACGCCGCTGTTCAAAGCCTTCCCCGAGTATTACTCGTCGTTTCAGATCAACGGTTTCAACGGTGTGCAGAGCGGCATTGGCGGCTTCCTGTTAAAGCCCTGGAACGAGCGCGAGCGCACGCAGATGGAGCTGCTGCCGCTGGTGCAGGCCAAACTTGAAGAAATCGGCGGCCTGCAGATCTTCGGCTTCAACCTGCCGTCGCTGCCCGGTACCGGTGAGGGCCTGCCGTTCCAGTTCGTGATCAACACCGCGGGGGACTACCCGGCCCTGCTGGACGTGGCCCAACGTATCAAGACACGCGCCCAGGCATCGGGCAAGTTCGCCTTCCTCGACATCGACCTGGCCTTCGACAAACCGGAAGTGGTGGTCGACATCGACCGGGCCAAAGCGGCACAGATGGGCGTCTCGATGGACGCCCTGGGCGGCACCTTGGCCACCCTGCTGGGCGAGGGGGAAATCAACCGTTTCACCCTGGAGGGCCGCAGCTACAAGGTGATTGCCCAGGTCGAGCGGCCGTACCGCAACAACCCCGGCTGGCTCAACAACTACTACGTGAAGAACGACCAGGGCCAATTGCTGCCACTGTCGACCCTCATCACCCTCAGCGACCGCGCCCGCCCGCGCCAGCTCAACCAGTTCCAGCAGTTGAACTCGGCCATCATCCAAGGCGTGCCCATGGTCAGCCTGGGCGAAGCGCTGCAGACCGTGCAGGCCATCGCCCGCGAAGAAGCCCCGGAAGGCTTCGCCTTCGACTATGCCGGGGTGGCGCGCCAGTATGTTCAGGAAGGCAGCGCGTTGTGGGTAACCTTCGGTCTGGCGCTGGCGATCATCTTCCTGGTGCTGGCGGCGCAATTCGAAAGCTTCCGCGATCCGCTGGTGATTCTGGTGACCGTACCGTTGTCGATCTGCGGGGCGCTGTTGCCGCTGTTCCTGGGTATTTCCAGCATGAACATCTATACCCAGGTCGGGCTGGTGACACTGATCGGGCTGATCACCAAGCACGGTATTCTGATCGTCGAATTTGCCAACCAGTTGCGCGAAGAAAAAGGCCTGAGCGTGCGTGAGGCAATCGAGGAAGCGGCCGCCATCCGCCTGCGGCCGGTACTGATGACCACGGCGGCGATGGTGTTTGGCATGGTGCCGTTGATTCTGGCGACCGGCGCAGGGGCAGTGAGCCGGTTCGATATCGGCACGGTGATTGCGACCGGGATGTCGATCGGGACGTTGTTTACCTTGTTTGTGCTGCCTTGCATCTACACCTTGCTGGCGCACAAGACGGTGGCCAAGGCACCTGTGCCAGCTGACATTGCCCGGTAGGAGCAGCCTGGTGCTGCGAAGAGGCCGGTAGCAGCAGCGAAGATTCAGGGTGTTTTCACCGGCCTCTTCGCAGCACAAGGCTGCTCCTACCGGAATCGTAGTTGGCCGAGGGCACTCACAAACAAAAAAACCAGAGGCCCCGCTATGCAGGGCCTCTGGTTTTCAAGCACCACCCAGGTTCAGCCGAACGGCCGCAATCCCTGACGCATACCGAACAGGAACAGCAACAGGTCCTGGTCCGGCTTGACCTGTTCCTGCGGCTTTGCCACACGTGGCAAAGCGCACTGGTCAGCCATCTCGGCCTTGCTGAACACCGTCGGCTTCGGCTCTTCCCAGGCAGCCACCGCCACGGTGGTCACGGCCAATCCAGCCACCAGGAACAAAGCTCGAGCGATTTCTAGTTTCATTGCCCTAACCCTTTGACAACGCTGCCAAACGCCATTTGGTAAAAATAGAGCAATGTCTGCCATTCCGCATCAGTGAACGACGAGTGGCGGCGCAGCTGACGCAGGTCATTCGCCGCCGCACGTTGGCAGCTGATGCGCCGCCGGCACTTCTCAAGGTCCAGCAAAGCGACTTCGACCCGGGCCTGTTCGCCCTCGCCGATCACCTTGACGAACACATGCTTGCCGTACAGGCAGCCGTGCTGCCAGTGCCCCAGGTGCATACGCGCCAGGTTATCCGCCAGGTCCTTGAGCATGCGCTCTTGCACCGCCTGAGGGTAACGCTCGCGGGCACCTTCGGCATGCCAGGTGTCGAGCTCGACAAAGCCATCCAGCGCTTCGCTGACCAGCAGCGCGCGCCATTGATGATCGGCATCGCGCTCGGCACCACAAAAGACGATGTGCGGAACACGTACACCCAATTGCTCGAAGCTGTTGATGGCATCGAGTTCACGCAAAACGGTCGGCCGGCCAAAGGGGTGCAGCAGGCTGCGGTAAATGTGCCCGACCTGGCGCTTGGCATACAGCAGTTTGCCGTTGGCATCGTTGAGGCGTTGCACGCCACTTTCGCCGCCACGCCGCTGGTTGGGTTCCTCGACCCATTCGCCCTGCTGGCGCCAGTAAAAATCGAACCGCGACTCCCCACTCTGGGCTACAGCCATCAAACACTACCCCTTACGCAATACATAGACTCGCCACATGGCATAGAACGGCAGGAAGTCCAAGCGTTCCTGGATTCTGAAACCGGCGGCCTCAAATTCTTCTTCGACCGTGTCCGCTGGTAACACGAAACGATTCTGGTAATTGTCCTGTTCGGCCTTGGCGCTGCGACGCTGTTCGAGCTTTTTCCGGCGCCACGCTTTGAAGTTGCCGTCCACCCACAGCGACAGAATCACACTATCACGGCTAACTCTTTGAAATTCCGAAAGAATTGTCTTTCTGTGGGCCGCTTCGCCGATGTGATGGAACAGCCGCATGCAGAAAATGCTGTCGACCGAATTGTCAGGAAGGTCAATGGCGAACGCAGAAGTCTGCAAGGGGCGTACCCGGGCGACCACCTCTGGCGGTTGCGCGGCACAGGCTGTCTCGATCATCGCCTCGGAGTTGTCGGCGCCGATGATGACTCGGTTGGGTTTTTCCGCCAGCAACGGCCAGAAGCGCCCAGCACCGCAGGGCAGGTCAAGGACCAGGCCCGGCTCACCGGCCAACGCCAAGGCGCGACGTGCCAACTGCTCGTCACGCTTGTGGGAAAGGCGTCGGGCCAGGCCATCCTGATGCTTGAGAAAATACTCGCGCGCGTGGTCTTTGTCGTATTTCTCGGAAAATTCAAGCTTGATGGGGCTACGCATTGGGCATCTCCTGACTCCAGTGCGCTCACCTTAGGTAAGCAAGCGTTGGAATCAGGTTATGCCAATGTGAAAAAAGTGTTAGTTCTTTGGAGAGGTATTACCAAAAATTACCCGACCAACCCCGAAGGGCTGCCCTTCTCCACACTTTGGCTCAGGTCCACCTGAAAGCGGCAGCCGTGCGGCAAGGTCGAGGTCAGGGTGACGCGCCACCCCTGGTCGTCACAGATGCGCTGCACCAGCGACAAGCCCAAGCCCAGCCCTTCGCCACGCCGCTCAGCGCCGCGCACGAAGGGTTTGAACATCGCCTCGCGCTGCTCCTCGGGGATGCCCACGCCACTGTCCTCGACGCTGAACCCATTCGCTTCCAGGCTCAGGCGAATGTAACCGCTGTCGGTGTAGTGCGCGGCGTTGCGCAGCAGGTTGCCCATCACCGATTGCAGGAACGTCGCGTTGTACAGCACCGGGCTTGCGCTGACACGGCCGTCGAAATACAGCGTGAGCCCCTTCTGCTCGATCGTTTCGCGCCAAACCCCAGTGAGTTCATCCGCAACCTCGCGCAAGGTCGCTTGGGAGGCCACGGCACCCTCATCGCGTTGGGCGCGGGCAAGCATCAGGAAGGTCTTGACCAGTTCGCGCATTTCTTCGGTCGCCCGCGCCACCCGCTCGACCTGGCTACGTGCACGCGGGTCCAGTGCCTGGTTTTCCAGCAGCAGCTCACACGACGTGGCCAGCACCATCAGCGGGGTTCGCAGCTCGTGGCTGACGTCGCTGGTGAACAGCCGCTCGCGGGTCAAGGCGTCGCGCAAGCGGCCCAGCGTGTCGTCGAAGGCCACAGCCAGCTGGCCCACTTCGTCGGCCGCGTAATCGGGTGCCAGCGGCGGTGCCAGGCCGAGTAGCTGGTCGCGGTGGCGCACTTGACGCGCCAGGCGGATCACCGGTGCCATCACCCGGCGCGCCACCAGCCAGCCCAGGATCACGGCCAGCACCAGGCTGAGCACAAAGCCGACGACCACAACGGCGAACAGCACACGCTCGCGCTCTTCGAAGTCGCTCTGGTCCTGCAGCAGTACGTAGCGCCGGCCATCGACGATCTCGACCATCGCGTGGTACGACAGCTGGTCGCGAAACACTTCGTGGAAGCCCCTGTCGAGGTGGCGCAAGTCTTTGGGCAACTCGAAATCGTCACGCCCGCCACTGAAGTAGAACAGCTGGTCCGGACGCGGCCGATGGCTCCAGTCACTGACGCTGTCCATGCGCAACAGGCGTTGCAGGTCGCCGCCCAGCACGCTGGAAATCAGCCGCTCTTCAACCAGGTGCACCGTGGCGACGATGCCGAAGGCGAAGGCGCCGGCCACCAGCGCGCTCATCAACGCAAAGGCGATGATGATGCGCTGGGCAAGGCTTTGCTTAAACTCCATCGCGGCCCTCGGCGAGGCGATAGCCGACGCCATGGACGGTATGAAGCAGCGGTTTTTCGAACGGTTTGTCGATCACCTGGCGCAACTGGTGCACATGGCTGCGCAGGCTGTCGCTGTCAGGGCAGTCGTCGCCCCACAGGGCTTCTTCCAGTACTTCGCGTCGCAGCACGTGTGGGCTTTTCTGCATCAACACGGCAAGCAGCTTGAGGCCGACCGGGTTGAGTTTGAGCAGGCGGCCTTGGCGCGTGACTTCCAAGGTGTCGAGGTCGTAGCTCAGGTCGGCGACCTGCAAGGTGCGACGCCCACCTCCCTGGGCACGGCGCAGCACCGCTTCGATGCGCGCGGCCAGCTCCGACAGCGCAAACGGCTTGAGCAGGTAATCGTCGGCACCCGAGCGGAAGCCTTGCAGGCGGTCGTCCAGCTGATCGCGGGCGGTGAGCATGATCACCGGGGTGTCACGCCGGGCGTCTTCGCGCAGGCGTTTGCACAGGGTATAGCCATCGATGCCGGGCAGCATGATGTCGAGGACGATCAGGTCGTAGTGCTCGGTGGCCGCCAGGTGCAAGCCCGACAACCCGTCCTGGGCGCAATCGACGGTGTAGCCTTTCATGCCGAGGTAATCGGCCAGGTTGGCAAGAATATCGCGGTTGTCTTCAACCAATAGAATGCGCATCGGGTTCTCCTGTGCGGCGCTTCGCTATGGTGCGCGGCAGGCGCAGCTTAAGGCCAATGCCTGCACTGTGCCACCCCTGGGGAAAATTCACCGGAGTTGACAGTTTTTTCACCGATCCTTCACGGACACAGGATAGCGCCCACTCGATAATGCCCGATCTTTTTTGCGCCCTGGAGTCGTCATGCACGAACGTACCCGCCCTCGCCCGATCAATCTCTGGCTGTACCTGGGCATTCCTCTGGTGACGGCAGTGGCCTTGATCCTGCTTGAGCTGACCTCGGTCGACATGGACGTGGCCAACCTGTTCTTCGACCCGGCTGCCGGGCAATTCATCGGCCGGCACAGCTATGTGCTGGAGAACGTACTGCATGATGGGGTCAAGCAGGTGGTGATCCTGCTGGGGCTGCTGGCCTTGCTGACCTTTGCCGTGAGTTTCTTCTGGAAGCGTTTGTTCGGTTGGCGCCGGGAGCTGGGTTGCCTGGTGTTGGCGCTGGGCTTGTCCACGGCGTTTGTCACACCGCTGAAGAAGGTCACCCAGGTGCAGTGCCCCTGGAGCCTGACCCAGTTCGGCGGCAAGGAAACCTACAGCAAGCTGCTGGAGGCACGCCCCGCCACCGACAAGCCGGGGCTGTGCTGGCCGGGCGGGCATGCTGCGACCGGCTTCTGCCTGTTCGCGTTGTTCTTTGCGCTGCGTGACCGACGCCCGCGCCTGGCACGGGTGGCGTTGGGGGTAGCGCTGGTCGCCGGTTCGGTGCTGTCGGTCGGGCGGATGATGCAAGGGGCGCACTTCTTGTCGCACAACGTGTGGACGGCGGTGTTCTGCTGGTTGATCGGGTTGGGGTCGTATTACCTGGTGCTGTACCGGCGCAGGCGGGTTGAGGCGCCTGCTGTGGAGGCCAGTGTTGCCTGAGTGAGGGGCCGCTGCGCGGCCCATTCGCAGCACAAGGCTGCTCCCACAAAAAGCAACCTGTAGGAGCAGCCTTGCGCTGCGAACGGGCTGCAAAGCAGCCCCAATGTTCACCACCGAAGCACAAAAAAAGCCCCGGCTCTCGCGAGCCGGGGCTTTTTTATGACGCTAGGGGTAAGGCTGGCTTACATCATGCCGCCCATGCCACCCATGCCGCCCATGTCTGGCATGCCGCCGCCAGCTGGAGCTTCGCTCGGAGCATCAGCAATCATGGCTTCGGTGGTGATCATCAGACCGCCAATCGAAGCAGCAGCTTGCAGTGCCGAACGGGTCACTTTAGCTGGGTCCAGGATGCCCATCTCGATCATGTCGCCGTATTCGCCGGTAGCAGCGTTGTAACCGAAGTTACCCGAACCCTGCTTGACCTTGTCGGCCACAACGCTTGGCTCGTCGCCGGCGTTGGCAGTGATCTGACGCAGCGGGGCTTCAACAGCGCGACGCAGCAGTGCGATACCGACGTTCTGGTCTTCGTTGTCGCCTTTCAGGTCAACGATTGCGCTCAGGGCGCGAACCAGGGCAACACCACCGCCAGGCACCACGCCTTCTTCAACGGCTGCACGGGTAGCGTGCAGGGCGTCTTCAACGCGGGCTTTCTTCTCTTTCATTTCGACTTCGGTGCCAGCACCGACTTTGATCACGGCAACACCGCCAGCCAGTTTGGCCAGACGCTCTTGCAGCTTCTCACGGTCGTAGTCCGAGGAAGTCTCTTCGATCTGGGCACGGATCTGCTTGACGCGTGCTTCGATGTCACCGTCGACGCCAGCGCCGTCGATGATGGTGGTGTTTTCCTTGGACAGGATGACGCGCTTGGCGTTACCCAGGTGCTCCAGGGTAGCGGTTTCCAGGGACAGGCCGATCTCTTCGGAGATAACGGTACCGCCGGTCAGGACCGCGATGTCCTGCAGCATGGCCTTGCGGCGGTCGCCGAAGCCAGGTGCCTTGACCGCAGCAACCTTGACGATGCCGCGCATGTTGTTGACGACCAGGGTAGCCAGCGCTTCGCCTTCAACGTCTTCAGCAACGATCAGCAGTGGGCGGCCGGCCTTGGCAACGGCTTCCAGCACTGGCAGCAGCTCACGGATGTTGGAGATCTTCTTGTCGACCAGCAGCAGCAGCGCGCCTTCCAGCTCGGCAACCATGGTGTCCGGCTTGTTGACGAAGTACGGCGACAGGTAGCCACGGTCGAACTGCATGCCTTCTACGACAGACAGTTCGTTTTCCAGGCCCGAGCCTTCTTCAACGGTGATCACGCCTTCTTTACCGACTTTTTCCATAGCTTCGGCGATGATTTCACCGATGGAGTTGTCGGAGTTGGCGGAGATGGTGCCTACCTGAGCAATGGCCTTGGAGTCGGCGCATGGCTTGGACAGGTTTTTCAGCTCGGCGACGACAGCGGCGGTGGCCTTGTCGATACCGCGCTTCAGGTCCATCGGGTTCATGCCGGCAGCGACAGCTTTCAGGCCTTCGTTGACGATGGCTTGAGCCAGAACGGTAGCGGTGGTGGTGCCGTCACCGGCTGCATCGTTGGCCTTGGAAGCGACTTCCTTGACCAGCTGGGCGCCCATGTTTTCGAAGGCGTCTTTCAGCTCGATTTCTTTGGCAACGGAAACGCCGTCCTTGGTGATGGTCGGTGCGCCGAAGCTCTTGGCCAGGACCACGTTGCGGCCTTTCGGGCCCAGGGTCGCTTTTACTGCGTCAGCCAGAACGTTGACACCAACCAGCATTTTTTTACGGGCGGAATCGCCGAATTTTACGTCTTTAGCAGCCATGATCGTTTAATCCTTGAAATTCTTTGGAATAACGGGAAATCGGGGAAATCAGCCTTCGATAACGGCGAGAATTTCGTTCTCGGCCATTACCAGCAGGTCTTCGCCGTCGACTTTCACGGTGTTGCTGCCCGAGTAAGGGCCGAAAACCACTTTGTCACCCACTTTCACGGCCAGCGCGCGTACTTCGCCATTTTCCAGGATGCGGCCGGTGCCAACGGCGACAACTTCGCCGCGGTTTGGTTTTTCAGCGGCCGAACCCGGCAGGACGATACCGCCAGCGGTTTTCGATTCTTCTTCGCTGCGACGGATGACTACGCGGTCATGCAGAGGACGAAGCTTCATTGTCGATCTCTCCCAAATTGTGGTTTTCATCGGCCGGTATCGACACCGGCGGGTTGATGCGGTCCGGCGTTGCCGGGGTGGCCCGCGCGGGGCGAACCACCTGAGTTATGTCTGGTGTCGCCACCAGAAACCTTGCGGTGACCCATACATGAGGCCGTCATAGGCAATTACAAGGCTTGATACGGAAAATTTTTAATCAGCGCTGAACGGAAAAAGAACAGGGGCCGCGATGCGGCCCCTGAATGTCACTTGTCGCGGCGCTCGTACTCGCCCTCAATCACGTTGGGGCGGTGGCCGGCATCACGCGGCGGCTGCGCCTGGAACGGATCATCCTGAAACGCACGCTGGCGCATGGCCTGCTCTTCGGCACGCTGGCGCATCTTGCGCGCAGCCAGGTGACGGGTGAATGGCAACAGGCAGATCAGGCCCAGCACGTCGCTGATAAAACCTGGCAGCAGCAGCAAGCCGCCACCCACCGCCAGCATCATCCCCTGGAACATGTCCTCAGCGGGCAGTTCGCCGCGCTGCAGGCTTTCACGGGCACGCAGTGCGGTGGCCAGCCCGGCCACGCGCATCACCAGCACACCCAGCGCCGAACCGGCGATGATCAGCAGCAGCGCCGGGAAAAACCCGATGGCCGCACTGACCTTGACGAAGACGAACAGCTCCAGCACAGGAAACAGCAGAAGCAACAGTAGAAAAGCACGCATCAAAGATTCCTCGACGGAAGAGACCTTCCAATAAGACCTCAGATGGATGCGACCGCTCCCAATTTCAACCCTCTACTTCAGCAGCAACCGGCCACTGGTCGGCGCGAGCCAGTAAAACCAACGCTTCGCGAACTTGTGTCGGCGTATTGCAAAGACTTGGGAACGGCAGCCAGTAGATGCCCTGACCAATACGCAGGTGCATGCCTTCGCTGTCGACACCGACCATGAGCGCAGGGGCTGTGCGTGGCAGGTCGGTCAGTTCGACATAATGGGCGATGGCATTGGCGTGATCGCTGTTCATGTGTTCGATCATGCTCGCCTCGGCCTTGCCCGCGAACGGGTTGGCCAGGGTCACGTGGTCAAGCCAGTGAATGGCGCCAAAGCCGCCGATGTAGCGGTGGCGCACGGGCTGCAGCACCCAGAAGTCGAAATCGTGGGCCTTGTGGTAATTGGCCGCGTCGGGGAAGTACCGGTAGTAGCGCTCGGCAGCGGCCTCGATGGCAGCTTCATCCACCAGCTTGTGTGCTTCGGCCATTACCGTCAGGCGGCCGACCGCCTGCACATCCTCGGCTTCACGCTCACCGACCAGCAGCGAGCATTTAGGGTCTTTTTGCAGGTTGTGGGTGTGCTGGGCGATGCGGCTGATGAGGATCAGCGGGTTGCCCTGTGCATCCAGGCAATACGGCACGACGGAACCAAACGGGAAGCCAGGCATGGACTTGGAATGGGTCGAGAGCACGCCGCGGTATTCCTTGAGCAGCAGTTCCCGGGCGGGGCGGATGGCTTTGTTACTCACGAAGGGCGCTCCTGGCGGCGGACTGGATGGGTGACAAGATAAGCATTATCACCCGCCGCTGCCACAGGCAGCTTCGCCATTATGCCGACGGTGTAGGAGCGGCCTTGCGTCGCGAAAGGGCTGCGAAGCGGCCCCGGCAATTTCTGCATTGAAGCTGAGATCTTCGGGGCCGCTTCGCGCCCCTTTCGCGACGCAAGGCCGCTCCTACAGTTACCAGGTCACGCCAAAGCCTGCCGTGTAGCGGGTCTTGTCCAGGTCGCTGTCACGCGTGCCGCTGATGATGTCCTTCTCAGCCTTGAGGTTGAGCGAGGCCCATTCGGTGACTTTGTAGCGCAGGCCAACCTCGGCATCCAGCGAGTAGTCGGCCACGTTGCCCAGCGGCTTGGCGACTTCGCCATTGGTGAACAGCTGCACGTTCTTGCCGATCAGGTAGCGGGTGTAGTCCCACTTGACCGCCGCTGCATAGAAGTTGTCCTTGGCGCCGTCCTGGTACTCGAAATCGGTACGGTTGATCAGCGAGCCCAGCGAGAACGCGCCCAGCTCGTCGTCCCAGAACTGGTAGCCCGGGCCTGTACCCACGGTACGCTGGCGAGCCAGGTCCTCGATGTGGTCGCGCTTGTATTCCATGCGCCCCTGCCAGAACCACTTCTCGGTAATGAAGCGGTCGAGGGCGTACTCGGCACTCCAGTTATCGGTGGTGGTGACGTCGTCCTTGCTCTCGCGGTTGTATTCGCCCTCGGCGTTGTGCCGCCAGCGGCCATGACGTGCTGTCGTCTTGAAGCCCACGTCATAGTCGTCGGTGTCGTTCTCGGCACGCTTGTAGTCCAGGGCAACATCGACGTTGCCTTTCCAGACTAGGTCTTCGACCACCGGCTTGGGCTTCATGATCTGTTCGATGCTGGCCAGGTCGACGGTCTTGGGCGCCTCGCCGTTGGCCAGGGTGACCTTGCCGTCTTCGGCGGCCTTCAGCGATTTGGCCCGCTCACCGCTGTAGGCGTCCTGCTTGACCAGCAGTTCCTGGTCGCTTTCCAAGGTCTTGACGGCTTTCCAGTCCAGCGCGATAGACCCGCCATAAGGGGTCTCCAGCAGCAGCTTGCCACCGTCGAAGACTTTGATCTTGCCACTGAGACGATCACCGTTTTTCATCCACACGGTGTCGGCAACCGCAGGCGCGGCGCACAGGGAAGCAGCTAGCAGGCACAACAAGGATCTAGAATACATAAGCGGACTACAGGTTCGATTCGACGAAAAAAGCCGGGCATTATCCAGATACCGACAACCAGAGCAAGGACAGACCGGGAGCCTGCGATTGAGTTCAACACTCATTTACCGTCACCATTGGTCCGGTTTCATCCACAGGCCACGGGGGCACTGATGTCCGAGGCATACGCGCACGCATTGGAAACGCCAGAGGCCCGACGAACGGCCCTGTATTCGGTACTTGGGCAAGTGCCCGAAGGCAAGGTGGTCAGCTACGGCCAGCTTGCCGAGCTGGCGGGCCTTGGCCGCGCGGCACGTTGGGTTGGGCGTACCCTCGGGCAGCTACCACCCGACACTCGCCTGCCCTGGCATCGGGTACTGGGCGCTGGCGGGCGGCTGAGCCTGGCTTTAGGCACGCCCTCTGGCGACGAACAACGGGCGCGGCTGCGCGCAGAAGGCGTAAATGTGACCAATAATCGTGTGGATATGACACGCCATGGCTGGCGCCCGATGGAGCACAGCGGTTAGAGTGCGCGCTTTGTATTCGCAAACTTGAGGCAGATGTTGGCCCATGCCCCGTAAAACCTGGCGCGCTGCGCTCGCTGCCTATGCCAGCCCGTCAACCCTGGTACTTCTGCTGCTCGGCTTTGCCGCCGGCCTGCCCTACATGCTGGTGTTCTCGACCCTTTCGGTATGGTTGCGCGAAGCTGGCGTGGCCCGTGAGACCATTGGTTACGCGAGCCTGATCGGCCTGGCCTATGCCTTCAAATGGGTCTGGTCGCCGCTGCTCGACCAATGGCGCCTGCCCCTGCTCGGCGGCCTGGGGCGCCGCCGTTCGTGGCTGTTGCTGTCGCAGGCACTGGTGGTGGTCGGGCTGGTCGGCATGAGCCTGTGCGACCCACAGCAGCACCTGTCGTGGCTGATCGCCCTGGCGGTTCTGGTTGCCTTCGCCTCGGCGACCCAGGACATCGCCGTCGATGCCTATCGCCTGGAGATTGCCGATGACCAGCGCCAGGCTGCCCTGGCTGCCAGCTACATGGCGGGTTACCGGGTGGCGGCCCTGCTGGCCACGGCCGGTGCGCTGTTCTTCGCCGAATGGTTTGGCTCCACCGGTTTCAGCTACCTGCACAAGGCCTGGGCCGGCACCTACATCATGTTCGCCCTGTTGATGCTGCCGGCGCTGTTCACCACCTTGGTCATGCGTGAACCCCCGGTGCCGCTGCGTACTCAGCTGTCGGCGGCGCGTTACGGCCTGGTGCACCAGCTGGCGTCGGTGTTCGTGTTGATCGTGCTGCTGGTGTCGGTGCCTGCCAGCTTCACCCAGCTGTTCAATACCGACTGGGCCAGCGTGTTCTTCGGTGATGCGACGCCCCTCGACCTGCTGCTCGAAGACCGCGCCTTCCTGCGCCTGATCCTGTACGCGATGCTGACTTGGGCGTGCCTGTCGACCATGGGCCGTCGTGGCCTTGCCCCGGTGCTTACCCCGGTCAATGACTTCATTGCCCGCTACCGCTGGCAAGCGCTGCTGCTACTTGGGCTGATTGCCACCTATCGCATGTCGGATACGGTCATGGGCGTGATGGCCAACGTGTTCTACATCGACATGGGCTTCACCAAGGACCAAATCGCCAGCGTCAGCAAGATCTTCGGCCTGATCATGACCTTGGTCGGCGCCGGCGTCGGCGGCCTGTTGATCGTGCGCTTCGGCATCATGCCAATCCTGTTCATCGGTGGCGCGGCCTCGGCGGCGACCAACATCCTGTTCCTGATGCTGGCCGACATGGGCCCGAACCTGGACATGCTGGTGGTCACCATCTCGCTGGACAACTTCAGCTCCGGCATGGCCACCTCGGCGTTCGTCGCCTACCTGTCGAGCCTGACCAACCTGAAGTTCTCGGCCACTCAGTACGCGCTGCTGAGCTCGATCATGCTGTTACTGCCTCGACTGATTGGCGGCTATTCGGGGGTTATGGTGGAGAAGTTCGGTTACCACGACTTCTTCCTGATCACCGCCCTGCTGGGCGTGCCGACGTTGATTCTGATCGCCCTGCAGTGGCGTCAGGAGGCCGGGCGCGGCAAGCCCGTGCCCGAGGAGAACCCAGCGGCCGAACGGCCCTGAACCCCTCTCTTTACATGTTTCACTGTAGGAGCAGCCTTGTGCTGCGAAGAGGCCGGTAACAGCAGCGAAGATTCACTGTTCTGTCACCGGCCTCTTCGCAGCACAAGGCTGCTCCTACAGGAATTGCGCATGGCCGGCGCCGGCAAGCTACTGAGCCACCGCCCCTTCCCCAGGCCGGCCACCCACCACGAACCACAACGGCCAGAGCGCCAGCGCACCCGCCACGCTGGCTGCCAAGGCAAAGTGCAGCAGGCTGGCACCTGCCCCGATCATCGCCAGCAGTGCCCCACCCAGGCCCAACAAGGCGATGGTGATCATCCCCAGCATGGCCGAGACCAGCCCCTTGCTTTGCTCGCTGGAGAACAGCGTCATGCGGTACAGCACGGCGTTGGCCACACCCAACCCCAGCGCGTACAGCGACATGCCAGCGACCACGCTGGTCACCGTCGGCCAGTACCAAGTCGCCAGCACCATCAACGACAGGCCTGCCAGGTAGGGCCACAGTGCGCCACGCACCAGGGCGGGCAGCGGGTAACGGTCGGCAATGCGGTTGATGATCAGGTTGCCCATGATCAGCCCGCCGAACACCGGCAATTGCCACAAGGCATATTCCATCGTACTCAGCCCCTCATCATGGATGAGCAGCACCGGCGACAGGCCAATCCAGCCAATCAAAGGCAAGCCGACCAGGCCAAGGGCTGCGCTGCCGGCGACGAAGCGGCGGTTGGCCAGCAACTGACCGTAGCCAGACAACAGTGGCAGCAGGTGGATTGGGGTGAACGGCAGCCGCGAACCATCGCGCCGCTCCACACCGAGTGTTTCCGGCATCAAGCGGTACAGCAGCACCCACGCCAGCACCGCGCCGATGGCAAAGGCCACGAACAGCCAACGCCAGTCCAGCCATTGCAGCAGCAAGGTCCCCACCAGCGGGCCGAGCAGCGGCGACAGCAGGGCAATGTTGGCCAGCAGGGCCATCATGCGCACCGCGTCCGCTTCGCTGAACGCCTCGTTCAAGGCCGGGTAGCTGACCGTGACCACAAAGCCCAGGCCGATGCCCTGCAACAGGCGCAGCAAGTTGAACAAGCCGATGTCATGGACCCAGAAGGTCGCCAGGCACGCCACGCCAAAGAACACACAACCCCCCAACAGCAACGGGCGACGGCCATAGCGGTCGGCCAGGGGGCCGATCAGCCACTGCAGGACCACGCCACCGAGCAGGTACAGGTTCAGGGCGTGGGGGATGTATTCGGGGCTGGCGTTCAGGTCGTCGACCACCACGGGCATGGCCGGCATGACCGCGTCGCTGGCCAGGTAAGTGAGCAATTCGAACAGGGCCAGGGTGAGGCCAAACAGCAAGGCTCGGAGGGGGGTGATGTACAGCAGTGGTTTCATGGTGAGCTTCGGGTAGAGGCAGGTGGGGTCAGGCTATATGCCAGAAGTGGCGGGGTTTAGCTGTGAACAAGTGTAATGAGGTGGAAAAAGCCGGGGCCGCTGCACGTTCCATCGCCGGCAAGCCGGCTCCCACACAGTTAGATGACAACCTGAACCTGTGGGAGCCGGCTTACCGGCGATGGGGCGCACAGCGGCCCCGGCTTATTTGAACAGCGGTGTTACTGGGTAGCCGTCTCCTGCACCACACGAATCACTCGCTGCGGAAACGGAATATCGATGCCCTCGGCCTTCAACCGGTCACGGGCATGCTCGTTGAGCATGAACATCACATCCCAATAGTCGGACGTCTTGGTCCAGATACGCAGCGACACGGTGATCGAACTGTCGCCCAGCGTCGAAATCACCGCCTGCGGTGCCGGGTCGGCCAGCACACGCGGGTCCTGCGCCAGTTCCAGCAGCACGTTGCGCGCCTTTTGCAGGTCGGCCTCGTAATCCACGCCCACGTCGAACACCACTTTGCGGGTCGGCTGGCGGTTGGTGTTGGTGATGATGCCGTTGGACAGGCTGCCGTTAGGCATGATCACCGTCTTGTTGTCACCGGTGCGCAGCACGGTGTGGAAAATCTGGATGCTGTCCACGGTGCCGCTGACACCCTGCGCTTCGATCCAATCGCCGATGCGGAACGGGCGGAACATCAAGATCAACACACCGCCGGCAAAGTTCGCCAGGCTACCCTGCAACGCCAGGCCAATGGCCAGGCCGGCAGCACCGATAGCGGCAACGAAGGAGGTGGTCTCGATGCCGATCATCGACGCCACGCTGACGAACAGCAGGATCTTCAGGATGATATTGGCCAGGGTGCTGATGAACCCCTGCAATGCCAGGTCGGCATTGCGCAGGCCAACCAGCTTGCCCAAGCGCGCGCTGACCTTGTTGATGACCCACCAGCCGATGGCCAGGGTCAGCAACGCCAGGCACACGCGGCTGCCGTACTCCATGATCAACGGAACCCAGGCTTGGGATTGGCGGACCAGCTGATCGACTTCAGCGTTCAAATCCATGTTCATCTCCTGATGCCGAACGGCATGTGCACGGTAAAACTGGCCGCGGGCATTTCCGCGGCCACGGCCCCCATGGACATCATTACGCCATCGAGGTTCCTGGTGACGCTTCGATCAATCGCGGAAGTTGTTGAACTGCAGCGGCATGTCGAATTCCTTGGCGCGCAGGGCAGCGATCGCTTCTTGCAGGTCGTCACGCTTCTTGCCGGTGACACGCACCTGCTCACCCTGGATGGAAGCCTGGACCTTGAGCTTGGCATCCTTGATGTGGGCGACAATCTTCTTCGCCAGCTCTTTGTCGATGCCTTCGCGGAACTTGGCTTCCTGTTTCATTTCTTTGCCGGACGCATAGGCATCCTTGGTTTCTAAGCATTTGACATCGATCTTGCGCTTGACCAGCGCACCGCGCAGGATCTCGATCATCGCCTCGAGCTGGAATTCGGCCTCGGCGGTCAGCAGCACGGTCTGTTCCTTGTCCTTGAACTCGAAGCTGCCTTTGCCCTTGAGGTCAAAACGGCGATCGAGTTCCTTGACGGCGTTGTCTACAGCGTTCTGCACTTCGTGCTTGTCCAGTTCCGATACCACGTCGAACGAAGGCATGGGTATTCTCCAAAAATAAAAGCGCGCTCGGCCTGAAGATGGAGCACGCTGAGTTAGATGGTTAAAATGCGGGCTCATTATAACGGGTTGCGAAACGCATATGAGCAGCACCTGGCATATTCTCGGCGCGGGTAGCCTGGGCAGCCTGTGGGCTTGCCGCCTGGCGCGCGCCGGCAAGGCGGTACGTTTGATCCTGCGCGACGAGCAGCGGCTGCAGGCCTATCAACGTGTGGGCGGCCTGACCTTGTTCGAGCAGGACACCTCCAGGCATTACGCGATCCCCGCCGAAACGGCCGACGCCCATGGCCCTATTCACCGCCTGCTGGTGGCCTGCAAGGCGTACGACGCGGCGCCGGCCATCAAGCGCCTGGCACCGCGGCTGGCCGAAGGTGCAGAGCTGGTGCTGCTGCAGAACGGCCTGGGCAGCCAGGACGAGGTCGCCGACCAGGTGCCCCATGCCCGTTGCATCTTCGCCTCCAGCACCGAAGGGGCGTTCCGCGAGGGCGATTGGCAGGTGCGCTTCGCCGGCCATGGCTTCAATTGGCTAGGTGACCCACTCAAACCCGGGATCCCGGCGTGGTTCGATGACCTGCACGATGCCGGTATCCCGGCCGAATGGACCGTGGATATCCTCACCCGGCTGTGGCGCAAGCTGGCCCTCAATTGCGCGATCAACCCGCTGACCGTGCTGCATGAGTGTCGCAATGGCGGCCTGCTGGAGCACCTGGCCGAAGTGACCGCCCTGTGCGACGAGCTGGCTGAGTTGCTGCGCCGCTGTGGCCAACCCCAGGCTGCCGAAGACCTGGACGAAGAAGTGCAACGGGTGATCCTCGCCACCGCCGCCAACTACTCTTCCATGTACCAGGACGTGCGCGCGGGCCGACGTACCGAGGTCCACTACCTGCTCGGCCATGTGTGCCGCGCCGCCGAGCGGCATGGCGTGGCGTTGCCGGAACTGGAACGCCTGCACCAGCGACTGGTCGATAACCTGCAGGCACGCGGCTTGCCCAGCGCCTGACGCTGGCCCTTTCAACCGGATACGGACACTGCCTTGCCCATGACCCTGCGCCAACGCCTGGAAAACCTCCCGGTCGGGCAAAAGCTGCTGGCGGCCCTGCTGGTGCTGCTGGTGACCATTCTGTTGGTGGCCAACCTGACCTTCATCAGCGCCGCCTACTGGATCACCCAGGAGAGCATGGCGCCCCAGGCGCTGCAGACCATCGGCCGGCTGATCGCCAACCCGCAGCTGTCGGCGCGTGCCGGCGACAGCGCAGACAGCGCCAATGCCCTGCTCAAGGAGCTGGACAGCTACATGCCACTGCGCGCCGCCGCCGTCTACGGCGGAGACGGCCGCATGCTGGCGCAGCTGCAGCACGGCGAACCGCTGGCGTTGCCCAAGCGCTTTCGCAACATCGACGGCTGGCGCCTGATGGAATTTCGCAGCACGCAGTTGATTCGCATCCCCCGCGAAGCCGACCCACCTGCCCACCTGCTGCTGGTGGCCAGCAGCGAACTGCCGACCGCCTTCTACACCGGCACGCTCAGTGCCAGCCTCGGTATCCTGGTGTTCAGCATCCTGCTGTGGATCGTCGTTGCGCGGCAGATCAAGCGCCTGATCACCCAGCCGATCAACCAGCTCGAAGAGCTCAGCCGCCAGGTCACCCGCGAAGAAAGCTACGCCCTGCGTGCCCGCCGCGGCAACGATGACGAAATCGGCAGCCTGGCCGAGGCCTTCAACACCATGCTCTCGCGCATCGAGGCCCGCGAGCAGCAGCTCAAGCGCACCCGCGACGAATTCCAGACCGCCTATGACCAGGCCCAGGGCCTGGCCGAAGAAACCCGCCACACCAACCGCAAGCTGGAGCTGGAAGTCCAGGTGCGCAGCAAGATCGAGAAAAAGCTCACGGGCTTCCAGAACTACCTCAACAGCATCATCGACTCCATGCCCTCGGCACTGATCGCCCTCGACGAGCAGCTCTACGTCACCCAGTGGAACCACGAGGCCACGGTGCTCTCCGGAACACCCTTGGACGAGGCGCTGAACCAGCCGATTTTCATCGCTTTCGAGCCGCTCAAACCGTTTTTGCCGCAACTCAAGGAAACCGTAGAGAAACACCGGGTGGCGAAAATCGAGCGGGTGACCTGGCCCAAGGGCGAGGACCTGCGCCACTACGCCCTGACGTTCTATCCGCTGATGGGCGGCGGCGGCCGCGGCGTGGTGATCCGCATCGACGACATTACCCAGCGCCTGTCACTGGAAGAAATGATGGTGCAATCGGAAAAGATGCTCTCAGTGGGCGGCCTGGCCGCGGGCATGGCGCACGAGATCAACAACCCGCTGGGGGCGATCCTGCATAACGTGCAGAATATCCGTCGGCGCCTGTCCCCGGAGTTGCCGCGCAACCAGGAGCAGGCCGAAGAGCTGGGCATCGACCTGCCCACCGTCAACCGTTACCTCGAAAGCCGCGAAGTGCCGCAGCTGCTCGACGGCATTCAACAGGCCGGCGCTCGGGCGGCCAAAATCGTCACCCACATGCTCAGTTTCAGCCGCCGCAGCAACCGCCAATTGGCGCCTTGCGACCTGCCAGCACTGATCGACCAGGCTGTGGAAATCGCCAGCAACGACTTCGACCTCACCATTGGCTTTGACTTCAAGGGCCAGGCCATTGTCCGCCAGTTCGACCCAAACCTTGGGCCAGTGCCTTGCACCGCCAACGAGCTGGAACAAGTACTGCTCAACCTGCTGAAAAATGCCGCCCAGGCCATCCACCTGCGCCCGCAACCCATCGAGCCCGGGCGCATCACCCTGCGCACCCGGCTCAACCCACCCTGGGCCGAGATCCAGGTCGAGGACAACGGCGTGGGCATGCCTGAAGCGGTGCGCAAGCGCACTTTCGAGCCGTTCTTCACCACCAAGGAGATCGGCCAGGGCACAGGCCTTGGCCTTTCGGTTTCGTATTTCATCATCACCAACAACCACAAGGGGCAGATGGAGGTGCAGTCCACGCCCGGCCAGGGCACCTGCTTCACCTTGCGCCTGCCCCTCGGCCAGCCGGCAGCGACGGCACCAAACACCACGGAGGCATGACATGGGCTACCGCCTGTCGAAGATCTACACCCGCACTGGCGACAAAGGCGAAACCGGCCTGGGCGACGGCCGCCGGGTGCCCAAGGACCACCCGCGTATCGAAGCCATCGGCGAGGTGGATAGCCTCAACAGCCAGTTAGGGGTGCTGCTCGCCGGCCTGGCTGAGCAGGGGCTGGACGAAGTGGGCAATGTGCTTGCGCCCTGTCAGCACCGCTTGTTCGACCTCGGCGGCGAGCTGGCAATGCCCAGTTACCAGGCGCTGAACCAGGCCGAGGTGGAGCGGCTGGAAGCGGCAATCGACGTGTGGAACGAAGAGCTGGGGCCGTTGAAGAATTTCATCCTGCCCAGTGGTTCGGCGTTGGTGGCGCAGGCGCATGTGTGCCGGTGCCTGGCGCGCAGTGCGGAGCGGCGGTGTCAACAGTTGAATGCGCTGGAGCCGCTGGAGGGTGCTGGGTTGGCGTATATCAACCGGCTGTCGGATCTGTTGTTTGTGGCAGCGCGGATCATTGGGCGGCGGCAGGGGGTTGCCGAGGTATTGTGGCAGCCTGCTGAGAAGCCTCAGGGCTGAGCGTGCTGGGGCTGCTACGCAGCCCATTCGCGGGCAAGCCCGCTCCCACCGGGCCCTCACAAGGTCTGAGCCTGCGCAGTTACCTGTGGGAGCGGGCTTGCCCGCGAATGGGCCGCACCGCGGCCCCAATCACAAGCGACTCAGACCTCAGGCCAGAACGCCCGGATCCCGGCCACGCCCTGCGCCCCCGCTTCCCAGGCCCGCTCACGATCACCCGGCCCTACCCCACCCAGCAAGAACACTGGCCGGCTGAAACCTGCAATCGCCCGCTGCGCCGCTTCCCACCCCAAAGGCAACGCTTCAGGATGCGTCTGGGTCGCCTGCACCGGCGACAAGGTGACAAAATCGACCCCCATCTGCTCCGCCAATGCCAGCTCTTCGGTACTGTGGCACGACGCCGCCAACCAGCGGTGCTCAGGGAACGGTCGCCCCTTGGCGGCATACTTGCGCAACTGCGCGGCCGTCAGGTGCCAACCGGCCGACGGGAAGTCGCCCAGCCACTCCAGCGGCCCTTTGAGCATCAACTGGGCCTTGCCACCGCACAGGCCGACCGCATCCACCGCCACGTCACGATACTTGGGGTCGTACATGTCCGGCGCTCGCAGCTGGATCAGCCGGGTGCCGTCGGCCACGGCCTTCTGGATGCCTTTGAGCATCTGCGGCACGTCCAGGCCCTCCGGCGTGATCAGGTACTGATCCGGCAGCCGTGCAGCGGCAACTATCGGCCTGTTCGCGGCAGGGAAGTCGTACTGCGCGAGGTCGCGCGGTGCCACCCACTCCAAAGGCTGGCCCTCGGCGCCATGGGGTTCACCGGTGAACGCTTCGACAACGCGAACGTCCAGCAGCACCTGTTTGTCCGGATAGTCATGGCTGACCTTGATCAGCGCCCGCGACCGGGTCACGTCGATACCCAGTTCCTCGCGCAGCTCACGGGCCAGCGCCGCTTCGACGCTTTCGCCCTCTTCCACCTTGCCACCCGGGAACTCCCAAAGGCCGCCCTGGTGCTGGGTATCTGCCCGCCGCGCAATCAGAATGCGGCCATCGGCACCGCGGATTACCGCTGCCGCTACATGAATGCGTTTCACCCTTCGCGCTCCGCCAGGCCAGCCTGCTGCCAGGCTTTGAATGCCGGCCACTGGTAAATAGTCTCGATGTAAGCCGCTGCCTCTGCCGGGACTTCGACGCGGTAGCTGCGCAAGCGCACCGCCACCGGGGCGAAGTAGGCATCGACCAGGGTCGGCTTGCCGAACAGGAATGGGCCCGTGTCCTTGGCGACCAGGCGGCATTCGGACCACAGCGCGACGATACGGTCGATGTCGATTTGCACCTCCAGCGGCACAGACTCAAGGGCCTGGTCACGGGACAGGTCGAACGGCATCGCCCCGCGCAAGGCGAAGAAGCCGCTGTGCATCTGCGCGCAGGCCGAACGGGCTTGGGCACGGGCGGCCACGTCGGCAGGCCAGAGCTGCGCTTGGGGGTGGCGTTCGTTGAAGTATTCGGCGATGGCCAGGGAGTCGGCGATCACGCCATGCTCGGTCTTGAGCAGCGGCACCTTGCCGGTGGCAGAGTAAGCGAGAAGGCGCTGACGGGTGTCGGGCTGGTTGAGTTTGATCAGGGTTTCTTCGTAGGGAACGCCGGCCAGTTCGAGGGCCAGGGCGCCGCGTAGCGACCAGGAAGAATACAGCTTGTCGCCGATGATCAGGTGATAGCTCATGGTTCGGCTCCATTTGTCGGGGTTTTGCGGCTGCTTCGCAGCCCTTCGCGACGCAAGGCCGCTCCTACAGGCACAGCGCAGACCGGTGTAGGAGCGGCCTTGTGCCGCGAAGGGCCGCAAAGCGGCCCCAATTGAATCACGTGCGGTATTCGGCGTTGATCTTCACGTACTCGTGGGACAGGTCGGTGGTCCAGATGGTTTCGCTGCAGGCACCACGGCCCAGTTCGATGCGGATGGTGATCTCTTCCTGGGCCATGACCGCAGAGCCTTGCGCTTCGGTGTAGCTCGGGCTGCGCCCGCCTTGGCTGGCAATGCAGACGTTGTCCAGGTACACATCGATCAGGCTGACATCCAGCTCCGGCACGCCCGCCCGGCCGACGGCGGCCAAGATGCGGCCCCAGTTGGGGTCAGAGGCGAACAGCGCGGTCTTGATCAGCGGCGAGTGAGCGACGGCGTAACCGACGTCCAGGCATTCCTGGTGGTTACCACCTCCGTTGACCTGCACCGTGACGAACTTGGTGGCGCCTTCGCCATCACGGACGATGGCCTGGGCCACCTCCATGCACACGTCGAACACCGCTTTTTTCAGGGCTTCGAACAGCGCACCGCTGGCTTCAGTGACTTCTGGCAGGTTGGCCTTGCCGGTGGCGATCAACATGCAGCAGTCGTTGGTCGAGGTGTCGCCATCGATGGTGATGCGGTTGAACGACTTGTTGGCGCCGTCGAGCATCAGGTCCTTGAGCACCTTGGGTGCGACCTTGGCGTCAGTGGCGATGTAGCCGAGCATGGTGGCCATGTTCGGGCGGATCATGCCGGCGCCTTTGCTGATGCCAGTCACGGTCACGGTCACGCCATCGTGCTGGAACTGGCGGCTGGCACCCTTGGGCAGGGTGTCGGTGGTCATGATGCCGGTGGCGGCTTCAGCCCAGTTGTTTTCCGACAGGTTGTCCAGGGCAGCCTGCAGGGCGCCTTCGATCTTCTCGACCGGCAACGGCTCGCCGATTACGCCGGTGGAGAACGGCAGTACCGACTCGGCCGGCACGCCGGTCAGCTCGGCGAGCTTGGCGCAGGTGCGCTCAGCAGCGGCCAGGCCCGGTGCACCGGTACCGGCGTTGGCGTTGCCGGTGTTGGTCAGCAGGTAACGCACAGTGCCCTGAACACGCTGCTTGGAGAGGATCACCGGTGCGGCGCAGAAGGCGTTGAGGGTGAACACGCCAGCGACGCTGGAGCCTTCGGCACAGCGCATGACCACCACATCCTTGCGCCCAGGGCGCTTGATGCCGGCAGAAGCGATGCCGAGTTCAAAACCCGGAACCGGGTGCAGGGTGGGCAAAGGACCAAGACCAACAGCCATTAGAGCGCTCCTAGAAAAACGGTGAAATGATGATGGAAGAGCGGGGCCGCTTCGCGCCCCATTCGCGGCACAAGGCCGCTCCCACAGGGCCAGCACAGACTTCTGAGCCGGTGCGGTCCCTGTGGGAGCGGCCTTGTGCCGCGAATGGGCCGCACAGCGGCCCCGTTTGTCACGTTACTGCGACTGGGTCAGATCACTCGATCTGCCCATGGCAATGCTTGAACTTCTTGCCCGAACCGCACCAGCATGGCTCGTTACGGCCCAGCTTCTGGTCGTTGCGCACCGGTGCTGCGGCCACGGCCACTTCGGCGCCCTCCTCGTTCAGCGCTTCGCTTTCAAGGCCTGGCGCGGCAGCATGCTGGAACTGCATGCGGCTGGCCAGCTCTTCGGCTTCGCGGCGCAGGCGGGCTTCTTCTTCGATCGGGTCTTCGCGGCGCACCTGAACGTGCGACAACACGCGGATGGTGTCGCGCTTGATCGACTCGAGCAGCTCCTGGAACAAGGTGAACGACTCGCGCTTGTACTCCTGCTTCGGGTTCTTCTGCGCATAACCGCGCAGGTGAATGCCGTGGCGCAGGTGGTCCATGGTCGACAGGTGGTCTTTCCACAGGTCGTCCAGCACGCGCAGCAGAATCTGCTTCTCGAAGGTACGCAGGGCGTCGATGCCGGCCTGGTCTTCCTTCTCGGTGTAGGCGCTGGTGATCTCGCTCAGCAGCTTCTCGCGCAGGGTCTCTTCGTAGAGGTGGTCGTCCTCGTCGAGCCATTGCTGGATCGGCAGCTTCATGGCGAAATCGCTCGACAGCGAGGCTTCCAGGCCGGCCACGTCCCACTGCTCGGGCAGCGATTGCGGCGGAATGTGCTGGCTGATGGTAGCGTCCAGCACTTCCTTGCGGAACTCGGCAATGGTGTCGCCAATGTTCTCGGCCGCCAGCAGGCTGTTGCGCATGTGGTAGATCACCTTGCGCTGCTCGTTGGCCACGTCATCGTATTCAAGCAACTGCTTGCGGATGTCGAAGTTGCGGCCTTCGACCTTGCGCTGGGCTTTTTCGATGGCGTTGGTGACCATGCGATGCTCGATCGCCTCGCCAGACTGCATGCCCAGCGCCTTCATGAAGTTCTTCACCCGGTCAGAGGCGAAGATGCGCATTAGGCTGTCTTCGAGCGACAGGTAGAAGCGGCTGGAGCCTGGGTCACCCTGACGGCCGGAACGACCACGCAGCTGGTTGTCGATACGGCGCGATTCGTGACGCTCGGAGGCGATCACATGCAGGCCACCCGACTCGATCACCTGCTGGTGACGCTTCTGCCAGTCGGCCTTGATCTGGGCGATCTGCTCAGGGGTCGGGTTGTCCAGGACGGCCACTTCGGCCTCCCAGTTACCGCCCAGCAGAATGTCGGTACCACGGCCGGCCATGTTGGTGGCGATGGTCAACGCACCTGGCGCACCGGCCTGGGCGATGATCTCGGCTTCCTTCTCGTGGTACTTGGCGTTGAGGACCTTGTGCTCAATGCCTTCCTTCTGCAGAAGGTTGGACATGTGCTCGGAGGTCTCGATGGTGGCGGTACCCACCAGCACCGGACGGCCCTGGGTCATGCTCTCTTTGATGTCGGCAATGATCGCGGCGTATTTCTCGTCGGCGGTCAGGTACACCAGGTCGTTGAAATCCTTACGCGCCAGCGGCTTGTTCGGCGGGATCACCATCACGTTCAGGCCGTAGATCGACTGGAACTCGAACGCTTCGGTGTCGGCGGTACCGGTCATGCCGGACAGCTTGGTGTAAAGACGGAAGTAGTTCTGGAAGGTGGTCGACGCCAGGGTCTGGCTCTCGGCCTGAATGTTCAGGTTCTCTTTGGCCTCGATGGCCTGGTGCAGGCCTTCGGACAGGCGACGGCCAGGCATGGTACGGCCGGTGTGCTCGTCGATCAGCAGGACTTGGCCATCCTGGACGATGTACTCGACGTTACGGTGGAACAGTTTGTGCGCGCGCAGGCCGGCGTAGACGTGGGTCAGCAGGCCCAGGTTGTGCGCCGAGTAGAGGCTCTCGCCTTCGGCCAGCAGGCCAGCCTGGGTGAGCATCTCTTCGATGAACTGGTGACCGGCTTCGTTGAGTTCGACCTGGCGGCTCTTCTCATCGATGGTGAAGTGGCCTTCCTGGGTGACCTGGCCTTCGACTTCTTCGATGTGCTGGGTCAGGCGCGGGATCAGGCGGTTGATCTCGATGTACAGCTTGGAGCTGTCCTCGGCCTGGCCAGAGATGATCAGCGGGGTACGGGCTTCGTCGATGAGGATCGAGTCGACTTCGTCGATCACCGCGAAGTTGAGTTCACGCTGGAACTTCTCTTCCTGGCTGAACGCCATGTTGTCGCGCAGGTAGTCGAAACCGAATTCGTTGTTGGTGCCGTAGGTGATGTCGGAGGCGTAGGCAGCGCGCTTTTCTTCCGGCGGCTGGAAGGCCGAGACGATGCCCACGGACAGGCCGAGGAACTCGTACAGCGGGCGCATCCAGTTGGCGTCACGGCGGGCCAGGTAGTCGTTGACGGTGACCACGTGCACGCCTTTGCCGGACAATGCGTTGAGGTAGACGGCCAGGGTACCGACCAAGGTCTTGCCTTCACCGGTGCGCATTTCTGCGATCATGCCCTCGTGCAGGGTCATGCCGCCGATCAGCTGCACGTCGAAGTGGCGCATGCCCATGACGCGCTTGCCGGCCTCACGGGCGACAGCGAAGGCTTCGGGCAGCAATTGGTCCAGTGTCTCGCCTTTGGCCAAGCGCTCCTTGAACTCTGCGGTCTTGCCCCGCAGTTGCTCATCGGACAGGGCCACCATCTTCTCTTCGAAGGCATTGACGATAGTCACCGTCTTGAGCATGCGTTTGACTTCACGCTCATTCTTGCTTCCAAAAAGTTTCTTTAACAAAGGCGCAAACATATCGGCAGGATCTTCCACACGTAGGGATGGAGGGCGGCCCCATGAGTCGCCCGTGCAGCCCTGAGGCCGCATGCGAACGAGCATTCTACCCGGAAACGATGGTGAGGAAAGTGGTGGATTTCCACGATGCTGATACAGCGTTTTGGCAGGGGCGTTTCTTAGATAGGGTCATTTTCCCTGAGTTCAAGGCTCAGCAAGATGAAACGTATCGAGAATGAGTCTTACCTTGTGTGGTCTGTACCGGCGAAGAGGCCGGCACAGGCAACAGAGGTGTTAAACTGCCGCTCTTGTAACCTCCTGCGACCACCATGGCCTACAAACCCTCCCCTGCCCAGCTACCGTCCGCCCTGCTGCGCCAGGTGCGCCCGCTGCGCCTGCTGCTGAACCAGGCCGAACGCCTGGAACACCTGCAGCGCTTGCTGGAAAGCCAACTGCAGCCGGCTGCCCGCGAGCACTGCCACGTGGCATCGTGGCGTGATGGCGTATTGTTGCTGGTGGTTACCGACGGCCATTGGGCTACTCGCTTGCGCTATCAGCAAAAGCGCCTTATGCGTGAGTTGCAGGCCATGGAAGCGTTCGGCAACCTGCGGCGCATCTTGTACAAGGTGCAACCGCCATTGGTGCCTGCCAAGCGTGGCGGGCATGCTGCAGCGCTGTCGAGCAATGCCGCAGAAAGCCTTCGCGATACCGCCGAGGGGATTGCCGACCCGAAATTGCGCGCTGCCCTGGAACGTCTCGCCAGCCACGCCCGGGATAAAGGCTGAAATAAAAAAGGCCACCCGAAGGTGGCCTTAATGAACTAGAGAGTGTTCGAACTTACACGGCCGCAACAGGGCGCATGTACGAGATCGGTGCCGTGCTGGCATCTTCGAAAGTGACCACTTCCCAGGCATCGGTTTCAGCAATGAGCTTGCGCAACAGTTGGTTGTTCAGCGCGTGTCCGGACTTGTAGCCCTTGAACTCGCCGATCAGGCTGTTGCCCAGCAGGTAGAGGTCACCGATGGCGTCGAGAATCTTGTGCTTCACGAATTCGTCTTCATAGCGAAGGCCGTCTTCGTTCAACACGCCTGTCTCGTCTACCACGATGGCGTTTTCCACACTGCCGCCCAACGCAAGGTTATGCTTGCGCAGGTACTCGATGTCCCGCATGAAACCGAAGGTGCGGGCACGGCTGACTTCTTTCACGAACGACGTGCTGGAAAAATCGACACTGGCGCTCTGGGTCCGGCCGCTGACGACCGGGTGATCGAAGTCGATCTCGAAGCTCACCTTGAACCCGTCGAAAGGCAGGAAGGTAGCGCGCTTGTCGCCTTCTTCCACAGTCACCTCACGCAGGATGCGGATGAACTTCTTGGCTGCGTCCTGTTCTTCCAGGCCGGCAGACTGAATCAGGAATACAAAGGGTCCGGCGCTGCCATCCATGATCGGCACTTCCGAGGCGGAGAGCTCGACGTAGGCGTTATCGATGCCCAGGCCCGCCATGGCGGAGAGCAGGTGCTCGACCGTATCGACCTTGACGTCACCGTTGACCAACGTCGTCGACATGGTTGTCTCGCCAACGTTGGCCGCACGCGCTGCGATTTCGACCACAGGGTCGAGATCAGCGCGGCGGAAGACGATGCCGGTGTCAACAGGTGCAGGCTTGAGGGTCAGGTATACCTTCTCCCCGGAGTGCAGACCGACACCTGTGGCACGGATGGTATTCTTCAGGGTGCGTTGTTTAATCATGGCATTGGCCGCTTCAGCGCAAATTGCGAACAGGTATCAACAAAGGCTGGGGATGATAACAGACCCGACCTTTGCTGAATACCAATCACCTTTATACCCCTGATAAATTCCATTAATCAGCCTGACGACGCAGGAAAGCCGGGATATCAAGGTAGTCCAGGTCATCCTGAGGGTTGAGTTTAGCTGCCGCGGCGGCACCTGCATGGGCCTGGTTGCGCATTACAGTCGGGCGCTCCAGGTCACGGTAGTTGACCGCAGGCTGCTCCTGGCGAACCGGTGCCGGGTTGGAAGCCTCGTATGCCTGTTGAGCGGTCTGCAGGGTGTTGTCCACCACTTTGACCGGCTTCTCGATGCGTGCGCCCAGGCCAGTGGCGACCACGGTGACGTGCAGCTCATCGCGCATGTCTGGGTCGATCACGGTGCCGACCTTGACCATCGCGTGGTCAGAGGCGAAGGCTTCGATGATGCTACCTACGTCGGAGTACTCACCCAGCGACAGGTCAGGGCCGGCGGTGATGTTCACCAGGATGCCGCGGGCGCCCTGCAGGTTGACGTCTTCGAGCAACGGGTTGCGGATCGCCGCCTCGGTGGCTTCACGCGCACGGTTCGGGCCGCTGGCGCAGCCAGTACCCATCATCGCCATGCCCATCTCACCCATCACGGTACGCACGTCGGCGAAGTCGACGTTGATCATGCCAGGGCGCTTGATGATGTCGGAGATACCGCGCACGGCACCGGCCAGCACGTCGTCAGCCTTGGCAAAGGCGGACAGCAGGCTGGCATCCTTGCCCAGGATGGTCAGCAGCTTCTCGTTAGGGATGGTGATCAGCGAGTCGACGCTCTCGGCCAGCATGCGGATGCCTTCATCGGCGATCTGCATACGTTTGCGACCTTCGAACGGGAACGGACGGGTCACCACGGCGACGGTGAGGATGCCCATTTCCTTCGCCACTTCGGCGATGATCGGGGCTGCACCGGTACCGGTACCGCCACCCATGCCGGTGGTGATGAACACCATGTTGGTGCCCTGCAGCACCTCGGCGATGCGCTCACGGTCTTCCAGCGCGGCCTGACGGCCGACTTCTGGATTGGCACCTGCACCCAGGCCTTTGGTCACGCCAGTGCCCAATTGCAAGATGGTGCGCGCGCCGATGTTTTTCAGCGCCTGAGCATCCGTGTTGGCGCAGATGAATTCCACGCCTTCGATGCTGCTTTTGACCATGTGGTTGACGGCGTTGCCGCCACCACCGCCAACGCCGATCACTTTAATGACCGGACTTTGCGGGACGTTGTCTACGAGCTCGAACATTTTCCCTCTCCTTACAGTTCTCTAGTTGTTGCGCCTACCACTACTGCTTTGAAACTTAGAAATTGCCCTGGACCCACCGCTTGAAGCGCTCAAGCACTGGGGCCTTCGGTTCATCGCCATAGCTGTTGCTGCTGCTGTTGCTGTTACCGGTCAGGACCATGTCCTCGGACTGCTTCAGCAGGCCGTAGGTGAGCAGGCCCACGCCGGTGGAATAGATCGGGTTGCGCACCACGTCGCTCAACCCCCGAACGCTGTGCGGTACGCCCAGGCGTACCGGCATGTGGAAGATTTCCTCGGCCAGTTCAACGGCGCCTTCCATCTTCGCGGTGCCGCCGGTCAGGACGATGCCGGCCGGCACCAGGTCCTCGTAGCCGCTACGGCGCAGTTCGGCCTGGATCAGGGTGAACAGCTCGTCGTAACGCGGCTCCACCACCTCGGCCAGGGCCTGGCGCGACAGCTCGCGCGGTGGGCGATCACCCACGCTCGGCACCTTGATGGTTTCGCCGGCGCCGGCCAGCTTGGCCAGTGCGCAGGCGTAGCGGATCTTGATTTCTTCGGCGTACTGGGTCGGAGTGCGCAGGGCCATGGCGATGTCGTTGGTCACCTGGTCGCCGGCAATCGGGATGACCGCGGTGTGGCGGATCGCGCCTTCGGTGAAGATGGCGATGTCGGTGGTACCGCCACCGATGTCCACCAGGCACACGCCGAGCTCTTTTTCGTCGTCGGTCAGCACCGAGTAGGCCGAAGCCAGCTGCTCAAGGATGATGTCGTCGATTTCCAGGCCGCAGCGGCGTACGCACTTCTCGATGTTCTGCGCCGCGTTGACCGCACAGGTGACCACATGGACCTTGGCTTCCAGACGCACGCCGGACATGCCCAGCGGCTCGCGCACGCCTTCCTGGTTGTCGATCACGTAGTCCTGCGGCAGGGTGTGCAGCACACGCTGATCGGCCGGGATGGCCACGGCCTGGGCGGCGTCGAGCACGCGCTCAAGGTCGGCAACGCTGACCTCACGGTCGCGAATGGCGACAATGCCGTGGGAGTTCAGGCTGCGGATGTGGTTGCCCGCCACGCCGACGAAGGCCGAGTGGATGCGGCAGCCCGCCATCAGCTGCGCTTCTTCCACCGCGCGCTGGATCGACTGCACGGTCGACTCGATGTTCACCACCACGCCCTTCTTCAGGCCGCGGGACGGATGGGTACCGATCCCGACGATCTCCAGGGTGCCGTCTTCGCCCACTTCGCCGACCAGCGCCACCACCTTGGAGGTGCCAATGTCCAGCCCGACGATCATTTTGCCGCTATGCGCGTTTGCCATGGTCCTGCCTCTCTCTAATTCTTCGCAACGGCGGGTTGGGCCGTCGTCGGTGCAATCGGTTCCCGCCAACCAACGGCAAGTCCGTTGGCGTATCGCAGATCGATGCGGGCGATGTTGGTGATCTGCTCTTTAAGCGTCTTGTCGTAAATGGCAATGAAACGGCGCATCTTCTCCACCAGATGGTCGCGCCCCAACAGCAGTTCGATGCCTGGCCCGGTGCTGCCCGCACCGGTGGTCAGGAACCAGCTGCCTCGCTCGCGCAGTTCCAGGCGAGCGATGGAAAAGCCCATGGGGCGCAGCATCTGGCTCAATACCTGATACTGCTGCATGACTTGTTGCTGAGCACGCTGCGGCCCGAACAGCTGCGGCAGGTGCTCATAGTTGGCCAGCTCACGCGGGGTAAAGGCCTGGCCCTGGTTATTGAGCAAGGCTTCGTCACCCCAGCGTGCCACTGGCAGCTGTTCTTCCAGGCGGATCACCACCTCGTCCGGCCACACGCGCCGCACCTCGGCGTGGGCGATCCACGGCATCTGCTCGAGCTCTGCGCGCATCGCCGGCAGGTCGACACTGAAGAAGCTCGCCGCCATGAACGGGGCGATCCGCTGCTGCACCGCCTGCTGGCTGATGTAGCTGAGGTCGCCCTGCACCGCGATCTTGGTGATCGGCCGGTCGGCGTAGGGCATCAGGCGAATGGCACCTTCATAGGCGCCGAAGCCTGCTGCCACCAGCAGCACCGGCCAAAGCAGGCGCTTGAGTCCACTGAAGTTGGCCTTGGGCAGGCGCGCCGACATGGGCTCTTTGGCCACCATTCGACTGGCACCACGCGGCACCGGCTTGTTACGGCCGGTGGCGGGTTGCTGATGACGTAACATCGCGCCTTGCATGGCTGTTAACCTCGCGTCTCGACGCTGGCGGCCAGGATTGCCAGCACCAATTGCTGGAAGTCCAAGCCGGCCGCGCGGGCCGCCATGGGCACCAGGCTATGATCAGTCATGCCGGGTGCGGTGTTGACTTCGAGCAGCCAGAACCGGCCCTGCTCGTCCTGCATCACATCCAACCGCCCCCAGCCTTCGATGCCGATGGCATCGCAGGCGCGCGCGGTCAGGTCGATGAGTTCCTGTTCCTTGACGCTGTCCAGGCCGCACGGGATGCGGTACTGGGTATCGTTGGCGATGTACTTGGCGTCGTAGTCGTAGAACACGTGCGGCGTACCCAGGGCGATCGGCGGCAGCACCTGGCCGCGCAGTACCGCGATGGTGAACTCCGGCCCGTGGATCCACTGCTCCACCAGTACCTGGGAATCGTATTTGGCGGCGTCCTGCCAGGCGGCGACCAGTTCCTGCTCGCTGTTCACCTTGGCCATGCCGATGCTAGAGCCTTCATGGGCGGGTTTGACGATAAGCGGGAAGCCCAGTTCCGTACTGGCCTTCAAACAATCGCTTTCGCTGGCCAATACCGCGTGGCGCGGGGTCGGAATGCCCAGGCTCTGCCACACCTGCTTGGTGCGCAGTTTGTCCATGGCCAGGGCCGACGCGAGGATGCCGCTGCCGGTGTAAGGGATGCCCAGGCACTCGAGCAGGCCTTGCATGCTGCCGTCTTCACCGCCACGGCCGTGGAGGATGATGAAGGCGCGGTCGATCTTCTCGCGTTGCAGGCGGTCGAGCAGGTCGTCGCCCACATCGATGGCAACCACGTCGACACCGGCGCGGGTCAAGGCGTCGATCACGGCGGCGCCGGACTTGAGCGAGACTTCACGCTCGGCACTCTTGCCGCCGTACAGCACGGCGACGCGGCCGAACGCCTTGACGTCCAGGGTCGAGTGCAGCTTGTCGTAGGCGCTGGTCATTTCGACTTCTCCTGCTTGGCGCCAGCGAACAGCGGGCTTTTCATCAATTGCGGGGCCAGGCCACCGACATCACCGGCACCCTGGCACAGCAGGATGTCGCCGGCACGCAGCAGCGGCTGGACCAGGGGCGCAAGCTCGGCGCCACGTTCGATGTAGATCGGGTCAAGCTTGCCGCGCTGGCGAATGCTGTGGCACAGCTGACGGCTGTCCGCACCCGGAATCGGCTCTTCACCGGCCGGGTAGACTTCCATCAGCAGCAGCACGTTGGCGTCGCCCAGCACTTGTACGAAGTCGTCGTACAGGTCGCGGGTGCGGCTGTAACGGTGCGGCTGGTAGACAATCACCAGGCGGCGGCTTGGCCAGCCCCCGCGCACGGCCTTGATCACTGCAGCCACCTCAGTCGGGTGGTGGCCGTAGTCGTCGACCAGCATCACGCTGCCGCCGTCGACCGGCAGCTCGCCGTAGACCTGGAAGCGTCGGCCAACACCCTGGAAGCCGGACAGCCCCTGGACGATGGCCTCGTCGCTGATGCCTTCGTCAGAGGCGATGGCAATGGTTGCCAGGGCGTTGAGCACGTTGTGGTTGCCGGGCATGTTCACCGACACCTCCAGCGGCTCGCAGTCGCGGCGCAGCACGGTGAAGTGCGTCTGCATGCCCTGCTGGCGCACATTGATGGCGCGGATGTCGGCCTCTTCGCTGAAGCCGTAGGTGACCGTCGGGCGTTTGACCTGCGGCAGGATCTCGCGCACCACCGGGTCGTCCAGACACATCACTGCCAACCCATAGAACGGCAGGTTGTGCAGGAACTCGACGAAGGTTTTCTTCAGTTTGTTGAAGTCACCCTCATAGGTGGCCATGTGGTCGGCGTCGATGTTGGTGACCACGGCGACCATCGGTTGCAGGTGCAGGAAGCTGGCGTCGCTCTCGTCTGCTTCGGCGATCAGGTAGCGGCTGGTGCCGAGCTGGGCATTGGTGCCCGCTGCGGTCAGGCGCCCGCCGATGACGAACGTCGGGTCCAGGCCGCCAGCGGCGAACACCGAGGCCAGCAGGCTGGTGGTGGTGGTCTTGCCGTGCGTGCCGGCAACGGCCACGCCATGGCGGTAGCGCATCAGCTCGGCGAGCATCTCGGCACGCGGCACCACGGGAATACGACGTTCCAGAGCAGTGGCGACTTCCGGGTTGGCCGGGTTGATGGCACTGGACACGACCAGTACGTCGGCGTTGGCAGCGTTTTCGGCACGGTGGCCAACGAAGATCTCTGCGCCGAACGACTCCAGCCGCTCGGTAACCGGCGAGGCCTTGAGGTCGGAACCGGACACTTCATAGCCCAGGTTCAGCAGCACTTCGGCGATGCCGCACATGCCCACGCCGCCGATACCGACGAAGTGGATGCGACGGATGCGGCCCATTTTTGGCTGCGGCATGGCTTTCTGGCTTTCAACCATGGGCCACCTCCAGGCAGATATCGACCACGGTGCTGGTTGCGGCAGGTTTGGCCAGGCGCCGTGCGGTGCCAGCCATGGTGTTGAGTTTCTCGGGTTGCATCAGCACCTCGTTCAGGCGTTCAGCGAGCTGCGCTGCGCCAGTTGTCGCTTGTGGCATCAGGAAGGCAGCGCCTTCCCGAGCCAGATAGTGGGCGTTGTGGGTCTGGTGATCGTCGATCGCATGGGGCAACGGCACCAGCATCGAAGGCAGGCCCGCCGCCGCGAGTTCGCTGACGGTCAGGGCACCGGCCCGGCACACCACGATGTCGGCCCAGCCATAGGCTTGGGCCATGTCCTTGATGAAAGGCTCTACCTGAGCCTCGACGCCCGCCTCGTGATAACGCTCGGCGGTGATCGGCGCATGTTGCTTGCCAGCCTGGTGGAACACCTCTGGCCGCAGTGCTGCAGGCACTTCAGACAGGGCCTTAGGCAACAATTTGTTCAATGGTTCCGCACCCAGGCTGCCCCCGAGCACAAGCAGGCGTGCACGGCGTTCGGCCAAGGGTGCGCGTTGCGCGTCCATGAACAGCTCCGGGCGCACCGGGTTGCCGGTGGTGCGACGTTTTTCGCTGGCCGCGAAGGTGTTCGGGAAAGCTTCGCAGACGCGTGCCGAGAGTGGCACCAGCAACCGATTGGCGGTACCCGCGCGCGCATTCTGTTCGTGAATGACCAGCGGCACACCGCACAGCCGCGCGGCCACACCGCCCGGCCCGGTCACGTAGCCACCGAAGCCCAGCACGCACACAGGCTTGAGCTGACGAATGATGCGCCGTGCCTGCAGCACCGCCTTGACCAGGGTGAACGGCGCCTTGAGCAGCGACAACTTGCCCTTGCCGCGCAGGCCGCTGACCTGGATAAGGTGCAACGGCAGACCGGCCTGGGGCACCAGTTCGTTCTCGATGCCTTTCGGCGTGCCCAGCCAGTGCACGTTATAACCCCGTGCCTGGAATTCCCGGGCGCAGGCCAGGGCCGGGAACACGTGGCCCCCGGTACCGCCTGCCATGATCAGTACGTTCTTGCCGTCAGCGGCCATGACTGGTCTCCTCGGCAAAATCGCTTTCATTGAATTCGTGTTCCTCGCTGCCCAGGTGCGTGCGGCTCTCCCACTCGATACGCAGCAGCAAGCCCACGCAGGCGCAACAGATCACCAGCGAACTGCCCCCGTAACTGAGGAACGGCAAGGTCAGGCCCTTGGTCGGCAGCAGGCCGACGTTCACGCCGATATTGATCAGGAACTGGCCGATCCACAGGAAGGCCAGGCCGAATGCCATGTAGGCGGCGAAGAACTGCTTGGCCTTTTCGGCCCACAGGCCGATGTACAAGGCGCGCACGGTGACGAAAACGAACAGCGCGATGGTGACCAGTGAGCCGACCACGCCGAGCTCTTCAGCCAGCACCGAGAACACGAAGTCAGTGTGCGCCTCGGGCAGGTAGAACTGCTTCTGTACGCTGTTGCCCAGGCCCACGCCCAGCCACTCACCGCGGCCGAAAGCGATCAAGGCCTGGGTCAACTGGTAGCCCGAGCCGAACTGGTCGGACCAGGGGTCGGTAAAGGTGATCAAACGTGCCATCCGGTACGGCTGGGCCTGCACCAGGACAAACACCGCGACCACCGCCAGCACCACCATCAAACTGAAGCGGAACAACCCCACCCCGCCGAGGAACAACATGGCCGCCGCAGCGCCCATCATCACCACGGTGGCACCGAAGTCCGGCTCCATCAGCAGCAGGCCAGCCATCGGCAGCAGCACGATGAACGGCTTGAAGAAGCCCATCCAGCTCTCGCGCACCTCGGTCTGCCGGCGTACCAGATAGCCGGCCAGGTAGATGACCACGAAGACTTTGGCGATCTCCGACGGCTGCACGTTGAAGAAGCTGAAGCCGATCCAGCGCATGGAACCGTTCACTTCCCGGCCGATACCCGGCACCAGCACCAGCACCAGCAGGCCGAAGGCGCCCAGCAGCATCATGAAGCCCATGCGCTGCCAGGTGGCGATTGGCACCAGCATGGTGGCGCCGCAGGCGACCAGGCCGATGACCACGTACACCAGGTGACGGAACATGTGGTAAAGCGGGTTGCCCGACTGCACCGCGGCCACTTCCGAGGACGCCGAGGTGATCATCACCAGGCCCAGGCCCAGCAATGCCAGGCAGCCGGCAAGCATGGCAAAGTCGAGGTCGATGCCACGGCCGCTGATCAGCGGCGACGGGTACGGCTTGAAGATGCCGAAGATCATGCCAGCCCTCCCGCCGCTTGGGCGAACAAGCGCCCGCGTTCTTCAAAGTTCTTGAACATGTCGAGGCTGGCGCAGGCCGGCGACAACAGCACGGCATCACCCGGCTGAGCCAGGGCGGCGCACTGCTCGACGGCCTCTTCCAGGGTCTTGACCCGCACGTGCGGTACACCTTCGCCCAACGCTTCGGCGAGGCGCTCGGCATCACGGCCCAACAGCACCACCGCACGGCAGAAGCGCGCCACTGGCTCACGCAGCGCGGCAAAGTCAGCACCTTTGCCGTCACCGCCGGCGATCAACACCAGCTTGCCGGCGATATCCGCGCCCAGGCCTTCGATGGCCGCCAGCGCAGCACCGACGTTGGTGGCCTTGGAGTCGTCGTACCAATTGACACCATTGCGCTCGCGCACCCACTGGCAACGATGGGCCAGGCCACCAAACTCGCGCAGGGCGTCGAGCATCGGTGCAAACGGCAAGCCAGCGGCATGGCCGAGGGCCAGGGCTGCGAGGGCGTTGCTGTGGTTGTGCGAACCGCGAATTTTCAGGTCGCGCACGGGCATCAGGTTCTGGAATTCGAACGCCAGGTATTTCTCGCCGTCGACCTCACGCAGGCCAAAGGCCTTGAAGTCCGGTTGGTTAAGGCCAAAGCTCCAGCACGGCCGGCCTTCGACCGGCAATGGCCGGCTCAGCGCGTCCTGGCGGTTAACCACCACCTGATGAGCGCCCCGGAAGATGCGGTGCTTGGCCAGGTGATAAGCCGGCAGGCCGCTGTAGCGGTCCATGTGGTCTTCGCTGATGTTCAGCACGGTGGCGACTTCGGCGTTGAGCTGGTCTGTGGTTTCCAGCTGGAAGCTGGACAGCTCCAGCACATACAGCTCCACCTCATCGCTCAGCAGGTCCAGGGCTGGCGTGCCGAGGTTACCGCCCACGGCCACGCGCTTGCCCGCCTTGGCAGCCATTTCGCCGACCAGGGTGGTCACTGTGCTTTTTGCGTTGGAGCCGCTGATGGCGATGATTGGCGCTTTGGCATGGCGGGCGAACAGCTCGATGTCGCCCGACAGGGCCACACCCCGTGCCGCAGCCTGTTGCAGCGCCGGGGTGGACAAGGCCAGGCCCGGGCTCACGTACAGTTCGTTGGCGCGGCACAGGAAGTCCACGTCCAGCTCGCCACAGCGCACTTCCACCTGCGGGTAATCACGGCGCAGGGTGTCCAGTTCCGGCGGTTGCTCGCGGGTGTCGGCGACCGCAAAGGCAATGCCCCGGCTCGCCAGGAAGCGAACCAGGGACATGCCGCTCTTGCCGAGGCCGACAACGATGCGGAATTGGTCGGAAGCGATCAGTGACACGCTCATCTACCTCAGTTTCAGGGTTGCAAGGCCGACCAGCACCAGAATCACGGTGATGATCCAGAAACGGACAATCACCCGTGGCTCAGGCCAGCCCTTGAGTTCAAAGTGGTGGTGGATCGGCGCCATGCGGAACACACGCTTGCCGGTCAACTTGAAGGAGGCGACCTGGATCACCACCGACAGGGTCTCCACCACGAAGATGCCGCCCATGATGAACAGGACGATTTCCTGGCGAACGATCACCGCGATGGTGCCCAGCGCGGCGCCCAGCGCCAGCGCGCCAACGTCACCCATGAAGACTTGCGCCGGGTAAGTGTTGAACCACAGGAAGCCCAGGCCAGCGCCGATCAATGCGCCGCAGAACACGATCAGTTCCCCCGAACCCGGCACATACGGGATCAGCAGGTACTCAGCGAATTTCACGTTACCCGACAGGTAGCAGAAGATGCCCAATGCACCGCCCACCATGACCGTTGGCATGATGGCCAGGCCGTCGAGGCCATCGGTGAGGTTGACCGCGTTGCTGGAGCCGACGATGACGAAGTAGGTCAGAACGATGAAGCCAACGCCCAGCGGGATGGTGACATCCTTGATGAACGGCAGGATCAGTGTGGTTTCAACGCTAGTCGGGGCGGTCTTGTAAAGGAAGACCGCAGCAGCCAGGCCAAACACCGACTGCCAGAAGTACTTCCAGCGGCTTGGCAAGCCACGGGAGTTCTTTTCGATCACCTTGCGGTAGTCATCGACCCAGCCGATGGCGCCAAACGCCAGGGTGACGATCAGCACGACCCACACGTAGCGGTTGGACAGGTCAGCCCACAGCAGGGTGCTGACGGCGATAGCGGACAGGATCAGCGCGCCGCCCATGGTGGGGGTGCCGGATTTGGACAAGTGCGATTGCGGGCCGTCGTTACGGACAGCCTGACCGATCTGGCGGATCTGCAGGGTACGGATCATCCAAGGGCCCAGCCACAGCGCCAGTGACAACGCGGTCAGTACACCCAGGATTCCGCGCAGGGACAGGTACTGGAAGACCGCGAAGCCTTTATGGAACTGTTGCAGATACTCAGCCAACAGCAGCAGCATTAATGTTTCTCCCCGCTTGAACCACACAAAGCCGCCACGACGTTTTCCATCGCAGCGCTACGCGAGCCCTTGATCAAGATTGTGGTGTCGCTGGCATTTTCGGCGCTAACCGCGTCGATCAGCTCAGCTTGAGTAGCGAAATGACGGCCATTGGCGCCGAACGCCTTGACCGCATGTGTCATGTTGGTACCCACTGCGTACAGGGCGTCGACCTTGCCACGCGCGTAGTCACCCACCTGACGGTGGCCTTCTTCCGCCCATTGGCCCAATTCGCCGATATCCCCGAGCACCAGGACGGTGCGGCCGGAAAAGCCGGCGAGTATATCAATGGCCGCGCACATGGAGGTGGGATTTGCGTTGTAACTGTCGTCGATCACGCGCACACCATTTGGCGCGATCTGCGCCACGGTGCGGCCCTTGACCGGTTGCACGGCGTTCAGCCCAGCGGCGATGCCGCTCAGGCTCAGACCGACGGCATGGGCAGCAGCGGCGGCAGCCAGCGCATTGCTGACGTTGTGCTCGCCCAGCACGTTGAGTTGCACGTCTACGGTTTCACCGGCGCCATGCAGCTTGAACGACGGGCAACCCCGCGCATCACGACCAATGTCAGTGGCATGGAAATCGGCGCTAGCGTCATTGCGGGCGAAGCTGATGACCGTGTGCGCCCCGGCACGTGCCTTCCAGATGCCAAAGGCCTTGTCGTCCAGGTTGAGGATGGCCGTGCCGCCCTCGCCCAGGCCTTCGAGGATCTCGCCCTTGGCTTCGACAATTTTCTCAGGGCCGCCGAACTCACCCACGTGGGCGGTGCCGGCGTTATTGATGATGACCACCTGGGGCTGGGTCAGGCCGACGGTGTAGCGGATTTCACCGATGCGCGAAGCACCGAGCTCGATCACCGCCGCGCTGTGCTCCGGGGCGATTTCCAGCAGGGTCAACGGGGCACCGAGGTCGTTGTTCAGGTTGCCGCGGGTGGCATGCACCAGGCCACGGGTGCGCAGGATGCTGGCCAGCATTTCCTTGACCGTGGTCTTGCCGCTGGAGCCGGTGATGGCTACGACAGGCTTGTCGAACGCAGCGCGGTTCAGCGCCCCGAGCTGGCCCAGGGCCAGACGGCAGTCGGCGACCAGCAACTGCGGCAGGTCTACATCGGCAACTTCGCGCTCGACCAGCGCGGCAACGGCGCCCTTGGCTTTTACATCGGCCAGGTAATCATGGCCATCGAAGCGTGGCCCCGTCAGCGCGACGAACAACTGCCCAGCAGTGACGCTGCGGCTGTCGATGCTGACGCCGTTAAAGCTGGCGTCGGCGCTGACCAGGCGAGCACTCAGTGCTGTGGTCAGCTGGCTGAGTGTCATGGCTTTAAGCATGTGGAGCCTCCCAGGCTGCAAGTGCCTTCTCGGCTTCGACCAGATCGGAGAAATCGTGGCGCTCGCCGCGAATCTCCTGGTAATCCTCGTGCCCCTTGCCGGCCAGGACGATAACGTCATCGGCTGCGGCAGTGGCGATCAGGTGGGCGATGGCTTCGCCGCGGCCAGCGACGAACTCGACGCTGTCTGGCTTGGCAAAACCAGGGCGGATATCGTCGAAGATCCGCAGTGGGTCTTCACTGCGCGGGTTGTCATCGGTAACCAGCACGCGGTCGGCCAGGCGCTCGGCCACGCCGGCCATCAGCGGGCGCTTGCCACGGTCACGGTCGCCACCGCAGCCGAACAGGCACAGCAGCTTGCCGTGCGCATGTGGGCGCAGGGCCTCGAGTACTTTTTCCAGGGCATCCGGGGTGTGGGCGTAATCGACCACCACCAGCGGTTTGTCGCCGCCACCCAAGCGCTGCATGCGGCCAACCGGCCCTTGCAACTGCGGGGTGACCTTGAGAATTTCGTCCAGCGAATAATCCAGGGCCAGCAGCGTGGCCACGGCCGCGAGCATGTTGCTCAGGTTGAAGCGGCCAAGCAGTTGGCTGCGCAAGGTACGCTCACCCTGGGCGGTCACGAGGATTGCGCGCACGCCATCGTCATCGAAGGTGGCTTCACGGCAATACAACGACGCTTCCGGGTTTTCCAGGCTGTAGCTGAGCAGCCGGGTCTCGATATGATCGGCATTCGGACGGCGGGCATACGCCAGCGCCAGCCGGCGGCCAAAGTCGTCATCCAGATTGACCACCTGGCAACGCAGGTTCGGCCAGGCGAACAGCTTGGCCTTGGCCGCCTCATAGGCCTGCATGCTGCCGTGGTAGTCCAGGTGATCACGGGACAGGTTGGTCATGACCGCGATGTCGAACGCCAATGCGGCGACACGCCCCTGCTCCAGGGCATGCGAGGACACCTCCATCGCTACTGCCTTGGCACCGCCCTTTTTCAGGTCGTAGAGCGTCGACTGCACCGCGATCGGGTCCGGCGTGGTCAGGCGGCCGCTCTGCAGCTCACCGTAGAAGCCGGTACCCAGGGTGCCGATCAGGCCGCAACGCTGGCCCAGCACGTCAAGCGCTTGGGCCACCAGTTGCGTGACACTGGTCTTGCCGTTGGTGCCGGTAACGCCAACCAGGTTCAACTGGCGGCTCGGTTCGCCATAGAAGCGACCGGCGATATCCGACAGCTGGGCGATCAGGCCCTTGACCGGAATCAGCGGCACGTCGGTGATCGGCAGCACGGTAGCGCCCTGCTCTTCATAGGCAACGGCGGCAGCGCGACGGGCCAAGGCGTCGGCGATATGGTCGCGGCCATCGACCTTGGCACCCGGCACGGCCAGGAACAGGTCACCCGGACGCACGGCGCGGCTGTCCAGGGTCAGCTCGCGGATCAGCGGATCGCGACTGGCGTGGGCGAAAAGCTTGCTCAATGGCATTGTCATCATCCACGCCCTCCCTTGGCGGCAGCTGCAGTGACTTGTGGTTGTGCGGTGGGTGGCGGCGGCAGGTTGTCTGGCGGCACGTTCATCAACCGCAGGGTGCCCGACATGACCTTGCTGAACACAGGCGCCGAAACCAGACCACCGAAGTAGCCGCCCTTGCTTGGTTCATCGATGACCACGACGATGGCGTAACGCGGATCGCTCATCGGGCCGAAGCCTGCGAACAGCGAGCGGTAGGCGTTTTCGGTGTAGCCCTTGGAACCAACGGTCGCCTTACGCGCCGTACCGGACTTGCCACCCACGTGATAGAACGGCACCTGCGCACGGAATACCCCGCGCGGCGCCTCGATCACCTGCTGCAGCATGCCTTGAACGGTTTCGGCGGTTTCTTTCGGAATCGCCTGAACAGCCTCGGGCGCCTTGTCCACCTTGAGGATCGACAGCGGCACCATCTTGCCGTCGTTGGCCAGCGCCGCGTAGGCATGCACCAGCTGCAGAGCAGTCACCGATACGCCATAGCCATAGGACAGGGTCGCGGTCTCGGCCTTGCGCCACTCACGGTGGTTAGGCAGGTTGCCCACCCGCTCGCCCGGGAAGCCCAGGCCGGTGTATTGCCCCAGGCCAACCTGGGACATGACCCGGTAGATGGCCTCGCCACCGATGTCGAAAGCGATCTTGCTCATGCCGACGTTAGAGGAGTTGATCAGGATGCCGGTCAGGTCGAGGATCGGGCCCTCGCTGCGGGAAACGTCCTTGATGGTGTAGCGGCCGATCTGCAGGCTGCCCGGGTAAACCTCGACCTTGTCGGTGGTTTTCCAGCGCCCGCTCTGCAGCGCCGCACTCATGGAGATCGGCTTGACGGTCGAACCTGGCTCGAACACGTCGATGATCGCCCGGTTACGCATCGCAGCAGGGAACATGCTGCGGCGGTTGTTTGGGTTGTAGGTCGGCTGGTTGACCATGGCCAGGACTTCACCGGTCTTGACGTCCATGATCACCAGGCTGCCGGCCTTGGCTTCCTGTTCGGCAATGGCGTTGCGCAGTTCGCGGGTGGCCAGGTATTGCAGGCGCAGGTCTATCGACAACGCCAAGGTCTTACCGGCCTTGGCGTTTTTGGTGACCTGAATGTCCTTGATCAGCCGGCCACGCCGGTCCTTGATCACCTGTCGCTTGCCCGGCACGCCGGCCAGCCATTCGTCGTAGGCCAGCTCTACCCCTTCACGCCCGTGGTCATCAAGGTCGGTAAAGCCGACCATGTGCGCGGTGACATCACCGGCCGGGTAGAAGCGGCGGAACTCTTCCAGGCCATACACGCCCGGCACTTTCAGGTCGAGCACCTGCTGGCCCTGCTCCGGGGTCAGCCCGCGGACCAGGTAGATGAATTCCTTGTTGGCCTGTTGGGTCAGGCGCTCGGTCAACTGCTGGGCGTTTTGCCCCAATGCAGCCGCCAACTGCGGCCAACGGTCCTTGGCGGCCTGCATTTCCTTGGGGTTGGCCCACAGGGTGGTGACCGGCGTACTGACCGCCAGCGGCTCGCCGTTGCGGTCGGTGATCAGGCCACGGTGCGCAGGAATCGGAATATGCCGCAGGCTGCGGGCATCACCCTGGCCCTTGAGGAAGTCACGGTCGACGACCTGCAGGTCGATGATGCGCCAGCAGATGGCACCCACCATCAGTGCCAGCAAACCGATCACTACCCGGAAGCGCCAGGGGTAGAGTGCGCCTTCGAGCTTCATCATGGCGCCACCATCCGCACTTCGTCAGCCGCAGGGACGCGCATTTTCAATTGCTCGGAAGCGAGGCTCTCGATACGGCTGTGGGCGGTCCAGGTGCTTTGCTCAAGGATCAAGCGCCCCCATTCAGCCTGGGCCTTGTCACGCTCGTTCAATTCGCCGTACAGGGTATTGAGCAACTGACGGTTCCAGTGGGCGCTGTAGGACACGGCGATGGCCGAAACCAGGACACCGACGAACAGCAGAAGCATCAGGAAGCTTCCGCCTGGCAATGGCTTGGCAAACAGCCTGCTCACCGCAGCTTCTCCGCCACCCGCATCACGGCGCTGCGCGACCGCGGGTTGGCCTTGAGCTCAGCCTCGGACGCGAACTGTGCCTTGCCGATGAGCTTGATTTTCGGTTCGAAGACCTTGTGCTGTACCGGCAGGTTGCGCGGCAGGTTGTCTGCCTCGCCCTTGACCAGCTTGCGCATGAACAATTTGACGATGCGGTCTTCGAGCGAGTGGAAGCTGATGACCGCGAGGCGACCACCGATTTCCAGCGCATCGAGCGCGGCCTCAAGCCCAGCCTCAAGGTCACCCAACTCGTTGTTGACGTGGATGCGCAGGCCTTGGAAGGCGCGGGTGGCCGGGTTCTTGCCCTTTTCCCACGCCGGGTTGGCGACCTTGAGCACTTCGGCCAGGTCGGCAGTACGGGTGAAGGGCTGCTTTTCGCGGCGTTCCACGACCGCGCGCGCCATGCGCCCGGCGAAACGCTCCTCACCGTACTCTTTGAATACGCGGGCAATTTCTTCCACGGGTGCGGTAGCGATGAACTCGGCAGCGCTGATGCCCTGGTCAGGGTTCATGCGCATGTCCAGCGGGCCATCATTGAGGAAACTGAAGCCGCGTTCAGGGTCATCCAGCTGCGGCGAGGAAACGCCAAGGTCAAGCAGGATACCGCTGACCTTGCCAGCCAGGCCGCGCTCGGCCACTTCCGCGCCCAACTCGGCAAAGCTGCGCTGCACAATGACAAAGCGGCCGTCTTCGGCCGCCAGCGCTTGCCCTGTGGCAATCGCCTGTGGATCTTTGTCGAAGCCCAGCAGCCGCCCTTGCGGCCCGAGCTTGCTGAGGATCAGACGGCTGTGTCCGCCACGGCCAAAGGTGCCGTCCAGATAGCAACCGTCGGCGCGCAGGGCCAATGCCTCGACAGCTTCGTCGAGCAGGACGGTAATGTGGTTGAAGCCGCTATCTATGGTCACAGGATCAGGTCACGCAATTCGTCGGGCATGGCGCCCGGTTGTTGAATAGCTGCAAGGTCGGCTGCCGAAACCGCGTTCCAGGCATCCTCATCCCACAGCTGGAATTTGTTCAGTTGCCCCACCAGCATCGCCTTCTTGTCGAGCTTGGCGTACTCACGCAGGCGGGGCGGTACCAGGAAACGCCCACTGCCATCGAGCTCCAGGTCAACCGCATTACCGATCAGCAAACGCTGCAGGCGGCGGTTTTCCTCACGCAACGACGGCAAGGCACGCAACTTGGCTTCTATCTGTTCCCACTCATCAAGGGGGTAGACACACAAGCAGGGGTCTACAGCATCGATGGTCACGATCAGCTGACCATTGCAACGCGAATCGAGCTCGTCGCGGTACCGGCTCGGCATGGCGAGACGGCCTTTGGCATCGAGGCTGACGGCGTTGGCTCCGCGGAACACGGCTGCGATTCCCCACAATGGTAGCTTTTTTGTGCCAGAAAACCCACTTCATCCCACTTTCTGCCACTTGCGCACACTATAGGAATCCGCCCGCTGCACCGTCAAGGCACGTTCATAAGGAAAAGCCTTACAGGACCGAGATTTAGCGCGATAAAGGAATGTGGAAAGAGTTCAGGCGGAAAAAAAACACGAGAAAAATCAAACCCACGCAAGCGTATGGAGTTCGAAGTTAAAGTGATTTATTAAGAGTAAGATTTTTTCGGTATTACCAGAGCGCGCCTGCTATCGATTCAAGCAGGGAGGGAGAGGTGGAGAGTCGATCTGTAAGCCGGGTTTTGTCGAGGACAGTCATTCCTCTACGACGGCCATCACTGGACGCCTCTAGCAACCTACCCGGTTCCGACGCGGGCCACGCCTAATGGAACCCTATTTGGTCTTGCTCCGAGTGGGGTTTACCTAGCCACGAACTGTTGCCAGTCGCGCGGTGCGCTCTTACCGCACCTTTTCACCCTTACCGGCACCGAAGTGCTTAGGCGGTTATTTTCTGTGGCACTTTCCGTAGGCTCACGCCTCCCAGGCATTACCTGGCACTCTGCCCTATGGAGCCCGGACTTTCCTCCCCCTGCCGTTTCGCAACAAAAGCTGCGGAACAAAAGCAGGCAGCGACTGTCCAATCGACTCTCCGCTGACAAGGTTAACGGCAGCCGCGCTCAAGAACAAGCGATACCGTAAACTATATCAAATTGCCACTACTGTGCTTTCTGCTTTTCCAAGGCAAGTTGATACAACAGGTTCTTGCGCACACCGGTAATTTCCGCCGCAAGTGCCGCCGCCCGTTTGAGCGGCAACTCCGCTAACAGCAAGTCCAGCACACGCTGCGCCTCGACACTGATGGCCTGCTCGCCCTCAGGCGCACTCCAACCCCCCACCAATACAACGCACTCACCGCGCTGCTGATTGCTATCGGCCGCGACGAAAGCACGCAGTTCGGCCAAGGGCAGCCCTTTGAGAGTTTCGAAGGTTTTGGTCAGCTCGCGGGCCAACAGGGCCGGGCGCTCAGCACCGAACACTGCCTCCATGTCTTCGAGGCACTCGAGGATGCGGTGAGGGGCCTCATAGAAGATCAACGTACGCGGCTCTTCCTTCACCTGCTCCAGGCGTGCTCGACGCCCCGCCGTCTTCGCCGGCAAAAAACCTTCGAAGATGAAACGGTCGGAGGGCAGGCCCGCGGCAGAAAGCGCGGCGATCAGCGCGCACGCGCCGGGCACCGGCACCACATTCACACCCGCCGCCCGCGCCTGGCGCACCAAGTGGTAGCCAGGGTCGGAAATCAACGGCGTACCGGCGTCGGACACCAGCGCCACGTTGTCGCCGGCCAACAGCTTGGTCAGAAAACGCCCACCTTCGTCACGCTCATTGTGCTCATGGCAGGCCGCCAGCGGTGTGTCGATACCGAAATGCTGCAGCAAGCGGATCGAGTGGCGCGTGTCCTCGGCCGCGATCAGGGCGACATCCGCCAGCACCTTCAGCGCCCTGGCGCTCATGTCGTCGAGGTTGCCGATGGGCGTTGCGACCACATACAGCGTACCCACGGTGGATTTCGAAGCCCCTGCCACATCAGTCACTGCGCACACCTGTCTTTCGGATCAAAGGCGCCATTGTAGCCCGAGCGCCCGCAACAGGGCGCAAAGAACTTCGCAGGCGTTCACCGGCCAGCCGCCTATAGTGAAGGATCAGCATCAGCAACATCGCGCCCCGGCCAGTGCTTGGGTACAATTGCCGGCCAACTTGATCGAGTAACAGGACCTTTACATGATCGCTTGCCTGCGGCTGCTCTCAGCCCTCTGCCTCGCTACCCTGCTGGCAGCCTGCGCCAGCTCGCCCTCATCCAGCCTGGGCGAGCTGCCGCGCACTCCGGACGCCAGTATCGAGCAACTGCTCGAAAAGGCCGCCTCCAGCAAGTCCGCGGAAGACGCCGCCCTGCTGCGCCTGAGCGCCGCAGACCTTGCGTACAAGCAGAAGGACTACCCGCGCGCCGCACGCATTCTCGAGCAGGTCCCGATGGACACGCTCAAGCCCGCCCAGCAAGTGTTCGCCAGCACCCTTGGCGCCGAGCTGGCGATGAGCCGCAACCAGCCCAAAGCGGCGCTGAGCGCGCTGTCGCACCCCAGCTTGCAGCGCGTTGGCGAACTGCCGGTAGAACAGCAAGCACGCACCTACAGCGTCCACGCGGCCGCCCTTGAAGCCGATGGCCAGTCGCTGGCAGCGGCACAACAGCGCATCCTGCTCGCCCCGCTGCTCAGCGGCCAGGCCGCCAGCGCCAACAATGACGCCATTTGGGCACTGGTCGCCGCATTGCCTGCAGAGCAGTTGCAGCAGCCCGCCACCGACCCGGTCCTGGCCGGCTGGACCAGCCTGGCCCTGGCGGTGAAAACCGCCGGCACCCTGGAGCAACAGCAAGCCGCCATCGATGCCTGGCGCAAACAGCACCCGGACCACCCAGCCGCCCAGCAACTGCCGGTGGCGCTGGTCAAGCTCAAGGAGCTGGCCAGCCAGCCATTGACCAAGATCGCCCTGCTGCTGCCCCAGGAAGGGCCTTTGGCGGGTGTCGCCCGCGCGCTGCGCGATGGTTTCATGGCCGCTCACTTCCAGGCCCAGCAGTCGGGCCAACCGGCGCCAGCCGTGCAGGTATTCGACAGCTCGCGCATCACCTCGCTGGACGACTTCTACCGCCAGGCCCAGGCCGCTGGTGTGCAACTTGTAGTCGGCCCGCTGGAAAAACCCCTGGTGAAGAAGCTCGCTGCTAATCAGCAGTTGCCAATCACCACACTGGCACTGAACTATGCAGACGCCGGCCAGACAGCCCCGCCGCAACTCTTCCAGTTCGGCCTCGCCGCTGAAGACGAAGCCCGCGAAGTCTCGCGCCGCGCCCGCGCCGACGGCAAGGTACGTGCCGTTGCCCTTGTGCCAAGTGGTGAATGGGGCGACCGCGTGCTCGCCGCTTTCCGCAAAGACTGGGAAAGCAACGGCGGCACCCTGCTCGCCGCCGAGCGCATCGCTCAACCGGTCGCCCTGGCCCAGCAAATTGCCGACCTGTTCCAACTGCGCCAAAGCGAAGGCCGCGCCAAGAGCCTGCAAAGCACGGTAGGCGGCAACATCGCCGCGCAGCCATCGCGCCGCCAGGACATCGACTTCATCTTCCTTGCCTCGACGCCGCAGCAGGCCCAGCAGATCAAGCCGACCCTGAACTTCCAGTACGCGGGCGACGTGCCGGTCTACGCCACCTCGAACCTGTACAGCGCCAGCGGTGACGTCAACCAGTACAACGACATGAACGGCATTCGTTTCTGCGAAACACCGTGGCTGCTCGACACCAGCAACAGCCTGCGCCAGCAAGTGGTCCAGCAATGGCCACAAGCAGCCGGCAGCCTCGGCCGCCTGTACGCCATGGGTGTGGATGCCTACAGCCTGGCACCCCGCCTGGGCCAGCTGAAAGCCCTGCCGGATAACCGCATCCAGGGCCTGTCCGGCAGCCTGAGCATGAACGCCAACCAGCGCATCGAACGTCAACTGCCGTGGGCCGAGTTCGCTGGTGGTCAGGTCAAGCGCCTGCCAGACACCGCCCGCTGATGCCCGACGCATCGCCTACCCAGGCCGGCCATGCAGCCGAAAACCAAGCCCTTGAGTACCTCCAAGGGCAAGGTTTGCAGCTGCTGACACGCAATTGGCGATGCAAAGGCGGTGAGCTTGATCTGGTCATGCTCGACGCCGATACAGTAGTATTCGTCGAAGTCCGCTACCGGCTGCACGCGAGCTTCGGTGGCGCCCTCGGCAGTATCGACGGGCGCAAGCAGAAACGGCTGGTGTTGGCTGCCAGCCTTTTCCTGCAGAAGGAATGCCGCTGGGCCACACACCCCTGCCGCTTCGACGTTGTCGCCCTGCAGGGCAGCCACCACGCAGGCAGACCGCTTCAATGGCTGAAAAACGCCTTCGAATGCTGAACCCACTTCGTATTTTTTGCTCTATGTTTCGCGGGCTGGTCGTTGATGCGCGCAGCAAAGGCCACCGCCCCACTTAAGGTCACCAGATGGACATGCAATCCCGAATTCGCCGGCTGTTCCAGGCCAGCATCGATACCAAGCAACAGGCAATGGACATCCTGGCACCGCACATCGAGCAGGCCAGCCTGGTCATGGTCAATGCGCTTCTCAACGAGGGCAAGATGCTCGCCTGCGGCAACGGCGGCTCGGCCGGCGATGCCCAGCACTTCTCGTCAGAGCTGCTCAACCGCTTCGAGCGCGAGCGCCCGAGCCTGCCGGCCATCGCATTGACAACCGACAGCTCGACGCTGACCTCGATTGCCAATGACTACAGCTACAACGAAGTCTTTTCCAAACAGATTCGCGCCCTGGGCCAGCCCGGCGATGTGTTGCTGGCGATTTCCACCAGCGGCAACTCGGCCAACGTGATTCAAGCGATCCAGGCCGCACATGATCGCGAAATGATTGTCGTAGCATTGACTGGACGTGACGGTGGCGGCATGGCTTCGCTGCTGCTGCCCGAGGACGTGGAAATCCGCGTGCCCTCGACAGTCACCGCGCGTATCCAGGAAGTCCACCTGCTGGCGATCCACTGCCTGTGCGACCTGATCGACAGCCAACTGTTCGGGAGTGAAGAATGACCCCTATGCGCCTCGGCCTGATGGCCCTGACCCTGTGCCTGAGCGTCACCGGCTGCAGCTCGGTGCTGACCTCCACCCGCAATTCGCCAATCGAGGACGATCGCGGCACGCGTACCATCGGCAGCAAGATCGATGACTCGCTGATCGAAACCAAGGCTGCGGTGAATATTTCCAAGGCCAGCCCAGACCTGGACAAGGGCTCGCACATCGTTGTCAGCAGCTACAACGGCATTGTCCTGCTCGCCGGCCAAACCCCGCGCGCCGACCTCAAGAGCTTGGCCGAGCAGACTGCAGGCCAAGTGCAGCGCGTGAAGAAGGTACACAACGAACTGCAGGTGATGCAGCCGTCCTCCATCCTCGCGCGCAACAACGACGCTTGGCTGACCACCAAAATCAAGACCCAAATGCTGACCGACAACGCCGTGCCAAGCTCGCGCATCAAGGTGATTACCGAAAACGGTATTGTCTACCTGCTCGGCCTGGTGACCCAGCAAGAGGCCAACGCCGCCACCGGCGTAGTCCAGAGCGTGTCGGGCGTGCAGAAGATCGTCAAGCTGTTCGAGTACATCGACTGATTCATTGGCCTGTTCCGATCTCATCGCCGGCAAGCCGGCTCTCGCAGGGTTCGTGGTTTACCTGTGGGAGCCGGCTTGCCGGCGATGAGGCGCATACAGGCCACCACAAAGCTTTACCCTTCAGAAATTCAGGAAACACCGCATGAAGAAGCTCCTGCTGCCTGCCCTGCTGATTGGCACCTTCGCCACCCTGGCCGGCTGCTCCACCCCTAGCCTGATCACCCTGAACGACGGCCGCGAGTTCCAGGCCGTCGACGCGCCGCGCTACGAGAAGGCCACCGGCTTCTACGAGTTCCAGCAACTCGACGGCAAACGCACCCGCATCAACAAAGACCAGGTGCGCACCATCAGCGACCTGTAATCGCAGCTGCAAATAAAAAGGCGATCCGGTTGGATCGCCTTTTTTGTTACTTGACCACTTTGAGGCTCGGCCGGCCCGTCGGACGCGGCGGCTGGCCCCCCCCTTCAGGTGGGCCGTCATCATCCGGCTCGACGTCGTCGTCTTCCAGCTCATCGCCTTCCAGCAACGACGGCTCCAGCTCGAAGACCATGCCCTGCCCGTTCTCACGGGCGTAGATACCGAGGATCGCACCAATCGGCACGAACAACGTGTGGGCGACGCCGCCGAAGCGGCCCTCGAAGCTCACCGCATCGTTATCCATGTGCAGGCTGCGCACGGCGCTCGGCGAGATATTCAGGACAATCTGACCATCACTGGCAAAACCTTGCGGCACCTGGACTGCCGGGAATTCGGCATTGACCAGCATATGGGGCGTGCAATCGTTGTCGACGATCCACTCGTACAGTGCTCGAACCAGATAGGGGCGACTGGAGTTCATCAACAGCTCCTTAAAGCTTGCGCATTTCACGTTCTACGGAGGACAGGCTCGCCATGAAAGGCTCGCGGGCGAACTGTCGCTCCATGTAATCCAGCAGCGGCTTGGCTTGCCGCGGCAATTCGATACCCATGACCGGCAAACGCCAGAGTATGGGCAATAGACAACAATCGACCAGGCTTTGCTCATCACTCATGAAGCAGGCGAACTCACCGAACAGCGGCGAGACACCAGTCAAGCTCTCACGCAATGCCTTGCGCGCCTCGGCCCGGGCAGCGTCAGTGCTGCGCACGTCGAGCACGGTGTCGGCCAGGGCACACCAGTCGCGCTGGATGCGGTGTATGAGCAGGCGGCTGTTGCCACGCGCCACGGGGTACACCGGCATCAAGGGTGGATGCGGGTAACGCTCTTCGAGGTATTCCATCACCACGGTCGACTCATACAACGCCAGGTCGCGGTCGACCAAGGTCGGCACGCTCCCATAGGGGTTCACCTCAACCAGCTTGGGCGGCAAACGGCCAGGATCGACGTCGACGATCTGCACGCTGATGCCTTTTTCGGCAAGAACGAGGCGTACCCGATGAGAATAGTGATCAGCGGGATCGGAATAGCAGGCTAACCTGTTGGTTGCGCCCATGTAGCGCCTCCTCGCACGAGATGCTCGTAAAACTCTAAATGAAAACGCGCCCGGGGTACCCTGGCAAATCTGCTAGGGCCCCCCGGGCGCGTTCAACTACCAGAAATTACTGCGTGATCAGTGCACGTCCTTCCAGTATTCACGCTTGAGCAAATAGGCGAATACGAAGAAGAAAGCCAGGTACAGCAACACATAGGTACCAATGCGCTGGCTTTCCAGTTTGACCGGGTTGGCCGAATAGGCCAGGAAGGTCACCAGGTTCTTGACCTTCTCGTCGAACTGCTCGGTCGTCAGGGTACCGGAATTCGGCGTGATGGTCAGCTGGTCGCACGCTTCATGGGTCAATGGGCTGCCCGTCAGCGGGTCAAACTGCTTCTTGCCATCGACCACGCTCTGCACCTGCTTGCAGCCAACCACCTGGTTGCCCTGCAGGCCAACCAGGACGTTGGGCATGCCAACGTTAGGGAACACCTTGTTGTTCACCCCATAAGGACGCGACTTGTCCTCATAGAAGCTGCGCAGGTAGGTGTACAGCCAATCGGTACCCCGCACCCGGGCGACCAGGGTCAGGTCGGGTGGCGCGGCGCCGAACCAGGTCTTGGCATCGCTTGGCTTCATGCCGATGTTCATGTGGTCACCAATCTTGGCACCGGTGAACACCAGCTTTTCAAGCATCAGCTCGTGGGGGATGCCCAGGTCATCGGCCACCCGCTCGTAGCGCTGGAACTTGGCGCTGTGGCAACCCATGCAATAGTTGGCAAAGGTACGCGCACCATCCTGCATGGCCGCTTTGTCGGTCAGGTCGATGTCGACCTTGTCCAGCTCCAGGCCGTGCTCCGCAGCGAAGGAAAAGGCAGGCATCACTGCCAGCAAAAATACTGCAATCAACTTTTTCATCAGCCAGTCACCCTTTCCGGAACCGGTTTGGTCTTCTCGAGCCTTGTGTAGAACGGCATCAGCAGGAAGTAGGCGAAGTACAACACCGTGCACACCTGCGACAGCAAGGTGCGCCCTGGTGTCGGTGCCAGCACGCCCAATATGCCGAGGATGACGAAGGCCACGCAGAACACCAGCAGGAAGAGCTTGCTGATCCAGCCTTTGTAACGCATGGAGCGCACCGGGCTGCGGTCGAGCCAAGGCAACACGAACAGCACGGCGATGGCGGCACCCATGGCGATCACACCCATGAGCTTGTCAGGCACCGCACGCAAGATCGCGTAGAACGGCGTGAAGTACCACACCGGCGCAATGTGCTCAGGCGTCTTGAAGGCGTTCGCCTGCTCGAAGTTCGGTTTCTCCAGGAAGTAACCGCCCATCTCCGGGAAGAAGAACACCACGGCGCAGAACACGAAGAGGAACACGACCACGCCGACAATGTCCTTGACGGTGTAGTAAGGGTGGAACGGAATGCCGTCCAGCGGGATACCGTTTTCGTCCTTTTTCTTCTTGATGTCGACGCCATCGGGGTTGTTCGAACCCACTTCATGCAAGGCCAGGATGTGCAGCACCACCAGGCCCAGGATAACGATCGGCAGGGCTACCACATGCAGGGCGAAGAAGCGGTTCAGGGTAATACCGGAAATCAGGTAGTCACCACGAATCCACTGGGTGAGGTCGTCGCCGATCACCGGAATCGCACCGAACAGCGAGATGATCACTTGGGCACCCCAGTACGACATCTGCCCCCAAGGCAGCAGGTAGCCCATGAAGGCCTCTGCCATCAGCGCCAGGTAGATCAGCATGCCGAACAGCCAGACCAGCTCACGTGGCTTCTGGTAGGAGCCGTAGAGCAGCCCGCGGAACATGTGCAGGTAGACCACGATGAAGAACGCCGACGCGCCGGTGGAGTGCAGGTAGCGCAGGATCCAGCCGTATTCCACGTCACGCATGATGTACTCGACCGAGGCGAAGGCCTCTTCCGCCGAGGGCGTGAAGCTCATGGTCAGCCACACACCGGTGACGATCTGGTTGACCAGCACCAGCAACGCCAGGGAGCCGAAGAAATACAGGAAGTTGAAGTTCTTGGGCGCGTAATACTTGCTCAGGTGGTCTTCCCACATCTTGGTGGCAGGGAAGCGCGCATCAATCCAGTCCATGAACTTGCTCATCATGCGTTCTCCTGATCGACGCCGATGACAATGATGTCGTCCGACTCATACGAGTGCGGTGGCACTGGCAGGTTGAGAGGCGCCGGCTGCGACTTGTAGACACGGCCAGCCAGGTCGTAGTGGGAACCGTGGCACGGGCAGAAATAGCCCCCTACCCACTTTGGCCCCAGGTCGGCGGGCGCCACTTCAGGGCGGAACGTCGGCGAGCAACCCAGGTGGGTGCACAGACCTACGAGAATGAGTATTTCCGGCTTGATCGAGCGCACCTGTGGGTCGACGTAGGTGGGTTGCACCGAGGCCTTCGACTCGGGGTCGGACAGGTCTGCGGTAATTTTCTTGAGGTTCCCGAGGATCTCCTCCGTTCGCCGTACGATGAATACAGGCTGGCCACGCCACTCGGCCACCATCTGCTGCCCGGCCTCGACCTTGGCGATATTCACCTTCACCGGTGCACCCGCGGCTTTCGCCTTGGCACTGGGAAACCATGACCCCACGAACGGTACCGCAGCCCCCACTGCCCCCGCCGCCCCGACCACAGAGGTCGCGGCTACGAGGAAGCGGCGCCGGCCTGCGTTGACGCCGTCATTGCTCATTCAGTCCTCTCCCATCAGCTTGCTTGGCCTGTTGGATCAGGCCTGTACTTAGGTAATGTCTGTGGCACTAAAAATTGGCCGCCATGGTAAGAAACAAATCCACACACTGACAAGGTGATTACCCGATTGCGGGCTACAACCCTCGCTTTGCTTGATCTGCGTCTATGCGGTAAGCCGTCACGGACATGCTGACAGGTTAGTTCAAGACATAAAAAAAGCCCGGCTCCAAAGGAACCGGGCTTTTTCGACTGCCGAAGCGAAATTAACGCTTGGAGTACTGAGGACGCTTACGCGCTTTACGCAGACCCACTTTCTTACGCTCAACTTCACGAGCGTCGCGGGTGACGTAGCCAGCACGACGCAGAGCGCCACGCAGGGTTTCGTCGTATTCCATCAGAGCGCGGGTGATACCGTGACGGATCGCACCGGCTTGACCGCTGACACCACCACCAGCAACGGTGACGTAGATGTCGAACTTCTCAACGGTCTCGGTCAGTTCCAGCGGCTGGCGAACAACCATGCGAGCGGTTTCGCGGCCGAAGAACACGTCCAGAGAACGGTTGTTGATGGAAATGTTACCAGTACCCGGACGCAGGAAAACGCGAGCGGTTGCGGTCTTGCGACGGCCAGTGCCGTAATTTTGAGTCGCCGACATAATGAACTATCCCGTTAGATCTTCAGTTCTTGAGGCTGCTGAGCAGTGTGTGGGTGAGCAGCACCCGCGTACACTTTCAGCTTACGGTACATGTCGCGACCCAGCGGGTTCTTCGGCAGCATGCCTTTGACCGCGGTTTCGATAACACGCTCAGGGGCCTTGGCGATCAACTTCTCGAAGTTGATTTCCTTGATACCGCCTGGGAAGCCGGAGTGGGAGTAGTACATCTTGTCGGAAGACTTGGCGCCAGTTACACGGATTTGCTCGGCGTTGATGACGACGATGTAGTCGCCGGTGTCAACGTGAGGGGTGTATTCTGGTTTGTGTTTGCCACGCAGACGGCTAGCGATTTCGGTAGCCAGACGACCCAGGGTCTGGCCAGCGGCGTCGACTACGAACCACTCGCGCTTTACTGTTTCCGGTTTAGCAGTAAAAGTTTTCATTCTCTAAAGCCTCAGAGGCCGCCCAGCGAAAAATAGACGGCGAATCTTACTGGATAGTGCACAGCTTGCCAAGGGCAAGCGCGCAGCCGAACACAGACGCTTTTGGGGGCTCGGGTCGGGCACGCCAATGTTCGACGGGGTTCTTCCTGCGTGGTGGTGCATCACTTCCGCCACACGGAGAGGTGCCGAATTATCCAGATTGCGCGAAAAATTTCAACCTGCTTTTATGGGCTTCTTTACCTAAGGAGAGTTTTCCCGATGGAATACCGCCAGCTCGGCCGTACCGATCTCAACGTCAGCGCCCTGTGCCTGGGCACCATGACCTGGGGCGAACAGAACGTTCAGGACGAGGCCTTCAAGCAGATTGCGATGGCCAAGGCCGCCGGGGTCAACTTCATCGACACCGCCGAAATGTACCCGGTGCCACCGCGCCCAGAGACCTATGCCGCCACCGAGCGCATCATCGGCAACTGGTTCCGCGAGCAGGGCGATCGCGACGACTGGATCCTGGCCAGCAAGGTCGCAGGCCCCGGCAACGGCATCAGCCACATCCGTGATGGCCAGCTCAAGCACAACCGCCAGCACATCGTCGCGGCGCTGGACGAAAGCCTGAAACGCCTGCAAACCGACCGCATCGACCTGTACCAGCTGCACTGGCCGGAGCGCAGCACCAACTTCTTCGGCAAGCTGGGCTATCAGCACCTGCCACAGGACCACTTCACCCCACTGGAAGAGACCCTCGAAGTGCTCGATGAGCAGGTGCGCGCGGGCAAGATCCGCCACATTGGCCTATCCAACGAAACGCCGTGGGGCACCATGAAGTTCCTGCAACTGGCAGAAGCCCGCGGCTGGCCGCGCGCGGTGTCGATCCAGAACCCGTACAACCTGCTCAACCGCAGTTTCGAGGTGGGCCTGGCGGAAATCGCGATCCGTGAGCAATGCGGGCTGCTGGCTTATTCGCCGCTGGCCTTTGGCATGCTATCGGGCAAATACGAGAACGGCGCCCGGCCAGAAAAAGGCCGCCTGACGCTGTTCAGCCGCTTCGCCCGCTACTCCAACCCGCAGACCGTGGCGGCCTGCAGCCGCTATGTGCAGCTGGCCCAGGCACATGGGCTGGACCCGGCGCAGATGGCCTTGGCGTTCGTCACACGCCAGCCATTCGTGACCAGCAACATTATCGGTGCGACCAGCATCGAACAGCTCGAGAGCAACCTGGCGAGCCTGGACCTGAAGCTAAGCGATGAGCTGCTGGCGGCGATCGAGGCAATTCATCAGGACCAGCCCAACCCGGCACCCTGAACCCAGTGCAACGCTGTCCCTTTCGCGGGTGAACTCGCGAAAGGGACCGTGCAATTCTGCGGGGTAGACACAATCGCCAAAAAATAAGACGATCCAGCCGGTGATTGACCACTCTACCCTATAAGAACAATGACAATGATGTTTACCCAACCCTCCGCGTCGCTGCGGCGCGTCAGCATCCTGGCCATTGACAAGGTGTTCGCTTCGACCTTGATGCAAGCCAAGGATTTCTTCCACCTCGCCAGCCTGCGGTACAGCAAGCAATTGGGCCTGGGCCTGCAGCCCATGTTCGAAATTGGCCTGGTAAGCCCAGACGGCCAGCCCGTGGACAGCTTCAGTAATGTCCAGCTGCCGGTTGACGGCGGCCTGAACGATGCCGATATCATCATCCTCCCAGCGTTCTGGGACGACTTCGACAACCTCATGCAGCGTTATCCACAGGTGTTGCCGTGGCTGCGTGAGCAACATGCCCGTGGCGCCGTGCTGTGCGCTGAAGCCTCTGGCGTGTTCTGGCTGGCCGAGTCCGGCCTGCTCGACGGCAAGGAGGCGACGACCTACTGGCGTTTCTTCGCCAATTTTGCCGAGCGTTTTCCGAAAATCCGCTTGAACCAAGACAAGCACCTGACCGATGCCGACAATATCTATTGCGCGGGCGGTGCGACGTCGGCCTGTGACCTGTATATCTACCTGATCGAGCGCTTCTGCGGTGCCAACGTGGCCCGCGCCGTGGCCCGCGACATCCTTTACGAAGTGCAGCGCAACTACACCCCGGGGCGCATGGGTTTTGGTGGGCAGAAACTGCACCAGGACCTGATCATTCTGCAGATTCAGCATTGGCTGGAAGAGCACTTCGCCGACAAGTTCCGCTTCGAGGACGTGGCCCGCAACCATGGCATGAGCATTCGCAACTTCATGCGTCGCTTCCAGGGCGCGACGGGCGATAAACCGCTGCATTACCTGCAACGGCTACGGATCGAGACCGCCAAGGGCTTGCTGTCGAGCACGCGCAAGAGCATCAAGACCATCAGCTACGAAGTGGGCTACGACGATGCCAGCTTCTTTGCCCGGTTGTTCCGCCAGCACACGGAGTTGTCGCCGAACCAGTATCGGCAGCAGTTCATGCAAGAGGCTTGAGGCCTAGGGGGCCGCTTCGCGCCCCATCGCGACACAAGGCCGCCCCTACAAAAGAACGCGATCTCTTGTAGGAGCGGCCTTGTGCCGCGAAAGGGCTGCGCAGCAGCCCCCATGCCTTACGGCTTATGCGCGCGCGACAGGAACTCGTGCGACTGCATCTCCAGCAACCGGCTCAAGGTCCGCTGGAATTCAAAGCTCAGACGGCCACCGGTGTACAGGTCCTTCAACTCCACCTCAGCCGAAATGATCAGCTTGACGTTACGGTCGTAGAACTCGTCGACCATGTTGATGAACCGGCGGGCGATATCATCGGTGGCAACGCCCATCTGCTCGACATTGCTCAGCAATACCGCATGGAAGATCTTGCCCAGCTCGATGTAGTCGTTCTGGCTACGCGGCCCGTCGCACAGGGCGCGGAAGTCGAACCAGGCGACGTCATCGCAGGTGCGCAGGGCGTTGATCGGGCGGTTCTCGATCATCAGCACGTCGTTCTCGACAGCCTGGGTGCACTCAGGGGTCAGCGCCTTGAAGCTGGCACGCATGCTCTGGTGTGCGGCGTCATCGAGCGGGAAGTGGAACAGTTCGGCCTGCTCCAGGTGGCGCAAGCGATAGTCGACGCCACTGTCGACGTTCACCACGTCGGTGTACTGCTTGATCATGGCGATGGCGGGCAGGAAGCGCGCACGCTGCAGGCCGTCCTTGTACAGGCCGTCCGGCACGATGTTGGACGTCGCCACCAAGGACACGCCGTTCTTGAACAGCTCCTCCATCAAGGTGCCGAGGATCATCGCATCGGTAATGTCGGACACGAAGAACTCGTCGAAGCAGATGACTTTGGCTTCGTCGCTGAAACGCTTGGCGATGAGGGTCAGCGGGTTTTTCTCGCCCTTGAGGGTTTTCATTTCCTCGTGCACGCGCTTCATGAAGCGGTGGAAGTGCGTCCGCATCTTCTGCTTGAACGGCAGCGCCTCGTAGAAGGTGTCGACCAGGTAGGTCTTGCCACGCCCTACCCCACCCCAGAAGTACAGGCCCTTGACCGGCGTCTGCTCTTTCTTGCCGAACAGCTTGCCGAACACGCCCGGCTTGTTGTTCTGCGCATGTACCAGGTCGTCGTACAGGCGCTGCAAGTGACGCACCGCAGTCTCCTGCGCCGCATCATGGAAGAAGTCGGGACGTTTCAGATCTGCTTGGTATCGTTCTAGGGGCGTCATGATTTCGTTAGCGAGGCAACAAAAAACGGGCCGTCACTGTAGCGACAGGCCCGCTTAATGGCAATCAGACTTGCGTCAAACTGTCTCAGTCCTGCTGTGGCACCAGGGCCTCGTGGAGGCTTTGAACAGCCGCATCACGGGCTTCGGCCGTGTCAAACTGCGGCCCTTCAGCCACCTGCTCGCCATTCAGCCACAGGCTGAAGCTCAGCCCTTCGGCACGCACATCGGCTTCGCCACCTTGCTGCAGTTGCTTGCTGACGGCGCCGGCGCTTTTGCCGTCGGCGAAGCTGCGCGACAGCAGTAGTTGCTCGCCGTCGGCGGCCAGCAGGCGGAAGCGGAAGCTGCCATCCTCGTCACGGAAGCTGACGAAACGCGCGCTCTTGGCGGCCTTTTTCTTCACTTCGGTGTTGGCCTGCACGCTGCTGCGGAACGAACGCAGGCCAACGGCTTCGCGCAGTTGCTCAAGGAACGGCGTGGCGATCTTGCGGGCCTTGGCGGCGCCGGCCAGCAAGATGTCTTCCAGGTCCGATGGGCGCGAGATCAGTTGATGGTAGTGGTCGCGCTTCTCGGCCAGTTGCCCATCCAGCAGCTGGAACAGACGCTGCTTGGCGTCGCCCCAGCCCAGGCCCTGCAGCAGCTCTACGCGGAACCCGGCGCATTGCTCCGGCGTCGAGAAGGCCTGGTACAGGGTGAACAAGTGCGAAGTGTCCGGGTCTTTCGCTTCGCCCGGCGCGCGCGAGTCAGTCACAATGCGCGAAATAGCGTCTTTCATGTCCTTCGCGCTGGTGAACAGCGGGATGGTGTTGTCGTAACTCTTGGACATCTTGCGCCCGTCCAGGCCCGGCAACGTCGCCACGCTCTCTTCGATCACCGCCTCCGGCAGGGCGAAGAAGTCCTTACCCTGGCCGAACAGGTGGTTGAAGCGCTGGCCAATGTCACGGGCCATTTCCACGTGCTGGATCTGGTCACGGCCGACCGGCACCTTGTGGGCGTTGAACATCAGGATGTCGGCGGCCATCAGCACCGGGTAGCTGAACAGCCCCATGGTCACGCCGGCGTCCGGGTCTTCACCGTTCTCGACGTTCTTGTCCACCGAGGCCTTGTAGGCATGGGCACGGTTGAGCAGGCCCTTTGCTGCAACGCAGGTCAGCAACCAGGTCAGTTCGGGGATTTCCGGGATGTCGGACTGGCGGTAGAAGGTCACCTTGTCCGGATCGAGGCCACCGGCCAGCCAGGTGGCTGCGATTTCCAAGCGCGAGCGCTGGATGCGCAGCGGGTCGTCGCATTTGATCAGGGCGTGGTAGTCGGCCAGGAAGTAGAACGAATCGGCACCGGGTTGCTGGCTGGCGCGGATCGCCGGGCGAATGGCGCCGGCGTAGTTGCCCAGGTGCGGGGTGCCGGTGGTGGTGATACCGGTAAGGATGCGCGTGGTCATGGGTGTTCGCTTATTCAGGCTTGGCTCAATTCGAAAGGCGCGGCAGCAGCAGATCCTTCAGATCGGTCAGCTTGCCATGGAAGAAGTGTCCGCATTCTGCCACTTTCAGCAGCTCATGGGGGCGCGACAGGGTGTCAGACCATTCGTAGACCAACTGCGGATCGACGACCTCGTCGCTGTCGGGCTGCACGAGGGTGATCGGGCAGCGTTGCGGCAACGGGAATTCGTCTGTCAGGCGCATCACCGCCGGGGCGATCATGAACAGGTGTTGCAACTCAACGCCAGCGCTTTCCAGGCGCCCTGCCAGGCTGGTCGCGACGAAACCACCGAACGAGAAGCCCATCAGCACCACCGGCAGCTCGGGGTGCGTCGCCCGCAACCAGGCAGCCGCAGCCTCGGCATCTGCTACCTCGCCCGCGCCCATGTCATGGCTGCCGGCGCTTTGGCCGACACCCCGGTAGTTGAAGCGCAGGGTCACGTAACCGGCGTCACGCGCGGTGCGTTGCAACGTCGAAACCACCTTGTTGAGCATGGTGCCGCCCTGGACCGGGTTGGGGTGGCAGATCAGCACCACGCCGCGGGCATCAGCCACGTCCAGGTACAAGGCTTCCAACTGGCCACAAGGGCCATCGATGAACAAGGGGGTTTCGCGGACAAGCAAGGCACTACTCCGTGACCTCGGGAAGGGTCGATTCGTCTAGGTGAGGAATTCTGTTCTGATTTGCGATCGCTCGCGGTATACAGCGCAGGTCTGAGCCGTTAACGTAAAGCAAAGCCGTTTATAGAGGAAGGACTCGTGGAACTCTCGCTCCTTGTTTGGTTGTTGCCGACCCTGGCCCTGGTCATCGGCGTGGTGGTTGGTTTCGTCGTAGCCCGCCTGCTGCCCAATGCCGCGCCGAGCAGCACGCAACGTCAACTGGATGACATCCAGCAGCGTTTCGACAGCTACCAGAACGAAGTGGTCACCCACTTCAACAGCACCGCCGTACTGGTCAAGAAACTCACCCAGAGCTACCAGGATGTCCAGGATCACCTCGCCGATGGCGCCAACACCCTGGCCCTCGACGATGTCACCCGCCAGCGCCTGCTGGCCGCCCTGCACTCCGAAGCGGCCCAAGGCCCACGCGACCGTCTGACCCCGCCGAAGGACACCGCCGAAGTGCCACGCGACTACGCGCCAAAAACGCCGAACTCGCCGGGTATGCTCGATGAGAGCTACGGGCTCAAGCGTTGATTTGATGATTACCAAAAAGGCCTCTCAGGAGGCCTTTTTTGTGGGCTGAATTCATAGGCCTCTTAGCTACAAGCCTGCAATGCCTGCTCAACATCCGCCAGCAAGTCCTCGCTGTCCTCCAACCCCACCGACAAGCGCACCAACCCCTCCGATATCCCGTGATGCGCCCGCTCCGTCGGCGTATAGCTGGAATGGGTCATGCTCGCCGGATGCTGCGCCAGCGACTCGGCATCGCCCAGGCTCACCGCCCGCGCGAACAGCTGCAGGGCATTCATAAAGCGCCGCCCCGCTTCGATGCCGCCCTTGAGCTCAAATGCGATCATGCCACCCGGCAGGTGCATCTGCCGTTGAGCGAGTTCGTACTGGGCAAACGAGGGCAGCCCTGGGTAATGGATAAACTCGACCTGCGGCTGGCGCGCGATAAACTCAGCCACCTGCTGGGCGTTGGCGCAATGGCGGTCCATGCGCAGGGCCAGGGTCTTGATACCGCGCATCAACAGCGAAGCGTCATGCGGCGACAGCACCGCGCCCGTCATGTCTTTGAGGCCTTCCAGGCGTATCCGGTCGATCAGCGCCTTGCGCCCCACCACCAGCCCTGCGGTGAGATCACCATGGCCGCTCAAGTACTTGGTGGCCGAATGCACCACCAGGTCGGCTCCCATTTCCAGGGGCCGCTGCAAATAAGGCGTGCAGTAGGTGTTGTCGACCACGATATGCAAATCATGCCCACGCGCGGCGTCGGCCACCGCTGCGATATCGACCAGTTGCATGTTGGGGTTGGCGGGTGTTTCGAAGTAGATCATCCGTGTTTTGCTGGTGATCGCCGCCTTGAGTGCCTTGATATCGTTAAGGTCGACGTGACGGATTTTTACCCCGAACTCGCCAATGCCATGGTGCAGAAAGGCAAAGGTGCAGCCATACAACGTGCGCCCGACAATCAGCTCATCACCCGGCCGTAGCAGGGTCCAGATCGTGGAGGTGATGGCCCCCATCCCCGAAGCCAGCGCCAGCCCGGCCTCGCCCCCTTCCAACGACGCCATGCGCTGTTCCAGCAAGGCCAGCGTCGGGTTGGAAATGCGGCTGTAGAAGTGCCCCGCCTCCTCCCCTGCAAAGCAGGCAGCGCCATATTCAACGGTGGGGAAGGCATAGGTCGCTGTTTGATACACCGGCGGCACAAGGGCGCCCCCGTGGGAAAGCGGGTCATAACCATGGTGGATGGCCCGTGTGGAAAAACCGGTGTTGTTATGGGAGTCGCGCATGGCAACAGCCTCTGGTGGTTTGTTATAAGCTTATGCCACCGAGCTGCCTGAATTTTTCCAAAATAGCCCACGCAATCGAGCACTTTTTGGAACAAAAACAACAATTATTCGATCAGGAGGGCAAACCATGCCTTCGAGCCTCGACCGCACCGACCGCGCCCTGCTCGCTGCCCTGCAGGACAACGCCCGCCTTACCGTCTCCGAACTCGCTGACCAGGTTGCGCTGACCACCTCGCCTTGCTGGCGGCGGGTCAAATTGCTGGAAGATAACGGCTATATCACCGGGTACCAGGCCATTCTTTCCCCTAAGTCATTGGGGTTTGGCGTAACCGCTTTTGTCAGCATCATGATGGATTCGCATACCAAAGACATGGCATTGGCTTTTGAGAAGCGGTTGATGGAAATACCCGAAATCGTTGCCTGCCATAATATTTCCGGGCGCTATGACTTCTTGCTGGAAATACTGGCGCGGGACCTTGAGTCGTTTGGGGAATTCACCCGGGAAGTACTGCAGCGGTTGCCGGGCGTTAAGGAAATTTATTCGAGTTTTTCATATAAGGCAGTGAAAGAGAGGCGCGTGATTCCTGTGTCGGAAAAGCATATCTGATTCAGACCTTTCCGAACGGCAGGAAGGGTCCTACCGATGGATAGGCTGCAACTGACATACTGCACATTCAATACACGAAAAGCTTTGCCATGTAGTGATCAGGAGAACCTACATGGCACAGGACAAAACGTATTATCTCACCGAAGGGCTTTGGATTAGTGCCGCTGCCCCCACGGGTGCTGAACTCAGGTTGCTGGGTGGCGCTGGAGGCGGACCAGGCGGAGGGGGCTGGGGGCTGAGTGAAGGCTACCCTCGCGGTACCAGCCCAACCAAAAATGATATTGCGCGGGTCATTTCAACACGGAGAGTGTTGACAGAGGAATATCAGGTCATCGAGAAAGACCACGAAGAAAAATATACTCAAGAGATAAACCAGCTCCCAGAAACGATTGCCGCATTAAAAGCTCAAATCAGATCCGACGCGCAGAACACACCCAACCAATCTTTAAAAGCAATAGTTGAACAACAGGTTTTGACCTCACGTATCAGCCAGATGCGTGAGAACTACCTGCAGATTTTACCCGACGCAAATAGCTATTTTGGCGTACCCGCGTTCTATAAGCGCGGCGATTCAATGATGAGTCGGTTTCTCGACCCTGGCTTCATCGAATCAACAACGGGTGAAGCCTTGGGTGCGGAATGGGCCACAAAACTGCAGAGGTCGTGGGACGGCGCCTATCGTTTACACCTGCTAGCCCAGAAGCATCAGTCGCTAGCGGATGAACTCAAAGGGCTGGCAGTGCAGGTAGATGAAGAGGAGCTGACCCAGCAGCCTTTAGACCTGTTGAAGGTGATTGCGCGTAGAACAGCTCAGATTCACGTCGAGCGGCAAATTCACTTCGAATGTTTGCCTAATGTTATTCAGCATGAGCTCGGGCAAACCGTCATTGAGGACGCGTACACACTCGCCCAAACGTTCAATGCTTACTTGGCCACCGCCTCTGCTCTGGTGCAGAGCAAACAATCGCAAATACCGCAGTACCCAGATCAAAATCCGCGGATCAGCAGCCCTCTGTCGAAACCCCAACTAGAAGGACTGTTGCATCTTGTGGATGAGCAAAGATTGCGCCGAGCTGGTCAGCGCTGGAAGGAATATCACCAGGCCCTTGCATTGAGCGAATCGATCAGGTTCCTCGATACCTTCACAAGTGCTACGCAGAATCTTAACCAGCGCGCGGCCGAGGTTGAACACTTACAAGCTCAGTTTGCAGCGCAACAGGCGGCGACTGAGGAAGCCGCTCGGCTACAGGCTGAGGCTGAGCGCCTGGCTGCCGAGGAAGTGGTGAGGCAGCAAGCCGAAACTGAGCGTTTAGCTGCCGAGGCGGAACGGCAGCAGCTCGAGAAGTTGCTCAAACGTATAAGTTACAACCACGAAGGCCGACTGGCGGCATCGGTCCCTGCAATCATCCCCATCGGTGCTGCAACGTTCGCAATCGCCGAGACCGCCTATACAGCCTTAGGGGCTGCAATATCTGCAGCTTTGACCAGGATTATTGCGGCTTCCACTCCCGCCCTAGCGGTGGGCTCCCTGGCTATGGCCTGGCCGTCGACGTTGGCCAACAGCGAACGTCACTACCTCATCAGCACGCCCCTCGCTAACCTTTCACCTCCGAACGGTCCGGATCTAGTCGCCCTTGCCCTCTCATCAACCAGTATCGATTTACCTTACCTTCTTGCTGGGGCCGAAGACCAACATGGGCTGGATCTCTACGTGGTACCTGGCGCTAAGCCAGTACCCGTTCGCGCCGCGACGTTCGACAGCGAGCGCCAGCTTTACAGCCTGGCACTGGAGAACCCTCAGCGAATTCTGACCTGGACCCCAGCCAGCGCACCGGGGATGAACAGGGAAGCTCTACCAGTCTTCCGCCGGCACCACCTGGGACTGTCGTTTACACCGGCAGCAGCCTTAATCCTTTAAGCACCGAGCAGGACGGTTATCCGGCTCTGGAGCTACTGGATCAAGAACGGCTGATCATCACCTTTCCGCTTGATTCGGGTTTGCCGCCTATTCTGGTGGTGTTCAAGAGCCCGCGATATGAGCCAGGGATTGCTACAGGGTTAGGCTCGCCAATCACTGGTATCTGGCTCGATGAAGCAGCCAGGCAGACCGGGGCAGAAATTCCAACGCAGATTGCGGATGTGCTGAGGGGACGGGAATTTCGAGATTTCGATGCTTTCCGAGCCGCATTCTGGAAGGCTGTAGCCGAATACCCCGAGCTGTCTAGTCAATTTAACACTGCAAATAGAAATCTCATGGCTAGAGGACACGCCCCCAAAGCACGTGACAAAGATCACTACAAGGGGCACGCTACTTTTATACTTCATCACGTGATTCCAATTTCCGAACATGGAGCTGTATACGATGCTGACAACTTGAAGATTGTCACGCCAGCAGCGCATCACAACATACATTACGGGGCATCAGAATGACTCCAAAAAACAGCATATCTGAGTTCACAGAACTGGAGTTCCTTGAATTTATAACTTCAATTACAAACCCACCCAACAATATAAGCGAACAGGTTTTAGATTCACACATCATGAGATTTAAATCGCTAAGCGAACATCCGAATGGCTCGGACTTAATATACTGGCCTGAGGCAGACGGCCTTGATACGCCAGAGGAAATCGTACGCATCATAAAAGAGTGGCGCGCAGCTAACGGCAAGCCAGGATTTAAAGCAGAGTAAATCCAACACCCCGCTCATGCGGGGTGTTACTCCTTAAAAATTAGTGCGTTCCAGACCTGTGAGATTTGCACGTCCGGACACAAACAAAAAACCCCGCCGAAGCGGGGTTTTTCATGCAGCCTCAGCGCTTAGATCGCGCCACGCTGACGCAGCACATCCAGCACTTGCTTCACGCCTTCGTCGACACTGGTGTTCTGGGTATCGATCACCAGGTCAGCGTCCAGCGGCACATCGAACGGGAAGCTTTCACCCGGGATGTTGTCGCCACCGGCAGCATACAGGCCCTGCGGGTCGCGCTCGCGGCAGGCGATTGGCGAGGCCTGGACGTAAACGGTCACCAAGCGCTCCTTGCCGATCAGCGCCTTGGCCTGTTCGCGGCCTTCGGCATCCGGGGCGACGAAGGCGGCCAGGGTTAGCATGCCGGCTTCGTTGAACTGGCGCGCCACATGGGCGGCGCGGCGCCAGTTCTCGGTGCGGCCGGCGCGGTCCTGTGGCAGGCCCTTATTCAGGTCGTGGCGCAAGTTCTGGCCATCGAGCACGTACACTGCACGGCCCATGTCGAACAGCTTGCGCTCCACGGCGTAAGCCAAGGTGCTCTTGCCAGCGCCGGACAGGCCGCTGAACAGCACGGTAGCCGGCTGCTGACCGAAGCGCAGGGCGCGCTCTTCAGTGGACACGTGAGCCTGCTTGCCATGCTGGCCAGTGCTGCCGTGCGGCAGCACTGGCTGTGCGATGATCATGCCGGCGCCAACGGTGCCGTTGGTCAGGCGGTCGATGACGATGAATGCACCGGTGGTGCGGTTGCTGTCATAGCCGTCCAGCGCGATGGCGCTGTCCAGGGACACCTTGACGCGACCGATCTCGTTCAGCTGCAGCGCGCTGGCCGCATCCTTTTCGAGGGTGTTCACATCGACCTTGTGGGTGATGCTGGCGATCGAGCCCGGCACATAGCTGGTGGCACGCTTGATGTCGTATTTCTTGCCGGGGAGCATGGGCTCTTCGGCCATCCACACCAGCATCGCGTCGAACTGGTCGGTCACCGGCGGGACGTTGTCGGCATGAACCAACAGGTCGCCACGGGAGATGTCGATCTCGTCTTCCATGGTCAGGGTCACGGCCTGGCCTGGGCCGGCGTTTTCCAGCTCACCTTCGTAGGTGACGATGGACTTGACCCGGCTGCTCTTGCCAGACGGCAGCACGACGATTTCGTCGCCCTTGTGCACCACGCCACTGGCGAGGGTGCCGGCAAAGCCGCGGAAGTTCAGGTTCGGACGGTTGACGTACTGCACCGGGAAGCGCAGGTCGGTGAAGTTGCGGTCGGCCGCGACTTCCACGGTCTCGAGGATTTCCATCAGCGCAGGGCCGGTGTACCACGGCGAACGCTCGCTGCGGTTGACCACGTTGTCGCCCTTGAGCGCCGACATCGGCACGAAGTGCAGGCTGCTCGGCGTCAGGTTGATGGCATCGGCGAACTTCAGGTAGTCGGCCTTGATGTCTTCGAACACGCCTTCGTCGAACCCTTTGAGGTCCATCTTGTTGACGGCGACGACGATGTGCTTGATGCCCAGCAACGAGGCGATGTAGCTGTGACGACGGGTCTGGGTCTGCACGCCGTAGCGGGCATCGACCAGGATGATCGCCAGGTCACAGGTGGATGCACCGGTGGCCATGTTACGGGTGTACTGCTCGTGGCCCGGTGTGTCGGCAATGATGAACTTGCGCTTGGCGGTGGAGAAGTAGCGGTAGGCGACATCGATGGTGATGCCCTGCTCGCGCTCGGCCTGCAGGCCGTCGACCAGCAGCGCCAGGTCGACTTCTTCGCCGGTGGTGCCGGACTTCTTCGAATCACGGGTGATGGCTTCGAGGTGGTCCTCGTAGATCATCTTCGAGTCGTGCAGCAGGCGCCCGATCAGGGTGCTCTTGCCGTCGTCGACGTTGCCGCAGGTCAGGAAACGCAGCAGTTCCTTGCGCTCGTGCTGGGCCAGGTAGGCGAGGATGTCCTCGCTGATCAGATCAGATTGGTGCGACATGGAGTAACCCTGAAATTAGAAGTAGCCTTGGCGTTTCTTGTCTTCCATGGAGCCGGCGCCATCGTGGTCGATGACACGGCCCTGGCGTTCGGACGTACGGGTCAGGAGCATTTCCTGAATGATGTCCGTCAGGGTCTCGGCTTCGGACTCGACAGCCCCCGTCAACGGGTAGCAACCGAGGGTACGGAAACGCACCTTCTTCTTGACGATGCGGGCCTTTTCTTCCTCGGAAAGGTGCTCGAGGATGCGCTCGTCGTCGATCATGATCAGGGTGCCGTTCTTCTCGATGACTTCACGCTCGGCGGCAAAGTACAGCGGCACGATCGGGATGCCTTCGAGGTAGATGTACTGCCAGATGTCCAGCTCGGTCCAGTTCGACAGCGGGAAGACGCGGATCGACTCGCCCTTGTTGACCTTGCCGTTGTACACGTTCCACAGCTCGGGGCGCTGGTTCTTAGGGTCCCAGCGGTGTTTGCTGTCGCGGAACGAGTAGACGCGTTCCTTGGCGCGCGACTTCTCTTCGTCACGGCGGGCACCACCGAAGGCGGCGTCGAAACCATGCTTGTCCAGCGCCTGCTTGAGGCCCTGGGTCTTCATGATATCGGTGTGCTTGGAGCTGCCATGGGTGAAGGGGTTGATGCCCTGCGCCACACCCTCAGGGTTGACGTGGGTGATCAGCTCCAGGCCCATTTCCTCGACCATCTTGTCGCGGAAGCTGTACATCTCCTGGAATTTCCACTGGGTGTCGACGTGCATCACCGGGAACGGCAGCTTGCCCGGGAAGAAGGCCTTGCGCGCCAGGTGCAGCATCACGGCGGAATCCTTGCCGATCGAGTACAGCATCACCGGGTTGTCGAACTCGGCGGCCACCTCGCGGATGATGTGGATGCTCTCCGCCTCCAGCTGTTTCAAGTGCGTCAGTTTGTCGACCATGGCTACTCACGAAAAACGATCTTATGGACGGCCTGCGGGCCGTGTTCGAGCGAGCCACTTTATCACAGCGGCTGATTCTATTTAGGAGGCGGGCTAGATCGAAACAATCTAACGATATGACTGGGGGTTTGGGCTCTGGCTACTCACCACCGGTCGTTGTAGGGGCAGCCTTGTGCTGCGAAGAGGCCAGTGGTGGCACTTTACCTGTACCGGCCTCTTCGCAGCGCAAGGCTGCTCCTGCAGGGGCTGTGGGAGATCCGGAAGGGTTAGATCGGGTTCGGGCAGTCGATGAACAGATGCTCGACGGCGAAGCGCCGGGCCAGGTAGTCGCCCAGGGCCTGCACGCCATAGCGCTCGGTGGCATGGTGCCCGGCGGCGATGAAGCTGACGCCGTTTTCGCGAGCACTGTGGAAGGTCTGTTCCGACGCCTCGCCACTGATGAACAGGTCGACCCCTGCGGCAATCGCGGTATCGATATACCCCTGCCCGCCCCCGGTGCACCAGCCCACCCGGCGGATCATCTGCTCGCCTTCAACCAGCAACGGCTCACGCCCCATCACCTCTTGCACCCGCCGGGCAAAATCCCGTGCAGTCATCGGCTCGGCCAGCGAACCGACCAAGCCAACCACTTTCGGGTTTTCCGGGTCCAGCGGCCCCTCGACGGTGATATCCAACTGGCGCGCCAGCTGCACGTTGTTGCCCACCTCCGGGTGTACATCCAGCGGCAGGTGGAACGCCAGCAGGCTGATGTCGTGCTTGAGCAGGGTTTTCAAACGGCGCTGCTTGATCCCCGTGATGCAGGGGTTCTCGCCCTTCCAGAAGTAGCCATGGTGCACCAGCACCAGGTCGGCCTCGGCCTCGACCGCAGCATCCAGCAACGCTTGGCTGGCCGTGACACCGCTGACAATGCGGCTGACCTGCGGACGGCCCTCGACTTGCAGCCCGTTGGGGCAATAATCCTGGATCTTCGCACTGCCCAGGTAGCGCTCGGCTTCCTCGACCAGGGTGTTCAGAGCGACGGCCATGAAAATCTCCTCGAAATCTGCGTTTTTGCCGGGTTCAACACCCGTATACTGGCGGCCATTATGAGCCGTCGCCGGCCTTGGGGAAACCGGCGTCAGCCGCCTGGGTGCAGGCCAGACAAGCCTTCGCCGATCAGCGGTTTCAGGTGTATGATCGCGCGCGCTCGCGCCCCGTGGCGCTGCTATCTGGCTCCCGCCCTACTCCCAGGATTCGTTCATGTTCAAGGCTCTGCGTTATTTTGGCTGGCCCCTGCTCACCGGTGTGTTGATCGCCATGCTGATCATCCAGCGCTTCCCGCAATGGGTCGGCCTGCCCAGCCAGGACGTCAACCTGCAGCAGGCCCCGCAAACCACCCGGATCATGCAGGGCCCGGTGTCGTATGCCGACGCCGTGACCCTGGCCGCACCGGCGGTGGTCAACCTGTACACCACCAAGGTGGTCAACAAGAGCGCCCATCCACTGTTCGAAGACCCGCAGTTCCGCCGCTTCTTTGGCGACAACCTGCCTAAGCAGAAGCGCTGGGAGTCGAGCCTGGGCTCGGCGGTAATCATGAGCCCCGAGGGCTACCTGCTGACCAACAACCACGTCACCAGTGGCGCCGACCAGATCGTGGTAGCGCTCAAGGATGGCCGCGAGACCTTGGCGCGGGTGATCGGCAGCGACCCGGAAACCGACCTGGCGGTGCTGAAGATCGACTTGAAGAGCCTGCCGGCCATCACCATCGGCCGCTCCGACAACATCCACATTGGTGATGTCTCGCTGGCCATCGGCAACCCCTTTGGCGTCGGCCAGACCGTGACCATGGGCATCATCAGTGCCACCGGCCGTAACCAGCTGGGCCTGAACAACTACGAAGACTTCATCCAGACCGACGCGGCGATCAACCCGGGTAACTCCGGCGGTGCACTGGTCGATGCCAACGGCAACCTGATCGGCATCAACACGGCCATTTTCTCCAAGTCCGGCGGCTCCCAGGGCATTGGTTTTGCCATCCCGGTGAAGCTGGCGCTGGAAGTGATGAAGTCGATCGTCGAACACGGCCAGGTGATCCGTGGCTGGCTGGGCATCGAAGTGCAGCCGCTGAGCCAGGAACTGGCTGAGTCGTTCGGCATGCAGAATCGCCCAGGCATCGTCGTGGCGGGGATCTTCCGCGAAGGGCCGGCGCAAAAAGCCGGGCTGCAGCTGGGTGACGTGATCATGAGCATCAACGGCGAGCCGGCGGGTGACGGGCGCAAGTCGATGAACCAGGTGGCGCGGATCAAGCCCAACGAGAAGATCACCATCGAGGTGATGCGCAATGGGCAGCAACTGAAGCTGGTCGCCGAGGTGGGGCTGCGGCCGCCGCCTGCTCCGGCGACGACTCAGGAAGAGAAGTAACACTGGGGCTGCTTTGCAGCCCATTCGCAGCGCAAGGCTGCTCCTACAGGGGGATCGCATTGCCTTGTAGGAGCAGCCTTGCGCTGCGAATGGGCCGCAAAGCGGCCCCAACAGCATCAGTGCAGAATCTGGCTCAAGAACAACTTGGTCCGATCACTGCGCGGCCGATCGAAGAAATCATCCGGCGCCGCCTGCTCCACAATCTCCCCCTTGTCCATGAAGATCACCCGGTTCGCCACGGTGCGGGCAAAGCCCATCTCGTGGGTGACACACAGCATGGTCATGCCGTCCTCGGCCAGGCCCACCATGGTATCGAGCACTTCCTTGACCATCTCTGGGTCGAGCGCCGACGTCGGCTCGTCGAACAGCATGATCTTCGGTTTCATGCACAGCGCCCGGGCAATCGCCACACGCTGCTGTTGGCCGCCTGACAACTGCCCCGGGTACTTGTGCGCCTGCTCAGGGATACGCACCCGCTCCAGATAATGCATGGCGATTTCCTCGGCCTTGCGCCGCGGCATCTTGCGCACCCACATCGGCGCCAGTGTGCAGTTTTCCAGAATGCTCAGGTGCGGGAACAAGTTGAAGTGCTGGAACACCATGCCCACCTCACGGCGGATCGCCTCGATCTGCTTGAGGTCGTTGGTCAGCTCGACGCCATCGACGACGATGCGCCCCTGCTGGTGCTCTTCAAGCCGGTTAAGGCAGCGGATGGTAGTCGACTTGCCCGACCCGGATGGCCCGCACAGCACGATGCGCTCGCCCTGGCGCACATTCAGGTTGATGTCCTTGAGCACATGGAACTGGCCGTACCATTTGTTCACACCCTGCATCTGGATGATGCCTTCGGGGCCAGCAGGCTGCTTGATCGCTTCACTCATTTCGAAACTCCTAACGCTTGTGGCCAGTGTCCAGCTTGCGCTCCAGGTGCATGGAGTAGCGGGACATACCGAAACAGAAAATCCAGAAAACCAGCGCAGCGAACACGTAGCCCTCGGTGGCCATGCCCAGCCAGGCCGGGTCGGCCGCCGCTTGCTTGACGCTGTTGAGCAGGTCGAACAGGCCGATGATGATGACCAGGCTGGTGTCCTTGAACAGGGCAATGAAGGTGTTGACGATGCCGGGGATCACCAGCTTCAGCGCCTGGGGCAGGATCACCAGGCCCATCGCACGCCAGTAGCCCAGGCCCATGGCCGCAGCCGCTTCGTATTGCCCCTTGGGGATAGCCTGCAGGCCACCGCGCACCACCTCGGCGATGTACGCCGACTGGAACAGGATCACGCCGATCATCGCCCGCAGCAGCTTGTCGAAGCTCATGCCTTCAGGCAGGAACAGCGGTAGCATCACCGAGGACATGAACAGCACGGTGATCAACGGTACGCCGCGCCAGAACTCGATGAAGGTCACGCAGACCACTTTCACCGCCGGCATCCGCGAACGCCGCCCCAATGCCAGCAGGATGCCCAGCGGCAACGCACCGACGATCCCTACGGTGGCGATAACCAGGGTCAGCATCAGCCCGCCCCACTGGCTAGTCGGCACGCTTTCCAGGCCCAGGTAGCCGCCATGCAGCAGGGTGTAGGCGAGAACCGGGTACAGCACCAGGAAGCCCAGGCCATACACGGCCTTGCGCGGGAAGCGCTTGATGAACAGCGGCGCGGCGCCGAGCACGGCCAGCCACACGGTCAGGTCCACGCGCCAGCGCAGTTCCGTCGGGTAGTAGCCGTACATGAACTGGCCAAAGCGCTGCTGCACGAACACCCAGCAGGCGCCCTCCTTGGTGCAGTCTGCGCGGGTGGTGCCGACCCAGTTGGCATCGATCAGCGTCCATTGCAGCAAAGGCGGTACGATCAGCCACACCAAATAAAGGGCGAACAGGGTTAGCAGGGTATTGAGCCAGCTGGAGAACAGGTTGGCACGCATCCATGCGAGCACGCCGACGGTCTTCACCGGTGGCGGCATGTCAGGTTTGAAAACGTGAGCATTCACGGGCGTATCCTCACCGCTCGATCAGCGCAATGCGCTTGTTGTACCAGTTCATCAGCAGCGAAATGCTGATGCTGATGGCGAGATAGACACTCATGGTGATGGCAATCACCTCGATGGCCTGGCCGGTCTGGTTGAGCACCGTACCGGCGAACAGCGAGACCATCTCTGGGTAGCCGATACCGGCCGCCAGCGAGGAGTTCTTCGCCAAGTTCAGGTACTGGCTGGTCAGCGGCGGAATGATCACCCGCAGTGCCTGGGGGATGATCACCTTGCGCAGGGTCGGGCCCTCGCGCAGGCCCAGCGAACGCGCAGCTTCAGTTTGGCCATGGCTGACCGAACGGATGCCAGAGCGCACGATTTCGGCAATGAACGCCGCGGTATAGATCGTCAGCGCCAGGGTCAATGCCAGCAGTTCCGGGATCAGCACCCAGCCACCGACGAAGTTGAAGCCCTTCAACTGCGGCACTTCCCAGTGCACGGGGCTGCCGAACAGCAGCACGCAGAGGCCAGGGATGGCAATGAACAGCGCCAGCCCCACCCAAAACTTGTGAAACGGCTCACCGGTCTCGTTGAAGCGTTTGTTGGCAACACGCACCATCACCACAATGGCCGCGATCGCCAGCGCCAGAGCAATGACAAACGGCCAGAAGCCATCGGCCATCGAGGCGCCGGGCATGTTCAGGCCACGGTTGCTGATGAAGAACAGGTCGTTGATGTTGATGCTGCCCCGCGGCCCTGGCAGGGTCAGGAACACCGCGAAATACCAGAACAGAATCTGCAGCAAAGGCGGAATGTTGCGGAAGGTCTCCACATACACGGTCGCCAGTTTGTTGATCATCCAGTTCGGTGACAGCCGTGCCACACCAATGATGAACCCCAAAACGGTCGCCAGGATGACGCCGATGAACGTCACCAACAGCGTGTTGAGCAGGCCGATGACGAACACCCGCGCGTAGCTGTCGGATTCCACATAAGGGATCAGGTGCTGGGCGATGCCGAAGCCGGCACTGCGGTCGAGAAAGTCGAAGCCCGAGGTGATGCCCCGGTGTTGCAGGTTGGTTTGCGTGTTGTGGAACAGGTACCAGCCCAGGCCCACCACGAAGACGATCGTGAGAACCTGGAACAACCACGCGCGCACACGCGGATCGTTCAGGGATAGCCCCTTTTGTGCGCCGATTCGATTTTGCATGAAGTGCCCCGGACAGTAGGGATTCGAACAGCCTGCGGCGGCGGGATGCCGCCGCAGGGTGCAGCCATCAGCGCACAGGTGGCGCGTACTGGATGCCGCCGTTGTTCCACAGGGCGTTCATGCCACGGTCGATCTTCAAGTCAGTGCTCTGGCCCAGGTTCTTCTCGAACACTTCGCCATAGTTGCCCACTTGCTTGACGATCTGGACTACCCAATCTTTGGGCAGCTTGAGGTCTTTGCCGTACTCGCCGTCAGCGCCAAGCAGGCGGGCGTTGTCCGGGTTCTTGGTGGATTTGGCCTCAGCCTCGACGTTCTTCGAAGTGATGCCGGCCTCTTCGGCGTTGAGCATGGCGAACAGGGTCCACTTGACGATGCTGAACCATTCTTCGTCGCCCTTGCGCACCACCGGGCCCAGGGGTTCCTTGGAGATGGTTTCCGGCAGCACCACGTAGTCGGTCGGCGCGGCCAGCTTGGAACGCTGGGCGAACAGCTGCGACTTGTCCGAGGTCAGCACGTCGCAACGGCCGGACTCCAGCGACTTGGCGCTTTCGTCGGAGGTGTCGAAGGTGATCGGGGTGTACTTCAGGTTATTGGCGCGGAAGTAGTCGGAAACGTTCAGCTCGGTGGTGGTACCGGCCTGGATGCAGATGGTCGCGCCATCGAGCTCTTTGGCACTGGAAACCCCCAGCTTCTTGTTCACCAGGAAGCCGACGCCGTCATAGTAGGTGACACCGGCGAACACCAGGCCCATGCCGGCATCGCGCGAGCTGGTCCAGGTGGTGTTGCGCGACAGCACGTCGACTTCGCCAGACTGCAGCGCAGTGAAGCGTTCCTTGGCGTTGAGCTGGCTGAACTTGACCTTGGTCGCATCGCCGAACACGGCGGCAGCGACGGCGCGGCAGACATCGGCGTCGATACCGACGATCTTGCCTTGCGCATCAGGTACCGAGAAGCCTGGCAGACCGTCGCTCACGCCACACTGGACGAAGCCCTTCTTCTTTACCGCATCAAGCGTGGCGCCGGCCTGGGCGGTTGTCACAGCGCCCAGCGCAGCGGCAGCGGTCAGGACTGCCAGGGTGGTTTTCAACATCTTCATTCACAACCTCCAAATCGCTCTTGTTGTACCGAGCCGGAATTGCACCGCACCCTTTTGAGGCGTATCCGACCCGTGTTGGCTTGTTATTGGGTCAATGGCGCAATGGGCTGTTCTATGACAGCCTTCACGTGCAAAGGGTGTTACCGTCACGGCCTGACCCTTGCATCGGATGATTCATAGCAAAGGGCGTACCACAGTTGACGGCTAAAGCGTTTAAGCGCTCGTCAAGTAGGGAAAGTTGTATCGTTGCGACATTCTTTTTCCGACAATCATTTGCAGCGCCTTCTTTTTACGCACACGAAAACAAGACACGCACACTTTCGGAGCAGTCATGACCAACCCGCTGATTCTCGAACCGCAGAAAACCGCCGACGCCTGTGTGATCTGGTTGCACGGCCTGGGCGCCGACCGTTACGACTTCCTACCGGTTGCCGAATTCATGCAGGAACGACTGCTCAGTACCCGGTTCATCATGCCCCAGGCCCCTACCCGCCCAGTCACCATCAATGGCGGCTATGCCATGCCCAGCTGGTATGACATCAAGGCCATGACCCCGGCGCGCGCCATCGACGAGGCGCAACTGGAGGAATCGGCCGAACAGGTGATCGCCCTGATCAAGGCCGAACAGGCCAAGGGCATCAATCTGTCGCGGATTTTCCTGGCCGGTTTCTCCCAAGGTGGCGCTGTGGTGCTGCACACTGCCTATATAAAGTGGCAAGAAGCCTTGGGCGGGGTGATCGCGCTGTCCACCTACGCGCCCACCTTCAACGATGCCCACGAGCTCAGCGCCTGCCAGCAACGCACCCCGGCCCTGTGCCTGCATGGCGTGCACGACCCGGTGGTGATTCCTTCGATGGGGCGCACGGCCTTCGAATACCTGAATACTTGGGGTGTTGCCGCCCAATGGCACGAATACCCGATGGAGCATGAAGTGGCCATCAACGAACTGAGCGACATCCACGGCTGGTTGAGCCAGCAATTGCAATAAGCCAGGCTCGCCCGTCGATGTAGGTGTATTCCGCTACGCCGTGTCCAGTTCTTGCTTTACACTGCCCGGCGTACATTCCTTAACCAGTTGATGAGACGATCGTGCTCAAGGCACTCAAAAAAATATTCGGCAAAGGAGACGCCGCGCCTCAGGCCGTCGATCCCGCTGCCAGCGTGAAAACGCCCGCGCCTGCTCCCGCTGCTGTGGCTCAGCCCCAGTCTCAGCCAGCGCCTCAGCCGGCCCCAACACTCGCCGACGCCAGCCCTGAGGCCCAAGCGCCTGCCGCCACCGACAAACCGGCCAAGGACAAACCGCGCCGCGAACGCAAGCCAAAGCCGCAGGCCAGCCTGTGGAAGCTGGAAGATTTCGTGGTAGAGCCGCAGGAAGGTAAAACCCGCTTCCACGACTTCAAGCTGTCCAGTGAAGTGATGCACGCGATCCACGACCTGGGCTTCCCCTACTGCACGCCGATCCAGGCGCAGGTATTGGGTTACACCCTGCGCGGCCAGGATGCGATCGGCCGGGCCCAGACCGGCACCGGCAAGACCGCCGCGTTCCTGATCTCGATCATTTCCCAGCTGCAGCAGACGCCGCCGCCCAAAGAACGCTTCATGGGCGAACCGCGCGCGCTGATCATCGCGCCAACCCGCGAACTGGTGGTGCAGATCGCCAAGGACGCCGCCGCCCTGACCAAGTACACCGGCCTGAACGTCATGAGCTTTGTCGGTGGCATGGACTTCGACAAGCAGCTCAAGGCCCTGGAAGCTCGTCATTGCGACATCCTGGTCGCCACGCCGGGCCGCCTGCTGGACTTCAACCAGCGCGGTGAAGTGCACCTGGACATGGTCGAAGTGATGGTGCTGGACGAAGCCGACCGCATGCTCGACATGGGCTTTATCCCCCAGGTACGTCAGATCATTCGCCAGACCCCGCCGAAAAGCGAACGCCAGACGCTGCTGTTCTCCGCCACCTTCACCGAAGACGTGATGAACCTGGCCAAGCAGTGGACCACCAACCCGGCCATCGTCGAGATCGAGCCAGAAAACGTCGCCAGCGAGACGGTCGAGCAGCACGTCTACGCGGTGGCCGGCAGCGACAAGTACAAGCTGCTGTACAACCTGGTGACCCAGAACAAGTGGGAACGGGTGATGGTGTTCGCCAACCGCAAGGATGAAGTGCGCCGTATCGAAGAGAAGCTGGTGCGCGACGGTATCAACGCCGCCCAACTGTCGGGGGACGTGCCGCAGCACAAGCGCATTCGTACGCTAGAGAGCTTCCGCGAAGGCCGGATTACCGTGCTGGTGGCCACCGACGTGGCGGGCCGCGGTATCCACATCGATGGCATCAGCCACGTGATCAACTTCACCCTGCCCGAAGATGCTGATGACTATGTTCACCGCATCGGCCGTACCGGCCGCGCAGGGACCAGTGGCGTGTCGATCAGCTTTGCCGGCGAGGATGACTCCTACCAACTGCCGGCAATCGAAGAGCTGCTGGGGCGCAAGATCAAATGCGAGATGCCGCCGGATGAACTGCTCAAGCCGGTGCCGCGAAAACACCACTGATCGGTGGTGACTTCTTCGCGGGGCAAGCCCGCTCCCACAGAAATCGTGCTGACCTGAAGTCTGCGAGATTCCTGTGGGAGCGGGCTTGCCCCGCGAACCGGGGTAAAACCCCGGCCAGCCAAAACGGTTCTACCAGCGCCCCGCCGCATCCTGGTCACTCTGTTTGCCTTCCACCCAGCGCGGCCCGTCCTGGGTGTTTTCCTTCTTCCAGAACGGCGCCCGGGTCTTCAGGTAATCCATGATGAAGTTGCAGGCATCGAACGCCGCCTGCCGATGGGCACTGGCCACACCGACGAAAACGATCGGCTCGCCCGGCTCCAACGCGCCAATCCGGTGCAACACCTCGACCTTGAGCAAGGGCCAGCGCTGCTCGGCCTCGACCACGATCTTGGCCAACGCCTTCTCGGTCATCCCCGGGTAGTGCTCAAGGAACATCCCGGCCACCTCGCGGCCATCATTGAAATCACGCACGTAGCCGACAAACCCGACCACCGCGCCCACGCCGACATTCGCGGCATGCATGGCATTGACCTCGACACCCGGGTCAAACGCCCCGTGCTGCACTCGCACCGTCATGCTCAGCCTCCGGTCACCGGCGGGAAGAACGCCACTTCGTCGCCCTCTTGCAGCGGCTCGTCGAGCCGGCAGAGCTCTTCGTTGCGCGCGCACATCAGGTTCTGCTCCGCCAGCAATTCATAGTGCCCGCCCTTGGCCACCAGCGCCTTGCGCACATCGTCGATCACCGCGAAGTCACCTTCCACGCGTTCGGCATCGAGCCCGAGCAATTCCCGGTAACGGGCGAAATACATCACCTTGACCTTCATCACGCGTCCACCTTGTAGTGGCCGCTCTTGCCGCCGAGTTTTTCCAGCAGGCGCACCTGCTCGATCACCATGCCCTTGTCCACGGCCTTGCACATGTCGTAGATCGTCAGTGCGGCAACGCTGGCAGCGGTCAGTGCCTCCATCTCGACGCCGGTCTGGCCGGCCAGCTTGCAGCGGGCGACGATGCGCACTGCGTCCTGCCCTTCGGCGCTGAGCTCGACCTTGACGCTGGTCAGCATCAGCGGATGGCACAGCGGGATCAGGTCGCTGGTTTTTTTCGCCGCCTGGATACCGGCAATGCGCGCCACGGCGAACACATCGCCCTTGGGGTGCTCACCGTCGACGATCATCTGCAAGGTCTGCGGCAACATGCGCACCCGCGCCTCGGCAATCGCCTCGCGCTCGGTCACGGCCTTTTCAGTGACGTCGACCATGTTGGCCCGCCCCTGGGAATCAAGATGTGTCAGCACTGCTCTGCTCCTGTGAAGGGAACACAGAGTGTAAACCTGTGGGTCAGGTTTGAGCAGTGGCATGTACTGTCGGTGCCGGCCTCTTCGCGGGACAAGCCCGCTCCCACAGGATCTCCACTGGCCTTGAATCGAGTGGGTCTCCTGTGGGAGCGGGCTTGTCCCGCGAAGAGGCCGGGCGGTGCACCGCCCGGCTAGATGGGTTACAAATGCGACTCGGCGTACTCGGCCAGCACCGACCGTGGCACACCCTGCAGGGTGATGTGCACGCCATGGGGGAAGTCCTTGAAGCGCTCGGTCAGGTAGGTCAGTCCCGAGCTGGTCGCGGACAGGTAAGGGGTATCGATCTGCGCCAGGTTGCCCAGGCAGACCACCTTGGAACCGGAGCCGGCACGGGTGATGATGGTTTTCATCTGGTGCGGCGTGAGGTTCTGGCACTCGTCGATCAGGATCAGGCTCTGCTGGAAGCTGCGACCGCGAATGTAATTCAGCGACTTGAACTGCAGCGGCACCCGCTCAAGGATGTACTCGACGCTGCCGTGGGTGCTCTCGTCATCCATGTGCAAGGCTTCGAGGTTGTCGGTGATGGCACCCAGCCAGGGCTCCATCTTCTCCGCTTCGGTGCCCGGCAGGAAGCCGATCTCCTGGTCCAGCCCCTGCACGCTGCGGGTAGCGATGATGCGCCGGTAACGCTTGCTGACCATGGTCTGCTCGATGGCCGCGGCCAGGGCCAGGATGGTCTTGCCCGAGCCGGCGGCGCCGGTCAGGTTGACCAGGTGGATATCCGGGTCGAGCAAGGCGAACAGGGCCAGACTCTGATGGATGTCTCGCGGTTTCAGGCCCCAGGCTTCCTGGTGCAACAGGGGTTCCTGATGCAGGTCGAGCAGCAGCAGTTCATCATCGCGGATGCCCTTGATCCAGCCGACGAAGCCTTGTTCATCGATGATGAACTCGTTGATATGCACTGCCGGCAAGTTGTCGATCATTTGCACACGGTGCCAGGTGCGGCCCCGTTCCTGGCGGGTGTCGACCTTGCTGACCCGGTCCCAGAACGAGCCGGTGACCGAATGATAGCCCTTGGACAACAGCGACACGTCATCGACCAGCTGGTCGGTGCTGTAGTCCTCGGCCGCGATACCGCAGGCGCGCGCCTTCAGGCGCATGTTGATGTCTTTGGTGACCAGCACCACGTCAAGGTCGGTGCGCCGGGCCCGTACTTCGAGCAACTGGTTGATGATGATGTTGTCGTTGAGGTTTTCCGGCAGCAGCTTGTTCGGCTCGTTGCGCGGGGTCATCAGGATGGACAGGAAGCCCTTGGGCCCACTCTTGTTGCGCTGGATCGGCACGCCCTGCTCGACATCGCTGGGCGAGGCGTTACCTAAGGTCTGGTCGATCAGGCGAATGGCCTGGCGGCATTCGGCGGCGATGCTTTGTTTGCCGGTCTTGAGTTTGTCGAGTTCCTCCAGCACCGTCATCGGAATGGCGACGTGGTGCTCCTCGAAGTTGAGCAGTGCGTTGGGGTCGTGAATCAGGACGTTGGTATCGAGCACATACAGGATTGGCTTGCTGGAGGAAGGGTTGCGTCCTTGGTCATCCATACTCGGTCACCTTATGTCGAAGCCACACGGCGCGGTCTGCTGCGCCGCAGAGTGACTGCCGGTCTTCCCGTATCCGCGTTGCTACGGGCGGGAAGCGAACCTGACACGGTGGATGACGCCACCTGTGCTGCAGGGCTCGGCTGTCTGGTTTCTTCATACCGCATAAACGATGACTAAAAAAAGCATTTTTACGCGCAGGTGAAGTTTATTTTTCCGAATGACGAACAGGGGTTGGCGAGGGGGCAAGTGAGGTCTACAGTCAGATATTAGTCCCCTTGCTCACGATGCCCATAAGCGTGGCAGCCCTCCCAGCCGATGCCGCTCTGGGCGGTGTTGCGCAGCAACCATTCTACCGCCGGCTGTGCCTTGGGCAGGCTGTCATGGAATTGGATCACCCCCTTGCGCCATAGCAGCATCAAGGTCAGCACCCGCTGCGCCGAGGCCTCTGCGCTCAACACGCCCTCATCCTGGGCATCGATATCCCACAACGACACCTGCAACTGCTGGCTGGCCATGAACGCTTCGCCATCGGCCCGACGCTGGCCATAAGGCGGGCGGAACAGCGGCACGTACTGCGCTGGCAGGTCAGCCTGCACCCGCGCCTGGCTGCGCCGCAACGAATCCTGCCAGCCCTGCCACTGGGCATGAGAGCGGTATTCCCAGCCCTGAATGCCCACGCATTGCCCGCGATAGAGCTGTCGCAGGGCCTGCACGGGGGCAGCGTCACGGCGTTGCTGCAGGCGATTGCCAAGCACGAAGAACGTGCCTTCAAGCTTTTGCCGACGCAGGTAATGGGTGAGGGCATCGGTATAGCCCCCGTCTGGCCCTGGCCCCCCTACGAAGGTCAGCAGGAACATGCGATCGTTGAGCTCATCGCCATTGCGTTCCCGGTTGGACAGGCGCTCGACCTCGCTGCTGGTGTTCGGCAACAGGGCTGCCTTGCGCAGTTGCTCATCCAGGTAACGGACATGGAACTGATGGCTCGGCTCGATCCAGCCTGTATAAAACGTGCCGACATCTGCAGCGAACGTCGCTGCTTGCGTACGCAATTCCGCCATCGACGTGACCGGGTAGCAGAACGAAGCATCCTGTTCGCAGCTGCGCTGGGCCTGTTGATAACCCTGCCACAAACGCTGCCACAGGCGTGCCCGCACCAGGCGGACCTTTTGCAGGTTGATCTGCCGCAACCCTAACCGGCCTGCCAGTGCGCCATCGTCCAGCAGTTCGCTCTCGTGCAGCACCTGGGCGAACGAGAGGATCTCGGCCCGCGAGGCCACATCGAACAGCGCCGGGCTGTCCAACTGCTCGGGCCACAGGCTGCGGTCCAGGCTTGCCTGGGGTGATGGGGCGGCCTGCACGGCCAAGCTCAACAGCGTGGCCAGCAAGGCCGATGCAATGCGCACGGTGGGAAGCTCCGCAACAGCAAAACGCGCACTATAGCGCCTGGCTTGGCGATGGTCTGTGACTATCGTCGGCATAGTTTGGACTTGCCAGGCCCAGCCCGTAGAATCCCCGCCAACGATTCCAGGAGCCGACCCGATGCTGACGGTGATTTCCCCCGCCAAGACCCTCGACTACGACACCCCGCCGGTGACCGAGCGTTTCACCCTGCCCCAGTACCTGGACGACTCCCAGGCACTGATCGTGCAACTGCGCGAGCTGTCGCCCGCCCAGATCAGTGAACTGATGCACCTGTCCGACAAACTCGCCGGCCTCAACGCCGCCCGTTTCGGCAGCTGGACTCCAGACTTCACCCCGGCCAACGCCAAGCAAGCGTTGCTGGCGTTCAAAGGTGACGTGTACACCGGTCTGGACGCCGAGAGCCTTGGCGAAGACGACTTCAGCTACGCCCAAGACCACCTGCGCATGCTCTCTGGCCTGTACGGCCTGCTGCGCCCGCTCGACCTGATGCAGCCGTACCGCCTGGAAATGGGCACCAAGCTGGCCAATGCCCGCGGCAAGGACCTGTATGCATTCTGGGGCACGCGCATCAGCGAATGGCTGAACCAGGCCCTGGCCGACCAAGGTGATGACGTGCTGCTGAACCTGGCCAGCAATGAGTACTTCAGCGCGGTAAAACGCAGCGCCCTGAAGGCCCGCGTGATCAACGTCGATTTCAAGGACTTCAAGAACGGCCAGTACAAGATCATCAGCTTCTACGCCAAGAAAGCCCGCGGGATGATGAGCCGCTTCGTGATCGAGCAGCGCATCAACGACCCAGAGCAGCTGAAGCAGTTCGACGTGCAGGGGTACTACTACAGTGCCGAGCAGTCGAAGGCGGATCACCTGGTGTTTTTGCGGGATCACGCGCAGGCTTGAAGCTCTCCCCGACGGTATCGTCGCCGTTGAGATCGAGCGCCGCGCGGGCGGCGCTCGATCTCGAAACCAGAGAAAATCCCCGCCATCCCCCTCCCCCAACACCGGCCCCAATCAAACCGCCATCACGCCACAATCCCGACGCCAAAAAACCACCACACCACCCTTTATCGCCAAACGCCATAAGACCGTTCGTACCTTTTTTGACGTTTTTTGAAAAATATTTTTCGATACTGGCATTAAAACATCCCCCCTCAATCCCGCCCTTTATATACCGGGACGAAACACCCCAGTGCTATCAGATTGAAACTATTTATCACTGAAGAATTATTTAGAAATCTTTCATCCGGGCAAAACCCAGCCAGGAACTTCTGTCATACCGGATCGCTCATAGTGCCGTAACGATTTTCCTGCCCCTGGGCTGTGAGAGATGACTTACAGATGACAACGGCAGGTATCCACTGCCCGCCAAAGCAACTTCGACAGGTATAACGGGCACCCCCCAAGAGCCCTGTCCACGCAGGAGAGACGCGCCCTTACAAATCGTCCTAGTGGTTGATTTCAAAGGATTTATCCACTTGAAAAAACAAGCACAGCAGCGCGCCACGTAGCGCATTGCAATAAAGACGGCTGCACGCCAAGGCACGTTTTTTAATAATGGCTTTTTACTGCCAAGTTTGAGCGCATAACTTTTCGCGCTCCGGAATAATTTTGCCTGCGCTCGGCGAAGTGTGCATTCGCCATGGACCCGTGCGCCCAAAAACTGTTGTTAATCAACCTGGCCCGGCTCTTTCCGAAGGAGCCGGCGTGATAAACACACATGAGGTGATAGCGATGCGTATCAGCATCTTTGGTTTGGGTTATGTAGGGGCGGTCTGTGCAGGCTGCCTGACGGCGCGAGGCCATGAAGTGATTGGTGTGGACGTGTCCAGCACCAAGATCGACCTGATCAACCAGGGCAAGTCGCCCATCGTCGAACCTGGCCTGGAAGCACTGCTGCAACAGGGCATCGCCAATGGCCGCCTGCGCGGCACCACCGACTTCGCCGAGGCCATCCGCGCCAGCGATGTGTCGATGATCTGCGTCGGTACGCCCAGCAAGAAGAACGGCGACCTGGGCCTTGAGTACATCGAGTCGGTGTGCCGCGAAATCGGCTACGTGCTGCGTGACACCACCCGTCGCCACACCATCGTGGTCCGCAGCACCGTGCTGCCGGGCACCGTGAAGAACGTGGTGATCCCGATCCTCGAAGACTGCTCGGGCAAAAAGGCCGGGGTCGACTTCGGTGTTGCAGTCAACCCTGAGTTCCTGCGCGAAAGCACCGCGATCAAGGACTACGACCAGCCACCGATGACGGTCATCGGTGAACTGGACAGCGCCAGCGGCGACGTGCTGCAAAGCCTGTACGAAGAACTCGACGCACCGATCATCCGCAAGCCGATCGAAGTGGCCGAGATGATCAAGTACACCTGCAACGTGTGGCACGCCACCAAGGTCACCTTCGCCAACGAGATCGGCAACATCGCCAAGGCAGTCGGTGTCGATGGTCGCGACGTGATGGACGTGGTCTGTCAGGACAAGGTACTGAACCTGTCGCAGTACTACATGCGCCCAGGCTTCGCCTTCGGCGGCTCGTGCCTGCCGAAGGACGTGCGCGCCCTCACCTACCGCGCCGCCAGCCTCGACGTGCGAGCGCCACTGCTCGATTCGCTGATGGCCAGCAACGAGTCGCAGGTGCAGAACGCCTTCGAGCTGATCGAAGCCCACGACAAGCGCAAGGTCGCCCTGCTCGGCCTGAGCTTCAAGGCCGGCACCGACGACCTGCGTGAAAGCCCGCTGGTGGAACTGGCCGAGCGCCTGATCGGCAAGGGCTACCAGTTGGGCATCTACGACGAGAACGTCCAGTACGCCCGTGTTCACGGCGCCAACAAGGACTACATCGAATCGAAGATCCCGCACGTTTCCTCGCTGCTCAACGCCGACTTCCAGCAGGTCATCGACAACGCCGACATCATCGTCCTGGGCAACCGTGACGAGCAGTTCCGCGCCCTTGCCCAGCAAGCGCCGGAAGGCAAACAGGTGATCGACCTGGTGGGCTTCATGAGCAAAGCCACCTGCGGCACCAGCCGTACCGAAGGCATCTGCTGGTAACACCCTTGGCCGGGCAGCGCAGGTGCTCCTCAGGGGACAAGCGCTGCCCTTCCTTCCCTGATTTCGCGACGGATGCTGAACATGCAAAGGCTCCAGACAGTGCTGTTGCAGTGCGCCGGGTGGCTGCTCTACATGAGCCTGCTCATGTTGATCGCCCTGGCCCTGCCGGCCGATATCTTCGACTCGCAGTCGAAGCACTTCATCTTCCTGGTCGGCGCAGTCGGCATCTGGCGCTATTCGATGGGCGCCACCCATTTCATCCGCGGCATGATCTTCCTGTACGCCGTCTACCCGTACCTGCGCCGCAAGGTGCAGAAGCTGGGCAAGGCTGCGGACCCGTCCCACGTGTACCTGATGGTCACCAGCTTTCGTATCGATGCGCTGACCACCGCGCAGGTGTACAGCTCGGTGATCCGCGAAGCCATCAACTGCGGCTTCCCCACCACGGTGGTCTGCTCGCTGGTGGAGATGTCGGACGAGCTGCTGGTGAAAAGCCTGTGGGCCAAATACAACCCGCCGGCACACGTCAAGCTGGACATCGTGCGCATCGCCGGCACCGGCAAGCGTGACGGCCTGGCCTATGGTTTTCGCGCCATCTCGCGGATGCTGCCAGACGAAAATGCCGTGGTGGCTGTGATCGATGGCGACACCGTGCTGGCCGATGGCGTGGTCTGCAAGACCGTGCCGTGGTTCAAGCTCTACCCCAATGTCGGTGGCCTGACCACCAACGAATTCTGCGAAGTGCGCGGCGGCTACATCATGAGCGAGTGGCACAAGCTGCGCTTCGCCCAGCGCCACATCAACATGTGTTCGATGGCCCTGTCCAAGCGCGTGCTGACCATGACCGGGCGCATGTCGATGTTCCGCGCCAGTGTGGTGACCAACCCCGAGTTCATCGCCGACGTCGAAAGCGACTCGCTGATGCACTGGCGCCTGGGCCGCTTCAAGTTCCTCACCGGTGACGACAAGTCCAGCTGGTTCAGCCTGATGCGCTTGGGCTACGACACCTTCTACGTGCCGGATGCCGCCATCAACACCGTCGAGCACCCGCCCGAAAAAAGCTTCCTCAAGGCCAGCCGCAAACTGATGTACCGCTGGTACGGCAACAACCTGCGGCAGAACTCCCGCGCACTGGGCCTGGGCCTGCGGCGCCTGGGGCTGTTCACCAGCATCGTCCTGTTCGACCAGCGCGTGTCGATGTGGACCAGCCTGCTGGGCCTGACCGTGGCGGTGATCGCCAGCCTCAAGTTTGGCCTGGGTTTCCTGCTGGTGTACCTGCTGTGGATCGGCATCACTCGCCTGATCCTGACCGTGATGCTGCTGTGCTCCGGGCACAAGGTCGGGCCGGCCTATCCGCTGATCCTTTATTACAACCAGATCGTCGGCGCGATGATGAAGATCTACGTGTTCTTCCGCCTCGACAAGCAGTCCTGGACCCGCCAGCCCACTGCCCTCAAACGTGACCTCGCCAGCTTTCAACAATGGTTCAACACCTGGTCCTCGCGGACCATGACCTTCTCGGCGGCCAGCATCTTCGTTGCTGTGCTGTTCATGGTCGTGTGAGCCCAACCGGATCGGATCTAACAGGAACAAACCACCATGAATACCGCCGTGAACGTCAACGTCGTGCATGAGTCCGAAGCCCAGCGCCAACACGCCCGGGTGCGCATTCCAGCCAAGCTGCGCTTCCTGGATAACCAGCGCCAAACCCACGAAGTGAAGGTCGATGACCTATCCGCCGGTGGCCTGAGCTTCCACACCAAACAGCAACTGTCGGTGGGCGAAGTGCTGCGCGGGCGGCTGCAGTTCGTGGTCGACAATCTGGGCCTGTCGATCGACATCGAGTTCCAGGTGCGCTCCTTCAACCCCAGCAATGGCCGTACCGGCGCGCAGTTCCAGAACCTGGAGCCCCGCGACATCGCCACCCTGCGGCACATCATCACCAGCCACCTGTCGGGTGAGCTGATCAGCATCGGTGATGTGCTCAGCACGCTGCAGCGCGACAACTTCACCAAGGCGCGCAAGCAGAAGGATGGCGGTGCCGGCCTGACCGCCTTCGGCCGCCTCAAGGCGGTCAGCGTGACCCTCGGCGTGTTCGTGATCGGCGTGGCCGCCTTCGGTTTCGTTGCCAAGTCGCTGTACGGCATGTACTTCGTCAGCCACGCCGAAGCTGGCGTGGTGGCAGTGCCCACCACCAGCGTCACCATGCCCCGCGACGGCACCGTGAACAGCCTGGTCGAAAGCGGCGGCCAAGTGGTCAAGGGCGCGCCCCTGGCGAGTTTCAGCACCAGCATGCTGGACATGCTCAAAGGCCACCTGGACGACTCGCAACTGGAGCCGGCCAAGGTTGAGGAACTGTTCGGCAAGCAGCTTTCCGGCACCCTCACCAGCCCCTGCGATTGCGTGGTCGCCCGCCAACTGGTGGATGACGGCCAGTACGCCGCCAAGGGCCAACCGATCTTCCAGCTGATCCCACGCACCACCAACCCGATGGTCGAAGCGCGCTTCAGCTACCGCCAGTTCGACGAGGTCACGCCCGGCACCCGGGTCAACTTCCAGGTGGCCGGCGAAGACGAAGTGCGCACCGGCCAGATCGTCAGCAGCGCCAGCCTCAACAGCGAAGACCTGGCCTCCGACATCCGTGTGCAGATCAAGCCTGACAGCGGCCTGCCAGCAGAACTTGCCGGGCGCCCTGCTTCGGTCAGCAGCGACCGCGGGCCGTCGTTCAACTGGCTGATCGACAAAGCCGTGGCCCGTGGGCTGTAAGAGGACAAGCCGATGATTAGCACACAACCCGATACCTGTGGGAGCCGGCTTGCCGGCGATCGAGTGCGCAGCACTCGCCCAGCAGATGTGTCGCCCGCGCAGGCCTCTCGCCGGCAAGCCGGCTCCCACAGGGTCCGTGTGAACCTTGGGATGTGCGCCCTAGCCGCCGCCATCACGCTCGCCGGCTGTGCCGGCCTGCCTGACCAGCGCCTGGCCAACGAAGCCCTCAAGCGCGGCGACACCGCCTTGGCCGAGCGCAACTACAAGGCCCTGGCCGACCTCGGCTACAGCGATGCGCAAGTCGGCCTGGCTGACATCAAGGTCGCCACCCGCGACCCGGCGCAGATCAAGCAAGCCGAAGCCACCTACCGCGCCGCAGCCTCCACGTCGCCACGGGCCCAGGCTCGGCTAGGCCGCCTGCTGGTGGCCAAACCCGACAGCACCCAGGCTGAACGTGAAGAGGCCGAAACGCTGCTCAAACGCGCCGCCCAGCAAGGCGAAAGCAATACCTTGATCCCGCTGGCGATGCTCTACCTGCAATACCCGCAGAGCTTCCCCAACGTCAACGCGCAGCAACAGATCGACCAGTGGCGCGCCGCCGGCAACCCGGAGGCGGGCCTGGCCCAGGTGCTGCTGTATCGCACCCAGGGCACCTACGACCAGCACCTGGGCGAGGTCGAGAGCATCTGCAAGGCCGCGCTCAATACCACCGACATCTGCTACGTCGAGCTGGCCACCGTGTACCAGAAGCGCGGCCAGCCCGACCAGCAAGCCGCCCTGCTCGGCCAGCTCAAGGCGGCCTATGCCCGCGGCGCCGTACCGGCCACCCGGGTCGACAGCGTCGCCCGTGTGCTGGCTGACCGCAGCCTAGGCCAGACCGACGAAAAAACCGCCAAAGACCTGCTCGAACAGGTGGCGCCGGCCAACCCGGCGTCGTGGGTCAGCCTTGCGCAACTGGTCTACGACTTCCCCGAGCTGGGCGACACCGACCAGCTACTGGCCTACATCGACAAAGGCCGCGCCGCCGAACAGCCACGCGCCGAATTGCTGCTGGGCCGCCTCTACTACGAAGGCAAGACGCTGCCCGCCGATGCGGCAAAAGCCGAACAGCACCTGCAGGCCGCCGCCGACGCTGGCGAGGTCAGCGCCCATTACTACCTGGGCCAGCTGTACCGCCGCGGTTACCTGGGCAATGTCGAGCCACAGAAGGCCGTCGACCACCTGCTCGCTGCCGCCCGTGGCGGCCAGAACAGCGCCGACTATGCCTTGGCCCAGCTGTTCAGCGAAGGCCATGGCATCCGCCCGCAACCGGGCAACGCCTGGGTGTTCGCGCAACTGTCGCAGGCCAACCCGACGCCACAGTCGGCCGAACTGCTGCAGCAACTCGATCAGCAACTCACGCCAGACCAGCGCAGCCAGGCGCAAACCCTGCTGACGCAGGAAAAACAGGCGCGCGGCAGCATGGCCCAAGGCGCCAACAGCACCCTGGCCCTCGAAGCCCTGCAAGACGACGAACAAGAAGTAGACGGTGAGGACTCGCTATGACGCTCAATCCCTTCGTGAAAGCCGGCATCGGCCTGAGCTTCGCCCTGCTGTGGTCCTGCCCGACCCTGGCCGACATGACCGCGCAGAAAAACTTCGGCCTGGACGTGAAAATCACCGGCCAGTCGGAAGACGATCGCGACCTCGGCACCCGGCCCGGCGGTGACGTCAACGGCCTCGGCCTCGACCTGCGCCCCTGGGTGTACGGCGAGCGCGGCAACTGGAGCGCCTACGCCATGGGCCAGGCCGTCGCGGCCACCGACACCATCGAAACCGACACCCTGCGCCAGAACGACGACGGCACCACCACCGACACCGGTGACGACAGCCGCAAGCCGGACAAAAGCTACCTGGCCATGCGCGAGTTCTGGGTCGGCTACAGCGGCCTCACCCAGTACCCTGGCGAGCAACTGCGCTTAGGCCGCCAGCGCCTGCGCAGCGACGACGGCATGTGGCGCGACACCAACATCGAAGCCCTCAACTGGACCTTCGACACCACCCTGCTCAAGGCCGACCTGGGCGTGGCCCAGCGTTTCAGCGAGTACCGCACCGACCTCACCGAACTGGCCCCGGAAGACAAAGACCGCACGCACCTCTACGGTAACGTCGCCACGCAATGGACCCCCGGCCACTGGGTCGGCCTGCGTGCCCACCACACCCATGACAGCGGCAGCCTGAAAAGCCCCGGCGAGACGATCGACGCGCTCGACAAGACCCGCACCGGCGACCTCACCTGGCTGGGCCTGGAAGCCAACAGCGACGCCTACAACTGGCGCAACGACCACACCGTCAACTACTGGGGCAGCCTGACCTGGCTGACCGGTGACCGCGACAAGCTCAGCAGCCAGCAGGTGGGCGACGATCAAGTGGCCACCGGCAAGCAGAGCGGCGACGTCAACGCCTGGGCCACCGACCTCGGCATCCGCCTGCGCCTTGACCCCAACTGGCAAGTCGGTGCGGCCTACGCCCGTGGCAGCGGCGGCGGTGGCGATGACGGTTCGAACAACTTCGAGCAGACCGGCCTTGAGAGCAACCGCTCCAACTTCACCGGTACCCGCTCGCGCGTGCACCGCTTCGGCGAGGCCTTCCGTGGCGAGCTGGGCAACCTGCAGGCGGCCACCCTGTTTGCCTCGTGGCAACTGCGCGACGACTACGACGCCAGCCTGATCTACCACAAGTTCTGGCGCGTCGATGGCGAGCAGAACATTGGCTCCAGCGGCATCAACGCTGCGGTCAACGACAACGGCGTGAACCGCCCGCTGATCAATGGCGAAAAAGACCTCGGCCAGGAGATGGACGTGGTCGTCACCAAGTACTTCAAGCAGGGCCTGTTGCCCGCTTCGATGAGCCAGGCAATCGACGAACCGTCCGCGCTGGTGCGCCTGCGCGCCGGTGTGTTCAAGCCAGGTGACGCCTATGGCAAGGAAGCGGACTCGTACATGCACCGTGCCTTTGTCGACGTGATCTGGCGCTTCTGAGGCCGGTAGAGGATTTCTTGTCATGCCCCTTCACCCGCACCTACGTCACAGCCTCCTGGCCAGCGCCTTGCTGCTGGCCTCAGGCCTTGCCGTCGCCGCAGAACCCACGGTGATCGCCAAGGAACTGCAGCAGGCCAAGACCTACACCGTGTCCAGCGCGCCCACCGAGCCGCTGCACATGGACCCACCGAAACTGCCCGACCTCAGCGGCTTCACTGCCGAGGCCGTGCAGAACAAGATCGACCGCCGCCACAAAGGCAAAGTCAGCGTGCGCCGCATGCTGCAGGAAGAGTCGCTGAAGGAGTTCATCGGTGGCGACAACAAGGCCGCCGAATGGGTGCAACGCCAGCACGGCATCCCCCAGGCGATCTTCGTCGATGACGGCCATGTCGACTTGATCGAGCTGAGCAAAAAGGTACCCAAGCAGTACCTCAGCGAAGTCGAGCCAGGGGTGTACCTGGCGCGCCTGCCAATCGTGGTCGGGCAGAAGGGCATCCTCGAAATCAACGGCAAGGTCAAGCAACTGCGCCTGTCCCAGGAGGGCGGCGCGTTTCTGGTCAACGACGGCAAGCTGTTCGTCAGCGACACCCAGGTCACCGGCTGGCGCGAGAAGGACAACGGCCCGGCGACCTTCCGCTCGCCCAAGGAATTCCGCCCGTTCCTCCTGTCGTGGGGCGGCACCGAGACCTACATCGTCAACACCAAGATGGCCAGCTTCGGCTACGCCAAGTCCAAGTCGTACGGTGTGAGCATCTCGCAGTACACGCCGAACATGGCCAAGCGCATGGGCCGCCCGGAGCCGACCGGCTGGATCATCGGCTCGGAATTCAGCGACATGTGGTACGGCTTCTACTGCTACGAGACGCAGGACTTCGTGGTCAAGGACAACACCTACCGCGACAACATCGTCTACGGCATCGACCCGCACGACCGTTCGCACCGCCTGATCATCGCCGGCAACACGGTGTACGGCACCAAGAAAAAGCACGGGATCATCGTCTCGCGTGAGGTCAACGACAGCTGGATCATCAACAACAAGAGCTACGACAACAAGCTCTCGGGCGTGGTGATCGACCGTAACAGCGTCAACAACCTGATCGCCTACAACGAGATCTACCGCAACCACACCGACGGCATCACCTTGTACGAAAGCGGCGACAACCTGATCTGGGGCAACAAGCTGATCAACAACCGCCGCCACGGCATCCGCGTGCGCAACAGCGTGAACATCCGCCTGTACGAAAACGTCGCCATGGCCAATGGCCTGGTGGGTGTCTACGGGCACATCAAGGACTTGTCCGACACCGACCGCGACATCGCCCTCGACCCGTTCGATACCAAAGTCTCGCTGATCGTGGTGGGCGGTGAGCTGGCGGCCAACGGCTCCGGGCCGCTGTCGATCGACTCGCCGCTGTCGGTCGAGTTGTACAAGGTGTCGATGCTCGCACCGCGCAAGGCCAACGGCATCAGCCTCAACGGCATCCTCGGCGAGCGCCAGGACGAAATCCTCGACCTGCTGGTGCGCCAGCAAAAGGCTGTGCTGATCGACCCGGTCGAACGCCAGACCGAAATGATCGATTAAGGAAGCCCAGACCATGACTCCACACCTGATGAAACTGCTGGGCCTGTCCGCCGCCCTTCTGGCGATCAGCCAGGGCGTGCGCGCCGACGAGGTGAAAGCCCCGACGTTCAGCGCCGAACCCTGCTGCCAACTGTGCCCCGAGGCGCACGACGCCAGCCGCTACACCACCCGCTACCAGCAGAACTTCACCACGCTGGTACAGGCCCAGGGCGACTGGCTGTTCCGTACCCGCGAGGACCTGCGTACCGAGTTCAACACCACCCCCGCCGGCTACAAACGCCTGCAGCAGGTGCACGACGCGTTCAAAAAGCGCGGCGTAGAACTGGTCGTGGTCTACCAGCCGACCCGTGGCCTGGTGAACCGCAACATGCTCAAGCCGGAAGAAAAAGCCGCCTTCGACTACCAGAAGGCCCTGGGCAACTACCAGGCCATGCTCCAGCGCTTCAGCAAGATGGGCTACAACGTGCCCGACCTGTCGCCGCTGACCAACGAGCAACTGGCCGCCGCCGACCAGGGCAAAGACTTCTACTTCCGCGGTGATCAGCACTGGACGCCGTATGGCGCCGAGCGCGCCGCCAAGATCGTGGCCGACACCGTGCACCACATGCCGGCCTTCGAAGGCATCCCACGCAAGGAATTCGAAACCAAGAAGTCCGGGCGCATGGGCAAGACCGGCACCCTGCACAACGTCGCCGGCCAGCTCTGCGGCACCAGCTACGCCGTGCAGTACATGGACCAGTTCGCCACCGAGCCAAAAGGCGCGAGCGGCGGCGACGACCTCTTCGGCGATGGCGGCAACGCGCAGATCACCTTGGTCGGTACCAGCCACAGCGGCAAGAACTACAACTTCTCGGGCTTCCTCGAACAGTACATCGGCGCCGACGTGCTCAACGTCGCCTTCCCTGGCGGTGGCCTGGAAGGCTCGATGATCCAGTACCTGGGCAGCGAAGAGTTCCAGAAAAACCCGCCGAAGATTCTGATCTGGGAGTTCTCCCCGCTGTATCGCCTGGACCAGGAAACCATCTGGCGGCAAATCCTCGGCCTGCTCGACGATGGCTGTGACGCACGCCCGGCGCTGATGAGCGCCAGCACCACGCTCAAGCCCGGCAAGAACGAGCTGATGGTCAACGGCAAGGGCGGTGTGATCAAAGACCTGATCAACCGCAACCTGCAGATGGACGTCAAGTTCGAAGACCCTTCGGTGAAGGTGCTGCAGGCCACCCTCTGGTACCTCAACGGCCGCCACGAGGACATTAAGCTGGAGAAACCGGAAACCTCCGACACCGACGGCCGCTTCGTCTTCCAGATGCGCGAAGACGAAGACTGGGCCAGCCAGAACCTGTTGGCCTTCGAAGTCCAGGGGCCGGAGAAAGGCACCCAGAAGGTCGAGGCCAAACTCTGCAAACGCAACAACTTCGCCGTGCCTGCGCAAACCGCGCAAGCCGGCCAGTGAGGCGACCATGACCCCATTCAAGCGACTCATCAGCCCCGCCCTGCTCAGCCTGGCCCTGTTCGGCGGCGCCGCGCACGCCGCGCTGGTACCGCCCCTGGGTTACTACGAGGGGATCGAAAAGCTCAAGACCAGCGATGGCAAGTTCCGCTGCGAACCTGCCCCCAAGCCATACACCGGCGCGCTGCAGTTTCGCAGCAAGTACGAAGGCTCCGACAAGGCCCGGGCGACCCTCAATGTGGCCTCGGAAAAAGCCTTCCGCGACTCCACGGCCGACATCACCACGCTGGAGAAAGGCGTCAGCAAGATGGTCGGCCAGTACATGCGTGACGGCCGCCCAGCGCAGCTCGACTGCACACTGGCCTGGCTCGAAACCTGGGCGCGGGCCGACGCCCTGCTGTCCACCGACTACAACCACACCGGCAAGTCGATGCGCAAATGGGCACTGGGCAGCATGAGCGGATCGTGGCTGCGCCTGAAGTTCTCTAACGCGCAGCCCCTGGCCGCGCACCAGGCCGAGGCCGAGCAGATCGAGCGTTGGTTCGCCCGCCTGGCCGAGCAGACCGTGCGCGACTGGAGCGACCTGCCGCTGGAGAAGATCAACAACCACAGCTACTGGGCGGCCTGGTCGGTGATGGCCACCGCCGTGGCCACCGACCGTCGCGACCTGTTCGACTGGGCCGTGAAGGAATACAAGGTCGGCGCCAACCAGATCGACGACCAAGGCTTCCTGCCCAACGAAATCAAGCGCAAGCAGCGCGCCCTGGCTTACCACAACTATGCCCTGCCACCGCTGGCGATGATCGCCAGCTTCGCCAAGGTCAATGGCGTGGACCTGCGCAGCGAGAACAACTTCGCCCTGCAGCGCCTGGGCGAAGGCGTGCTGGCCGGCGCCCGTGACCCGCGCCACTTCGCTGAACGCGCCGGTGCAAAACAGGACATGAAAGACCTCAAGGTCGACAGCAAGTACGCCTGGCTCGAGCCCTGGTGCGCGCTGTACCAGTGCGTCGGCGACACCCTGCAGCGCAAGCACGGCATGCAGCCGTTCGACAGCTTCAGGCTCGGCGGCAACCTGACCCGGGTCTATGACCCGAGCGCGGCTTCGAAGAAATAACGCAAAACCCTGTGGGAGCCGGCTTGCCGGCGATGGGCCGCGAAGCGGCCCCTGACTATCGCTGGGCAAGGCTTCGCCTTGCATCGCAGGCAAGCCAGCTCCTACAGGGATCTAGGTAGCCCGCCACATTGCGTGGGGGGTTTGGGGGGCGTTTTGCCCTGGATGCTGTGAACAAATTAGGAGAACCGGGATGGTCTTCTCGTCCAACGTGTTCCTGTTCCTGTTCTTGCCGATCTTTCTCGGCCTGTACTACCTGAGCGGGCAACGCTATCGCAACCTGCTGCTGCTGATCGCCAGCTACATCTTCTATGCCTGGTGGCGGGTGGACTTCCTCGCCCTGTTCGCTGGCGTGACCCTGTGGAACTACTGGATCGGCCTGAAAGTCGGCGCCGCCGGCGTGCGTACCAAACCGGCCCAGCGCTGGCTGCTGCTGGGCGTGGGCGTCGACCTGGCCATCCTTGGCTACTTCAAATACGCCAACTTCGGCGTCGACAGCCTCAATGCGATCATCACCTCGTTCGGCCTGGAGCCGTTCATCCTCACCCACGTGCTGCTGCCGATCGGTATCTCGTTCTACATCTTCGAGTCGATCAGCTACATCATCGACGTGTACCGCGGCGACACCCCGGCCACCCGCAACCTGATCGACTTCGCGGCATTCGTGGCGATCTTCCCGCACCTGATCGCCGGCCCCGTGCTGCGCTTCAAAGACCTGGTCGACCAGTTCAACAACCGCACCCACACCCTGGACAAGTTCTCCGAAGGCTGCACCCGCTTCATGCAGGGCTTCATCAAGAAAGTGTTCATCGCCGACACCTTGGCGGTGGTGGCCGACCACTGTTTCGCCCTGCAGAACCCGACCACCGGCGATGCCTGGCTGGGCGCCCTGGCCTACACCGCGCAGCTGTACTTCGACTTCAGCGGCTACAGCGACATGGCCATCGGCCTGGGCCTGATGATGGGCTTCCGCTTCATGGAGAACTTCAAGCAGCCCTACATCAGCCAGTCGATCACCGAGTTCTGGCGCCGCTGGCACATCAGCCTGTCGACCTGGCTGCGTGACTACCTGTACATCACCCTGGGCGGCAACCGCAAAGGCACCTTCAACACCTACCGCAACCTGTTCCTGACCATGCTGCTGGGCGGGCTGTGGCACGGCGCCAACTTCACCTACATCCTCTGGGGCGCCTGGCACGGTATGTGGCTGGCGATCGAGCGGGCGCTGGGCATCGACACCAACCCGCAGCGTTTCAACCCGGTCAAGTGGGCCTTCACCTTCCTGCTGGTCGTGGTCGGCTGGGTGATCTTCCGTGCCGAGAACCTGCACGTGGCCGGGCGCATGTACGCCGCTATGTTCAGCTTTGGTGAATGGCAGCTGTCGGAGCTCAACCGCGCCCAACTGACCGGCTTGCAAGTGGCCACCTTGGTCATCGCCTACCTCACCCTGGCGTTCTTCGGCCTGCGCGACTTCTACCGCAATGCCAAGCCGACACCCAAGGCAACCCCGGTGCAGGTCAACGCCGACGGCTCGATCGGCCTGGACTGGACTCGGGTGATGACCCGCGCCCTGGTCCTGCTGCTGTTCGTGGCCTCGATCCTCAAGCTTTCGGCGCAGAGCTACTCGCCGTTCCTTTACTTCCAGTTCTGAGGTTGATGACCATGACCCGGACATTACGCATTACCTATTCGCTGACGTTCCTCGGCCTGCTGGTCGGCATGGGCGCCTGGTCCACCGGCGGCCTGGAAAGCTTCCAGCGCACCGCGCAGATGACCCTGCTCAACGGCAAGCTGGCCAAGGCTGCCGAGACCCACTACGACGAGCAGTTCCCGATCAAACGCCTGGGCACCAACCTTTGGGCGGCGCTGGACTTCAAGCTGTTCAACGAAGGCCGCCCGGGCGTGGTGCTGGGTCGTGACCAGTGGCTGTTCAGCGATGAAGAGTTCAAACCCACCGCCGGTGCCGAGCAACTGATGCAGGAAAACCTGGCGCTGATCCGTGGCGTGCGCGACACCCTGCAACAACACGGCAGCCAGCTGGTGCTGGCAATCGTGCCGGCCAAGGCGCGGGTCTATTCCGAATACGTCGGCAAGGAGCTGCCCGCCAGCCTGCACGACGACCTGTACAACCGCTTCCATGCCCAAGCCCGCCAGGCCAACGTGTTCGCCCCAGACCTGATGGCGCCCATGGAGCAGGCCAAGGCCCGCGGCCAGGTGTTCCTGCGTACCGACACGCACTGGACGCCGATGGGCGCGGAAGTCGCCGCGCAAGCCTTGGCCGAAGCGGTCAGCCGCCAGAGCCTGCTCAATGGCGACCCGCAAACCTTCATCACCGAAGCCGGTAATACGGCGCCCTACAAAGGCGACCTGACCAACTTCCTGCCACTCGACCCGCTGTTCAGCAACCTGCTGCCGAGCCCGGACAACCTGCAGCAACGCACCACGCGCCCAGCCGAAGCCGCTGGCGATGCGGGCGACGCGCTGTTCGCCGACAGCCAGATCCCGGTCGCACTGGTCGGCACCAGCTACAGCGCCAACCCGCACTGGAACTTCCTCGGCGCCTTGCAGCAAGCCTTGCGCAGCGACGTCGCCAACTACGCCGAAGACGGCCACGGCCCACTGTTGCCGATGCTCAAGTACCTGCAAAGCGATGCCTTCAAAAATGCCGCGCCACAAGTGGTGGTGTGGGAATTCCCCGAACGTTATCTGCCCATGAAAAACGACCTCAGCAGCTTCGATCCGCAGTGGATCGCCCAGCTGAAGAACTCCCGTAAATCCGAAGAAAACCTGGCCCTGTCGTCCACCCGGACGAACCACTGATCGAAAGAGAGGAAATGCACATGACTACCAAGACTTCCATTGCCAAAGCCCTCACCCTCGCAGCAGGCCTGTCCCTTGCTTCGATGCAGGCCTTCGCCGGTGCCGACGCCGCGTTGTACGGCCCGACTGCACCGAAAGGTTCAACCTTCGTGCGCCTGTACAACGCCGCCAACGCACCTGCCGCCGCCTCGGTCGGCAACACCCAGATCAAGCAGGTCGGCGCCCAGGCCAGCAGCGATTTCAGCTTCCTCCCAGGCGGTGACTACACCGCCCAGGTGGGCGGCAAGAGCGTGCCGGTCAAGCTGGCCTCCGACAAGTACTACACCCTGGTCAACAGCAGCAGCGGCAACCCGCAACTGATCGAAGAGCCACCGTTCAAGAACAAGCAGAAAGCCCTGGTACGCGTACAGAACCTCAGCGACCAGTCGCTGACCCTGAAGACCGCCGATGGCAAGACCGAAGTAGTCACGCCGGTCGCCGCCAAAGGCCGTGGCGAGCGTGAGATCAACCCGGTCAAGGTCAACCTCGCCCTGTATGCCGGCGACAAGAAAGTCAGCGACGTCAAACCCGTCGCCCTGGAGCGCGGCGAAGCCGCCGTGCTGTACGTCACCGGTTCCGGCAGCAGCCTGTCGCCGGTCTGGGTTACCCGCCCAGTGTCCACTAACTGATCCCCTGCCTCATTAACGACCTTATTGGAGAAACATCATGATCCCGGTAATTCTTTCTGGTGGTAGCGGTTCGCGTCTGTGGCCTCTGTCGCGCAAGCAGTTCCCCAAGCAGTTCCTGGCCCTGACCGGTGAGCACACGCTGTTCCAGCAAACCCTCCAGCGCCTGGTGTTCGAAGGTATGGACGCGCCGATCGTGGTCTGCAACAAGGACCACACGTTCATCGTTCAGGAACAGCTCTCGGCACTGAAGCTGAAAACCCAGGGCATCCTGATGGAACCGTTTGGCCGCAACACCGCCCCTGCCGTTGCGATGACCGCGATGAAACTGGTCAGCGAAGGCCGCGACGACCTGATGCTGGTGCTGCCCGCCGACCACGTGATCGACGATCAGAAAGCCCTGCAGCGCGCCCTGGCCCTGGCCACCGTGGCCGCCGAGCGTGGCGAGATGGTGCTGTTCGGCGTGCCGGCGACCAAACCCGAGACCGGCTATGGCTACATCCGCTCCAGCCAGGACGCACTGCTGCCCGAAGGTGTGGCGCGGGTGGCGCAATTCGTTGAAAAACCCGACGAGAAACGCGCCGCCGAGTTCGTCAAGGCCGGGGGCTACTTCTGGAACAGCGGCATGTTCCTGTTCCGCGCCAGCCGCTTCCTCGAAGAGCTGAAAAAACACGACGCCGACATCTATGACACCTGCGTGCTGGCCCTGGAGCGCAGTCAGGCAGACGGCGATGTGCTGAACATCGACGAAGCCACCTTCGCCTGCTGCCCGGACAATTCCATCGACTACGCGGTGATGGAAAAGACCCAACGCGCCTGCGTGGTGCCGATGTCGGCCGGCTGGAGCGACGTGGGCTGCTGGTCGTCGCTGTGGGATGTGCACGAGAAGGACGACAACGGCAACGTCACCAAGGGCGATGTGGTGGTGCAGGACAGCCGCAATTGCATGATCCACGGCAACGGCAAGCTGGTGTCGGTGATCGGCCTTGAGAACATCGTCGTGGTCGAGACCAAGGACGCCATGATGATTGCCCACAAGGACAAGGTCCAAGGCGTCAAGCAGATGGTCAAGACCCTCGACGAGCAAGGCCGCAGCGAGACCCAGAACCACCTGGAAGTGTACCGCCCATGGGGCTCGTACGATTCGGTGGACATGGGCGGCCGCTTCCAGGTCAAGCACATCACTGTCAAGCCAGGCGCCAGCCTGTCGCTGCAGATGCACCACCACCGCGCCGAGCACTGGATCGTGGTGTCCGGCACCGCCGAGGTGACCTGCGACGAAAACGTGTTCCTGCTCACCGAGAACCAGTCGACCTACATCCCGATCGCCTCGGTGCACCGCCTGCGCAACCCGGGCAAGATCCCGCTGGAGATCATCGAAGTGCAGTCCGGCAGCTACCTGGGCGAAGATGACATCGAGCGCTTCGAAGATGTGTATGGGCGCACTTCCACGCCGGTCGAGCGTGGGGTTTCGGTGAAAACCATCGCGCAGTAAACGAACGTAGCGCCTCACATTGAACTAACGCGTGAGGCGCTACGTACTCAGCACCGTTCTTCACACTACGTGGATAAACGTTAGAGGGTCGGACAATTCATGTAAAAAGTTCCACCTGTCACAGCGATCGATTCGAAACCCTCGAGCTGGCATTCAAAAGCACCCTGAATTATTATTTCCCGCTCCCACTTAAACGACCAGATCCTACCCGTAGTTGACACAGAGGTCGACATCAGATAAACCCATGGCAGCCCACTATCGTACTCGCCAATAGCGTGGTCAGGTCCTTCAAGGTCCAGTGGAAAATTTATAGCAAATATATCTTTACGACCTGACTCCAACACCACGTCACCGGCAAGTACCCTGTCATTATTGATATCCTGATAACCCCAATAAAATTGACCAGTAAACGCTGCCAACCTACCATTAAAATAAGCATTTATCCGGCCGCGCTCACTTCTCGGAAGCGGTTCAAGTTTCACTAGGTTCGCTTTAGCTTTTGCGTTTGCAAAGGTATTTAAATCCATAGCCACCGCTCCTCATGACGCCTCACGCGGATTAATAAAAATTAGGCTCAACATCACAAACACTGCTGTACTCTAGGCCTTTGCCACTAACGCGCAACTGGCAAAAATGCTAGGTGGAACACCCCTTTACCCAGTCCCAAAACACCTGCGCAGTGCCATTTTCTTCCGGTTCAGCGTGCGTTTCCTGAAGACCCTCGCACCGTAATGCGAAGCCAGCCCCGCCTCTTGCAAAGAGGTGGGGCTTTTGGATGACCGTTTTGCTGTTTTACAGCTTCAGGTCGACATGGCCTTCCTGAAATGTGAAAGGCTGAGCGTTGTAGTGGAATGCAAGCGTGAAGGCGAAGGACAAGGCTCTACCTGGCGCCCACGCCAACTGGGTAATGGCGTAATCGTCAGCCATAATCAAGCCGTGATTAACGCTGGCAAAGGCGCGCTTGACCGAAGGTTGGTTGTTTTGATCGTACTCCAGAAGGAACACCGCCCCCAGGGCCAGCAAGCCGCCCTCAAGGCCAATGGACTGCTTGACCGCGACAAACGTCGGGCGCTCACGGTCACCGTTGTAACCCTGTTCATTAGCGTTGAACTTGGTATTATTTTTCAGTGCGGGAACGATGACCGCAGAGGCAGCACTTGCGGTGTTGCGCTGCAGCGCAGAGGCGGGCTTTTCATAGGCAATATCAAACACACCCTTTGAGACTTGAAAGTCACGCGCATATTCATCTTTGCCTTTGAAATCAAACTTACCCGCGACCCCACACTCCTCCCGGTTCCATACCAGGCTTTGTATCACGCCACTGTGCGCAGGGCCTGATACGTCACTCCCCAAGTAGGCCGATGTGCCGCCCTCACCGAGGGTATGATCGCCATCCTTGATGTCCAACGGGAAGCCAATGTAGATGAATTCTTCAACGCCCTGCGCGGGGTTGCGGATACCCAGCACACCGCCGAGCGGGTCGAACCAGACGTCTTGAGCAATGAATTGCTCGCCTGTTGGCAGGGTGGCAGTCATCGCACCAGATGCGTTGCCGGTTTGGGTATTAAGTACGCTCATGATTGACTCCGAAAGCTGATGATTTTAATGAGTGGTAACAAGCTGCCTGTCACACAGATGCCAACGAAGGCAGCCAGTTTTAACGCGCTTTCAGATTAGGGTGAGGGCGGCTACGGCGGTACTGGCAGAAATGCTAGGATGGCCAGATCAGTGCAATCAAGGTTGTCTCCATGATCATCGGCGCCGTGCTAATTCTCACCTGGCTGGTACTGCTGCTGCGTTACCCAGCGAAGGCGTTGCCGATATCCCTGGCCGCCGTCTGCGGCATCGGCCTGGTCGCCCTGTTCGTGGCCTGGCAAGACAGCCGCGAAGCCGCGCAACTGGCACGCCTGGACTTGCGCCTGAACTATGCCCCGGACCAATGCCCCGCCGACCGGGCGCTGCAGGTTCACATGAAGAACGGCAACAAGGCTCCGCTGACCGAACTGCGTTGGCGGGTGGGGGCGTATGCGCCGGGGGATACTGTCAACCTGGCCGAAAACACTTACAGCGCGCCGCGTTACCGGGGGCCAGGTGAGCTGCAGCCCGGTGCCGAGTGGAAGGATTGCCTGCCCTTGCCGCCACTGCGCTCTGGCTATCGGCCGCAGACGCTGGAGTTTCGGGCTGAGCATCTGCAGGGTACATTTGCCAATTGATCTGTCGCCTGGTCGGGCCCTTTCGCGGGCAAGCCCGCTCCCACAGGTACCGCCCAGATTTTGAGCGCTGTGCAGTACCTGTGGGAGCGGGCTTGCCCGCGAAGAGGCCACTACAGGCAACACAAACTTACCCGACTCAAGGCCATCTCCCATGCCCACCGTCCTGATCACCGGTTGTTCCAGCGGCATCGGCCGCGCCCTGGCCGACGCCTTCCGCGATGCCGGCCATGAAGTCTGGGCCACCGCCCGCAAACCTGAGGACGTCGCGCATTTAGCCGCCGCTGGTTTCACCGCCCGGCAACTGGACGTCAATGATGGCCAAGCCCTGACCCAACTGGCCGAGGAGCTGGAGGCAAGCCACGGGCGCCTCGACATGCTGATCAACAACGCCGGCTACGGTGCCATGGGCCCATTGCTCGACGGGGGTGTGGACGCCATGCGCCAGCAATTCGAAACCAACGTTTTCGCCGTGGTCGGCGTGACCCGCGCGTTGTTCCCGCTGCTGCGCCGCGCGCGTGGGCTGGTGGTGAATATCGGCAGCGTTTCTGGGGTGCTGGTCACGCCGTTCGCTGGGGCCTACTGCGCGTCGAAGGCTGCCGTCAACGCCCTGAGCGATGCACTACGCCTGGAGCTGGCGCCGTTTGGCATTCGGCTGATGGAAGTGCAGCCGGGGGCGATCGCTTCGCAGTTCGCCAGCAATGCCCAGCGCCAGGCCGATCAGGTGTTGGCTGTGGATTCGCCGTGGTGGCCACTGCGCGAATATGTCCAGGCACGGGCGCGGGCATCGCAGGACCGGCCGACGCCAGCGGCGGTGTTTGCCCAAGGGGTGTTGGCCGCTACGCGCAAAACGGCGGTGCCTGCGGTGGTCAGGCTGGGTAATGGCAGCACGGCGTTGCCGCTGATTGCCAGGCTGTTGCCGCGGCGCTTGCTGGACTGGGTGTTGCGCAAGCGGTTTGGGTTGCTGCGGCCGCTTTGATTGATGCTTGGCAGTACTGGCCTCTTCGCGGGTAAACCCGCTCCTACAGGTACTGCACAGTGCTCAAAATCTGTACGGTACCTGTGGGAGCGGGTTTACCCGCGAAGAGGCCGGTACAGCCACAACACCTATCAAACCTTGTTCGCAGGCTGTGTATCAAACGCCTGCCACCCCCCTCCCAGCGCCTTGTACAGCCCCACCAACGCCTGGGAAACCGCCGCCGAGCTGTCGATCCACTGCTCTTCACTGGCCAGCAACGCACCTTGCACGGTCAGCACATTGAGAAAGTCCACCGCCCCTTCCACATACTGGCGCTGGGCAGTCTCCAAGGCGATACGGTTCTGCCGCACCGCCTCGGCCAAATGATCGCGACGCAATTGGCTGGCGTTATAAAGGCGCAGCACATCGTCGATTTCATGCCAGGCACCGAGCACCACCTTGCGGTAGTTGAGCGCGGCTTCCTGCTGCTGCGCCTCACGCAGTTCCAGCGTGCCTTTGAGCCGCCCACCTTCAAAAATCGGCAGTGACAGTTGCGGGCCAAAAGCGAAGCGGCGCGAGTCCCAGCCGCCGACGTCAGACAGCTGCATGGCCTGGAAACCCAGGCTGCCCGACAGCCGAATGCTCGGGTAGAAGTCGGCCTTGGCCACGCCGATACTGGCGGTGGCCGCATGCAGGCGCGCCTCGGCCTGGCGAATGTCCGGGCGGCGCTCGGCCAACTCCGACGGCAGGCCAATGGCGAACTGCTGCTGGGGCGCGGGCAGTTCCCCCCCTTCGAGCAACTGTGCCTGAAGGCTGCGAGGTGGCTCCGCCGCGAGCAGGCTGAGGGCATTGATCAGGTCGTCGCGCTTGGCCTCAAGGCTGGGCAGGCGGGCTTCGATGGAGGCGACCTGGGCACTGGCCTGGGCCACGTCGAGGCGGGTGGCGACCCCTTCGGCCTGGCGATTCTCGGACAACTTCAGGCTGTGCTGCGCCACCTTCAGGTTGTCACGGGTGACGTCCAGGGTGTGCTGCACCGCACGCAGCTGAATGTAGTTGCCGGCGGTTTCCGACAACAGCGCCAACAACACGCCACGGCGGTCGTTCTCGGCCACTTCCACCGTCGCATCGGCAGCCTCCACTTGCCGGCGTACTCGGCCCCAGAGGTCCAGCTCCCACCCCGCGACCAAGTCACCCTGCCACAGGTTGAATGCCGATTTGCCCGCGTGGCCCGAGGGGTCACTCAGCCCTTCGGCGCTGTTGCGAGCACGGCTGTAGCCTGCGTTCACATCGACCGAGGGCGCTTCATCCGCTGCTACCGTACTGCGCAAGGCACGGCTTTGCAGCAACCGCGCACTGGCCATCTGCAAGTCCAGGTTGCGTTCGGCGACCCGCTGGATCAACGCGCTGAGCCGGGCATCGTGGAAGCTTTCCCACCAGCGCAGTTCCAGGGGTTCGGCCTGCGGCTGACTGGCCGCAGCCTCGCCTTGCAACCCAGCCCACTGTTGCGGGGCCTGGCTGTCCGGGCGTTTGAAATCTGGCCCGAGGGTACAGCCGGCCATCAGCAACGCCAGCAACACCGGGCTCAAGCGAAAGGCCGGTTTCATCGCGCGCTCACCTCTTTGCCTTCGATTTTGTCGCCGCGGGTATCGATGGTGGCTTCCACCGACATGCCCACGCGCAGCCGTGCAAGCAGCGGCTGGCCGTCATCGAACACGATCTTTACGGGGATGCGCTGCACCACCTTGGTGAAGTTACCGGTGGCATTGTCCGGCTTGACCGCCGCGAAGGTCACACCGGTGGCCGGCGCGATGCTCTCGACATGGCCATGCAGTTGCTCGCCCGAGAAGGTATCGACACTGATGCTGACTGGTTGGCCGGGCTGCACATGGGTCAGCTGGGTTTCCTGGAAGTTGCCGACCACATAGGCCTGCTGCAACGGCACCACCGACAACAGCCGAGCCCCCGGATTGACATAGGCGCCGACACGCAAGGCGCGCTCGCCGACCATGCCGTCCACCGGTGCGATGATGCGCGTGTAGGACAGGTCGAGCTGGGCTTTCTCCAGCCCCGCTTCGGCCCGTTTGAGCTGGCCATCGGCGCTGGCCACCTGGGCGCTGAGGATGTCCACCTGCTTGCGTGCGGCCACCAACGCCGCCTGGGTATTGGCCAGGCGCGCACGGGCCTGGTCGACCCCGCTGCGCGCCTGCTGGGCGTTCTGCACAGTGCCGGCACCTTGCTCGGCCAGGCGGCTGTAGCGGTTGACTTCATGATCGGCAAACGCCGCTTCGGCCTGGGCGGCTTTCACGGCGGCTTCGGCCTGGGCGATCAAGGCGGCTTGGCGCTCCAGCGTGGCGCGGGCATCGGCACTCTGCGCCTTGGCCACCAGCAATTGCGCCTGGGCTGCGTCGAGCGCGGCTTGGTAGTCGCGGGCATCGAGGGTCGCGAGCAACTGGCCTGCCGTGACTTGCTGGTTGTCCTCGACCAGTACCTCTTTGATAAAGCCTGCGACCTTGGGCGCGACCACGGTGTAATCGGCGATCACATAGGCGTCGTTGGTGCGCTGGCGGTGATCGCTGCCCAGCATCCAAGGCCCGACGATACCGGCCAGCACGGCCACGGCGAGCACCGAGCCGATGAAAAGTGTCTTGCGGTTGTTGGTCATTTCTAAGTCTCGAATTCAGTCACGGGCTCAAGCCACCGCACGCGGCGGGAAGATCCGGGTAGGCACAAAGGGAATCAGGCAGATCAACGCGACGGCGATGCACGCCATCACCAGGTACTGGTCGGCCGAGGTCAGTACCTGGGCCTGTTCATGAATGCGCCGGGCAAGGCCGGCGACGCTGTCATCGATCAGCGGCGCATTGCCCAGGCTGTCGACCAGGTGGTTGGAATGGAAATGCCGGCGCACAGTGCCCAAGACATCCAGCAAGCCGCCGGCAATCACCGCCGACAGCCCCTTGACCGTGTTGAACCAGGCCGAGGCGAACGGGCCCTCCTGCGGGGTCATGCCGTTGGTGGAGAGCATCAGCAGCGGCAGCACGGCCATCGGCTGGCCGAACACCTGCAACAGGTAAAACGGGTAGAAGTCGCCGCGTATCCACTCGGAGGTCAGCAGGCTACTGCCCACGCACGACAGCGCCAGCATGCCGAGCCCCATCGCCAGTACCCAGCGGCAGTCCACCGCGCGGATGTTGCACAGCGCTGCGGTCAGCGGCAGGGCGATGAGTTGCGGCATGGCCACCAGCATCATCAACGGGCTGGTCTGCGCCGGCCGGTAGCCCTGGATCTGCGCCAGGTACGCCGACGGAATGCTGCTCACCCCGGAGAGCACGATCAGCACACCGGCCAGGGTCACCAGGGCGAAGCTAAGGTTGCGCCGCGAGAGCATGCGCAACTGGAAAAACGGCAGCGGTTCGGACCACTCGTTGTACAGGAACAGCACCAGCAACAGCAGGCCGCCGCCCAGCAACCAGCAGATCAGCGGCGAGTCGAACCAGCCCCAGCGGTCACCCAGCGACAGGCCGAGGACGATGCAACTGATGGCAGGCAGGCCCAGCAGCACGCCACGCCAGTCGAACTGTTTGAAGCGCTCCAGGCGCAACGGGTCCTGGGGCAGGCCCCAGCCGACACAGAACATCGCCAGCAGCGACGGCAGGATGATCTGCCAGAAAGCCCACTGCCAGCCGACGTACTCGGTCCACAGGCCCGCCAGCGGTGTGCCGAGGTTCGGCCCGAAAGTGGCGGTCAGGGCATAGCAGGCCAGGCCATACACTTTGATGCCCGGTGGCAGAAAACGCAGCGCTACGCTCATCAGCATCGGCGGCAAGGCGCCCGAGGCAAAGCCTTGCAGCACCCGCAGCAGCATCAGGCTGTGCAGGTTGGGGGCGAACGGTTGCAGCAGGCCCAGCACGGCGAACACGCCAATGGCAGACAAGGTGAAGCGGCGCAGGGAAAAGGTCGTGGCAAGCCAGGGTGCAAAGGCCATCGCCGACACCGAAGCCGCGCTGTACGCGGCCAGCAGCCAGGCGCCTTCGTCGGCCCCGATGCCCATGGCGCCGCGGATATCGGCCAGCGAAATCTTGGTCACCGCCTCGTTGAGGCCAGCGCAGAGTACTGCCAGCAACACCCCAAACAACCCCACCACCACCTGCAGGCCGAATGCCGTCTGCACGGGGGCGGCCGGCGCGGGGGCGGCAGCCAGCGCAGCAGAAGGCGCGGTCAGGGAACTCATGGGAATACATCTCCAGCAACAATTTCAGGGCTGGAGCAAGTCTAAGAAGGTCGAATGCTTACGAAAACTGACTTGTTGGCAGGTTTATATTGCGCCAGACGCAATCGGACTCTGTTACGGGTCGATGCTGCCGCACACCTTCAACGTTTGGCGCAGCCAGCGGTGGGCCGGGTCATTGTCGAACCGCGGGTGCCAGGCCTGCATCACGTTGACCTTCTCCAGTGGCACCGGGATCTCGAATGAGCGCAGGGGCAGTTTCAAGCGCTGCACACTGTTGAGGATGTTGGCCGGTATCGGCAGGATCAGGTCCGAATCCGGCAGCGAAAACATCGCCGAGTGGAAGCTCGTGGTGATCAGCGCCACCCGCCGTTCGACCTTGTGGTTGGCCAATGCCACATCGATCGGCCCGTTGGCTCTGCCCCGGCGCGACACGCTGATCTGCGGGTAGGCGGCGAACCGCTCAGGGGTAATCTCGGCATCGAAGATCGGGTGGCCCTCGCGCGCCAAGCCTACGAAGTAGGTGTTGAACAGGCTCTGCACCTTGATTTCCGGGCCCAGCTCGACGGCCGAGCTGATGATCAAGTCGATATGCCCGTTGCGCAGCACCGCATCATCGTCGCCACTGCCCTCGGGCACGAAACGCAGCACCGTACGCGGTGCCTGGGCCAGCATCATGCGCAACAGCTGGGCGCCGTACAGGGCGATGAACAGGTCGTTGGTGCGGATGTTGAAGGCCCGGTCCAGGTTGACCAGGTCGACATCGTCACGGCTGCGGAACACCTGCCCGGCCTGCTCCACCAGCCCATGCACCTGCTCGCGCAGCGCCAGCGCACGGGGTGTCGGCACCAAGCCACGGCCGGCGCGCACCAGGATCGGGTCGCCCAAGGCATCGCGAATGCGCCCCAGGGTCCGGCTCATGGCGGCCGGGCTCAGGTTCATGCGCTGCGCGGCGCCCACCACACTGCCTTCGTCAAGCAAGGCGTCGAGGGCGACGAGCAGGTTCATGTCCGGGAGTTGCATGGCCGTTTTCCGTGGCGATTGTGGGAACGGCGATGGTAGCAGGTTGGAGGATTGCGTCTGACGCAATAAGGTCGTGCGTGGTGGGGCATTTATTCTGGGCGTTGGTTGGGCCATAAGTGATGCAGTGGCTGTACCGGCCTCTTCGCGGGGCAAGCCCACTCCCACAGGTACCCCGCAATGCCCGATGTTTTTGCGGTACCTGTGGGAGCGGGCTTGCCCCGCGAAAAGGCCGGTACAGCCAGCACATCATTTAGCTTCTACAAGGATTCCCATGCCCACCCCGGTCCTCATCGCCATCGACGCCTCCCCCGCATCCGCTGCCCTGCTCACCCTCGCCCGCCGCTACTGCCGCCCCGCCGAACACGAGCTGCATGTGCTGCTGGCCATCGACAGCACCTTCGCCGTGCACGAGCAACCCGCGCCCTACACCGCCGAAGAACTGGAGGAATACCCCGCTGCCTGCGAGGAGCAACAGCATGCCGACCACGCGGTAGCCAAGGCCGTGCGCGAGCTGCAGGACGCCGGCTTCACCAGCCAGGGCTGCATGGTGGCCGGGCAGCCGGTCGAGGCCATCGTCAGCAAGGCGCAAGATCTGCGTTGCGAACTGATCATCATGGGTCATCGCCACCTGTCACGATTGGGGCGATTGCTGGATCCTTCGATCAGCGCGAAGGTGATTGACCGGGTAGAAGTGCCGGTATTGGTGGGCGCGGCCTGAACCATTCATCAGCTCCCCAATGCACTGCATTGACCGCGTAATGCAATCGCATTACCTTGCATTCATTGTTGCAATGCAAAGGATATGGCCATGGCCGCCACCTTCGAAGTTGAATCCACCCTGACCGATCGTTACCAGACAACCGTACCGGAAACAGTGCGTCGCGCGCTGGGTTTGAAAAAGCGTGACAAGATCCATTACTCGATTCAACCCGACGGGGAGGTGATACTCACCCGCGCAGAGGCAACCGAAGACGACCCTGTGCTAGGCCAGTTCCTGAATTTTCTGGCCCACGATATCGCCACCCATCCGCAACGTCTGCAAGTTGTCGATGCTGACCTCATCGCTCGCCTCGACAGCCTCGTGGGCGACGCCGAGATCGACCTGGATCAACCTCTATCGGCGGAAGATGAATGAGTGATGCGAGGAAGCCTTTAACTATTCATGGATGGACTGTATTTGCTCACCCGCTGTTCTTAGCCGAACTGGACGCGCTCAGTGAGCAAGTCGCGGCACAGTTGCAGAAAGACCCGATCGGCTACACGAAAAAGAACGCGTACAAGCGGCTGGCCGCGATCAAACGATTGGCGTTTGACGTCATCCCGCAAGACCCGACCAAGCCTGAGTACCGTCAAGGTTCAGCGCTAGGAGGCGACCACAAGCACTGGTTTCGAGCGAAGTTCTTTCAGCAATACCGGCTGTTCTTTCGCTACCACACCCCCAGCAGGATAATCGTGCTGGCATGGGTAAATGACGAGACGAGCAAGCGGGCCTACGAGCGCACTGACGATGCTTACAAAGTCTTCCAGAAGATGCTGCTCACCGGCCACCCTCCTGATGATTGGGACGCGTTACTGCGAGAGGCAGGCGCGGCAACACACAGATTTAAATCTTCACTGAACACCTAGTGCGGCTCTCACTGGCGTGTGACTGAGCGCCGCTACCGGGATTCATTCCTCGCGAGGCTTCACCACCACCGTACACGTCGTCCCCGCCGCCAGCAAAAACCCTTCCGGCACTTCATCGATGTGGATCCGCACCGGCACACGCTGCGCCAACCGCACCCAGTTGAAGGTCGGGTTCACATCGGCGATCAGCTCGCGGCTCTGGGGGTTGTCGCGGTCATAAATACCGCGGGCAATGCTCTCTACGTGGCCTTTGATGCGCTCGCCGCTCATCATCTGCAGCTCGGCCTGGTCACCCACCTTCACGTGCGGCAGCTTGGTCTCTTCGAAGAAGCCATAAACCCAAAACGAGTTCTCGTCGACCACAGCCATCACCGGCTCACCGGTGCGCGCATAGTCGCCCTTGTGGATGTTCAGGTTGGTCACATAACCGTCTACCGTGGCCACGATGTGCGTGCGCTTGAGGTTCAGCTCTGCGGCCGCCAGTTCGGCCAGGGCCTGTTGATAATCCGCCTGGGCCGAGTTGGCGATGTTGCTGGCGTCGTCGCGGTTTTCTTTGGAGATCACCAGGTTGTCCATGTCGGCGCGGCGCTTGGCGTTGACCTTGCGCATTTCCCAGGTGGCCTTGCGCGAGGCAACCAGCGCCTTGGCCTGGTCGACGGCCATTTGGTAGTGCTCAGGGTCGATCTGGATCAACAGGTCGCCCTTCTTCACCCGCTGGTTGTCCTTGACCGGTACACCCACCACGTAGCCGGGCACGTCGGCAGCGACGTTGATGATGTCGGCACGCACACGCCCGTCGCGGGTCCAGGGCGTGGTCATGTAGTGCAGCCACAACTGGCGGCCGATCGCCACGGCGGCCACCAGCACCAGCAGGGTGGCGATCAGGCTGAAGAACTTTTTCATCGAAGGTTTCTCACCAGTAGACAGACAGCGCGAGGGCGCCGAAAAGGCAGACGAACAGGCTCAGGCGCAGCAGCGCCGGGTGCCAGAAAAAGCGGTAGCCGTCATGGCTGGCGATGAAGCGGTCCAGGCCCCAGGCCAGGCCCAGGGCGAACAGGAACATCAAGGTCATGGTGGGCATGTACACGCCATGGAAGGCGATTTCACGAGGCATGATTTCACGGGGCATGGTGCAGTCCTTTCGCCGGTGCCAGCGGCGACTGTGGGTCCAGTAGGGAAGAACGGATGAAGTGCAAGTAGCTTTGCGCGCGGCGCAGCACAGAGGTGTCGAAGTGCCGGGCGAAGGGTTCGTCGGTGGCCTGCACGCGGCTGATGGCATGGTCCACCGCCACCAGTGCGCGCTCGTGGTTGCTGGCGCTGGGCTGCAGGAACAAACGCGCCAGGGCGCGGCCCATGACGCGGATGGCCTGGCGCCATGGCTGCGACTCGGCGTAGGCCGGGTGGATCGGGGCGCGGGCCTGTTCCTTGCGCAGCTCGATGATGGCGTGGCCGATTTCCAGCACGGTGAACATCCAGCCCATCAGCTCGCTCTGCACCTTCGGCTTGCCGGCAGCCAGGCCATAGGCTTGGTGCAGCAGGTCACGGGTGCGGCTCTCGAAGGCCGAACCCAAGCCGCGCAAGCGGCCACTGATGGCGAACAGCACCTGTTCACGCAGTTCCTGCTCCAGCCGGCTCCACAGCCAGCGGCTGTTGGGCGGCAGGATGATCGCCCCGGCCGCGGCGCAGACGAACATGCCGATGACCATGCCGATGTAGTCGTTGATGAAGGTGTAAGGGTCGTAGACGGTCAGGTTGTTGGGCACCGAACCGATGGCGAAAAACACCAGCAAACCGATGCCGTAACCGGCATACGCGGGCCGCGAAGACAGGAATGCCCCCAGCACGAAGACCGGTGCCAGGACCATGCACAGCAGCGGGAATCCGTCGATCCAGGGGAACACGAAGAAGGTTTCGAAGAACCCGACGAAGGCCCCGATCGCCGTGCCGCAGGCCATCTGGAACGACATGCGCTTGGGGTTGGGCGAGGCCGCCGACAAGCCCACCGTGACCGTGGCGATCAGCGTCATCATGGCGCCGCTGGGCCAGTCGCTGAGCAACCAGTAACTGCCCAGCAGCAACAGCACCGCCGAGGCGCGCACGCCAGCAGCCAACGACACCAGCCAGCTGGTCTGCGCCACATAGGGCTCGTCCCACTGCTCGCGCTCGTGCTTGTGCACGGCCAGCGAGGCATGGGTCTCGGCGTAGCTGAACATCTCGTCGACAAAGCGATACAGCAGCTCGAAGGCGGTGTGGAAGTCGAGCAGGTCGGAGTCGCTGGGGTTGGTTTGCTGGTACTCGGCGCGCAAGCCACGCACCTGGGCTTGCAGGCCCTCCTTGTAGGCGGCCAGCTCAAGCGTCAGACGCAGCGCGTCCGAATCGGTCAAGGCGCGGCCCACGTAGGGCTGAAGCAGTTCGACCAAGGTGTCCAGGCCCGGCTCGATGGCGCTGACGATCTGCAGCGGGCCACGGGCGCGCAGGCGTTCGAGCAGCCGGTGCAGGGCATTGAAGCGCGTGGTGATGGCCATGAACTCGCTGTTCATGCGCACCAACCGGCCACTGCGCCTGCGCATGTGCGGGTCTTCGAAGGCGGTGACATTACGCAGGCTTTCCAGGCCAACAGCCTCGGCGATGAAGCGCACGTTGCTGCTTTCAAAGCGGTCGCGCTGGCTGTCACCACGCAAAGCTTCGACTACGACGCCAGCGAACACACCGAAGCGCTGGTAGAGGGCGTTACGCATGGCCGCGCTGGCCGACTGCGGCAGGATCGCGGCGCTGACGAACGTTGAAACGAGAATCCCCAGGGCGATTTCCAGCACCCGCCACACGGCCGCCATAAAGGCTTGGTCGGGGTGCTCCAGTACCGGCAAGCCGATCATCGCCGCGGTGTAGCCGGCCAGCACGAAGCCATAGGCGCGGAAGGTGCGGTAGCGCATCGCGCCAGCCGAACACAGGCCGACCCACAGGGCCAGGCTGGGCAGGAACAGCTCGGTGTTTTGCGGGAAAATGGCGATCAGCGCGACCATCATCGCCGAGCCTGCCAGGGTGCCGAGCACCCGGTAGAAACTCTTGGCGAACACGTGGCCGCTTTGCGGCTGCATGACGATGAACACGGTGATCATTGCCGTGCGCGGCTGCGGCAGTTCCAGGCGCATGGCCAGCCACAGGGTGATGAAGGCGGCGGCCAGCACCTTGAAGATGTAGACCCAAGTCACGCCATCGGTGCGCGCCCAGGCAAAGAAGCCCCGGCGCCACTCCAGGCTCTGCAGCCAGCGCACGGGCAGGCTTGAGGTGCTCATTTGGCGTTATCCGGCTGCTTGTCGAAAATGGCCAGGGTGGCCGGGGTTTTCGGTGCGGCCTGGCGCTCTTGCTCCGGCACGTCCTTGCCCGCTTGCAGGCCACCCCCAAGGGCGGTGACCAGCTCGGCATGGGCGATCAGGCGGGCGGCCTGCACCTGCTGCTGTACCTGCTGCTGACGGAACAGCAAGGTCTGCGCGTTGAGCACGTTGAGGTAGTCGGTCAGGCCGCGCTGGAAGGCGACCATGGCGATGTCGTAGGTCTTTTGCGCGGCGGCGACCGATTCGGCGGCAAAGTGCGATTGCTCTTTCATCGACTCGCGGCGGATCAACTGGTCGGAGATGTTCTTCAATGCACCGACCACGGTCTGGTTGTAGCGCGCGACGGCCATGTCATAGCCCGCTGAAGCGACGCCCAGTTGCGAGCGCAGGCGGCCGCCGTCGAAGACCGGCAGGCTGATTGCCGGGCCGACGTTGTAGTTGAACTTGCGCCCGGTGAGAAACTCCAGCGGGCCGCCGCCGGTGGCCATGAAACCGAGGCTGCCGACCAGGTCGACATTGGGGAAGAAGCCGGCATGCGCGACGTCGATGCCACGCGCTTGCGCGGCCACCTGCCAACGGCTGGCGACCACGTCCGGGCGCTGGCCGACCAGCTCGGCGGGCAGCGCCGATGGCAGCATGAGCGGGGCGCCAAGGGTCAGGGTCGGGCGCTGGATCTGCGCCCCCTCCCCTGGCCCCTTGCCGGCCAACGCAGCAAGCTGGTTGCGGGTCAGGGCGATCTCTTCGTCAAGGCTGTCGAGCTGACGATGGGTTTCGGGCAGCGGCGCTTCGGCCTGGCTGACTTCGAAATGGGTGCCGATGCCTGCGTCCAGCCGACGCTTGGCCAGGGCCAGGATCTGCTCCTGCTGCTCGAGTTCAGCCTTGACGATATCGCGCTGGGCGAAGTGCAGGCTTAGCTGGATATAGGCACGCACCACGTTGTTCTGGAGTTCGAGCTGCGCCTGGCGAGCCTCGGCCACACTCATGTGCGCCTGGTCCACAGCCTGCTCGCTGGCATTGCGCTCGCGGCCCCAGAGGTCGAGGGCATAGCTGAAGCCGATGGCGGCGTTGTTGTCCCAGGTATTGGCGCCCGACAGTGCGCCAGGGCCGTAGAACTGATCCTCGGGCCAGTTGTGGCGCTTGAGTGTGGCCTGGCCGTTGGCTTGCAGCTTTTCTGCCGACTCGACCACACCGGCCATGGCCTTGGCCTCGCGCACCCGCGCCAGGGCCATGGCCAGGTTCGGGCTGCCCTCGACGGCCAATGCGACCCAGCGGTTCAGCTGGGGGTCGCGATAGGCCTGCCACCACTGCTGGTCGGGCCAGTGCGCGTCGGTGGCCGCTTCGCGTATCGCCGCGTCGGTGGTCAGGGTATTGGCGTGTAATGTCTTGCTTTGCGGGGCAATGCCCCAGGTTCCGATACAGCCGCTCAAGGTGAGGGTAAGGGCACAGGCACTGAACACTTGAAGCGTTCTGATGATGCGACGCGGCACAGCTGCGATTTCCCGAGGAAGAGGTGGAGGGGCCGGGCAATTCTAGGGGGCGGCAGGACTGGCGATAAGCGCATATTCCTGCGAATCTTTGTTACCAAACGCGCGATAATCAGCCTTTGGTCGAAGGCATCTTTTAATAACTTCGTCGTTACTTCGTGACACAATTTTGTCCTCTACCTTGAGAGTGACCCATGGACACCCTGCAAAATATGCGTGCTTTCAGTTGCGTAGCCCAGCTTGGCAGCTTCACGGCTGCTGCGGCGCAACTGGATACGACCACCGCGAACGTGTCGCGGGCGGTCTCCAATCTGGAAGCCCATCTGCAAACTCGGCTGCTCAACCGTACTACCCGCCGCATCGCGCTGACCGAGGCCGGCAAGCGCTACCTGATGCGCTGCGAACAGATTCTTACCTACGTTGAAGAAGCCGAGGCCGAGGCCAGCGACGCCCATGCCCGCCCGGCTGGGCAATTGAAGGTTCACTCCATGACCGGGGTGGGCCAACACTTCGTGGTCGATGCCATTGCCCGCTACCGTGAATCGCACCCGGACGTGACCTTCGACCTGACCATGGCCAACCGCGTGCCGGACCTGCTCGATGAGGGCTACGACGTGTCCATCGTGCTGGCCACCGAGCTGCCGGACTCGGGCTTCGTGTCACAGCGTTTGGGGATCACCTACAGCATCGTCTGCGCCTCGCCCGACTACATCGTGCGCAACGGCATCGCACACAAGCCTGCCGACCTGCTCAAGCACGCCTGCCTGCGCATGGTCAGCCCGGTGATCCCGCTGGAGAAGTGGCTGTTCGACGGCCCGGAAGGCCAGGAAATGGTCAACATCACCAGCTCGCCGTTCCAGGTGAACACCGCCGACGCCATGAAAACCGCGATTCGCAGTGGCATGGGCGTGGGCGTGCTGCCGATCTATTCGGCCATCGACGGGCTGCGTGACGGCAGCCTGGTGCGGGTGCTGCCCGAGTATCGGCTGCAAGAGCTGAACCTGTACGCCATCTATCCGTCGCGCCAGTACCTGGATGCCAAGATCAAGACCTGGGTCGAGTACCTGCGCAATTCGCTGCCGGAAATTCTGGCAGCGCATGAGGCAGACCTGAAAACCCATCAGGTGCAGATCGCCAACTGAGAAACATGCTGCATTCAGGGGAGGAGCAATGGTAGGTTGCTAACCATTGCTTCCAGCGCCAGGACCATGGGAGGGCGATGCCCTCCATTCGCAGCACAAGGCTGCTCCTACAGCGACCTTTGTAGGAGCAGCCTTGTGCTGCGAATGACCGCAACGCGGTCAACTGCCTGGCAGTCCACCCTAGCCTTGCAGAGAGTTGCCGATGAAAAAGACCGTCCTGGCCTTCAGCCGCATCACCCCGGCCATGGCCGAGCGCCTGCAACAAGACTTCAACGTGATCCTGCCGAACCCCAAGCTCGGCGACATCAACGCCCAATTCAACGAAGCCCTGCCCGAGGCCCACGGCCTGATCGGCGTCGGCCGTAAGCTTGGCCGTGCGCAACTCGAAGGCGCGGCCAAGCTTGAAGTGGTCTCCAGCGTCTCGGTCGGCTACGACAACTATGACGTCGACTACTTCAATGAACGCGGCATCGCCCTGACCAACACCCCCGACGTACTCACCGAAAGCACCGCAGACCTGGGCTTCTCGCTGATCATGGGCTGCGCCCGGCGCACGGCCGAGCTGGATGCCTGGACCAAGGCCGGCCAGTGGCAAGCCACCGTCGGCCCGGCGCACTTCGGCAGCGATGTGCACGGCAAGACCTTGGGCATCGTCGGCATGGGCAACATCGGCGCCGCCGTTGCCCGCCGCGGCCGGTTCGGGTTCAACATGCCGGTCATCTATACCGGCAACAGCCGCAAGGCTGCACTGGAGCAAGAGCTGGGGGCGCAGTTCCGCAGCCTGGAGCAACTGCTGGCCGAAGCCGATTTCGTCTGCATCGTGGTGCCGTTGTCGGAGGCCACCCGCAAGCTGATCGGTGCACGGGAGCTGAAGCTGATGAAGCCAAGCGCCTTCCTCATCAACATCGCCCGCGGCCCGGTGGTCGATGAAGCAGCACTGATCGAAGCCCTGCAGAACGGCACCATTCGCGGTGCCGGCCTGGATGTGTACGAGAAGGAACCGCTGAGCGATTCGCCACTGTTCAAACTGCCCAACGCCCTGACCCTGCCGCACATCGGCTCGGCCACCGCAGAAACCCGCGAGGCCATGGCCAACCGGGCGATGGACAACCTGCGTGCGGCGCTGCTGGGTGAACGGCCGCGGGATCTGGTGAACCCGCAGGTGTGGAAGCACTAAGCGTTTTCAACTGTTTTTATCGCGCCGTTCGCAAAGCTACTGGCGAATGGCGCGCGCCCTCTGCCCACGCCCCTTGCGATAAGCGAGCAATCTGAAACAACTCGCTTATTGGCCCATTGCCAACGCTACGTACCTATCATTTTTGCTAGGTGACACCCGCGACACCTCAGATTAACAATGCAGAAGAACACCACCTTCATTGCTATTCTGAGGACTACCCACGTGAAAAATTTCAACCCTATTTTTCGAGACATTCAATTTGATGACGTTGTAGAGATACCGGGGATTGAAGAGAATCTCATCACGACCGCCAAGATGGCAGAGTATTTAAATATAACCATCCCCCAAACAAACGAATGGCCGGTACCCTCCTATTTTTACATTACTCACTCCAGTGAGAGCGGCCAGTCAATCCTTGATCGCCACTACGACAAACCACTTCCAGAGTCGCTACACTTCCAGCTCCCTTCGGATCGATTCAAAAAAAGTCAGAAACAAACCCTGCAATATGTATTAAAAACAAAAGATGGTTCTGAAAGGACAGTCACAACCTCTTTCACCGTCGACTTAAAAAAACCCATCCAAGCGCCTCCATTGGCGATGGATACCACAGCATTCAACCTCGCCTACTTCGACAACCATGACAGTTTAGATTTTACAGCCCCACCTTTCACTTATAACAGAATTGGAGACCACTGCATGGTTAACATAACCGGACCCGAGAATATTAGCGTGACATTGACGACACCGCCTCGCGCGAAAGAGGATCAGCCCATCACAGGTAAAATACCTAAAGATACATTCTTCATGGATGGAAAAGCCATATACGGAGATTATACCCTTGTATATACCGCCCTCTCACGCGCCGGTAACGAATCTAAAGATACAGAGGCCGTCACGGTCACATTCAGCGCATCGTGAAATCCGTACCGGGTGATATTTCACCCACCGATACTGCAGCATCACGGCCTGAGTAAGGGGGCTGTAGCAATGCGTGTGGCGTTGAGTTTGCGAAACACCAGTACATTCCCCCCCATCACCAACGTCATCCCCAACAGCGCCGGCGCCGTCCATTGATACCCTTCGACAAACGCCGACACGTTTAAGGCCACCAGCGGGAACAGCACCGTACAGTAGGCTGCCCGCTCGGGGCCCATGCGCCCGACCAGGGTCAGGTAGGCGGTGAAGCCAATCACCGAACCCGGGATCACCAGGTACATCAGCGAGCCGATGTAGCGGGTGTTCCATTCCATGGCGAAGGGAATGCCGTTGAACAGGCAATAAACCGTCAGCATCGCCGCGCCATAGACCATGCCCCAGGCATTGGTGGTCATGGGCTTGAGCCCTGCTTTCTGCTGCATGCTCGACAGCATGTTGCCGGCCGAGAAGCACAGCGTGCCGAGCAAAGCCAGGCCGAGGCCGTACAGGGTTTCGCGGCTGGCGGCATGGTGGGACAGTTCGGGCCAGAACAGCAGGCCCAGGCCCAGCAGCCCCAGTGCACCGCCACCCAGCACGTTGGCAGCGATCTTCTGGCCAAAGAACACCCGGGCGTTGAGTGCGTTCCACAGGGTCGCGGTGGAGAACACCACGGCGATCAGGCCGCTGGCGATCCACTGGCTGGCGGTGAGGAAGCACATGAAGTTGACGCAGAACAGGCACAGGCCTTGGGCCAGGCAGATCAGGTGGCCGCGGCGGTTCATGGGTTGCAGGCGACGGGTGAGCAGCAGGATGGCGAACAGGATCAACCCGGCCAAAGCGAAGCGATAGACGATGGACACCGGGATGGCGACCACGCCCAGTTGCAGTTTCAGGGCGATCCAGGTGGTGCCCCAGATCAGGACGGTGAGCAGGTACAGGGACAGGTTCACAGGTGGGGCCTCCTCAGGCGTTCGACCATACAACCTGGGGCCGCCTTGCGGCCCATCGCAGGCAAGCCAGCTCCTACAGGAGGACGGCGCCGTACCTGTAGGAGCTGGCTTGCCTGCGAACGAGGGCGCAGCCCTCGCCAGGGCCCCCAGTGTTCCCCCTGGCCACTGCCCTGCGCTTGCACAAACTTGCGCTTTTCCAACCCAGGGAGCTGTCAGCGCAACGCAAGCGCAGTACGATGGCCCCAGAGGAATCGCCCATGACCCCACTCTCCCAGCTGCACGTCTTCAACGCCATGCACGCCTCGCCCCACGCCCGCTTGGAGCTGAGCGCGCACCTGGGTGACGGCTTGGCTGCGGCGCTGTGGCGCAACCGCGACGATGCCCGCGATTACCAGGCGCCCAGCCATCACACGCTGTCGTGCTACATCGCCGATGGCACCGGCACCTTCCGTCGCCAGCGACCGGCCGACAAGGGCGCACCGAACAAGCTGTGCATCATGCCGGCTGGCCATGAGTCGAACTGGGTGGTCAACGGCGCGATCCGCCTGGCGCACCTGTACGTCAGCGAGGCGCAGTTCGCCCTGGGTTGCGTGCGCCTGCTGGACCGTGAGCCGCGGGAATTGCAGCTGCAGGAGGCGACGTTCCTCGATGACCCGCAACAGTCGGCGCGCTTTCGCCAGTTGATCAACCTGGCCTGGGACGAGCCCGGCGAGCGCCTGCTGGCCAGCAGCCTGGCGCATGAAATCGTCGACCACGCAGTGCTCAGCCAGGTTGGGTTACGTCAAGGGCTGCGCCTGAAAGGCGGCTTGGCGCCGAACCTGCGTCGGCAGTTGGTGGAGTACATCGAGGCGCACCTGGACCAGCCCATCACCCTCGGTGAACTGGCCCTGCGCTGCAACCTTTCCGAGTACCACTTCGCGCGCATGTTCCGCACCTGTTTCGGCTTGCCGCCACATCAGTACCTGCTGGCACGACGGCTGCACCGTGCTTGCCAATTGTTGCGCTTGGGCCACCTTGCGCTGGGAGAGGTGGCGTTGCTGTGCGGGTTTGCCAGTGCCAGCCATTTCAGCAACCGCTTCCGCCAGGCACTCGGAGCGACGCCTGGCGACTATCGCACAGCCTTCAGCCCTTAGAACTCGAAGGTGCTGGACAGGCTCACCTGCCGCGCATCGCCAACTGCGACAAAGTACTGGTTAACTGCCGAGCTGTAGTAAACCTTGTCGAACAGGTTCTTCACGTTCAACTGCAGGCGCACGTTGTGTTCATCGAGCTGGGTCTCGTACGTGGCAAACGCATCGGCGACGGTATAGCTGGGCAAGTCGAAGGTGTTGGTCGAGTTGCCCGAACGCTCGCCCACATAACGGGCCCCAGCACCAAAGCGCAGCCGGTCGCCACCGAACACGCGGCCAAAGTCATACACGGCCGAGAGCGAGCCACTGTGCTTGGCCACGTTCTGCAGGCGGTTGCCTTCAAGGTCCGGGTCTTTGGTGACCTTGGCATCGGTAAAGGCATAACTGCCGATCAGGCTCCAGCGCTCGCTGAGCTGCCCAGTCAGGTCAAGCTCCACACCGCGTGAATTGACCTCGCCAGCATTGCTGTAGACCGTCTCGCCGGTACCCGTGTCGAAGTTGGCGACCAGCACATTGCGCTTGGTGATGTCGAACAGCGCCAAGGTGCCGGTCAGGCTGCCCGGCATGTCGAGCTTGGCCCCCAGCTCCCACGATTTGCCCTCTTCGGGCGCTACCGAGGCATCCAGCACCACCCCGCCGGTCAACGGCGCAATGCTGGAGTTGGGCTTGAACGACTCGCTGTAGCTGCCATAGAACGACAGCTGGTCATCGACCTTGTAGACGATGCCGGCATGCGGCACCCAGGCCTGGCCGCTAGTGTCGGTATTGGCTTTGAACGGGCGACCGCGGCCGGCGTATTGGTCGAACTGCTGGAAGCGCGCACCCGCCACCAGAATCCAGTGCTCATCCAGGTGCAGGGCGTCCTGCACGAACAGCGCGTCGGTGCGCAGTTTGTCGGTCTGGTCGCTGTCGCTGGCGCGTACGCTGCTGCCCTCCACTTCCTGGCCGTAGACCGGGTTTTCATAGCTGAAGGTAGACTGCGCCGTCTGGCGGATCAGGTCGCCACGAAACACCTTGCGGTCTTCGTGATCGAGGCCGAACAACAGGTCATGCTGCAGGCCGCCCAGCTCGACGTTGCCCGCAAGGCTCAGGGTGGCGAACTGGTCGCGGCTCATGGCGTTGTGCGTGCCGTCGATGCTGCGCGTCAGCGTGCCCTTGGCTTCGTTGACGCCCGTCACGCGGACCTGGCTGGCGTCGTAGGTCTCGCGGTTGAAGCTGTAGCCGAAGTGCAGCTTCCAATCGTCGGCCAATTGGTGGTCGACCTCCAGGCGATACAGGTCAGAGCGCCCTTCCATGTCGTTGAATGGCTCATCCAGGCGACGCGTGGCCGGAATGTCCAAGGGGTGGCCGTTGCTGCCAAAGGCCGTGCCGCGGTCGAACGGGTAAAGAAACTCGCGGTGCTCGTACGCCACCACCACCTGGGTGTCCTCGCCCAGCCAGGCCAGCGACGGCGCCACCAGCGATTCGCGGTGCACACCGAAGTTACGCCAGTAGTCCTCATCTTCGTGGTCGACGATCAGGCGGTAGGCGAAGTTGCTGTCGCCGAGTGCGCCGGTGCTGTCGAACCCACCGCCGCTGCCATTTTTGCCGCTGCCGTAGGTCGAGCCACGCACCGTCAGGGCGTTGTACTGCTGCAGTTGCGGGCGCTTGCTGACCACGTTGATGACCCCGCCTGGGTCCTGGATGCCATACAGCAGCGAGGCCGGGCCCTTGAGCACTTCGACCCGCTCGGTGCTGGCATTAAGGCTGCGGCCCTGCACGATGGGCATACCGTCACGCATGATCGAGCCGTCGCGGTTGTCCCCAAAGCCGCGCTTCATCACGGTGTCGGAGGTGCCGCCAAAGTTGTTGCCCTGGGTAATGCCGCTGACGTTGGTCAAGGCATCATCGAGGTTGCGCGGGGCCTGGTCGCGAATGACCTGGGCCGGGACCACGTTGATGGCCTGGGGGATGTCCTGGTTCGGGCCCTGGCCACGCATGATCGAGGCCGTGGCCGGGGGCTGATAGCTGTAGGCGTCCATCTGCGAGGTCACGGTGGTGGCCTGCAGGTTGAGTGCCCCGTCGCTGCTCACGGCTTCGAGGGTGAAGGTGCGGGCATCGACGCGGCGCCAGGCCAGGCCGGAAGTGCCCAGCAATTGCTGCAGCGCCTGCTCTGCGCTGAAGGTGCCGTTGAGGGCGGGTGCCTGCTGGCCAGAAAGCTCGAGGGTGTACACCACGCTCTGGCCGGTGGCTTGGCTGAAGGCATTAAGCGCCTGGGCCAAGGGCTGGCTTGGCTGGGCAAACGTGTACGCCTGTACCTGCTCGGCCGCCCCGGCCAACGGTGCGATGGCGATGACAGGGAACACCGAAAGGCCGAGCCAGAGGGGGACGCAACGCGGGGTGAACTTCATGGACGCTGACCTGTAAGTGGGTGTTGATTACGAATGAATCGCACTTCCACTCATTACACGGATGCCACGGCCTGTTACCTCATCCGTTAATTGAATTTTTTTCCTGGACCGGCCTCTTCGCGGGCAAGCCCACAGGTTCTGGTACAGGTGCCTAGCGGATAATCGTCAACCGCCCCAATACGGTCTGCCGGGAAAAGCCCATCACATGGCCAAGTGAATCGAGCGCTGCCAAAGGCGCTTGCACCGGGAAACTGCCACTGACCTTGCGCTGCCCCAACTCACCCTCGAGCAGCAGGATGCGCCCCGGGTAGTACCGCCCGAGGTCTTCGACCACCTGCGCCAGCGGCACCTGGTAGTAATTCAGCCAGCCCTGGCGCCAAGCCAGGCGGCTCTCGCTGTCTACGCTCACGGTGCTGCCCGCATGGCCGTGCACGTAAGCCAGCTGCTGATTGGCCGTCAGTTCACGGGCGACCACGCCTTGCCCCGGCGTCACCGCGACCCGCCCACTGCGCACTGTCACCTGCGCGCCATCCCCCTGCTCACGCACCTCGAACTGGGTGCCCAGCACCCGCACCTCACCGCCTGCGGCAGCGACCAGAAACGGCTCGCCGGTGTGGGTGACCTGGAAGAACGCCGCCCCGCGCAGCAGCCGCACACGGCGCTCGCCTTGGGCGAAGTCGACCGTGATTGCGCTGCCTGCATCGAGTGTCACCTGCGATTGATCGGCCAGGGTCACCTGGCGGACGTTGCCGGCGCTGCTGTAGTCGGCCTGCAGGTCCTGCAGCCAGTAGCCAGGGTGCCAACCCCCCACGGTGCCAACCGCCAGCACCAGGCAGGCTGCAACTGCCAAGGCGGCGACGCGTTGGCGCCAACGGCCTCGGGCAGGCGCCTTGGCCATGGCATCCAGGTACTTTTGCAGGCCCTCACGCTCTTCATCGGCCAGCCGCGCCGCTGGCGTCGCGCTCATCTGCCACAGCGCCTGAGCCTGTGCGTACGCCTCTCGATGCCCCGGGTCGGCCAGCAACCAACGCTTGAACGCCGCACCTTGAGCTTGCTCAGGCTGTTCGTTGATGCGGCTCAGCCACTGCAGCGCGGCCTGTGACTGCGCGGCAGTGATCGGATTCGGACGGCTCATCGACGGGCGCTCCCTGGCCTGCGTAGGGTGGAAACGGGCTCGGCGACACTCGCCTTGCACGCTTCGAGGGCGCGCATCATATGCTTTTCAACGGCGCTCTGGGACAGTTGCATGGCCGTGGCGATCTCGCTGTACGTGCAGCCGTGGATACGATTGAGCAGGAAGATCTGCCGCGTGCGATCGGGCAAGGCACGCAACGCAGCCTCGATGCGTTGCAGGTCGTGATCGACCTCCAGGGCTTGCTCAGGTTCTGCAGCGCTGGACTGCTCATCCACGGCTTGCGTGGCTTCGGCCACACGCTCGCGGCTGCCTTCGCTACGCAGGTGGTCGATGGCAAGGTTGCCGGCGCAGCGCAAAAGGTAGGTGTCCAGTGCTTCGACCTTGACCTCGGGGCGGCGCCAGAAGCGCAGGAACAACTCCTGGACCAGGTCCGATGCCGTGGCCCGGCAACCGACCCGGCGGCTGACCAATGCCTCCATGCGCGCACGCTGCGCCAGAAACACCTGCACGAAGCGCGCACGCCCGCCAGTATGGTCAGCGTCTGGCTCGATCACGTCACCCGGCTCGCTCAAGGCGTCATACACCAAGCACGGCCAACAGCGGGCCGAGCACCACGCTGATGGCGGCCAGGCCCAACAACAGGCGGGGCTGGTACGGCAGGGCGAACACCCACAGGGTCACCCCCGCCATCAACACCGCTATCCACTCCACCAGGCCATGCGCCCACCCCCGCATGTGCACGCTGAGTACCAGCGACAGCACCAGCAGCAGCCAGCCACCGACGCGCAGCACACGCAACTGTTGCGCTTGGGGTTTGCGCCCAAGCAGCTCATTGAAGTGTTTTTCCATGGCCAGGCACAGGGCGACGAAGCCCGCGAAGCCGAGCAGCGCACTACCTAGCATCCGCTCACCTCGCCGCCCTCGACCGTCGGTTTTTGGGCCGCGCGTGAGGCGCGCTTGGTAACCGGCTTTGCCGGGCGCAGCATTTTGCTGGCCGTCCACGCCAGGAACACGCCGGTGGCCAGCGCCGTGAGGTCGAACCCGGCCATGGCCCAGTCGCCAGACCGCAATGACTGATCGAGGCCCTGGCCTGTGGTCAGGCCATTGAGCAGCGGCAGCAAAGCGAAGGCCAGCGCGCCCAGCGCCAGTTGCTCGCCCCAGGCGCGACGCCCGGATCGCAGCACGGCATGCACCAGCGACAATGCCCAGACCAGGAAGAACGTGTTGACCTCCCAATCGGCGCGGCCCTCGGCAGCCACAGGGATCAGCCGATTGGCCCAGAAGAACCCTGCCACCGCCAGCAGCAGGCCACTCATGCTGGCAATGTTGAGCACCTCGACCAAGCGCAATTCGCCGGGCATGTGCGCGCTCTTGGCATGCTTGAGCTGACGCTTGCCCAGCCACATCACCAACCCTGTGCCGATGACTGCTGTACCGGCCACGCCGAAGACAAAGTACAACCAGCGCAGCCAGGGCCCGGCGAAATTGCCCATGTGCAGGCCGGCAAAACTGAAGGCCGTCATCATCGCACCGCTCTCCGGTGCACCTTGGGTCAGCAGCGCGCCGCTGGCGCCATCGAAGGTCCAGTGGGTGCTGCGCCGGTAGGCGACATTGTCGGCCGAGGACTGGGTGAAGGTGACCCGGGCATTACGGTCACCGGGGTTTTGCAGCTGGATGAAACCGATGCGTGCACCCGGCGCCAGTTCCTCGACTTTGGCGTACAGCGTCGGCAACGGCACCAGGGGCGTCGCGACGTTGGCAGCCTTGGGCGCATCGTCGCGGCCGAACAGCTCGTTGAAGTACTCGCCGGTATTGCCGCCATAGCTGGCCAGAATGCCGGCAGGCATCACCATGTACATGAACAGCACCAGGCTGCTGTAGCTGATCATCAGGTGGAACGGCAGCACCAGCACGCCGATTGCGTTGTGCCCATCCAGCCAGGAGCGCTGGCCTTTGCCAGGGCGGAAGGTGAAAAACTCTTTGAAGATCTTCTTGTGGGTGATGATCCCGGTAACCAAGCCCAGCAGCATGATGAAGGCACAGAACGTCGACAGCCAACGGCCGAACGGGTACGGCATCTCCAGCTGGAAGTGGAAGCGGTAGAAGAATTCGCCGCCACGGCTATCGCGCGCCTCGACCGGCTGGCCAGTCTGCGCATCGAGGCTTTTGCTGACAAAACCGCGGCGCCCCGCCTCGGGGTCGCGCCAGCCCACGTTCAGCGCCGCCTCGCGCGCGTTGGGCAAGCGGATCATCCAGTTGCTGGCGTGCGCGGCGTTGGCCTCCAGGTAGCGCTGGGCCAAGCCCAGGCTGTTTACCGGGTCGAGCGCATGGCTGCGCACCTCGGGTTGGGTCCAGTGATTGATCTCGTCCTTGAAGTACGAAAGCGTGCCAGTGAGGAAGATGGCGAACAGCAACCAGCCGAAGATCAGGCCGGTCCAGGTGTGCAACCAGGCCATGGCCTGGCGAAAGCCTTCTTTCATGGGTTTTTCATCCAGTAGGCAAAACCGCTGACCACGCCCAGCAGCACGCTTGGCAACAGCACGCCCCACCAGGCACGCCAGGCGCTACGGCAAGCGAAGCACCAGATGAACGCCAGCACGTAGAAGACGAACGACAACAGCAAGCCCGTGAGTGTCGCGTCGACCCGTGGCAAGGGCGCCAGCAGGACGATGCTGACACTGGCCATGGATGCCAGCAGATAACCGCCCAGCGTTGCAGCCAGGCAGCGTGAGGCCACGGCCAGGCGGTAGCTGAGCGGGAGACCGGCGGCGTTGCGCTTCATGGCGGAGGTCCGGGCATTTTCGGGGCTGCAATAATAATGATTTCAATTCGCATAAGCAAAATATTGCCGCTGCTTAGTCGCCCATCGCTGACGGGCTGGCGATCCGCCCCTGGAGGATTGCCGAGCACCGGGTCGCCCACTACAATGCGAACAATTATTACTTCCAATCGCGCATCTTGGCGCCGGAGTATCCACGGTGCCCAGCGCCCTTTCCTCGACGGTCGAAGGCCTCTATCACGCCCATCACAACTGGCTGACCGGCTGGTTGCGCCGCCGCCTTGGCTGCCCGCAGAGTGCCGCCGACCTGGCGCAGGACACCTACGTACGCCTGCTTCAGGCACGCGAGACACCGCAATTGATCGAACCCCGGGCGTTCCTGGCCACGGTCGCCAAGCGGGTGCTGTGCAATCACTTTCGGCGCCAGGAACTGGAACGCGCCTACCTCCTAGCCTTGGCCCAAGTGCCGGAAGACGTGGCACCGAGCGAAGAACAGAAAGCGATCATCTTCGAGACGCTGCTGGAGCTCGACCGCCTGCTGGATGGCCTGCCAGCGCTGGTCAAGCGTGCCTTCCTGCTGGCGCAGGTCGACGGCCTGGGCCAGGGCGAGATCGCGCGTGAGCTGAACGTGTCGCTGGCCACGGTCAAACGCTACCTGAACAAGGCGGCCATGCGCTGTTACTTCGCCCTGTGAATACCCAGTTTTCTCCGCAGGTAGCCGAGCAGGCCGTGCATTGGTTGATCGAGTCCCAGGGTGATGATTTTGACCGGGCCCAGCAGTTGGCGCTGGAGCACTGGTTACAAGCCGACCACGAACACCAGCGCGCCTGGGCGCATATTCAGCAGGTCAATCAGCGGCTACGCGGGGTGGCTTCGCCCGTGGTGCATGCGACGCTGCAAGCGCCGCCATCGGCCGCTCGACGGCGTGCGCTCAAGGCCTTGCTGCTGCTCGGTGTGGCCAGTGCCACAGGGTTGGGGCTGCAGCAGCACAACCCGTTGCCAGGGCTGATGGCCGACTACCGCAGCCCGGTCGGCCAGCGTCGGCGGTTGAACCTGGAAGACGGCAGCCTGCTGCAACTCAATACCCGTAGCGCCGCCGATGTGCGCTTTGATGGGCCCCAGCGGGTGGTGCGCCTGCTCGAAGGCGAACTGGCGCTGGAGGTGGCCAAGGATGCACGGCCCTTGCTGCTGCGCACCGGCGAAGCTGCGCTGCAGTTGGACAGCGGCCGTTTCAACGTGCGCCAGTACGACGGGTTCAGCCTGGTGTCGGTGTTCAGTGGCGTCGCCAGTGTGTCGGGTGAGGCCTTGCTGGCAGGGCAACAGGCCCGATTGGGGGGCAACGGCTGGCGGGCGGTCACAGCGCTGGACCGCAATGCCGGGGCCTGGGTCGACGGCATGCTGGTAGCGTCGCAGATGCGCCTGGGGGATTTCCTGGCCGAGCTCGGCCGCTACCGGCAGGGGCAACTGGGGTGCAGCGAGCGGGTCGCCGACTTGCGGATTTCCGGGTCTTACCCGCTAGATGACAGTGAGCGAATTCTGCAGATGCTGGAGGTGGCATTGCCGGTGCGGGTGCGACGGTTTACCCGGTACTGGGTGACGGTCGATAGCCTGACGTGAGGTTGCCGGGCCTATACCCGTGGGAGCGGGCTTGCCCCGCGAACACCGGCGAAGCCGGTGCCATGCACCGCGTATCCCCATTCGCGGGACAAGCCCGCTCCCACAGGGTCCTCACAAGGTCTGAGCCTGCGCAGTTACCTGTGGAAGCTGGCCTGCCGGCCATAGGCTGCACAGCAGCCGCAGATTTTTTGCATTCACCTGAGCCATTTCCCAACGTTCGCGTGACAGACAAGGCAAACCCCTTCTCTCAGGACCTCACCCATGCCGTTGCGCCCCAGCCCCCTCGTCCACGCCCTGCTGCTCGCCACCACCCTCGGCCTCGCCAGCCCCGCGGCCCACGCCGAAGCGCGCACTTACCACATCGCCGCCGGCTCCCTTGAAGACGCCCTCAACCAGTTCGGTCGCGAGAGCGGCGCATTGATTTCGTTCGGTTCGCAACTGACCCAAGGCATGAACACCCCAGGCCTGGACGGCCAGTACGACGTGCGCCAGGGCCTCGACGCGCTGCTGCGCGGCAGTGGCCTGCAAGCCCGGCAAGAAACCGACAACGCCTTCAGCCTGCAGCCGCTGAGTGCCGCCAGCACCAGCGCCGCCGTCGAGCTGGGGGCCTCAACGGTGGTCGGCGACTGGTTGGCCGAAGCCCAGCAAGACAACGTCTTCGAACACCCCGGCGCCCGCGACGTCGTGCGCCGTGAAGCCTTCGAACGCAGCGGCGCCACCACCGCGCGCGAAGTGCTCAACCGCATCCCGGGGGTGAATGCGCCAGACAACAACGGCACCGGCAGCCATGACCTGGCGCTGAACTTTGGTATCCGTGGCCTCAACCCACGCCTGGCGTCGCGCTCCACCGTGCTGATGGACGGCATCCCGGTGCCGTTCGCGCCGTACGGCCAGCCTCAGTTGTCACTGGCGCCGATCAGCATGGGCAACATGGATGCCGTGGACGTGGTGCGCGGCGGCGGCGCGGTGCGCTATGGCCCGCAGAACGTCGGCGGCATCGTCAACTTCGTGACCCGTGCAATCCCTGAGGAGGCCACCTTCAAGGCCGCCATGCAAAACCAGATCAGCCCGTCCTCGAGCCACGACGGTTTCAAGAACAGCGCCAACCTGCTGGTCGGCGGCACCAATGCCAACGGCCTGGGCGGCGCCCTGCTCTACTCTGGCACCCGTGGCGGCGACTGGCGCGAGCACAGCGACACGCAGATTGATGACCTGATCCTCAAGGGCAAACTGCAACTGGATGAGGCCAATAGCCTGCACGCCATGGCCCAATACTACGAAGGCGAAGCCGACATGCCCGGCGGCCTGAGCACTGCCGATTTCGATGCCGACCCGTACCAATCGACGCGCCTGAAGGACAAGTTCTGGGGCCGTCGCACGCTGGTCAACGTCGGCTACGACTACAAGCAGGACGACCGCCAATTCAGCGTCAACAGCTTCTTCACCAAAACCCTGCGCAGTGGCTACCTCGACCAGGGCAGCTTCGTTTCGCTGTCGCCGCGCGAATACTGGGTGCGCGGTATCGAAACCCGGTTCTCCCAAGGCGTTGCGCTGGGTGAAAGCTGGCACGAACTGGGCATCGGCTACCGCTATGTCAACGAAGCCGGCCACGAATTGCGCTTCCGCGAACCGGTCAACGGCGACCTGCCGACCACTGCCAGCCGCAACGACCGCGATACCCGCGGCAGCACCGAAGCCCACGCCATCTACCTGGACGACCGTATCGACATCGGCCGCTGGACCATCACCCCGGGCGTACGCTACGAGGTGATCGACTCCGAACAGAGCAACACGCTCAATGGCCAGCGTTACCAGGGCAGCTACAACACCGCGTTGCCGGCGTTGAACGTGATGTACCACCTCACCGACAGCTGGAACCTGTATGCCAACACCGAGGGTTCGTTCGGCAGCGTGCAGTACAGCCAGATGCCCAACCGCGTCAGCAGCGGTGAAGTAAAACCCGAAAAAGCCCGCACCTGGGAAGTCGGCACCCGCTACGACAATGGCGACGTGCAAGCGGAGATCGGCGCGTTTCTGATCAACTTCGACAACCAGTATGAAAGCAACCAGACCAACGATTCGGTGATTGCACGCGGTGAGACCCGTCACCAAGGCATCGAGACCAGCATCCGCTATGCCCTCGACGGCCTGAGCCCGTCACTGGCCGGCTTCGACGTGCATGCCAGCTACGCGTTCGTCGATGCCACCATCCGCGAAGACGGCCCGAACAAGGGCAATCAGGTGCCGTTCTCTTCACGGCACAAGGGCACCTTGGGCGTCGGCTACACCGAAGGCCCGTGGCAGTTGGACCTGGATAGCAGCTTCCAGAGCAGCCAGTATGCCGACAACGCCAATACCGGCGAGGAAAGTGCCGATGGCAGCACCGGGCGTATCCCCGGCTACATGCTGGTCAGCACCCGCGCCGGGTATGACTTTGGCCCGCAGATGTCGAACCTGAAGGTGGCGGTAGGCGTGAAGAACCTGTTCAACCGCGAGTACTACACGCGTTCGTTCGACGACAACAACAAGGGTAAGTATGTGGGTGAACCACGGACCCTGTACGTGCAGACCTCGGTAGCCTTCTGACGAAACCCGGGGGTCGCTGCGCGGCCCTCGCCTTGCAGTTGCAACAAGAAATTTATTTTCAAAAAGGGCTTGAAATCATTCCGCCGTTGCCTGACCTTAGAGTCAAGAGGCGCAGAAATTCCAAGGGTCTCAAGGGCCTAGGCACGCCTCCATGCGAGCAAGCTGAATAAGGATTGAATCATGCAAATCCAGGTCAACAGCAGCAACCATATCGAAGGTAACGCCCGGCTCGACGAGTGGGTCCGCAGTACGCTGGAAAGCTCACTGGAACGTTACGAGGACGACCTCACCCGCATCGAGGTGCACCTGCGCGACGAGAACGGCGCCAAGCCCGGACCGCATGACAAACGTTGCCAAATGGAGGCTCGCCCGAAAGGCCACCAACCGATTTCCGTGACCCACACCGCCACCTCGCTGGACCAGGCGGTCGATGGCGCCGCCACCAAGCTCAACCACGCGCTTGAACACTTCTACGGCAAGTTGCGCAGCAAGCGCGGCGTGCTGGAGCTAAGTGACCCCGACGCCTGAGGGTGGTAACAAAACGCCCGGCCTAGTGCCGGGCGTTTTCGTTTCTGTCGATCAACGGCGCTGAACCAACGCGCGCTCATGCCGGTCAACCCCTGCACTCAATCGCTGCAGAATGCATGACCATGAACAACCCCTTCGCACAGATCAGCGCCGCCTTCGCCCCCGAGTACCGGGTCAACCTGAGCATCGTCGACCTGGATGGCAGCATCATGCTCACCCTTGCCGACGACGCTGGCGTGGTCGCCAAGCGCCTGATCAGCCAGGCTCAGCGTAACGACCCGGTGCGCTTGCAGCGGGTCATCGACAGCATCCGCCTGGGCCTGGCCATCGAACTGAGCCAGAACCCGATGCAAGTGCTCGCCGCACTCACCCGCGATGCGCAGCATGCACCGCGTCATTTCGTGGCCAACTGAGGGCTACTTGCCCTCGTCCACTTCCTTGCCATTGGCATCCAGCACCTTGGTCGAGGGGTAACGGTACGACGCGTAGCGCACCACCAGGATCGAGAACGCCAGCAACAGGATGCCACCGCACAGGTACAACAACCCCTCGTCCGGCGCCTTGTGGTGCGACACATCGCCGATCAGCAGGCGCGTCAGTGCGGTGATCGCCACGTACAGCAAAAAGCGGATGGGCATGTGGTTGGTCTTGAAGTAGATCCCGACCATAGCCCCCAGCTCCAGGTAGATGAACAGCAGCAGGATGTCATCGACACTGACCCCGCCCTTGCCGAGCATGTCCAGGAAGGTCATCACCGCCGCGTAGGCGGTGATGGCGCCAATGCCGAATAGCGCCAGATAATGGAATGCCTCGACGCACAGGTTGCCCAGCGAGTCAGCCGAGCCGTGCAGGCCCTTGCGCAGCTTTTCAGCCCATTTGATGTTCACGATTGTCCCATTCCCCGATACGCCATGAAGGATGATGCGTCACCTGTGTGACGCTTGTGCCATGCAGTTAAAGGGCCAGGCCCTCACCTTGGAAGGCGACCGATTGCCGCAAGGCACCTGTGGGCTACGCTTTTGCGGGAAGATTCTGGTTGCGCAACGATGCCCAATGCCATTACTGTATAAAGATACAGTAAAACGCAACCCAACCAGCAAAAAGGCATAGAGGTGATGAATGGCCGTCGAAGTGGTGTACCGCAGCAGCCGCGACCCGGAGCGCTTGTTCATGGATAAGGCCGAAGCAGATCGTCACGACAAGATGCTCGAATTGGCCGAGCGCCTGGCAGAAGTGCTGCACAAGGCGGTGCCATCGCTGACTGAGCAACAGGTCGAAGAAGCCGGTATCTACATGGCCAAGAACCGCGACGTGTTCGCACGGGCGTTCAAGAGCCAGCCAGATGCGTTGGCAGAGTTGCTCGAAGGCCAAGCCCAGTAAGAGCAGCCTTGGGCTGCTCCTACAGGGGAAGCGTCAGGCTTAGCCGTAGAGCAGCCGCTCTGCCAGCATCTGCGCCACCCGCGCCGGCGAGCGCTTCTCTGCCTGGGCATGGCCAAACACTTCGGTCAGCCGCGTAGGAATGCGCGCCAGGTGCGCGGTGATGGTCCCCAGGTCTTCGCCACGATGGGTCAACGCTACGTAGATCAGCCCACCGGCATTGATCACGTAGTCGGGCGCATACAGTATCCCGCGCGATTCCAACTGGTCGGCAACCTGCAGGGTGGTCAGCTGGTTGTTCGCCGCCCCCGCCACCGCCGCACAGCGCAGCTGCATCACGCTCTGCCCGTTCAGCACAGGCCCTACGCCACACGGGGCGAAGATGTCGCAGGGGGTGCTGATCAAGGCATCGTTGGTCACCGGGTGGGCATTGAACTGCTCGACCGCCAACCGCACCCGCCCGGGGTCCAGGTCGCTCACCAACAGCTCCGCTCCCGCCGCGTGCAGTTGCTCGGCCAAGGCATAGCCAACGTTACCCAGCCCTTGTACGGCCACCCGCAAGCCTTCCAGGTTGTTACTGCCCAGCCGTGCTTTCGACGTGGCGCGGATGCCGGCGAACACGCCCATGGCGGCATGGGGCGAAGGGTCGCCCGAGGCTGTTGTGCTGGTCACATGCGGCGTGCTCTGCGCGATGCAGTCCATATCCACCGTCGAGGTACCGCTGTCCACAGCCGTGATGAAGCGCCCCTGCAAGGTATCGACGAAACGGCCGAATGCCTCGAACAGCGCAGCGCGGTTTTCCACGTGGGGGTTGCGCATGATCACTGCCTTGCCGCCGCCCAAGGCCAAACCGGCCAGCGCGGCCTTGTAGCTCATGCCCTGGGCCAAGCGGATCGCGTCGTGCATGGCGCTCTCGTCATCGGCGTAAGGCAGGTAGCGACAACCGCCCATGGCGGGGCCCAGCTGCTCGCTGTGGATCGCCACCACCGCTTTCAGCCCCGTTGGCGGGTCGATGAACAGGTGCAGCGATTGGGTACGGGTGCTTTGCATTAACGCGAACATCGACGGGCTCCCCAGCGAGGTGCTCCTATCAGTATAGGCAGGCCCAAGTGCGGGAAGCCTCGGTCAGACCACTGGACGAAACCGCGCGCCACAGCTAATAGTTAAACGTGTGTGGAGAAGCCCCATGAAGCCACGTCAAGCCTGCCTGGCCTGCCTGGAACGCGAGCCTGTCGCCCTGCTGGAAGCCGCATTGTGGATGGCCGCCGAGCACGACCGAAGTGTCGAGCCCGCGAACAGCCTTGCCCTGCTGCACGACCTGCACCGCGAGATAAGCGCCAACCTGCCGATGCTGCCCCTGTGCGAACTGGCCCAGCCGCTGCTGCGCCAACTCAATGCACTGGGCTTTCAACAAGATGAATATCACCCGTTGCGGCCGCACGCGGCGATGATGGACAAAGTGCTGCAGCGCCGCCGTGGCCAGCCATTGACCTTGGCCATCCTGGCCTTGGAGCTGGCTGGGCGCCTGTCGATCCCGCTTGAAGGCGTTGCATTTCCCGGCCATTTCCTGCTGCGCGTGCCCGGCGCCGACCACCTGCTCGACCCTTGCGGCGGCAGGCGCTTGTACCCCAGTGATTGCCGCGACCTGCTCGCCCGCCAGTTCGGCCCACACGTGCCGCTGAGTGCAGAGCACATGCGCACGGCCAGCCCACGGCAAATGCTGCAACGCCTGTCACGCAACCTGCGCCAATTGCACATCAGCAACGACAACCACCTGGCTGCGTTGATCGACGCCGAACGGGTAATGCAGCTGGGCCCGGTGCAAGTCAGCGACTACACCACCCGCGCATCGCTCTACCAGTTTCTGGATTGCCCGCAGGCCGAACGTTTCGACCTGGAGCATGCCCTGCTACTCACAGAAGACCCGGTCCAGCGCCTGAAGCTTTCCGAGCGGATCGGCAAACTCCCGACGGTGAACCGTTCGATTCACTGAGCCGGGGTATCCGGCTGCTGAGAAGGATGCGCCTGGATGAACGCCGGGTGCTGGGCTGCCAGGGCAGCGACCCGACGAATGCGCGGGTAACCGCCGAGGTCGATGTTGAACCGCTCGGCAGCGTACACCTGCGGCAGCAAGTAGACATCCGCCAAGCCCGGCGTGTCGCCAAAGCAGAAGCCGTGGTCGCCGATCAGTTGCTCGACCGCCGACAGCCCTTGGCCGATCCAGTGCGCGATCCACTGGTTGACCTGAGGCTCGTCCTGCCCTGCCTGGCGCAGCTGGTTAAGTACGCTGACGTTGTGCAATGGGTGGATATCGCAGCCGATGATCGCTGCCACACCACGCACCTTGGCCCGCGCCTCGGCCGTGTCCGGCAGCAGCGCAGGGTGTGGATAAACCTCTTCCAGGTACTCGATGATCGCCGGTGACTGCACCAACAGCGCACCGCTGTCGGTGCGCAGGGCCGGTACACGGCCCTGCGGGTTCACGGCGACATAGTCCGCACCGCGCTGCTCGCCCTTGAGCAGGTTGACCGGCAAGGACTGGTAACCCAGCCCCTTCAGCGCCAGCGCGATGCGCACCCGGTAGGACGAGGTGGAACGGTAGTAGGTGTACAGCTCCATACCCCTGCCCCCTCAGTTGGCTGCGATGACTTTGCCGCGGCATTCGCCGAAGCCGATGCTGGCCACGCCATCACGCGTGCAACGGGCACGCAGGATGATTTCGTCGCCGTCTTCGAGGAACTTGCGCACCTCACCGCTGGCCAGCTCCACCGGCTGCTTGCCGCCCTCGGTGATCTCTAGCAGGCTGCCAAAAGAGCCTGGCGTTGCCCCCGACAGCGTGCCCGAACCGAACAGGTCGCCCGGTTGCAGTTGGCAACCGTTGACGCTGTGGTGGGCAACCATCTGCGCCACGGTCCAGTACATGCTGCGGGTGTTGCTCAGGGTCAGCCGGTGAGCCGCAATGCCTTGCTCGCGCATGCGCTCGGTCAGCAGCAGCACTTCCAGTTCGATATCGAACGCACCCTTGGCCTGGTCACGTGCATCCAGCAGGTAGGACAGCGGCTGCGGATCGCCTTGCGGGCGCGCCGGCTGCGCAGTGCGGAACGGCTCCAGGGCCTCGGCCGTCACCACCCAGGGCGAAATGCTGGTAATGAAACTCTTGGACAAAAACGGCCCCAGTGGCTGGTATTCCCAGGCCTGGATATCACGCGCCGACCAGTCGTTGAGCAGGCAGAAGCCGGCGACGTGCTCGGCGGCATCACCCACCGGGATCGACTCGCCCATATCGTTACCCTGGCCAATCCAGATACCCAGCTCCAGCTCGTAGTCCAGGCGCGCGCAGGGCCCGAAGCTTGGCTCGGTGTGCCCGGCCGGCAGGGTTTGGCCTTTGGGGCGGCGCACATCGGTACCGGAGGGGCGAATGGTCGAAGCGCGACCGTGGTAACCGATCGGCACATGCTTGTAGTTGGGCAGCAGCGGGTTGTCCGGGCGGAACAGCTTGCCGACGTTCTTGGCGTGTTCGATGCCGACATAAAAGTCGGTGTAGTCACCGATCTTGGCGGGCACATGCAGTTGGCAATCCGCGGCGGGGTAAAGCGCCGCTTTCAACGCCGACTGGTGTTCGCTGTGTTCGCCGAGCAGCGCCAGCAGGCGCTCACGCAGGGCGACACGGGCGCCACGGCCGAGGGCGAAGAAGGCGTTCAGCGCACCACCGCGGGTAGCCTCCACCGCAGCCTTGGCCTCGCCATCGAACAACCCCGCAGCGAGCACCGCTTCCAGGTCAAGGATGGCATCGCCGATGGCCACGCCGCAGCGCAGCGCTTCACCCGGCCGGCTGAAGATGCCCAACGGCAGGTTTTGCAGCGGGAAATCGCTGTGCCCGTTGGCATGCTCGACCCAGCTACGGGTAATGGCGGTCTGGTTCATGGGTTATCTCCGGTTCGGGTTGAAGGTGCTCGGCAAGGTGGCCCAGCAACTATCGTAGTCGGCCTGCAATTGCGGGCATTCGAGCGCATGGCGGCTCGGGCGCAGCACTTGGCTGGTCTCGAACATGAAGGCCATGGTGTTGTCGATCTTGTGCGGCGCGAGGTCGGCGGCGATGGCCTTGTCGCAAGTCTCGGCGTCGGGGCCATGGGCGCTCATCACCCCGTGCAGCGAAGCCCCGCCCGGCAGGAAACCCTCGGCCTTAGCATCGTAGGCACCCTGGATCAGGCCCATGAACTCGTTCATCAGGTTGCGATGGAACCATGGCGGACGGAAGGTGTTCTCGGCCACCATCCAGCGCGGCGGGAAGATCACGAAGTCCATGTTGGCCAGGCCATGCACGCTGGTGGGCGACGTCAGCACGGTGAAGATGGACGGGTCCGGGTGGTCGAAGCTGACCGTGCCGATGGTGTTGAAGCGGCGCAGGTCGTATTTGTAGGGCACGTTGCTGCCATGCCAGGCGACCACGTCCAGCGGCGAATGCTGCAACTCGCAAGCCCAGTGTTCGCCGAGGAACTTCTGCACCAGTTGCACCGGGCCCTCGGCTTCTTCGTAATGCGCCACCGGCGTGAGGAAGTCACGCGGGTTGGCCAGGCCATTGCTGCCGATGGGCCCGAGGTCCGGAATGCGCAGCGGCGCGCCGTGGTTTTCGGCCAGGTAGCCACGCGCCTGGCCATCGAGCAGCTCGACGCGAAACTTCATGCCCCGTGGGATCACAGCGATTTCCAGCGGCTCGACGTCCATGACCCCAAGCTCGGTAGCGATGCGCAGGCGGCCCTGTTCCGGCACCAGCAGCAGTTCACCGTCGGCATTGAAGAACACCCGTTCCATGGAGCGGTTGGCACTGTAGATGTAGATGCTCACGCCCGCCGGTTTATCTGCGGGCGCGTTGGCCACCATCGGCACCCAGCCTTCGATGAAATCGGTGGGCTCGGCAGGGATGGGTTGCGGGTTCCAGCGCAGGCGGTTTGGGGTGACGGCGCCCAGCGGCCCACTCAGCGGCTGACGTGCCAGGCGCTCGAAGCGTGGGTGCAGTGCAGACGGGCGGATGCGGTACAGCCAGGTGCGGCGCAACTCACTGCGGGTCATGGTGAACGCCGTGCCCGAAAGCAGTTCGGCATACAAGCCGTAGGGGGCTTTCTGCGGCGAATTCTGCCCGACCGGCAATGCACCTGGCAGTGCTTCGCTGGCGAACTCGTTGCCGAAGCCGCTCAGGTAGTGAAGGTCGGGGGACGTGTCGCGGTTCATCGATGCCTCCGGGCTCTGGCAGAGCCGTTGCTGGCAGCTGGCTGCTGGGGTGGCAGCACGTCTGCATTGTTTTTATCGTAATCAGATTACGAATAACGTAATTTGCTACGGACAAGGCGTCAAGCTATAAAGGCGCGACTCGACGAATCCGGATACCTATGCCCATGGCCAAAGCCAGCTCACCCACCGATAACGGCAAGCAGAAGGTCCGCTCGGCGGAAGTCGGCACCGATATCCTCAAGGCACTCGCCGAACTCTCCCCCTCCACGTCCCTGTCACGCCTGGCGGAGCATGTGCAGATGCCGGCCAGCAAGGTGCACCGCTACCTGCAGGCGCTCATTGCCAGCGGCTTTGCCGAACAGGATGCGGCCACCAACCACTATGGCCTGGGGCGTGAGGCGTTGCGCGTGGGGTTGGCGGCATTGGGCAGCATCGATGTGCTGAAGATTGCGGCGCTGCCGTTGTCGCAGCTGCGCGATGAGTTGAACGAGAGCTGCTTCATTGCCGTCTGGGGCAATCAGGGTGCGACCGTGGTTAGCATCGAGCCTGCTGTGCGTGCAGTTACGGTGGTGACCCAGATCGGGTCGGTGCTGCCGCTGCTCAGTTCGTCCACCGGCCTGGTGTTCGCCGCCTACCTGCCGGCACGCGAAACTGACGAGTTGCGCGACCGGGAGCTGGCAGCGCTGCAGCACAGCGCCAGCGATTATGCGGCCGTGCTGGAGGGCATCCGTGAACGTGGCCTGCACCATGTGCATGGCCTGTTGATGCCGGGTGTGGATGCGCTGTCTGCACCGGTATTCAACGCTCTGGGGCAGATCGCTGCGGTGATGACCGTGGTCGGCCCGACGTCGATTTTCCATGCCGACGAGCACGGGCCTGCGGCGCAGCGGCTGCTGGCTGCAGCGCGTGATACCAGTTGGCGGATGGGGTACGCGGCTGAAGGGTGAGCGGGTGGCCACTGTTGCCCGAAACGTAAAGGTGAATGTCGTAAGCGGCTATTTTTCCTACAGGATCAAGCGCTTATTCTTAACTCACTGGCCGGCATGAAGGGCACTACCCCCCCCCGCCCTTCAGGCCCGCGAGGTTCACCGACGTAGATTTTGAAGCTCCTTGATCTAACGTCTCGATTGGCCGCTGCGATTGCAGCGGCCTTTTTTTTGCCTAGTGGTTGTTAGGTGATAGCGTTAGGGACGCCGAGGGTATGGCGCTAAAACTCATGCCAGGCACTGCAAAAAACTCAGCGGCTGCTCACGAAAGGCCAGGTAATGCCGCAATACCTGCATCGGTGCTTCGGTATGCGGGTAATGGCCAATACCCTGCAATTGCACGGTATCGGGCTCCGGCACCAGTTGCCGGTAACGCTCGACCATGCGCGCACCGGAAACCGGGTCGACCACGCCGTTGATGAAGCGCAAGGGCACCCCGTCACGTTGCAACGCGCCCACCCAACGCTCGCGGTGCAGGGTGCGCTCCGGCCAGTAGCCGGCCAGCTTGTGCAAAATGCGCGTGCCACGGTTGGCGGCGATCAGGCTCCAGCAATCGTCCAGTGCGCTTTCACTGGGGTGGGTGCAGGGGCCATAAACCTGGGTCACGTTGCGCACCAGGTCGTCACGCCCGAACGAGCGCCCTACCAACCAGCCCAGGCGGCTGAGCAGCAGCTTCTGGATCAGCAGCATGCGGCAGCTTTCGGGGAACAGCCCACTGTTGAGAAACACGCAGCTGGCGATGTCCGCGCGCTGTTCGTGGTGCCGCGCCAGCAGCTCCTGGGCCACGCTGCCGCCGTAGTCATGGGCCATCAGGTGCACAGGCTGGTTGACCTTAAGGTGGGCGAGCAACGCTTGCTGAAGGTCGGCCTGTTCCATCAGGCTGTAAGCGTGATTGACCGGTTTGGCGGAGTCGCCAAAGCCCAGCATGTCGCAGGCGATCAGCCGAAAACGCTGGGCCAGCGGCGCCCACAGGTAGTGCCAGTCCCAACTGGCAGTGGGGAAGCCATGTAACAGAAGCAGGGGCTCTCCTTGCCCTGCGGTCCAGTAGCGGATGCTCTGGCCCCGGAAGGTAAAACTCTGTCCCCGGGTACGCCAGACGCACAATGGAATCTCGGCCAAAGGCATCAGATCGGTCCCGGTGAAGTTGTGTTGACGGAATAGGGCAAGGCTGCGCTCATTGCATGTCACCTCGGCACTTACATGTGCTCTCTATGTCGAGGCAGAGTCTAGCCAGCCGCCCATGGGCTGAAACTTGCGTTGCCAGCCAGCTTGATGACCTTGCGAGTCAGTGGCACGAACGGTCAGAGGAGCATGGCCAGCAGCGGTGCGGCGAACAGGTTCAGCAGCCCGGTCAGGACCATGACCAAGCCGGCCACGGAGCCTTCTTCGCGGCCCACTTCCTGGGCCCTGCTGACCCCAGCACCATGCGCCCCGACCCCGAACAACGCACCCCGCGCCAAGGGTGTGCGCAAGGGCAACCAACGCAGCAGCAACCCGCCGAACATCGCGCCAAGTACCCCGGTGAACATCACGAATACCGCGGTCAGTTCCGGCACGCCGCCGAGGTCGTGGGCCAGCGGCATGGCGAACGGCGTGGTGATTGAGCGCGGCACCAGCGACAGGCTGATTGCATTGTCCAGCGCCAACAGGTGAGCCAGCCCCCAGGAGCTGGCGATCGAAGCGGTGCTGCCGGCCAGCATACCCATCAGCAATGCCGGCCAGTGGCGCGCCAACATAGCCCGCTGCTGCCAGATGGGCACCGCGAATGCCACGGTGACCGGGCCCAGCACGCCCATCAGCCAATGGGTGTTGCGCGCGTACTCGGCATAAGCGGTGTGCAACGGCACGGCCACCGCCAGCAGCAGCGCAGGGACCAGGATCAGCGGCGACAGCAGGTAGCGCCCGCTGCGCCGGTACAGCCAGCGGCTGCCCAGGTAGGCCAGCAGGGTCAGCGCCAACCAGAACAGCGGCATGGGTTCAAGGCTCATGGCGCAGCCTCCAGCGGCACACCAGTTCGACGGTGAGCGCAGTCACCACCATGACCATCAGCGTGCTCACGGCAATCACCAGCAGGATGCGCCAGCCTTCCTCGCGCACCAGGGTGCCGTAATCGAGCAGGCTCATCAGCGCCGGAATGAAGAACAGCAGCATTTCTGCCATCAGCCAGCCGGCGCCCAGCTGCAACGTGGCCGGCTTGACCACACCGCTGGCGAACAGCAGCAGAAGCAGCGCCAGCCCCATCACGCCACCGGGGATGGGCCAGCCGAGCCACACAGCCAGCTGGCCACCGAGCAGGAACAAGGCAAACAGGATCGCCAGCTCGACGAGTAGGCGCAGGGCTTTTTTCACTAACGCGGGTTTCATGGGGGTACTTCCTCGACAGGCCCTCATTTAAAGATTTGCCTGCCTAGGCCAGAAGCGAATTGTTAGACTGATCAGCATTCCAAAACGGAATTGCGACCATGGAATTCAAACAACTGCGCAGCTTCATCGAAGTGGTGCACCGCGGGGGCTTTACCCAAGCGGCGCAGACCCTGCACATCAGCCAGTCGGCGGTAAGCAAGCAAGTGGCTCAGCTGGAGCAAGATGTAGGCCAGCCACTGCTTGAGCGGCAGGCTTCGCAGCTGCACCTGACCGCCGCCGGGCGCATCGTGCTAGAGCGCGGCGAAGCGTTGTTGCGCCAGCGCCAGGCATTGCTCAGCGAACTGGATGACCTCGGCCAGATGGCACGCGGCGAATTGCGCCTGGGCTTGCCGATACTGGGCAGTGACGCCTTGTTCGCCGGCCTGTTCGCTGAATACCGGCGACGCTACCCCAACATCTCGATTCAATTGCTCGAAGGCGGCAGCCGCAGCGTCGAGCAGGCGGTGCGCAGCGGCGAGCTGGAGCTCGGTGGCAGCCTGACGCCCAGTGACGAAGCCTTCGCGTTCCAGCCATTTTGCAACGAGCCACTCGATGCCCTGCTACCGGCCGGGCATGCGCTGGCTGGGGAGGCTGGCGTGCATTTGCGGCAACTGGCCAATACGCCTTTTCTGCTGTATCAGCGCAGCTTCGTGCTTAATGACCGGCTGCTCAAGGCCTGCCAGCAGCAGGGTTTTACCCCGAAAGAAGGCGGGCGCAGTGGCCAGGCGGACTTCCTGGTGGCGTTGGTGGCAGCCGGCCAAGGCGTGGTGTTGCTGCCCCGTGTGGTGGCAAAGGCGCTGGAGCGCCCTGGGGTGGTGCGCTTGGCGCTGCAATCGCCGGACGACCTGCGTTGGGATATCGCATTCATCTGGCGGCGGGGGGCGTACCTGTCACGGGCGGCGCAGGCGTGGCTAGCGTTGTTGCGTGAGTGTGAGGTGCAGCGCTGACCTGTAGGAGCGGCCTTGCGCCGCTCCTACACGCGTCAGGCCTTCAGCGCCTGGGCAAATTCTGCCAACCACGGTTCGGCATCGGCTTCCGGGGTCACCGTTTCGCTGGCATCCAGGCGCAGCATCGGCTGCACTTCACGTACCCCCAACTCAGCGAACAACTCACGCATCTGCTCGCCGCCGCCGCAATAGGTATCGCCATAACTGGCGTCGCCCAACGCAATCACCGCGCCCGGCAGGCCACGCCAGGCGGCGGGCAAGGTATCGCGAAGGGTGCTATACAGCGGCATGAGGTTGTCCGGCAGCTCGCCCATGCCGGTGGTCGAAGTCACCGCCAGAAAAGCCTGCGGTGCAAAACCTTCAAGGTCCTGCAGGGTGGCACGTGCAGCATGCCAGGCCTCAAAACCTGCGGCCTTGAGCAACGATTCGGCATGACGGGCGACTTCTTCGGCGGTGCCGTACACCGACCCGGAAATAATGGCGACTTTCATCGGGAAGAGGATTCCGAAACTGAGTGAAAACGTAGGATACTAGCATTCAACGCTGGCAAAAGGCCGCCCCTACCTAAGTACCAGCCCCCCTGCCTCTTCGCCCAATGGCCCGAACATGATCAACGCGCAACTGCTGCAATCCATGGTCGATGCGTCCAATGACGGGATCGTGGTCGCTGAACAGGAAGGCGAAGACACCATCCTGATCTACGTGAACGCCGCCTTCGAACGCCTGACCGGCTACACCCGTGACGACATTCTTTATCAGGATTGCCGCTTCCTGCAGGGCAGTGACCGCGACCAGCTCGGCCGTGCGCGCATTCGCAAAGCCTTGGCCGAAGGCCGGCCATGCCGAGAGGTGCTGCGCAACTACCGCAAAGACGGCAGCGCGTTCTGGAACGAGTTGTCGATCACACCGGTGAAAAGCGACGCCGACCAACGCACCTACTTCATCGGTATCCAGAAGGACGTCAGCCGCCAGGTCGAGCTGGAACGCGAACTGGCCGAAATGTGCGCGCGTCCGAAAAACGACCTACGCTCCTGAACCAAACGCGCTACGCACGGTCAATCCCGTTGAAGAAATCGCCACCTCCGAGTTCGATCATGCAAGCAGATGCGCTCCTGACCCAGGACGAGCTGGATTTCATACAGAACATGCAGCATTCGCCACAACTGAACCTGGCTGACTCGATGTCCAGCCTGCTGGTCAATGGCGACCGCCGGATCCAGACCTTGCTCACCCGTTTGGTGGCCAACGAGCAGGTAACCTTGCAGGCGCAGTTCAACAACCAGCAGATCAGCTTTCCGCTGCAACTGGTGGAAGACGAGTTCCATGCCCTGCACCTGCAGCTGGGCTCACCGGAAATCTACGAAGACGGCCCGATGCTACGCCCATGGCGCTTGTCCATGGACCAACCAAGCGCGTTGCTGGATACACACGATCAGCCGAGCGGCCTGTGGGTTCGCGAAATTTCGTTCAAGGGCGCGCTGGTCGAGATCCGCGACCTGGCGCAAGCCCCTGCACGTTTCGAGTTGCATTTCGCACCGGCCGGCATTGCCCCCATCGAGCTGCACGGGGTGCTGCGCCGACGCATTGGCCCTGACCTGGCGGCCTACGATTTAAGCCGCAGCCCGGTCGAAGAAATCGAGCGCCTGCGCGGCTATATCCTGCAAGCCCATCGTCAGGCGCACCCAGAGCTGCACAGTCAGGTGTCGAGCTGACCGGCCAGAAACTGCCGCAACCGCTGACGCATCACGCTGCTCTCTGCCCCCAGGCAGGCCACCGGGCTGCCTGCCAGGCTGTCCTGGGCCAGCTCGGCCACTTCACCGGCAAGCAATAACGGGCATTCCAGGCCAACCACCAAGCGCTCGAGGCGTTTGCTCAATTCCACGGTGGGCGCCTGATTGGAGAACAACACCAAGGCATCAGGCTTGAGACGCTCGCAGATCAGCATCAGCTCCTGCAGGGGTTGCCCAGGCGCCAACAAGCTCACCCCCACCTCGTCGCTGCCCAGCAACAAGGCGGTCACCAGCAGCTCCAGTTCGTGACATGGCCCCGGCAAGGGTGCCAGCAACACCGTGCGGCTGCGGGCCATGCGCGCCAGTTGAAGTCGCACGAACACTCGCCCGCGCAAGAACTGATCCAGAAACAGCCATGCGCTGGCCTGCCCAAAGGCCCGCGGACCGTAACCACCCTGGCCTGCTGCCAGGTCGTGCCACACCGGCATGAAGATATCGCCGAACACTTGATCCAGGGGATGGCCAGCTAACACCTGATCGAACAAACGGTGAAGGCTCGCGCTGTCGAAGCGCTGCACCGCCTCGAGAATCTGCTGCTGCCAGGCCAGGCGCACATTCATCAGGTCGCTGCTTTGCTGCACCTGCGCCTGGCACCGCACCAGGATGCTACCCACCTTGCTCACCGCCACGCCGCGCTCCAGCCAGCCCAGGATGCTGCGGATATCGTCGATATCAGCCTGGGAGTACAGACGATGGCCACTGGCGGTGCGGGTTGGTTGAATGAGGCCGTAGCGACGCTCCCAGGCGCGCAAGGTGACCGGGTTGACGCCTGTCAGTCGGGAGACTTCCCGAATCGGGAACAGCTCCTGATGTTCCAGGCCCGCATCGACTGCCGAGCTACGTCCCTGTTTGTTCATCTGCACTTTGTACCCTGTGTGCCGAAGTTGAACTTGTATGTTACTACGACAGCATAGGCCGCCGGTTAACAACCGTTTGCCAGCCAACACTTGCCGAACATTGCAATATCGCGATAATTCGCGCCCGATTCTTGCATGCACGCTGGCGTCGCCCACCACCCCGGGCGACGCAGCCAAGGGGCCAGCTACCCGCCAGCCCCGTCGCCAGGAGATACACGATGTCTACCCCACCCGTCACCTTGATGGTGTCGCGCCGCGCCGCCCATGGCCGCTACCAGGACCTGCTGACCTGGCTCCATGAAGGCGAGCAACTGGCCACCGACTTCCCCGGCTACCTCGGCTCCGGCATCCTGGCACCACCCCGTGACAGCGATGAATTCCAGATCATCTTCCGCTTCAGCGACGAACCTACCCTGCACGCCTGGGAGCACTCCGCTTCGCGCAAGGCCTGGCTGCAACGTGGCAACGGGCTGTTCGAGCGCCCCAAAGAGGCGCGTGTCAGTGGTATCGATGACTGGTTTGGCACCCATACGGTGCAAAAACCGCCGCGCTGGAAGCAGGCCGTCGCCATCTGGCTGGCCTTTTTCCCCGTGTCGTTGCTGTTCAACCTGCTGTTCGGCCATTGGCTGGCAGGCCTCGACCTGGTACCACGGGTGATGCTCAGTACCCTGGCCCTGACGCCAGTGATGGTCTACCTGTTCATCCCCCTCTCCACCCGCTTGCTGGCCGGCTGGCTGAACCCTGCTGCGCCCACCCCAGCAGCGCTGCGCAGCCGCTGAGGGCTGGTCTACAAGAGGGAAACAGTTCGGGTATGCTGGGCGGCAACGAAAGGACAGACAAGTTGACCGCCCCGAACATGAACAGCCCAATTCTCGTTACCGGAGCCAGCCAGCGCGTCGGGCTGGCCCTTGCCCTCGAACTGGCCCAGGCCGGCCATACTGTGATCAGTGCCAGCCGCAGCCTCCAGCCGCAGTCCGTACACCCCAACATCGTGCAGTTCCAGGCTGACCTGTGCCTGGCCGCCGACCGCCAGGCGCTTATCGACTACCTGCAAGGCAACTACGACGGCTTGCGCGCGATCATTCACAACGCCTCGCTGTGGCTCGACGATGGCCTGGCCAACCTCGACACCATGTTCCGCCTGCACGTCGAAGCGCCCTACCACCTCAACCTGGCCCTGGGCGAGATGCTCGGCAAGGCCGGCAGCGCGGGCAAAGCCGACATCATCCACATCTGCGACGAAACGTCTTCGCGGGGCAGCAAGAGCCACATCGGCTACGCCGCCACCAAAGCCGCGCTGCAGAACATGGTGCTGTCGTTCGCCGAAAAATATGCGCCCCAGGTGCACGTCAACGGTATCCTGCCTGGGCTGCTGATCCTCAAGGAAGGGGGCGATGAAGCCTACCGCCAGCAGACCTTGAAAAAGGCCCTGCTGGAATTCGAACCCGGCGCCGGCCCGCTGATCGAGACGGTCAAATACCTGCTCGAAAGCCAGTACAGTACCGGTAGCCAGGTGGTCATCAACGGTGGCCGCCACCTGAAGAATCGCATGACCTGAGAGAAGCCCATGACCCCGCAACAACAGCTCGAACTCGAAGCCGCCGCGTTCCGGCGCCTGGTCGAACACCTGCAGAAACGAACCGACGTGCAGAACATCGACCTGAGGAACCTGTCCGGTTTCTGCCGTAATTGCCTGTCCAAGTGGTACAAGGCCGCGGCTGACGAGCGTCAGGTCGACCTGAGCCTGGATGACGCCCGCGAAGCGGTGTACGGCATGCCCTACGCCGAGTGGAAAGCCCAACACCAGAAAGAAGCCAGCGCCGAACAACAAGCGGCGTTCGAAAAAGGAAAACCTCGTGACTGATCTGAACACCCTGCGCGCCAGCCTGGCCAGCGGCGAACACCTCTTTGCCGACACCTTGGCCTTTATCGCCGCCCACTACAGCTACCAGCCGCAAGCCTTCAACAACGGCGGTGTGGAAAACGCCGCAGGGCAGAACGAAGGCTCGTGCAAGACCCTGGGCCTGGCCCTGCTGGAAGGCTTGAGCGATGAAGAGGCCCTGCTGGCCTTTGGTGAGCATTATCGCGATGTCGTGGCCACGCCAGAGGGCAGTGACCATGGCAATATCCGGGCGCTGATCGAGCATGGCCTGGCGGGTGTGAAATTTACCGCGCAGCCGCTTTCGCGCAAGGCTTGAGATTGCTGGGGCCGCTGTGCGGCCCTTTCGCAGGCAAGCCAGCTCCTACAGGGGCAGCACAGGCCTCAGATATTGCCCAGGCCCTGTGAGGGGCAATCAGCTGATGATCTGCCCCGGCCTGTTCGGCGGCAATTCACCGCACTGCAGCCATGCCAGCGCAATCGGCCACAAGCGCTCGCGAAAGCGGTCATGGAAAAACGCGAAATGGCCTATTTCCTCGACCGAGATATCCACAGGCGCAATGCGCAGGTGCTGGCGCTCGGCCCCCTGCAAATACCCTAGCAACCGCTCTGTCGCCGCCTCGGTGCCGAATGGGTCATCGGTGAGGCTGATCGCCAGCGTCGCCGCCTGGACGTGCGCAAACGGCACCCTCTGCAACCTGCGCCCGCTTGGCCGGTGCTCGTAGCGTGGCGTACGGGTAGTCCAGTCGTGCACCACGCCCGCCGGGGTGTCTTCCATCCAGCCGAGGCGCTTGCCGGGGAAGTAGCCGAAGGCGTGGGTCAGCAAGGGCATCACCACATGCCATTTGCCGAACAGGCGCCAGCGCTGATCCGCCGCATAATCGCGCCAGTAGGCGAACTGCGCGCCCACCATCACCACCCGCCTGACCCGGCCAGCAGACGGCGCCAGCCCCACTGCGCAACCGCCAAAACTGTGCCCCACCACATCGATGGGCTGGCCGGGGAATGCCTGTTCGGCGTGTGTCAGCATGGCTTCGAAGTCCAACTGCCCCCAATCGCTCCAGGACGCCTGAAAACCACGCAACGTTGGCGGCCGAGATTCGCCGATGCCGCGGTAATCGTAGGTGAGCACATCGCAGCCCTGGGCGAACAGGTAGTCGGCAAACCGCGTGTAGTAGCGGCAACGCACCGAAGTGGCGGCGTTGATGATCACCAGCGGGCGCTGGGGATTGGCCTGGGCGTGGCGCCAGCAGAAGCCGCCGAGGCTGTAGCCGTCGGCTGCGGTGTGGCGAAAGGCGATGGCGGGTTGGGTGAGGCTGCTCATGGCGCACATCCTGTTGTTGTGCGCCAACGCTAGCAAAAAAATCGGGGGCTGTACCGGCCTCTTCGCGGGGCAAGCCCGCTCCCACAGGTCTCCACGGCTCTTTGGCTCAGTGGATACCCTGTGGGAGCGGGCTTGCCCCGCGAAGAGGCCGGTACAGCCCCCGACTTTTCAGCCTTGGTTACAGCTCGATGCAGTCGAACTCTACGTCGGTAGCCACGTCTTCGTCGTAGTTGACGTCAGCGCGCTCGAAGCCGAACAGGTTGAGGAACTGCTTCTTGTAACCGGCATAGTCGGTCAGCTCGAACAGGTTCTCGGTGGTGACTTGCGGCCACAGCGCTTTGCAGGCGTTCTGTACGTCGTCACGCAGTTCCCAGTCGTCCAGGCGCAGGCGGCCTTTCTCGTCGACCTCAGCCGCAGCGCCATCGGCGCGGTACAGGCGATCACGGTACATGCGGTCCAGTTGGTCCTGGGTACCTTCGTGCACGCCTTTCTCCTGCATGATCTTGAAGACCATCGACAGGTACAGCGGCATCACCGGAATAGCCGAGCTGGCCTGGGTGACCACCGACTTCAGCACGGCCACGTTGGCGCCGCCTTTGACTTCGCCGGCCAGTTTCTGGTCCAGGCGCAGTGCGGTTTCGTCCAGGTCCTGCTTGGCCTGGCCCAGCGCGCCGTGCCAGTAGATCGGCCAGGTGATGTCGCTGCCGATGTAGCTGAAGGCCACGGTGCGGGCGCCTTCGGCCAGCACGTCGGCACCGGCCAGGGCATCGATCCACAGCTGCCAGTCCTGGCCACCCATGACGGTGACGGTGTCAGCGATTTCCTGCTCGGTAGCCGGCTCGATGCTGGCCTCGATGATGGTGTCCTTGTTGGTGTCGATGGCGGTCGACTTGTACGGCTGGCCAATTGGCTTGAGCGCCGAACGGATCACTTCACCGGTCTTCGGCAGCTTGCGCACCGGGGACGCCAGGGAGTAGATGACCAGGTCGACCTTGCCGCCCATTTCGTTCTTGATCAGCTCGATGACCTTGGCACGGGCTTCATCGGAGAAGGCGTCGCCGTTGATCGACTTGCTGTACAGGCCCTCGGCCTTGGCGAACTTGTCGAACGCGGCAGAGTTGTACCAGCCAGCGGTACCGGCCTTGGCCTCGGTACCTGGTTTTTCGAAGAACACACCCAAGGTGTCGGCTTTGAAGCCGAACGCTGCGGTAATGCGCGCTGCCAGGCCGTAGCCGCTGGAAGCACCGATCACCAGGACCTTCTTCGGGCCATCCTCGCGCACGCCCAGCTTGCGGGTGGCTTCGATCTGGTCACGGACGTTGAGCTCGCAGCCCTTCGGGTGGGTCGTGGTGCAGATGAAACCGCGGACCTTAGGATGAATGATGGCCAATGTCTGTACCTCGTCAGGTTTATGCCAGGGAAGCGCCGCCACGGGCGATTCCGATTGATCAGAGGGTGAGACTACCCCCGCAGGTTATCGGACACATCTTACGGGGTGATTCGGGGGGATTCAAAAGCGCGCTCGTTGGCATCAGCCTTCAATCTTCGTACTCGGTCTTGATTTCCGGGTCTTGCCAGGTGCTTTTATCGGCTGTGGTGCATTGGGTGGCGGCGAATGCTGTGCTGCTGCCGATCAGGAGAGCGCAAGCGTGCCCGCGTCATTCATTTGTTTTCCAGATCAATCCAAAAGAAAAACAAACTTAACAAATGAACCAAACCCACCGATGCTGACGGCATCCTGCCCTTGCGGCGCTCACCCTTGCACGGAGAACAACAACATGAACGACGTGGTCATCGTCGCCGCCACCCGTACCGCCATCGGCAGCTTCCAGGGCGCCTTGGCAACAGTGCCCGCCGTCGACCTCGGCGCCGCCGTGATCAAGCGGCTGCTGGAACAGACACAACTGGACCCCGCCCAGGTCGACGAGGTCATCCTCGGCCAGGTGCTTACCGCCGGCGCTGGCCAGAACCCGGCCCGCCAGGCCGCGATCAAGGCCGGCCTGCCCTTCAACGTGCCCGCGCTGACGCTCAATAAGGTCTGCGGCTCGGGCCTCAAAGCCCTGCACCTCGCGGCCCAGGCCATCCGCTGCGGCGACGCCGAGGTGGTGATTGCCGGCGGCCAGGAAAACATGAGCCTGGCCCCCTACGTCATGCCTTCGGCGCGCACGGGCCAGCGCATGGGCCACGGCCAGCTGATCGACAGCATGATTACCGACGGCCTGTGGGATGCCTTCAACGACTACCACATGGGCATTACCGCCGAGAACCTTGTGGATAAGTACGGCCTCAGCCGTGAGCAGCAAGACGCCTTTGCCGCCGAGTCCCAGCGCAAGGCCGTGGCCGCGATTGAGGCGGGCCGTTTCAAGGACGAGATCACCCCCATCGTGATGCCGCAGAAAAAGGGTGAGCCCAAGGTCTTCGAACGCGACGAACAGCCCCGCCCGGACACCACCGCCGAATCGCTGGGCAAGTTGCGCGCAGCCTTCAAAAAGGATGGCAGCGTCACGGCTGGCAATGCTTCCAGCCTTAATGACGGCGCCGCCGCCGTGCTGCTGATGAGCGCCACCAAGGCTAAGGCCCTGGGCCTGCCGGTGCTGGCCAAGATCGCGGCCTATGCCAGTGCTGGCGTAGACCCGGCGATCATGGGCATCGGCCCGGTCTCGGCCACCCAGCGCTGCCTGGACAAGGCTGGCTGGCAGCTGGCGGACCTGGACCTGATCGAAGCCAACGAAGCCTTTGCCGCGCAGGCGCTGGCGGTGGGCAAGGCGCTGGAATGGGATGCGGCACGGGTGAACGTGAATGGTGGGGCGATTGCGCTGGGCCACCCGATTGGGGCATCGGGGTGCCGGGTGCTGGTGACCTTGCTGCACGAGATGATCAAGCGTGATGCAAAGAAAGGGCTGGCCACGTTGTGCATTGGTGGTGGCCAGGGTGTGGCGTTGGCGATCGAGCGCTGATCAGTCATTGATGCCAGCAGGCCCGGCCCCTTCGCGGGGCAAGCCGCTCCCACAGGTAAAGCACAAACCTTGAGAGCTGTGCTTAACCTGTGGGAGCCACAGCTAAAGCACAAACCTTGAGAGCTGTGCTTAACCTGCGGGAGCCACAGCTAAAGCACAAACCTTGAGAGCTGTGCTTAACCTGCGGGAGCCACAGCTAAAGCACAAACCTTGAGAGCTGTGCTTAACCTGTGGGAGCGGGCTTGCCCCGCGAAGAGGCCAGGCCTGCTTACTCAGAACCGCTCATCGGCAATGGCCGGCAAGGTCAACTCGCGCACATAACTTGATGCCGACAGCTCCAGCATCGTCCGCACCATCAGCACCACATCGTGCAGCGGAATCAACCCGCCCTCCCCCCGCGCCGCAGCGTCGGCAATTGGCACATTTAGGCCATCCTCGGTGTTCAGGTAACCCAAATTCAGGCACGTCACACCCAGGCGCTGTTCGCGATACCCCTCACGCAAAGCCTCGGCAATCCCGCGCAGGGCGAACTTGGACGCAGCAAACGTCACTTCAGGGCGCCCGCTCTGCGGCAGGCCTGAAGTGGAACCGGTAAGGATAATCCGTGGTTTCTCGCTTTCCAGCAGCATCGGCAGCAAGCGCTTGATCAGCAGGACAGTGGCTGTGATGTTGCAGTCGACCATGCGTTGCAGCTCTGGGTCATGATCGTCCAGGAAGCTGTAGTGTTCTGAAAACGCCTCGGCCTCCCACAGCCCGAGGTTGTAGATGAGGGTATCCACCCCACCCTCGGCCAGCGCCTGGACGACGGCCTCGACGGCGGCAGCCGGCTGACCGAGGTCGGCCGCAATCCACTGCACCTCAACCCCCTTGCCGACCACCACCCCTTCGGGGCGCGAGCGGGACACACCTATCAGCGTATCGCCCGGCTTGCCCAGCCCTTCCATGAAGGCCTTGCCCAGCCCCTTGCTGGCGCCGACTACCAGAACTCTCATCGCATCACTCCCTGTCGAGTACGTTTCGAGCCGGCATTATAAGCACCTCATCACACGGCAAGGAGGCGTTAGGCAGCCGCCACGTCAAAAGCCTCTGGCGCTTTGACGGCGTTGGCCAGCACGGCCACTTGCTGGCACTTCTGCACGGCCAGGCCCACCGAGCTGTGCAGCAGCGAGCAAGACGGCGCGACCCACAGGCGGTCACCCAGGCGTTCGGCGGCGTGCTGCAGGACGGTAACGGCTTTTTCCAGGTCGCCGGCCGTGTCGTCATAGCCGTTGACCAAGCCCAGCGACAGGACCTTGTAGGCGGGCAGGCGGTCGAGGATGGTGGGGTATTGGTCTGGGGCACGCACCAGGTCGATGTGCAGGCCATCGACTGGCAGGTTGGCCGCCAGGCCGAGGTTTTCTTCCAGGCCACCGAAGTAGGTGGTGATCAGTTTCTTCAGCGGTGCGCGCTGCAGGATGTTGTAGACGCGCTCGTAGGCGTTTTTCCAGTCCTGCGGCAGGTCGAGCACCAGGATCGGCTCGTCGATCTGTACCCACTCGACGCCCTGCGCGGCCAGGCGATTGAAGATTTCGTCGTACAGCGGCAGCAGCCGATCGACCAGTTCCAGCTTGTCGAAGTCGGCGCCTTGGGTGGTGCCCAGCCACAGGTAGGTCAGCGGGCCGATCACCACGGGCTTGACCGCGTGGTCCAGGGCCTTGGCTTCTTCAACCTCTTCGAACAGCTGCTCCCAGCTCAGGGCGAACTGCTGATCGGCGCTGAACTCAGGTACCAGGTAGTAAGCGTGGGTGTCGAACCACTGGGTCATTTCCTGGCCACGTGCCATGGCGAACAGGGTTTGCAGGGTTGGCTTGGCACCGTCGTGGCTGCGCAAACGCTCGGGCACAACGCCGAAGGTCAACGAGTGGGTGAGCACCTGGTCGCACCAGGCGAAGTCGCCCACAGGCAGCAGGTCGATACCTGCGTCTTTCTGTTCCTGCCAGTGGGTGACACGCAGATCACGGCCTACCGCGCGCAGCCCGGCTTCGTCGAGCTCACCGTTGCAGAAGGCTTCCTGGGCGTTTTTCAGTTCGCGATCGTGGCCGATGCGCGCCAAACCCAGGTTATGTGCCAGTGCCATGTCTTGCCCCTCAGAACGCATAAATGATTAAGGGAAATTTTCCCGGCATCGAGTCTTTGAGACAAACTCATTTAATTTGAGATGAAATCAAGATTTACTCATGTTCATGCGAGGTCTGTAGGAGCAGCCTTGTGCTGCGAAGAGGCCCTTACGGCTAATAGATCTCTACCCGGCATACGGGCCTCTTCGCAGCGCAAGGCTGCTCCTACACAGAAGCGCGCGAAAATACCGGTGCAGAGCACGGGGATGTCTTGTTCAGAGCAGCGCGCTACGCATGCGGACATGACCCTCTCGACCATTTGCCGCACAATGCCACCCTGCCCCAATTCGGTGCCCGATCCATGAGCCTGCTGAAAACGGCGCTGCACGAAAAAACCTTCGTCTGCGTCATGGAGTTCGTCCCCAAGCCGTCGTCGGAACGCTTCGCCGCCATGCAAGCGATCATGGCCCGCGGGCACCTGTGTGGCTGGCCGATGACGGTGGCCATCGGTGATCGCGTTGGCAGCCCACTGGACATGTCGCCCCTCGACGCCCTGGCCAGCTTCAGCTCGCCCGTGCCGGCTTTGCCGCACTTCTCGGGCAAGGACCGCGAACGCCACCACTTGCTCGCGCAACTGCAACGCATGGACGCCGATGGGCTGGACCAGTTACTGCTGCTCACCGGCGACCGCCTGCCCGGCCATCAACCTGGGCAACGCCCAGTGCGCTACCTGGAATCGGTGGCCGCCCTGCAGATCGCGCGCCAAGCCTGCCCGCACTGGCTGCTGGGTGCCGCGCTCAACCCGTTCAAGTACTGCGAGGAAGAAGGGGGGGCGCAGTACTTCAAAGCCGAGAAAAAACTCGCCGCAGGGGCCGATTTTCTGACCCTGCAACTGGGCTTCGATGCCAGCAAGCATCAGGAAGCCCAGGCGTGGATGAACCGTCAGCCCAACCCTAAACCTTTGCTGGCGTGCCTCATGAGCCTTACCCACGGGCGCGCCGCCATGCTCGATCACGTGGCCGGGGTGACGGTCAGCCCGTCCATGCGCGACATGCTCGAAGCCGAGGCCGCCGTGTCCAAGGCGTACGCACAGGCGCGCAGCGTTGACCGTCTGGCCCTGCAGGTCATCGGTGTGAAGTTGATGGGTTACGCCGGTGTGCACCTGTCGGGCATTCACGAACTCAAGCAGTTGCTGGCCCTGGAACAACGCCTCGAACATTGGCAAGCGCAGCTCCATTCGCAGGAACAGTGGGCGCCCGCCTGGGCCGCAAGCTGGCAGGAGCCCGGCCTGCCCGCCGTGGTCTTCCCCCCCCCAGCAGCGAGCTGGCGCCAGGGCGAGTCGAAGGTCAGCGCGTCGAGCACAGAAAAAGCGCGCTACCACCTGCTGCACGCCTTCCATGCCCTGCTGTTCAGCCGCAACAACTGGCTGAGCAAGGCATTCGGCTGGGCCGTTCGCCAACCGCTGTGGGCCTCGGCCTCGGGCGCCCGCGTGCTGCACGGGGTGGAACGTGCGGTGAAACGCCCATTGCTGGGATGCGACACCTGCGGCCGCTGCCGCCTCGAAGACACCCTCTACATCTGCCCGGAAACCTGCCCCAAAGGTTTGGCCAACGGCCCCTGCGGCGGTACCTCGCTGAACCGCTGCGAATTCGGCGACCGCGAGTGCATCCACAGCGTCAAATACCGCACCGCCAAGGCCGTGCGGCAGACTGCCGTGCTGACGGAGCGCCTGATCCCGTGCATCGAGGTGCAAACCCGCCACCGCAGTTCATGGCCGGCCTGGTTCGCGGCTCAGGCACCTCAGCGGCTCAAGGCTTGCTCAAAGCCTCGAACCCAGCCCGAATCGTAGCCTCGGGCAGTTCGTCGGCAATGAACACCATCACGCTTTCGCGTGCCTCGCCTGCTGCCCACTCGGCATCCCAGTCGAAGCCGTACAGTTTCAGCACGCCCTGAAACACCAGGCGACGGTCTTCGCCGGCAATGTTCAGCACGCCCTTGTAACGCAGCAACTGCTTGCCATGGGTTTCCAGCAGTTCGTTCATGAAGTCGCTGAGCCGGTCGATGTCCAGCGGCGTGTCGGTGCGCAGCACCAGGGTGGAGATGCGGTCCGGGGTGGCCGGTTTGAGCACCGGGCGCAGGGTGGGTTTAAGGCTGGCGCCCAAGTCGGTATTGAGGTTGAAACCGCGCACATCAAGCAGCTCGGCCAAATCGATTCGCCCGTGCTCGACCACACGCACAGCGGCACGGCCGTTGATGCGCGACAGCCGCTCGCGCAAGGCCTCCACCGCCGCAGGCTCGACCAAGTCAGTCTTGCTCAGCAACAGCCGGTCGGCAAAACCCACCTGGGCCTGGGCGATGGCCTGGGTCAGGTGCAGCTCGGCATGGGCGGCATCGACCAGGGTGATGATGCCGTCGAGGATGTAGCGGTCACGCAGGTCCTCGTCGATGAAAAAGGTCTGTGCCACCGGTGCCGGGTCGGCAAGGCCGGTGCACTCGATCACCAGGCGGTCGAAGGCGATCTCGCCAGCGTCCAGGCGTTCCAGCAGCAGGTACAGGGCTCGGGTCAGGTCGCCATGGATGCTGCAGCACACGCAGCCGTTGGCCAGGGTCATGACTTGCACCGGCTCGTCACCCAGCAGTTGGCTGTCGATGCCAGCCTCGCTGAACTCGTTTTCGATCACGGCGATCTTCAGGCCGTGCTCGGCTTTGAGCATGTGTTTGAGCAAGGTGGTCTTGCCGGCACCCAGAAAGCCGGTCAGTACAGTGACGGGGATAGGCGTTTGCACGCGATGTACTCCTGAAGCTGAAAATGACTGTGGGAGCCCGGTTGCCCGGGCTCCCACAGGTTCACAGGTGTTGCAGGGTCAACAGCACTTGGGCCCGGACTTGCCACCGTAGCGCGCTTCCTGGCGTTCGCGGAAGAACGCCTCGTAGCTCATCACCGGTTTGTCCGGGTGCTTGTTCTGCATGTGTTCGACATAGTTGTCGTAGTCGGGCATGCCGACCATCAGGCGGGCTGCCTGCCCCAGGTACTTACCCAGTCGACCCAGGTCGTTGAACATAGCTGCAGTCCTCTCGTTTACGCGTCAGGCAGCGCCTGGAACGGGGTTTCCTTGTCGGTGCGTTCCTTGCGGCCGAGGGCGGCGTAGCCGACCTTGATGGCGAAGAACAGGATGCTGAAGACCACCAGCAGGAACAGAATAGTCAGGCCGGCGTTGGTGTAGGCGTTGAAGATCACGTGCTGCATCTGGCCGATGTCCTTGGCCGGGGCCAGTACCTGGCCAGCGTCCAGGGCGGTGCTGTACTTCTTGGCCAGGGCCAGGAAGCCCACGGCCGGGTTCGGGTCGAACAGCTTGATCAGGCCCGCGGCAGTGGTGCAGATCAGCAGCCACACAGCCGGCAGCAAGGTCACCCAGATGTAGCGCTGGCGCTTCATCTTGATCAGCACCACGGTACCCAGCATCAAGGCGATACCGGCCAGCATCTGGTTGGAGATGCCGAACAGCGGCCACAAGGTGTTGATGCCACCCAGCGGGTCGATCACGCCTTGGTACAGCAAGTAGCCCCAGAGTGCCACGCAGCCGGCGGTGGCGAGCAGGTTGGCGCCCCACGATTCGGTGCGTTTCAGGGCTGGCACGAAGCTGCCCAGTAGGTCTTGCAGCATGAAGCGGCCGGCACGGGTACCGGCGTCTACGGCGGTCAGGATGAACAACGCTTCGAACAGGATCGCGAAGTGGTACCAGAAGGCCATGGTGTTTTCACCCGGCAGCACCTGGTGAAGGATCTGTGCGATACCCACCGCCAAGGTTGGCGCACCACCGGCACGGGCCAGGATGGTGTGCTCGCCGATGTCGCGGGCGACCGCTTCGAGCTGCTCAGGGGTGATCAGGAAGCCCCAACTGCTGACCGTCTGCGCCACCGACGCCACGTCGGCGCCCACCACGGCGGCCGGGCTGTTCATGGCGAAGTACACGCCCGGCTCGATCACCGAGGCGGCGACCATGGCCATGATGGCGACGAACGATTCCATCAGCATGCCGCCGTAGCCGATGTAACGGGCGTTGGTTTCGTTGTCCAGCAGCTTGGGCGTGGTGCCCGAAGAGATCAGCGCATGGAAGCCCGATACTGCACCACACGCAATGGTGATGAACAGGAACGGGAACAGGGTGCCCTTCCAGACCGGGCCGGTACCGTCGGTGAACTGGGTCAGGGCCGGCATTTTCAGCTCAGGCGCGATGATCAGGATACCGATGGCCAGGCCCACGATGGTGCCGATCTTGAGGAAGGTCGACAGGTAGTCACGCGGTGCCAGTACCAGCCAAACCGGCAGCACGGCAGCGACGAAGCCATAACCCACCAGCATCCAGGTGATCTGCACGCCGGTGAAGGTGAACGCCGGGCCCCAGACCGGGTCTGCAGCGATCACGCCGCCGAGCCAGATCGACGCCAGCAGCAGCACTACGCCGACCACCGAGATCTCGCCAATGCGGCCCGGGCGGATATAGCGCATGTAGATGCCCATGAACATCGCGATCGGGATGGTCGCCATCACCGTGAACATGCCCCATGGGCTCTCAGCCAGGGCCTTGACCACGATCAGCGCCAGCACCGCGAGGATGATGATCATGATCAGGAAGCAGCCGAACAAGGCGATGGTACCCGGGATGCGGCCCATTTCCTCGCGCACCATGTCGCCCAGCGAGCGGCCATTGCGGCGGGTGGACATGAACAGGACCATGAAGTCCTGCACCGCACCGGCCAGCACCACACCGGCGATCAGCCAGAGTGTGCCGGGCAGGTAGCCCATCTGCGCGGCGAGTACCGGGCCGACCAGCGGGCCGGCGCCAGCGATGGCGGCGAAGTGGTGGCCGAACAGGATGTGTTTGTTGGTCGGGACGTAGTCCAGGCCATCGTTGTTGAGCACCGCCGGCGTGGCGCGCCGAGGGTCGAGTTGCATCACCTTGGTGGCGATGAACAGGCTGTAGTAGCGATAGGCGACCAAGTAGATGGCCACTGCCGCGACCACGATCCACAAGGCGTTGATCGCCTCACCGCGACGCAGGGCAACCACACCCAGCGCGCAGGCCCCTATGACTGCCAGCGCCAGCCACGGAATATGGCGTAGCAGGCTATTATTGTTGTTCATGGTTTGCTTCCAGCTGGTGGATTGGAAAGACCGCCTATCGAGTCTAGGGCGAGTCATCGCGCATTGCCACACTTGCTTTGGTCTAGAGCCTCTGCGGCCAGATTGCGGTACCTGATGTACCTACCATACTCACTATAGTCAGGTTGTCACCCGGAGAGTCCGCCCATGAGCGATCACGACGAACGCCGCCGTTTTCAACGCATCGAGTTCGATGCAACGACCGAATTGCGCCAAGGCCTGCAGCGCTGGCCGACGAAGTTGCTGGACGTTTCACTCAAAGGCCTGCTAGTGGAACGGCCGGCGAACTGGGAAGCGGACTTGACCCAGGATTTCGAGGCAATTATCCACCTCGACCCTTCCACGCGGGTAGAGATGCAAGTGGAACTGCGCCACGAAGAACCCTCGCGCCTGGGCTTCGTTTGCCTCTACATCGACATCGATTCGATGACCCATTTGCACCGTCTTGTGGAATTGAACGTGGCCGACAGCACCGAAATGATGCGTGAGCTGCGTGAACTCATCGAATAATGGGATCTTTTAGCTAGCTAACATCCTCCCCACCCCGTGTTTCCTGTCTACCCAGACAGCTTTAAGCCTGGGTAGCAGTGCTTTGTACACACCCCTCTAGTACAGCCTCTGTCGACTTGGTACGCGTTCTGCATTGGGCTCTAGCACACCTTGCGAGCCTGCTTGTTCGCGCTCCGATCAAAATATTGTATACAATTGTTGTGGCAATCATTTGTAGGAAGTGTCTACAGTAGCGGCACAACAATAAACGCAGAGAGCCTGCTCCATGACTACGTCCCCTAGCACGTCTCCCGCCAAGCGCCCCGAGGATGAAAACCTCGGCCTTGGGGCCAACTTGGCCTATGGTCTGCAGCATGTGTTGACCATGTATGGAGGGATTGTCGCGGTACCCCTGATTCTGGGGCAGGCCGCAGGCCTGAACGGTGCCGAGATCGGCATGCTGATCGCCGCCTCGTTGTTTGCCGGTGGCCTGGCCACCTTGCTGCAGACGCTGGGCCTGCCGTTCTTCGGCTGTCAGCTGCCGCTGGTGCAGGGCGTGTCGTTCGCTGGCGTGGCAACCATGGGCGCGATCCTCAGCAGTGAGGGCGGCGGTGGCCTGCCAGGTGTGCTGGGCGCGGTCATGGCGGCCTCGTTCATCGGCTTCCTGATTACCCCCGTGTTTTCGCGCATCACCAAGTTCTTCCCGCCGCTGGTGACCGGCATCGTCATCACCACCATCGGCCTGACCCTGATGCCAGTGGCCGCACGCTGGGTGATGGGCGGCAACAGCGCCTCGCCGGAGTTCGGCAGCATGGCCAACATCGGCCTGGCGGCGCTGACCTTCGCCATCGTCTTGCTGCTGAGCAAGTTGGGCAGCGCGACCATCTCCCGTCTGTCGATTCTGCTGGCCATGGTGGTAGGCACCTTGATCGCCTGGGCGCTGGGCATGACCGATTTCAGCAAGGTCACCCAAGGCCCGATGTTCGCCTTCCCCACGCCGTTCCACTTCGGCATGCCGGAATTCCACATCGCCGCGATCCTGTCGATGTGCATCGTGATCATGGTGACCCTGGTGGAAACCTCGGCCGACATCCTCGCAGTGGGCGACATCATTGAAACCAAGGTCGACTCCAAGCGCCTGGGCAATGGCCTGCGTGCCGACATGGCGTCGAGCATCCTGGCGCCGATCTTCGGCTCGTTCACCCAAAGTGCCTTCGCCCAGAACGTCGGCCTGGTGGCCGTGACCGGGGTCAAGAGCCGTTATGTGGTGGCCACCGGTGGTGTGATCCTGGTGGTGCTCGGCCTGCTGCCGATCATGGGCCGGGTGATTGCCGCGGTACCCACCCCGGTACTGGGTGGCGCGGGCATCGTGCTGTTCGGCACCGTGGCGGCCAGCGGCATCCGGACCCTGTCCAAGGTCAGCTACAAGAACAACGTCAACCTGATCATCGTCGCCGCGTCGCTGGGCTTCGGTATGATCCCGATTGCCGCACCGACCTTCTATCACCACTTCCCGAACTGGTTCGAGACTATCTTCCACTCCGGCATCAGCTCGGCGGCGATCATGGCCATCCTGCTGAACCTGATCTTCAACCACTTCACAGCCGGTAATTCGGACCAGCAGTCGGTGTTCGCTGCGGCCTACGAGCGCACCATCCAGTACTCGGACATCTCTGCACTGCGCGATGGCGACTACTTCAAGGAGGGCAAGCTGTTCGATGCCGAGGGCAATGAAGTGCCGATGATGGAGCTGGACGAGCATGGCAACGAGGCGCCCAGGCGCAGTGCGGTTGCCGAGCATTGACCGCTGATTGAGCGGTTACGCGGGGGGAGCCGATGCGCATCGTCGGCTCCCCTTTTTTGTTTGCCTGCACCGGCCTCTTCGCGGGGCAAGCCCGCACAGGGTGTACTTGCCCATAGATCCCCCAAGGGTTGTATTGGTGTCCAACTTCTGGGGGCAGTCCAGGGAATTACAGGTTTGCAGTCCACCTTGTGGGAGCGGGCTTGCCCCGCGAAGAGGCCGGCACAGGATTACTCGAACAGGGCGTCCAAGGCCTGCTCCAGCCGGGTCACGGCAATCACCTGCAAACCCGCAGGCGGCTCCTTCGGCGCATTGCCCTTGGGCACGATGGCCCGCTTGAAGCCGTGCTTGGCCGCCTCTTTCAACCGCTCCTGGCCGCTGGGCACCGGCCGCACCTCACCCGACAGGCCAATTTCGCCAAACACCAGCAGCCCATGGGCCAACGGCCGGTTGCGCAAGCTGGACATCACCGCAGCCAGCAACGCCAGGTCAGACGCGGTTTCGAGCACCTTCACCCCACCCACCACGTTAAGGAACACGTCCTGGTCGTGGGTGGGAATGCCGCCATGGCGGTGCAGCACCGCCAGCAACATGGCCAACCGGTTCTGATCCAGGCCCAGGGTCACCCGGCGCGGGTTGGCCAGGTGGCTGTCATCGACCAGCGCCTGCACCTCGACCAACATCGGCCGCGTGCCCTCCCAGGTAGCCATCACCACACTGCCCGGCACTTCTTCCTGGGTGCGGTTGAGGAAGATCGCCGACGGGTTCGAGACCTCCTTGAGGCCGCGGTCGGTCATGCCGAACACGCCCAGTTCGTTGACCGCGCCAAAACGGTTCTTCACCGCCCGCAGAAGCCGCAGGCGGCCATCGGACTCACCTTCGAAATACAGCACCGTATCGACCATGTGCTCGAGCACGCGAGGCCCGGCCAGCGAGCCTTCCTTGGTGACGTGGCCAACCAGGAAAATCGCCGTGCCGCTCTGCTTGGCGTAGCGCACCAGCAATGCCGTGCTCTCGCGCACCTGGGCCACGCCGCCGGGCGCCGATTGCAGTTGTTCGGTGAAAATGGTCTGGATCGAGTCGATGACCATGACCCGGGGTTTTTCCACCCGGGCCGTGGCGATGATGGTCTCGATGCAGGTTTCGGTCATCACCTTGAGCTGGTCCTGGGGCAGGCCCAGGCGGCGCGAGCGCATGGCCACCTGCTGTTGCGACTCTTCGCCGGTGACGTACAGCGCGGGCATCTGCACCGCGATGTTGCACAACGTCTGCAGCAGGATGGTCGACTTGCCGATGCCTGGGTCACCCCCGATCAGCACCACCGAGCCGTCGACCAAGCCGCCGCCCAGTACGCGGTCCAGTTCGGTGCTGCTGGTGGTAAAACGCGGGATTTCTTCCACACTGACTTCGGCCAGTGTCTTGATCTGCGCCTGCTGCCCGGTCCAGCCAGCACGGCCGCTGCTGGGCGCGGCCGCGCCGCCGCTTTCGATCATGGTTTCGACCAGGGTGTTCCAGGCCCCGCATTCACCGCACTGGCCGGCCCATTTGGGAAAGGTCGCGCCGCACTCGGTGCAGCCATACAAGCGCTTGGCCTTGGCCATGGGCGGAATCTCCTGGAAAAACCGCCATGATAGCCGAGCGAGACGTGTCTCGAACGCTTCGAGATGCGACAAAACTATTCGTTCTAACCACAGTCATTAGGGCTGTACATAACGCATGAAGCGTTTAAGTGGCTTACACTGCGTTTACCTCACCATTTGTTACAAAGGAATCGAACATGGGTATGATCAGTGAGTTCAAGGCCTTCGCGGTCAAAGGCAATGTCGTCGACATGGCGGTCGGTATCATCATCGGCGCGGCCTTCGGCAAGATCGTCTCGTCCTTCGTGGGTGACGTGGTCATGCCGCCACTGGGGCTGTTGATCGGTGGCGTGGACTTCAGTGACCTGGCGATTACCTTGAAAGCTGCAGAAGGTGACATTCCGGCGGTGGTGCTGGCCTACGGCAAGTTCATCCAGACCGTGATCGACTTCGTGATCGTTGCGTTTGCCATCTTCATGGGTGTGAAGGCGATCAACCGCCTGAAGCGCGAAGAAGCCGTGGCACCGAGCGCACCGCCCGTGCCAAGCGCTGAAGAAACGCTGCTGACCGAGATTCGTGACCTGCTCAAGACGCAGAACCAGAATCGCTTGCCCTGAAACGTACTGGGGCCGCATTGCGGCCCCGTACGTTACCAGTAGTTTTCCACCGCCACCTGCCCCGGCCGCTTGCTCAGGCTCAACTGCAGGTCACGCGCTTTGAGCACCTTTCGGGTTTCATCGATCATCTCCGGGTTACCGCAGAGCATGATGCGCGAATGCTCGGGCGACAGTTCCAGCCCCGCCGCCTTCTCCAGCTCGCCATTCTCGATCAACGTGGTAATACGCGCATTCAACGCACCGGGGTGCTGCTCGCGCGTGACCACCGGAATGAACTGCAACTTGCCGGCAAACTCGGCCAGGTAATCCCGTTGCTCCAACCCGGCGATGTCGTCCACGTAGGCCAGCTCCTTCGCCTCGCGTACCGAATACACCAGCTTGATGCTGTCAAACCGCTCCCAGGCCTCGAAGTCCTGCAGGATGGACATGAACGGTGCGATGCCGGTGCCGGTGGCCAGCAGCCACAGGTCGCGGCCGCCGATGAAGCGATCGAGGGTCAGAAAACCAAAGGCCTGCCGGTCGATCAGTAAGCTGTCACCTTCGCCCAGCCGGCTCAGTTCGCTGGTGAACTCCCCGCCGGGCACCACGATCGAGAAGAAGTCGAGGTACTCGTCATGGGGTGCGCTGACCATGGAATAGGCGCGCCAGACTACACTGCCATCGGCCTTGGTCACGCCAAGGCGAGCGAACTGGCCCGCACGGAAGCGAAAACCCGAATCGCGCGTGACCCGCAGGCTGAAGAGGTTCGGCGTCAATGGCTGAACATCGAGCAGTGTCTGGCGGGTGAACTTTTCGGCGCTGGCGGTCATATCGGGCTCCAAGGTTGACGTGCGCACAGTGTCGCGCAAAGCGGCCTGGATAAAAACCACCGGTTTGTAAGGCCTCACCACGCCGATGCCGCCGATGACGCAGATAATCCTGATCGCTATAACAAAAAATCCCAACGCTACACTAGGTCTTTTCCTACAATATTTCGGGTATGCAATCGGATTGGATCCTGTTGCCCCTTCGGAGTGTTACGGATGCATCACTGGAAGCCTGAGCATCTTCATCATTTTGTCAGCGAGCGATCCCCACGGAAGCTGTTCGACATCGCTGTGCACCTGGTGCAGGACCTGGGCATGCAACACCTCGGGCTGAACATCCGCATCCAAATCGCCACCCAGTCGCCCCGGGTGTACCTCTACAGCAACTACCCCGCCGAGTGGATCGAGTGCTATCAGCGCGATGAGTTCTACAAGCAAGACCCTGCCGCACGCGTAAGCCATTGCCAGACCACGCCCGTGCTCTGGACTGACGAGCTGTACCGTGAAGCCCCGCACTTTCGCGAAGTAGCCTGCGAACATGGCCTGCGTCATGGCTGGACGCAGTCGCTGCACGACCTGCAACACAACGAGAGCCAGGTGAGCGTCGCCAGGCCGGCGGGCAGGATAGCGATCGACGAACTCTATGAAAAAGGCGGCAGCGTGCAGTGGCTGTGCCACACCCTGCACGCCGTACTGTGCGAGCACCACCTGAACGCCCTCTGCCCACCCCAGCCAAAAATGAGCGAACGGGAACTGGAAGTGCTGAAATGGTCGGCCGCCGGCAAGACCGCCGCTGACGTCGCCTGCATCCTGTCACTGTCGCAAAGCACGGTGAACTTCCACATCCGCAGCGTGATCACCAAGACCAACGCCGCCAACAAGGCCGGCGCCATCGCTATTGCCGCCCTGCGTGGGTGGATCTGACAGCCATTTCTGCGACCATCGGCAAAGCCCTGTAGAATTGCGCGGCAAAGCCCGTGGCGATCCGCAACGGGCAGATTCGTACCCGAGCCAGACGCCATGCCTTTGTTGACCACCCCCTACGCCGAACTCGACCTGATCCGCCAGCCGGACCAGGCCAACGACCCGCTGCAGGCCTTCGATGCCGCCGACGAGTACCTGCTCGCGCAACTGCATGAGCAGGCGCCTGACGCGAACTGCCGGGTACTGGTGCTCAATGACAGCTTCGGCGCCCTGGCAGCCAGCCTCGCCGGACAGCTTGCGGTGGTCAGCAGCGGTGACTCGCACCTGGCGCACCTGGCCCTGGAAAAAAACCTCGCCCGCAACGGCAAGCCGTTCGACAGCGTGCCGTTCGTGCCGGCCAGTGAGCCGTGGCAGGGCCCGTTCGACCGGGTACTGGTGCGCGTGCCCAAGACCCTGGCCTTGCTCGAAGAACAACTCATCCGCCTGCAGGGCCACCTGGTGCCCGGCGCGCAGGTGATCGCCGGGGCGATGATCAAGCACTTGCCACGCGCGGCGGGTGACCTGATGGAAAAGTACATCGGCCCGGTACAGGCCTCGCTGGCGCAAAAAAAGGCCCGCCTGCTGACGGCCACCGTTGCCGAGCGCCCGACTGCGCGCTCGCCCTACCCTAGCTGCTATCAGCTCGAATCGCCGGCGCTGGAACTGGTCAACCACGCCAATGTGTTCTGCCGCGATGGCCTGGATATCGGCACCCGTGCGTTTCTCCCGCACCTGCCGCGCAACCTGGGCGCTGCCCGTGTCGCAGACCTAGGCTGCGGCAACGGCGTGTTGGCGATTGCCAGCGCCCTGGACAACCCTGAGGCCCATTACACGCTGGTCGACGAATCGTACATGGCGGTGCAATCGGCACGCGAAAACTGGCAGGCAGCGCTGGGCGAGCGCCCAGCAGTGATGCTGGCGGCCGATGGCTTGGCGGGGGTGGAAAAACAATCGCTGGACGTGGTGCTGTGCAACCCGCCGTTCCACCAGCAGCAAGTGGTCGGCGACTTCCTGGCCTGGCGCATGTTCCAGCAGGCCCGCGAGGCATTGGTGGTGGGGGGTGCGCTGTACATCGTCGGTAACCGCCACCTGGGTTACCACAGCAAGCTGGCGCGGCTGTTCCGCGGGGTTGAACAAGTGGCAGCGACGCCGAAGTTCGTGATTCTCAAAGCCCGCAAGTAACACGCTGCGGCTGCTTAAATCCAGGCCTGCGCAACCCAGGTAGGAGCAGCCTTGTGCTGCGAAGAGGCCGGTGACAGCAGCGAATATCTACGTGCTGCCACTGGCCTCTTCGCAGCACAAGGCTGCTCCAAGGAAGGGCTAAACCCTTTTGATCAATGGGTGGTGAGGCCTGCTGCCCCCATGAACAGGCGCATCACATAGGCCGCCACACCCAGGGCCGCCACACTCATTGCCCAGATCAGCACCAGCCAACCCAGGCGCTGCCACAGTGGCTTCTTCTCTTCCAAGCCATGCTTGCCGGTCATCATGCGCGCCTCCTAGTGATAGCCGTCTTCATGGGTCACCTTGCCGCGGAACACGTAGTAGCTCCAGAAGGTGTACCCCAGGATGAACGGCAGGATGAACAACGTACCCACCAGCATGAACCCTTGGCTCTGCGGCGGCGCTGCGGCATCCCAGATCGAGATCGACGGCGGGATGATGTTTGGCCACACACTGATGCCCAGGCCGCTGTAGCCAAGGAAGATCAGCACCAAAGTCAGCAGGAACGGCGTGTAGTTGGCATTGCGCGCGACCGCCTTGAGCAACCCGTAGAAGGTCACCAGCACCAGGATCGGCACCGGCATGAACCAGATCAGGTTAGGCATGCTGAACCAGCGGTCGGCGATTTGCGGGTAGGCGATCGGCGTCCACAGGCTGACGATACCGATCACCACCAGCAGCACCAGCGCCAGCGGCTTGGCCAGGTCATGCATCTGCAATTGCAGCGGCCCTTCGGTCTTCATGATCAGCCAGGTGCAGCCCAGCAGGGTGTAGGCGACGATCAGGCCCAACCCGCTGAACACACTGAACGGGGTCAGCCAGTCGAGGGTGCCACCGGCATAGTGGCGGTCAACCACCTTGAAGCCCTCGATGAACGCACCCAGCGCAACGCCCTGGAAGAAGGTCGCGATCAACGAACCCCAAATGAACGCCTTGTCCCAGATGTGCCGCTTGTCATCCTTGGCCTTGAAACGGAACTCGAAGGCCACGCCGCGGAAGATCAAGCCAATCAGCATGAGAATCAGCGGCAGGTACAAGGCTTCGAGTACCACCGAATAGGCCATCGGGAAGGCCCCGAACAGCCCGGCGCCGCCCAGCACAAGCCAGGTCTCGTTGCCGTCCCACACGGGGGCGACGGTGTTCATCATCACATCACGGTCACGCTCGCCCTTGACGAAGGGGAAGAGCATGCCGATGCCCAGGTCGAAACCATCCATCACCACGTACATCATGACGCCGAAGATGATGATCACGGCCCAGATCAGCGGAAGGTCGATACCCATGGCTCAGTTCCCCTTGCTCAGGCTGACGGTGTTGGCCTCATGGCCATCATCGGCGGCGGACAGCGGCCGCGCCGGCGTGCGTTTCTGGCCTGGGCCACCTGGGTTGGGTTCATCACCCTCGCCCGTCTTCGGCCCTTTGCGCACCAGGCGCATCATGTAGCCGAGGCCGGTGCCGAACAGGGCGAAGTACACCACCACGAACGCCACCAAGGTAAAGCCGAGCTGAACGTAGCTGTGGTTGGAGACCCCTTCAGAGGTGCGCATCAGGCCATACACCACCCACGGCTGGCGGCCGATTTCGGTGGTGAACCAGCCGGCAAGGATGGCGATCAGGCCGGAAGGCCCCATCCACAGGGTCAGGTACAGGAACGGCCTGGAGCTGTACAGCGTGCCGCGCTTGCGCAGCCACAGGCTCCACAGGCCCACGAAGATCATCAGGAAGCCAAGCCCGACCATGACCCGGAACGACCAGAACACGATGGTCGAGTTGGGCCGGTCCGCTGCCGGGAATTCCTTCATCGCGGGCACTTGCTTGTCCAGGCTGTGGGTCAGGATCAGGCTGCCGAGGGCGGGGATCTCGACCTTGAAGCGCGTGGTCTCGGCTTTCATGTCGGGGATGCCGAACAGGATCAACGGGGTCGGTTCGCCCGGCACGTTCTCCCAATGGCCCTCGATGGCGGCAATTTTGACCGGCTGGTGCTTGAGCGTGTTGAGCCCGTGGAAGTCACCGATCACCGCTTGGATCGGCGCAACGATCAGCGCCATCCACATGGCCATCGACAGCATCTTGCGCACGGCCGGGTTGTCACGCCCGCGCAGCAGGTGCCAGGCCGCCGAGGCGCCGACGAAGAAGGCAGTGGCGACGAACGCGGCCGTGGCCATGTGCATCAACCGGTAGGGGAACGAGGGGTTGAAGATCACCGCCAGCCAGTCCACCGGTACCACGCGGCCATCGATGATCTCGTGGCCTTGCGGGGTCTGCATCCAGCTGTTGGAGGCCAGGATCCAGAAGGTCGAGACCAGCGTGCCGAGCGCCACCATGACTGTGGCGAAGAAGTGCAGGCCGCGGCCGACACGGTTCCAGCCAAACAGCATGACGCCCAGGAAGCCTGCCTCGAGGAAGAACGCCGTCAGCACCTCATAGGTGAGCAAGGGGCCAGTGACGGCGCCGGCGAAATCGGAGAAGCGGCTCCAGTTGGTGCCGAACTGATAGGCCATGACCAGGCCAGAAACCACGCCCATGCCGAAGTTGACGGCGAAGATTTTCGACCAGAAGTGGTAGAGGTCACGGTAGACCTGGTTGTGGGTCCGCAGCCAAAGGCCTTCGAGGACCGCCAGATAGCTCGCCAAGCCAATGGTGATGGCCGGGAACAGGATGTGAAAGGACACGGTAAATGCAAACTGGATTCGGGCGAGATCTAGGGCCTCTAAACCGAACATAGTGCTTCCTCTTCAGATAATCCGGCGTTTGGGCTCGTGGCCCTCGCGCCTACTGCCCCCACGGTATCGAGTGCGGCGAGTTGGAATTGTTCTGTGCAATCGCAGGGATTCCGGCCCAAAGGCCACATCGTCGGCTGATCGTTGCATTTACAACGATTGATCCAGGTCAACGACTGACTGGAAGCATAGTCCTGAATGGCCAGGCGGGCCGTGTGGTTGATTGCCGCGTGACCCGTTGCCCCACCCTCTTTCATAAACCGTGAAAAAGTGCCGATTACGGCAAACAGTAACTGCTTGTTACAAACAGATGATAATCTGCCGCCCCCTCTACTGCGCCGAGGCCACAGGTTTCCGATGTCCGATTCCGCACCGCAGTTGTTGCGTCATCATCGCCCCTTCATCGCCTTCTGGCTGGCCCGTGTGTTTACCGCCAGCGGCTTCCAGATGCTCACCGTGGCCATCGGTTGGCACCTCTACCAGCTCACCGGCAATGTGCTCGACCTGGGCCTGGTCGGCCTGGTCGAATTCGCCCCGCGCGTGCTGTTCATGCTGCACACCGGGCATGTTGCCGACCGCTATGACCGGCGCAAGGTCGCCGCCCTGTGCCAAAGCCTGCAGGGGTTGATTGCCCTGGCGCTGGCGGTGGGCAGCGCCACCGACAACGTCAGCCGCGAGCTGATTTTCGCCCTGGCCTTCCTGCTGGGCGCGACGCGTTCATTCGAGATGCCGGCGACCCAGGCCCTGCTGCCCAACGTCGTGCCGCCGGGGTTGTTCCCTCGGGCGGTGGCGGCCTCGGCCTCGGCGACCCAGGCCGCCACCATCGTCGCCCCCGCAGTGGGCGGCTTGCTGTATGCCTTTGGCAGCATCTGGGTGTATGGGCCGACCGTAGGGCTGTACGCCATCGCCTGCGTGCTGACCTTGAGCCTGGACGCGCGCCAGCAAGTGGCCCAACGCGGCCGTGCCAGCCTGGAGTCGCTGTTGGCCGGCATCCGCTTTATCCGCAGCCGGCCAGACATTCTCGGGGCCATTTCGCTCGACCTGTTCGCCGTGCTGCTGGGCGGCGCCACCGCGCTGTTGCCGGTGTTCGCCAAGGACATCCTGCTCACCGGCCCCTGGGGCCTGGGCCTGCTGCGCTCTGCGCCCGCGGTGGGCGCGTTGCTGATGTCGCTGTGGCTGGCGCGCTTCCCGTTCGAGCGCAAGGTCGGGCGTACCATGTTCACAGCGGTGGGCGTATTTGGCGTGGCGACCATCGCGTTTGGCCTGTCGACGTCGTTCTGGTTCTCGCTGGCGGTGCTGGTGGTGCTGGGGGCGGCGGACATGATCAGCATGGTCATACGCAGTTCGTTCGTGCAGCTGGAAACGCCAGATGAAATGCGCGGGCGGGTGAGCGCCGTCAACGGCTTGTTCATCGGTGCCTCGAACCAGCTCGGCGAGTTCGAATCGGGGGTCACGGCGCACTGGTTTGGCACAGTGCCGGCGGTGGTGCTCGGTGGCGTGGGCACGCTGGTGGTGACCGGGGTGTGGATAAAACTGTTCCCAACGTTGGCCAAACGCGATCGGTTGCACAGCGGCTGATCACCGGCCTCAGGCCCTGCGCGGAGCCTTGTAGGAGCAGCCTTGTGCTGCGAAGAGGCCCTTACAGTCATTAAAGATTCTTCTGTCAGACCGGCCTCTTCGCAGCACAAGGCTGCTCCTACACGGTTTTCAGCACAGGCTTTGAGGGTGGCGTGGGTTTGCAAAATCCCATTCCCCAATGGCCATAGGCCCCCGCCATGCATGCTGGTATGATGCGCGGCTTTTTTCCGCCCCAGATAAAACCACGGCAACCGGTACGGTCTGTGCTTTGCTGATGGGGTCGATACAAATCACGGCGCCGGGGGCGCCTTGGGGAGCGGGCATGCTGGAAAGGCTGTTTCAACTAAAAGCACACAACACCAATGTGCGCACCGAGATTCTTGCGGGCGTCACCACCTTCCTGGCCATGGCCTACATCCTGTTCGTCAACCCGAGCATCCTCGGCGAGACCGGCATGGACAAAGGTGCGATCTTCGTCGCCACCTGCCTGGCCGCGGCCATCGGCTCGACGACCATGGGCCTGATCGCCAACTACCCGATCGCCCTGGCGCCGGGCATGGGCCTGAACGCCTTCTTCACCTACACCGTGGTCCTGCACATGGGCCACACCTGGCAGGTCGCGCTGGGCGCGGTGTTCCTGTCGGCGGTAATGTTCTTCCTGCTGTCGATCTTCCGCATCCGCGAATGGATCGTGAACAGCATCCCACTGCCGCTGCGCTCGGCCATTGCCGCCGGTATCGGTCTGTTCCTGGCGCTGATTGCCCTGCATAACGCCGGCATCGTCGTCGATAACCCGGCCACCCTGGTAGGCCTGGGCGACCTCAAGCAGCCGGCGCCGATCCTCGCCACCCTGGGCTTCTTCCTGATCGTCGGCCTCGAATCACTGAAGGTTCGCGGCGCGGTGCTGATCGGCATTCTGGCCGTGACCATCGCCGCGATCGCGATGGGCGTGACGCCGTTCGCCGGCGTCGTGTCCATGCCGCCATCGCTGGCACCGACCTTCCTCCAGCTGGACATCGCCGGTGCCTTGGATGTGGGCCTGGTCAGCGTCATCTTCGCCTTCCTGTTCGTCGACCTGTTCGACAACTCCGGCACCCTGATCGGCGTGGCCAAACGCGCCGGCCTGATGGGCAAGGACGGCCACATGCCGAAGATGGGCCGCGCCCTGATCGCCGACAGCACCGCCGCCATGGCCGGCTCGCTGCTGGGCACCTCGACCACCACCAGCTACATCGAATCGGCTGCCGGCGTGAGCGCGGGCGGGCGCACCGGCCTGACCGCCATCGTGGTGGCCGTGCTGTTCCTGCTGGCGCTGTTCTTCGCACCGCTGGCCGGTAGCGTACCGGCCTTCGCCACGGCGCCAGCGCTGCTGTTCGTCGCCGTGCTGATGGCCTCGGGCCTGGCGGAAATAAACTGGGACGACGTCACCGAAGCCGCACCTGTGGTGGTGACCGCCCTGGCCATGCCGCTGACCTACTCGATCGCTAACGGCATCGCCTTCGGCTTCATTTCCTGGACCGCCGTCAAGCTGATCTCGGGTCGCCACCGCGACCTGAACCCGGCCCTGGTGATCCTTTCCATCCTGTTCGTCATCAAGCTGGGCTGGTTCAACGCATGAGTGCTGCTTTCGACCCCTCCTCCTACGCCACCCAGCTGGACGCCAAGGTTGCCCGGCTGCGCGCGCTGCTGGCGCCGTTCGGCGCGCCGGAACCGGCTGTTTTCGATTCGCCGCGCGAGCACTATCGCCTGCGCGCCGAGTTCCGCCTGTGGCGCGAGGACGGCCAGCGCCACTACGCGATGTTCGCCCCGGGCGAGAAGCACAAGGCGATCCTGATCGACGACTTCCCCATCGCCAGCGAGCGCATCAATGACTTGATGCCGCGCCTGAAGGCGGCCTGGCAGGCCAGCGAGGCACTGAGCAATCGCCTGTTCCAGGTGGAGTTCCTCACCACCCTGGCCGGCGATGCGATGGTCACGATGTGCTACCACCGCCCGCTGGACGAGGCCTGGGAAGTGGCGGCGCGGCAGCTGGCCGACGAACTGGGGGTAAGCCTGATCGGCCGCTCCAAGGGCAAGCGCCTGGTGATTGGCCGTGATTACGCGGTAGAGAAACTGGACGTGGCGGGCCGTGTGTTCAGCTATCGCCAGCCGGAAGGCGCGTTCACCCAGCCTAACGGCGCGGTGAACCAGAAGATGCTGAGCTGGGCGTTCGACGCCATGGGCGAGCGCGAGGATGACCTGCTGGAGCTGTATTGCGGCAACGGCAACTTCACCCTGCCACTGGCCACCCGTGCGCGCCAAGTGCTGGCCACCGAGATCAGCAAGACCTCGGTCAACGCTGCGCTGAGCAACCTTGATGAGAACGGTGTGGATAACGTGCGCTTGGTGCGGCTGTCGGCTGAAGAGCTGACCCAGGCGCTGAATGACGTGCGCCCGTTCCGGCGGCTGGAAGGGATCGACCTGAAAAGTTACGCGTTCGGTACCGTGTTCGTCGACCCGCCGCGTGCGGGGATGGACCCGGATACCTGCGAGCTGACCCGGCGCTTCGAGCGGATTTTGTACATCTCGTGCAATCCGGAAACGCTGGCGGCGAACATCGAGCAGTTGCAGGACACACACCGCATCGAGCGTTGTGCGTTGTTTGACCAGTTCCCGTATACCCATCACATGGAAAGTGGGGTTTTGCTGGTTCGGCGTTGATTGGTAGAAATTGGGGCTGCTTCGCAGCCCTTCGCGGCACAAGGCCGCTCCTACAGGGATCACGCGGTCCTTGTAGGAGCGGCCTTGTGCCGCGAAGGGCCGCAAAGCGGCCCCCGTTTCTATCAGAAGTCAGAAGTCGAAGAACACCGTCTCCCCTTCCCCCTGAATTCGGATATCGAAACGATACGCCGTCTTCCCATCCACTTCGCAACGCTTGGCAATCAGCGTCTCACGGCGCTGCGGCTGCTCGATCAGGTTGAGCACCGGGCACTTGGCGTTGGCTTCGGCTTCATCATCAAAATACAGGCGCGTGTGCAGGTGGATGTTGATGCCACGGGCAAACAGGCTGATGTTGATGTGCGGCGCCATCGGCACGCCGGCCGCGTTCTTCACCACACCCGGCTTCACCGTTTGCACGGTCCACTCACCGGCATCGAAAGTGGTAGCGGTGCGGCCGAAGCTGTTGAAGGCGTTTTCCAGGTTGTATGCATCCTGGTACTGGCCGGCGGCATCGGCCTGCCACAGCTCCAGGAACGAATCGCGCACCAAGTGCCCGTTACCGTCATAGACCTGGCCCATCAACAGGATGTGTTCACCCGGCGCCTCAGGCTTGGCCAGGCGGTTCCAGATTTCCTGATCGCGGGTCGGGTTGCCGGCCGCTTCCAGGGCCAGGCCGATATGCACGTAAGGGCCGGCAGTCTGCGAAGGGGTTTCCGGCAGCAGTTCGATTGGCATGGCGGGGTCCTCAGCAGTTTTCGAAGTGGGTCTTGCGCTGGCCGCGCAGCACGATATCAAAGCGGTACGCCAGGCAGTCCATCGGGTTGGCGTTGCTCATGTCGAGCTTGGCGATCAACTGCTGCACGGCTTCTGGGTTGGCGATCGACTTGACGATCGGGCACATCGGGATCAGCGGGTCACCCTCGAAGTACAGCTGGGTGATCAGCTTGGTCGCAATCGATGGGCCGCTGATGCCGAAGTGGATGTGCGCCGGGCGCCAGTCGTTCGGGCCGTTGCGCCATGGGTAGGGGCCCGGCTTGATGGTGCGGAAGCTGTAGTAGCCGTCGCGGTCGGTCAGGCAACGGCCGACGCCACCGAAGTTAGGGTCCAGCGGTGCCAGGTAGCGGTCGTTCTTGTGGCGGTAGCGGCCGCCAGCGTTGGCCTGCCACATTTCTACCAGGGTATTGGGCACGGGCTTGCCGTACTGGTCGACCACGCGACCGGCAACGATGATGCGCTCACCAATCGGCAGGCCACCGTTGTTGAAGTTCAGCAGCAGGTCATGGTCGTGGGCGCCGAAACCCAAGTGGGTGAAGTCCGGGCCGGTGGTTTCGCTGATCGACTGCGGGATGCTGACCAATGCCTGGCGCGGCGAGCGGGCAATGGAGGTCTTGTAGTCGGGGGTCAGGGCTTTGGGGTGCCAGTTGCGATCACGGATCACGAAGCGGCTGGTGTCCTGGGCGGGCATGCCGTTTTCCTCTCTTGGAATTATCTGGACGCCTTGCAGGGCAGGCGGACTTACAGTTTCAGATAAGCCGCGCGGGATGAATACTGAAATCAGCCCTCACATACATAACCATATGGTTATGGTTTAACACCTTTGTCTGACACCCTCCCCGTTGGTGAACTAATCTTTGTCTTCTTGTTTCACGCTCCGGAGAGCATTCATGGAATGGCGAAAAGGCCGACGCAGCGACAACGTGGTCGATGCCCGAGGCGAAGGTGGCGGTGGTGGCGGCATGCGCTTCGGCGGCGGCAAGGGCCTCGGGCTGGGGGCGATCCTGCTGATCGTGGGCATTGGCTGGCTGACCGGGCAAGACCCGCTGCAGATACTTGGCCAGCTCACCGGGCAGATGACCCAGCAGCAGCAACAGGCGCCCAGTGGCGCAGACGGCAAGGCGCCGCCGGCCAATGACCAGCAGGCCGACTTCGTCGCCTCGGTGCTGGGTGACACGGAAGACACCTGGAAAGCGCTGTTCTCCCAGGCGGGCAAGCAGTACCGCGACCCCAAACTGGTGCTGTTCAGCGGCCAGGTCAACTCGGCCTGCGGCTTCGCTTCGGCGGCCGTCGGCCCGTTCTATTGCCCGGCCGACCAGCGGGTGTACCTGGACATGTCGTTCTTCCGCGAGATGGAAACCCGTTTCGCGGCCGCGGGTGACTTTGCCCAGGCCTATGTCATCGCCCACGAGATCGGCCACCACGTGCAGACCCTGCTCGGCGTGTCGGCCAAGATCGATGCCGCTCGCCGCAATGGCCAGCGCATGGAAGGCGACAACGGCTTGCTGGTGCGCCAGGAGCTGCAGGCCGACTGCCTGGCAGGGGTGTGGGCCTACCAAGCGCAAAAACGCTTGAACTGGCTGGAGCCGGGTGACGTCGAGGAAGCGCTGAACGCGGCCAATGCCATCGGTGATGACCGCCTGCAGCAAAAAGGCCAGGGCCGCGTGGTGCCCGACTCCTTCACCCACGGCACCTCGGCGCAGCGTGTGCGCTGGTTCAAGGCGGGGTTTGCCGAGGGCGAAGTGAACAGCTGCGATACCTTCAGTGCCCGTAACCTCTGACACGCTTGGGGCTGCCTGGCAGCCCCAGCCTCACCCTAACGACAAGTTACAAATCTGCTGAAAAAGCGTTTCAGCTTCCCTGATCATTGCCGATAACCCCTGCACGAATCAGCGGGCATCCAGAACAACAACGCCTTGCGATCGACGATCAAGAGAGCGAAAACAACTTCTGGAGTGCGTGCATGAACAGCTGGTTTGCCAACATCAGCGTCAACCTCAAACTCGGCCTGGGCTTCGGCCTGGTGCTGATCCTCACCGGCCTGCTGGCCCTGACCGGCTGGACCAGCCTGGGCAGCCTGATCGACCGCAGCAACTGGATGAGCGATATCAGCCAGCTCAACAAGGACCTGACTGACCTGCGCATCGCCCGCCTGCAGTACATGATTGCCAACGGCGATGATGCGGCGGCGGCCAACACGCTGAACAAGCTCGATGCCTTCAGTAACCAGCAACAACGCCTGGTCAGCACGTTCAAGAGCCCGGACAACGTCAAGCTGCTGCACGAACTGGGGCAGACCATCAGCCAGTACAAGGTCTCGCTGGCCACCATGCGCACGGGCTACAACGCCACCCGGGCCGCGCGTGATGCCATGAATGCGTCGGGCGCCAAGGCCGACCAGGCCATGGACGCCCTTAGCCAGGAAGTCATGGCACGCCCCGAAACCGACAGCGTGCGCCTGGCCCAGTACCAGCTGATCAGCAAGGCCCGCCAGCAACTGCTGCAGGTACGCATCGACGTGCGCGGCTACATGGCCGATAACAGCGCGACCAATGAACAGGCCGCCCTGCGCCAGCTCGAAGCGGCGCTGGCCGAGGCCGACAACCTCAAGCGCCGGCTGCCGGCCGCCGACGCGCGTCTGCAGCAGTTCGAACAGTCAGTGCTGGCCTACCGTGACGCCGTGCGCCAGTTCCGTGATGCGCTGGCCAGCATTACCAGCGCGCGCGCTGAAATGACTGTGCAGGGTGCCGACATCGTCAAGACCAGCGACGCGCTGTACAAAATCCAGCTGGAGCGCCGCGACATCGAGAGTACGCAGGCCCGTAGCCTGCAGGCCATCGCGACCTTGCTGGCGTTGCTCGTCGGCGTACTGGCCGCGGTGCTCATCACCCGGCAGATCACCCGCCCGCTGCAAGAAACCTTGCAAGCGGTGGAGCGCATCGCTGGCGGCGACCTGACGCACGACCTGCGCGTCACCCGCCGTGATGAACTGGGCGTATTGCAACAGGGCATCGCCCGCATGGGCACCACCCTGCGCGAGCTGATCAGCGGCATCCGCGACGGCGTCACCCAGATCGCCAGCGCTGCCGAAGAGCTGTCGGCGGTCACCGAGCAAACCAGCGCAGGGGCCAACAGCCAGAAAGTCGAAACCGACCAAGTCGCCACTGCAATGCACGAAATGGCGGCCACGGTTCAGGAAGTCGCGCGCAACGCCGAGCAGGCCTCGCATGCCGCCACCGGTGCCGACGACGAAGCCCGCGCGGGTGATCAGGTGGTCGGTGAGGCGATCAGCCAAATCGAACGCCTGGCCGAAGAAATGCACCGCTCCACCGAGGCCATGAACCTGCTGCAACAGGAAAGCCAGAAGATCGGCAGCGTGATGGACGTGATCAAGTCGGTAGCCGACCAGACCAACCTGCTGGCACTCAACGCCGCGATCGAAGCGGCCCGTGCCGGCGAGGCGGGCCGTGGCTTTGCCGTGGTCGCTGACGAGGTACGTGGGTTGGCCCAGCGCACGCAGAAGTCCACCGAAGAGATCGAAGAGCTGATTGCCAGCCTGCAGCACGGCACCCAGCAAGTGGCGACGGCCATGCAGGGTAGCCGGACCCTGACCGACAGCAGTGTCGAACTGGCGCGCAAGGCCGGCGCCTCACTGGAAAGCATCACCGGCACGGTGTCGAGCATTCAGTCGATGAACCAGCAGATTGCGGCGGCGGCGGAACAGCAGAGCGCGGTGGCCGAAGAAATCAGCCAGAGCATTCTGAATGTGCGGGATGTGTCCGAGCAGACGGCAGCGGCCAATAACGAGACGGCGGCGTCCAGCGTTGAGCTGGCACGGTTGGGCGGGCAGTTGCAGATGCTGGTTAGCCAGTTCCGCGTCTGACCTTCAGATAGCATTCGCGGGGCAAGCCCGCTCCCACAGGGACAGTGCAAATACTGAACGTTGCACAATCCTGTGGGAGCGGGCTTGCCCCGCGAAGAGGCCAGCACTGAGTCAACCGAATTACTTGACGATCATCCCCACCCCACGCCCACGCGGATCGGACGCCGTTTCCAGCTTGTCCCCGTTCACCCGGATCGCCTGGATATCGCCCATCTCCCAGCCCTGGTCCTCCAGCACATAACCCATTTTCTTCAGGTCATCCGCCACCGCCCCGGTCAGCGGTGCATAGCTGTCGAAGTAGATAGTGTCTTTAGGCAGCAACTGATGGTGCACACGCTGTGCCGCTACCGCCTTTTCCAGCGGCATGTCGTAGTCGTACAGGTTGTTCATCACCTGGAAGATCGAGGTGAAGATGCGCGAGCCACCTGGCGTGCCGATCACCAGCTCGACCTTGCCATCGCGGGTCATCAGGCTCGGGCTCATGGATGACAGCATGCGCTTGCCCGGCTCGATGGCGTTGGCATCCCCGCCGACCACACCAAAGGCATTGGCCGCACCCGGCTTGGCGCTGAAGTCGTCCATCTCGTCGTTGAGCAGGAAGCCGGCGCCCTTGACCACCACGCCACTGCCGTAGTCGAGGTTGAGGGTGTAGGTGTTGCTGACCGCGTTGCCCTGTTTGTCGACGATGGAGAAGTGCGTGGTCTGGTGCGGCTCCAGCCCCGGCTTGACGTCATCGGTGACCGAAATGGCCTTGGGGTTGACCTGCGCGGCGCGCTTGGCCAGGTACTCCTTGGCAATCAACTGATCGACCGGCACCTTGGTGAAGGCCGGGTCACCCAGGTAGTCGGCACGGTCGGCAAACACGCGCTTCTCGATCTCGGCAAGCAGGTGAATGTACTGCGCCGAGTTGTGCGCCACGCCCTTGAAGTCTGCCGCGCGGTCTTCCTTGATGCCCAGCAACTGGGCCAGGGCGACGCCGCCGGAGCTTGGCGGTGGCGCGGTGTAGACCACGTTACCGCGCCAGCTCAAGGCCATCGGCTCACGCCAGACCGCCTTGTAGTCCTTGAGGTCTTGCTTGGTGATCAGACCTTTGTCGGCCTGCATCTGCGCCACCAGCAGGTCGGCGGTCTTGCCCTGGTAGAACTCGCTTACGCCCTTGTCGGCAATGCGCTCGAGGGTCTGGGCCATTTCTGGCTGCTTGAACAGTTCGCCGACCTTCATGTTGCCGAAGTAGTCATTGAAGTTGGTCGCCGTCTTGAACAGGCCTTGGGCATCGTTGCGGTACTGGTACTGTTTTTCGGCAATCTTGAAACCGTTTTTGGCATAGCCGATGGCCGGCGTCAGCAGCTCGCTCCACGGCAACTTGCCGAACTTCTGGTGCGCCTCCCACAGGCCCATCACCGTGCCGGGTACACCTGCTGCCCGCACACCGACCAGGCTGAGGTTCTCGATCACCTCGCCTTTGTCGTCCAGGTACATGTTGCGGCTGGCTGCCTTTGGCGCCACTTCGCGGTAGTCGAGGAAGTAGGGCTTGCCGTCGACGAACAGGGTCATGAAGCCACCGCCGCCGATGTTGCCGGCTTCTGGGTAGGTCACCGCCAGGGTGAATGCCGTTGCCACGGCGGCGTCCACGGCGTTGCCGCCTTTTTTCAGGATATCGGCGGCAACCTGTGCACCATATTGATCGGGCGCAGCCACCGCGCCACCTTCCAGGGCGGCTGCATAGGCCGAGGAACAGGTCAGGATCGCGGCTCCGAGGGCCATGGTCGGGAACAGGACAATACGCATGACACTTCCTTGGTGTTGTTTTTGTTGATCACTCAGTAAGGCCGAAGCGTGTCGACTGTGCAATCCAACGTAGGAAGTTTCGCCGCCTTTGGGCAGGATGTGTCGCGTTCAGGCAACTCAGCAGGCGTACATCGCCAGCTTGCGCTGGATAAAATCGAGGAAGCACTGGATGCGCAGCGCCAACTGAGTGTTGCGGTAGTACACCGCATGGATCGGCTGGCGATAGCCGTTGTTGGCGTCGCCCAACAGCACCTGCAGGCGGCCGCTGCGGATGTCTTCGTGGGTCATGAAATGCGACAGGCTGACGATGCCCTCCCCGGCCAGCGCCAGCTGGCGCAGGGTTTCGCCGCTGGAGGCGATCAGCGCGGGGCGGATCGCCCAGCGGTCGCCCTGGGCATGGCGCAAGGGCCAGTGGTTGAGCGACTCGGGCTGGCTGAAGCCGAGCAAGCAGTGGTTGGCCAAGTCTTCGACGCGCTGCGGGGTGCCGTGGCGTTCCAGGTAGGCGGGGCTGGCCAGCACCTGCACCGGGCTGCACCCCAGGTTGCGGGCGTGCAGGCTGGAGTCGGCCAGCTCGCCGATACGGATCGCCACATCGGTGCTCTGTTCGAGCAGGTCGATGATCAGGTCGTCGGTGTTGAGCTCCAGCTCGATGCCGGGGTACTGGCGGCGGAACTCGCCGATCCAGGGCAGGATGGCGTGCAGCATGAACGGCGCGGCGGCGTTGATGCGCAGGCGCCCGGTGGCGGTCTGGTGGTTCATCGACAGGCGCTCTTCCATCGCGTCCATCTGTTCCAGGATCAGCCGCGAGCGCTCAAGAAAGAAGCGGCCTTCTTCGGTCAGGTCCATGCGCCGGGTGGTGCGGTTGACCAGGGTGGTGCCAAGCTTGGCCTCCAGGCGCGACAAGGTGCGGCTGACGGCTGACGGGGTCTGGCCCACCTGCTCGGCAGCAGCAGAGATCGAACCGCAGTCGATCACAGCGACGAATACCTGGAGTTCTTCGGATCGGGTTTTCACGCGCTTGGCCTTGGCTGGAGTGTGCCGTGATTCATAGCGGGTCGGTGGGGTCTGTGCAAGGGGGCCGCTGCGCGGCCCAATCGCTGGCAAGCCAGCTCCCACAGGGTTCGCGTTGTCGTCGAACCCACTGTGGGAGCCGGCTTGCCGGCGATTGGGCTGCGCAGCAGCCCCAGTCACAGGCACTTACACAGCCTTGCCAAACACCTTGTCCAAGTGCGCTTCATACGCTGCCAACGCCGCTGGCACATCCGGGCGCTTCATCACATCCACCGCCAGGAAGGTCGGCAAGCCGGTCATGCCAAGGAACTGGTTAGCCTTGTGGAACGGGAAATACACGGCGTCCACACCCTTGCCCTCGAAGAAATCGCTGGGGTCGTCAAACGCCTGCTGCGGGGCGTTCCAGGTCAGTGACAACATGTACTGCTTGCCTTGAATCAGGCCACCGCTGCCGTACTTCTGCGAGGCATCCGAACGGGTACGGCCGTCGTTGGCGTACAGGCTGCCATGGCCTTCGGTGAAGACGTCATCGATGTACTTCTTCACCGTCCACGGTGCGCCCATCCACCAACCGGGCATCTGGTAGATCACCACGTCGGCCCAGAGAAACTTCTCGACCTCTTCCCGCACATCGTAGCCGCCATCGATGAAGGTCTGCCGCACGTCGAAACCGGCACGGTCCAGGTGCGCGAGGGCCGCTTCGTGCAGGGTCGCGTTAAGGCGGCCATCGGAGTGAGCGAACTGTTTACCACCGTTGAGCTGAAGGATGTTTTTCATGCTGGCCTCGATTTGGCGATGTCGATCCGAGGGCGTTCTGCCTCGGTCGAGTCAAATTGGATGACCGGCAGATTAGAGACTCAGCGGCAGGGGAAACAGCGGCTATGAGTCAAAATACAATTGCTTTCAAATCACGAATGGCCAGCTAATTATTGCCTTAGAATCGGTTCATCATTCACCAGCGAGTAGCGATCCATGAGCGAGCAGTACGCTTTTATCCTCAAAGCCAAGACCCGCCCGGAAATGGCCGAAGCCTTCGAAACCCTGTTCCGCGCCTATGTTGAACCCAGCCGCCAGGAACCGGGCTGCATCGAGTACCACATGCTGCGCGACAAGGCCGACCCGAGCCTGTTCGTGTTCTACGAAGTGTGGGCGGACAAAGCTGCACTGGATGTGCACTCGGCCCTGCCGCACATGGTCGCGTTCTTCGAAAAGCGCATGGACTACCTGGAGCGCGAGTTCGATATCCAGTTGATCGACATGCTCAGCGCCTCGTCTGCTAACCGTTGATCAGCAGATGGCCGCCGAGCACGGCCAAGCCAATGAAGAAGCAGCGTTTGAACAGCGCGGCACTGATGCGCTGACGCAACCACTGCCCCGCCAGCATGCCCACCAGTGCTGGCGCCAGCATCAGCAATGAAGCACCTAGCGCCTGGCCGCCCAAGGCATCTTGCCCGGCCAGGCCCAGGGCCAGCGCCAGGGTCGAGACCGTGAACGACAGGCCCAAAGCCTGGATCATCTCGTCGCGGTTCAGGCCAAGGCTTTGCAGGTACGGCACTGCCGGCATCACGAATACGCCGGTAGCGGCCGTGACTACGCCCGTCACCAAGCCGCACAGCGGCCCCAGCCACCCTTCCCGCGCTTGCGCCACGCGCAACCCTGGGCCCATCAGCCCATACACCGCATACACCAGCAACGCGGCGCCCAGCGCATGCGCGGCCCACGCGCCACTGTTGATGCCCAGCCATGCGCTGCCAAGCAGGGTGCCGACAAAGATCATCACCAGCATCGGCCCCAGGCGACGCAGCAGCACCCGCAGATGACCACCGGCAGCCAGCTGCCAGAGGTTGGTGAGTGTCGACGGCACGATGAGTAAAGCGGCAGCCTGCGCAGGCGGCATAGCCAGGCCCAGCAGGCCCATGGCGATGGACGGCAAGCCGAGGCCGATGACGCCTTTGACGGTGCCGGCCAGCAGAAAGGTGATGACCACCAGCAGTGTCAGTGCCGGGCCAATGTGTTGATAGAACGCGATCAAGGTATTCATAGGGCCATGATGGCGTGCGCCAGGCTGGCTGAAAATCTGCCATATACTCAGCCTGACTATTGGTAGGACAGAGGCACATGCATTTCGACCTGATCGACCTCGCGCTTTTCCGGCACACCCTGGAATGCGGCAACATCACTGCCGGCGCCCGGCGCAGCCATCTGTCGCTGCCGGCTGCCAGTGCGCGCATCCGCGCGATGGAAGCGTCCCTGGGCACGCAATTGCTAGCGCGCAATCGCCGCGGCGTACAACCGACGCCTGCCGGGCAGGCGCTGTTGCAGCATGCCCGCCTGATCGCGCAGCAAGTGGAGCGCCTGCAATTCGACCTGAGCCAGTACGCCCAGGGGCTGCAAGGCCAGGTGCGGCTGTTGTGCAACACCGCGGCGCTGACCGAGTACCTGCCCGAATTGCTGGCCAGTTATCTGGCACAGAACCCCGGCGTCAGTGTCGATGTCCAAGAGCTGCCAAGCTTGCGCATCGTGCAGTCGATTACCCAAGGCATCGCCGACCTGGGGATCATTTCGACTGCGGCGCCCAGCGAGCATTTGCAGACCCTGCCCTTTCGCGATGACCCACTGGTGTTGGTGACCCCCCTTGCGCATCCGCTGGCGGCACACCCTGCGCCGAGCTTCATCGACAGCCTGGCCCATGGTCATGTCGGGCTGGGAGCAGACAGCGCATTGGCCTTGTACCTGGAGGAACAGGCCCTGCGTGAAGGCTTGCGGATGCGCGTACGGGTACGAGCCGATGGCTTCGATGGGGTGCTGCGCATGGTCGCGGGGGGCGCCGGGGTCGGCGTTGTGCCCTTGGCTTCGGTGCAACGCTGGCAAGGGCTGCTGCCGCTGCACTGGGTGGCGCTTCGCGAGGACTGGGCCAACCGCCAGTTGATGGTGTGCGCGCGGGATTTTGCAGCGTTGCCAGGGTATGCGGCGGGTTTGGTCAAGTGCTTGGCAGGCTGAGGCTACATTCGCCCAATGCACGTTTTTTGTAGGAGCGGCCTTGCGTCGCGAAAGGGCTGCGAAGCGGCCCCAGCAATATCTGCAAGGACCCTGAATTCTGGGGCCGCTGCGCGCCCCGTTCGCGACGCAAGGCCGCTCCTACACGAATAGGCGTAAATCTGCTCCGGCGCTTGCGGCCACCGGGGCTCTTTGCCCACAATCACGCTGCACCACGAAAAGGAGTTCCAAGTGCCCTCGATCTACCAGCTCAAACCCCGCTTCCAGGCCTTGCTCCGGCCCGGCGTCAAGCGCCTCTACGACCGTGGCGTCACCGCCAACCAGGTCACCGTCGCCGCCGCCTTGGTCTCGGTCCTGCTGGGCCTGCTGCTGGCCGAGTTCAGCCACATCACCTGGCTGTTCATCCTGATCCCGCTGTGGATGTTGCTGCGCATGGCGCTCAACGCCGTGGACGGCATGCTTGCGCGGGAATTCGGCCAGCAATCCAGGCTCGGTGCCTACCTCAACGAACTGTGCGACGTGATCGCTGACGCCGCGCTGTACCTGCCTTTCGCCCTGCTGGCTGGCGTCTGGCCCAGCTTGGTGGTGCTGGTGGTGCTGAGTGCGACCTTCAGCGAATACGCCGGCGTCATGGGCCCGCTGGCAGGCGCCTCGCGCCGCTACGACGGGCCGATGGGCAAGAGCGACCGGGCATTCGCCTTTGGCGTGCTGGGCACCGGCGTTGCGTTCGGCCTGCTCAACGCCACCTGGCTCAACGGCCTCTTGCTGGTCATCTTCGCGCTCTCGCTCTATACCCTCTACAACCGGGTTCGCCAAGGGCTGGTCGAAGCCCGCTGAGCCCATCGCCGCCGGACAAGGATTCTCGCCATGCGCCAAGCGCAATCGCTGCATTTCTCTACCCATGACGGTGTCGAGTTGCACTACCGTCATTGGCCCGCGACACGCAATGAACACCAGCCGCGCCGCGCCGTGGTGATGTTCCACCGTGGCCACGAACACGGCGGGCGCATGGCCCACCTGGCCGACGAACTGGACATGCCGGGCTACGATTTCTTCGCCTGGGATGCCCGCGGCCACGGCCAGTCGCCGGGCGCCCGCGGCGACAGCCCAGGGTTTGCCACCAGCGTGCGCGACGTGCAGACCTTCATCGAGCATCTGCAGACCGTGCACGGCATCGCCGAGCACGACATGGTGGTGCTGGCGCAAAGCGTCGGCGCCGTGCTGATCGCCACCTGGGCCCACGACTACGCGCCCAAGGTACGCTGCCTGGTGCTGGCCTCGCCGGCGTTCAAGGTCAAGCTGTACGTGCCCTTCGCACGGCCCGGCCTGAAGCTGCTCAAGGCCGTGCGCGGCAACTTCTTCGTCAACAGTTACGTCAAGCCGCGCCTGCTTACCCATGACCCCGAGCGGGTCATGTCGTACGTGGCCGACCCGCTGATCAGCCGGCCGATTTCGGTGACCATGCTGCTGGGCCTGTACGAAGCCGCCGACCGTGTGGTGGCTGACGCCCAGGCTATTCAGGTACCGACGCAGCTGCTGGTCTCTGGCGCGGACCTTGTGGTCGAGCGCAAACCGCAGGAGCGCTTTTTCGAGCGCCTGGGCAGTGCACGCAAAGAAATGCACATCCTCCCGGGCTTTTTCCATGACACCCTCGGTGAACGCGACCGCGCCCATGCGCTGAAGCGCATCGAGCGCTTCGTCGCACATTGCTTCGACAGCCCTGTTACCGCGCCTTCGCTGCTCGATGCCGACAAGGTCGGTGCCAGCTGCGCCGAAGCCGAAAGCCTGGCCGCGCCCTTGCCACGCAACTCGCCCCGCGACCTCTACTGGCGCGCCACCCGTGCCAGCCTGCGCCTGGGCCAAGGGCTGGCCGAGGGCGTGAAGCTGGGGTTTGACACCGGCTTCGACTCTGGCAGCACCCTCGACTACGTCTACCGCAACCAACCGACGGGCAAAGGCAAGCTGGGCCGCATGGTCGACCAGAACTACCTCAACGCCATCGGCTGGCGCGGCATTCGCCAGCGCAAACTGCACGTCGAAGAACTGCTGCGCGAGGCCATTGCCCGCCTGCGCGCCGAGCAGCGGCCGGTGCATATCGTCGACATCGCCGCCGGCCACGGCCGTTACATCCTCGAAGCCTTGGAGGAACTCGAACAACGGCCGGACTCCATCCTGCTGCGCGACTACAGCGAACTGAACGTGCAACAAGGCAGCGCATTGATCGCCGAAAAAGGCCTGGCCGAGGTTGCTCGCTTCGTCCAGGGCGATGCCTTCGACCGCGCCAGCCTCGCGGCGCTGCAGCCAGGGCCTACGCTGGCCGTGGTGTCTGGCCTGTACGAACTGTTCCCCAGCAACGCGTTGGTGAGCAATTCCCTGGCCGGCCTTGCCGATGCCGTCGAAGCAGGCGGTTACCTGGTCTACACAGGGCAACCTTGGCACCCTCAACTGGAGATGATCGCGCGTGCCCTGACCAGCCATCGTGGCGGCGAGGCGTGGGTGATGCGCCGGCGCAGCCAGGCAGAGATGGACCAACTGGTCGAGGCGGCGGGCTTCCGCAAGCTGGCCCAGCGCATCGACGAATGGGGCATCTTCAGCGTCAGCCTAGCGCAACGGGTGCGTGAATGAACCCAGCGCGTGAGCCCGGGCTGATTCGGCGGGGCGTGTTCTGGCTGTTGCTGCTGGGGCCGTTCTTCTTCCTCAGCTATGGGCTGGTGAATACTCACACTGCCAGCCGCAGTGATGTCGGCAGCCTGGTGTTCGGCTGGGAGCACGGCATGCCGCTGTGGCCCTGGACGATCATCCCGTACTGGTCGATCGACCTGCTGTACGGGTTGTCCTTCCTGCTGCCACGCACGCGCCAAGAGATGGACCGGCATGCCCTGGCGCTGCTCACGGCACAGGTGATCAGCGTCAGTTGCTTCCTGCTCTGGCCGCTGCGGTTCACCTTCGAACGGCCAGAAATGGCTGGGCTGTTCGGCTGGCTGTTCGATGTGCTGATGGGCTTCGACAAGCCTTACAACCAGGCACCTTCGCTGCACATCGCGTTGCTGGTGATCATCTGGACGATGTTCGCCCGGCACGTGCACCGCCAGCCCTGGCGCTGGGTGATGCATGGCTGGATGGCGTTGATCGGCGTGTCGGTGCTGACCACCTGGCAGCATCACTTCATCGACGTGCCCACCGGGGCATTGGCAGGGTTTGTCTGCTTATGGCTATGGCCGTGGCAAGATCGCCTGCCATGGCAGCAGGCCCGCCTTGCGCACGATGGCAAATGCCAGCGGCTGGCGCTGTGTTATGGCGTTGGGGCCTTGCTGTGTGCGGGGCTGGCCTACGCGGTGGGCGGTGCCGGGTTGTGGCTGTCTTGGCCAGCCGTGGCGCTGTTGTGGGTGGCACTGAACTACGGTTTGTTCGGCGCGGGTGGTTTTCAGAAGGGCGCCGATGGGCGCTTGTCCAGCGCCGCGACCTGGCTGCTGCTGCCCTATCTGATCGGGGCGTGGATCAATTCCAGGGTATGGACACGGCGCCATCCGCAGGCGGATGAGGTGTGTGACGGGGTATTCCTGGGGCGGATTCCTGGCCGTGGTGAGGGCGCGCAGTTCGCTGCCATCGTCGACCTTTGCGCCGAACTGCCGTGCCGCACTGGGGCCGCTCTCACCGCTCAGAACTACCGCTCGCTTCCCACCCTGGACCTGATCGTGCCCGACAGCAACCTGTTGCACGAAGCGGCCAACGCTATCGAGCAGTTGCGCCAGCAAGGCCCTCTGCTGGTCTGTTGCGCCCTGGGATTTTCGCGCAGCGCCAGCGCCGTGGCGGCCTGGCTGGTACTCACGGGGCGCTGCGCCGATGCTGACCACGCTGAACAGCGGATACGCAGCGCACGCGCTGGCGTGGTCTTGCACGCGGCCCATCGACAGGCCCTGCAACAACTTGGCGCACAGCGATGAACCTGCAACTGACTGCCAGCCTACTGGCCCGGGGCCCCCAGCTGGAGCGCCTGTCGGACGGCATCACGCTGCTCGCCCTGGGCGTTGGCCTGGCGCCCTTGCTGGGCGCCGCGCTGCCGCCACTGGGCAGCCTGCTGTGCGCGCTGCTGCTGGCGCTCGGCGTGCTGCACAAGTACTGGGCCATCCGCGTGGCCCTGGACGCCGAACTGTTCGCCCACCTTGGCGCCAGCCAAGACCTACCTGCAGACACGCAAGCGCTGGACCGTGCCTTGTTTGACCTCAACCTGAAACCGCACGCCAAGGATAGCCGCGACTGGCCCGCTCGCAGCCAAGCCGCATTAGCCCTGCTGCGCCGCCAAGCCATGTGCCTGGGCCTACAACTGTTGCTGGCCTTGGCTACCCTGCTGACACTGCCCTTTACCGGATGACCACCGCCCCATGCTTGCGACCTTGACCGCTTTCGTCATCACTTCGGCCGCCCGGCTGATCACTGGCGCCCGTGCGTTATGGCTCGGCTGCACACCGCAGCCGGTGCAACGCCTGTACTTCGCCAACCACAGCAGCCACGGCGACTTCGTGCTGCTCTGGGCCTCGCTGCCAGAACCTTTGCGCAGGCGCACCCGCCCGGTGGCCGGGGCCGACTACTGGGCGAAGCCCGGTATTCGCGACTTTCTCATCCGCAAGGTGTTCAACGGCGTCTTGATCGACCGCCAGCGCGCAGAAGGCCAAGGCAGCCCCCTGCAGCCGATTCTTGAGGCCGTGGCCCAGGGCGATTCGTTGATCTTCTTCCCGGAAGGCACCCGCAACCTGGGCGATGAGCCGCTCATGCCATTCAGAAGCGGCCTGTACCATTTGGCTGCGGCCAACCCCGACGTCGAGCTGGTGCCGGTGTGGATCGCCAACCTCAACCGGGTCATGCCCAAGGGCCGCGCCCTGCCATTGCCGCTGCTGTGCACGCTGAGCTTTGGCGAACCTCTCCACCTGCTGGCTGATGAAAACAAGCAGGCCTTTCTCGAGCGGGCCAGCCAGGCCCTGCTGAACCTGGCGCCGAAGGATGCCTGACATGGACGACAATACCCTTTCGCTGTTCGCCGGCATCGGCGCCCTGCTGCTGCTCGCCAGCGTGATCGGCCGCCTGCTCAAGTGGCGTGCCGGCCCCGCGCCGCATGCGGTGATCGACAACCTCAACGCCCGCATCAACGCCTGGTGGGTGATGGTGCTGGTGATCGGCATCGCCTTCCTGTTCGGCAAGTACGGCGTGATCGTGCTGTTCTACGGCGTGTCGTTCTATGCGCTGCGCGAGTTCATGACCCTCACCCCCACCCGGCGCAGCGACTACCCGGCGTTGGTGGCGGCGTTCTATGTGGCGCTGCCGGTGCAGTACGTGCTGATCGCCATGGACTGGTATGGCTTGTTCAGTATTTTCATCCCGGTTTATCTGTTTTTGCTGCTGCCGATCCTTGCCAGTTTCGGCGGCGACACCACGCGCTTTCTCGAGCGCGCATCAAAGGTGCAATGGGGGCTGATGATCGCGGTGTATTGCGTGTCTTCGGTGCCCGCGCTGATGACCCTCGACATCCCCGGGTTCGAGGGCCGCAACCTGCTGCTGATCGCCTGGCTGATCCTCGTGGTGCAAATCAGCGACGTGCTGCAATACGTGTGCGGCAAGCTGTTCGGCAAACGCAAGGTGGCGCCCAACCTATCGCCCTCGAAAACCCTCGAAGGCCTCGTCGGTGGCGTGGCACTGGCCACACTGATCGGCGCCCTGCTGTGCTGGATTACCCCGTTCAACTTCTGGCAGGCGGCACTGATGGCCCTGACCGTGAACGCCATGGGCTTCTTCGGCGGGCTGGTCATGTCGGCGATCAAGCGTGACCGTGGGGTGAAAGACTGGGGGCACATGATCGAAGGCCACGGCGGCATGCTCGACCGGATGGACTCGGTGTGCTTTGCGGCGCCGGTGTTTTTCCACTTTGTGCGGTATTGGTGGGCTTGAGAAAGATGCGCCTCTTAGCAGGTAAACCTGCCCCCACAGGTGCAACGCCAATCCCTGTGGGAGCGGGTTTACCCGCGAAGAGGCCGGCCCAACCGACACATAGCTCAGCCTTCTAACCCCTGCGCCGCATCATCCAGCAATGCTTTGGCCATACCACTCAGGTAGTGCGCCGCCCACATCAAGCTGCCCCCGCCCTGCTCCGCCAGGGCCGACTCCAGTGTCAGAGCTGCCGCTGATCCACATAGCGCAGTCAGGCACCTGGACGTCGAGCCCAGACAACTGCGGCGCGGCCAATGGCCCTATGGTGTCGAGTCATTCAGCCAGTCACCAGGAGTTGTGCCATGTCCGATTTCATCACCGTCCTGCGCGAAACCTGCCCGACGCCGGTCGTGGACGCCACCAAGTGGAAGCGCATCGGCGGCGATCCGCACACCGTCAACCTGAACGCCTACCTGTCGGCCGACGGCAGCAAGATCATGGGTACCTGGATCTGCACCCCGGGCAAGTTCGAGGTCAACTATGACAAGTGGGAATTCTGCCACTTCCTCGACGGCTACTGCATCATCACCCCAGAAGGCGAAGAGCCGAAGCACCTGAAAGCCGGTGATGTATTCGTGATCGAACCTGGTATGAAAGGCACCTGGGAAGTGGTCGAAACGGTGCGTAAGTACTTCGTGTTCGCCTGATTCGTTAGGCTGCAAATCCCCCTATAGGAGCAGCCTTGCGCTGCGAAAGGGCCAAACCAGGCATAGCAATTGTGTTGCCTTGGCTGGCCTCTTCGCAGCACAAGGCTGCTCCTACAAGAGGCTTCACCAGCACGTTCGGGCAAAAAAAAATCGCGGATCAGGTGCCCTTCCCTCTGGTGCGCAGTTACAGAGGGAAGGCCGCCTGGCCCGCGATGAAATACACCTCGCTCGTCAATCCTGCTTGCGGTACCCCTCGACGATGGCCGAGAAGTCTTTGCCACCCTCCCCGCGCAGGCTCATTGCCTGATACAGCTGCTGTGCCACGGCACCCAGAATCACCGGCTGGTGCGCCTGGCGTGCAGCTTCGGTAGCCAGCCCCAAGTCCTTGAGCATCAATTCGGCGCCAAAGCCGCCGGTGTAACCGCGTGAAGCCGGTGCGGTCTCGATGATGCCGGGCCACGGGTTGTACGTGTCTGAACTCCAGCAACGCCCGGTCGAGCTGTTGATGATGCCGGCCAGCACCTTGGTGTCGATGCCCAGTGCGTTACCCAGGGCCATGGCCTCTGACACGCCGATCATCGAGATGCCCAGCAGCAGGTTGTTACAGATCTTGGCAATCTGCCCTGTGCCGACCTCACCACAGTGCACGATGTTGCGGCCCATCTGCTCCAGCACCGGTTTGAGCGTGGCAAACAGCTCGGCACTGGCACCGACCATGAAAGTCAGGGTGCCGGCCGCCGCGCCGCCCGTACCACCGGACACCGGCGCATCGCCCATGTCGACGCCCTTGGCCGCTGCGGCCTTGGACACCTCGCGGGCGGTCTGCGGGTCGATGGTGCTGCAGTCCACGGTCGGCGTGCCGGGGCGTATGCCCGCCAGCACGCCATCATCGTTCAGGTAGACGCTGCGCACATGGGCTGCGGCCGGCAGCATGGTGATCACCAGCTCACTGTTGGCCGCCGCTTCCTTGGGTGACGGGCTGACCTGTCCGCCCAGTTCAGCGAGCTCGGCCAGCACGGTCTTGTTCAGGTCAAACAGGTTCAGCTGATGCCCGGCCTTGATCAGGTTGCGGGCCATGGGCGCGCCCATGTTGCCCAGGCCGATGAATGCAATACGCATGGCGAACTCCTTAGCGCAGGCTGATGGTGGTGTTCACACCGTCATTGACGCTGTCGTCATCGAACCAGCGGGCGGTGACGGTCTTGGTCTGAGTGTAGAACTGCACCACTTGCTTGCCGTAAGGGCCGAGATCACCCAGCTTGGAGCCGCGCGAACCGGTGAAGCTGAAGAACGGTACCGGTACCGGGATCGGGATGTTGATGCCGACCTGGCCGATGTCGATCTCGCTCTGGAACTTGCGTGCAGCCGCGCCGCTCTGGGTGAACAGGCCGGTGCCGTTGCCGAACGGGTTGCTGTTGACCAGGGCGATCGCTTCATCGAGGGTGTCGACTTCCAAGGTCACCAGCACCGGGCCGAAGATTTCCTGGGTGTAGACCTGCATGTCGGTTTTCACCCCAGAGAACAGGGTCGGGCCAACGAAGTTACCTTGCTCATAGCCCGGCACCGTGACGCCGCGGCCATCGAGTTCGAGCTTGGCGCCTTCCTTGATGCCGCTTTCGATCAAGCCCAGTACCCGCTCCTTGGCCCGCTTGGACACCACCGGCCCGACATCGGTGCCAGGCTCAGAGCCGGCATTGACCTTGAGCTTGCTGGCGGCCTCTTTGATGTCCGGCAGCCACTCGCGGGCCTTGCCCACCAGCACCGCCACGGAGGTTGCCATGCAGCGCTGGCCGGCCGCGCCAAAAGCCGCGCCGACCAGGGCGTTGACGGTTTGGGTGCGGTTAGCGTCAGGCAGCACCACGGCGTGGTTCTTCGCGCCCATCATCGACTGCACGCGCTTGCCGTGCTGGCTGCCCAGGTTATAGACGTGGGTGCCGACTTCGGTAGAGCCGACGAACGAGATCGCCTTGATGTCTTGATGGGTGCAGATCGCATCCACTACCTGCTTGCCGCCATGCACCACGTTGAGCACACCGGCCGGCACGCCGGCTTCCAGCGCCAGCTCCACCAGCATCATGGTCGACAGTGGGTCCTGCTCGGAAGGCTTGAGCACGAAGGTGTTGCCGCAGACGATGGCCATGGGGAACATCCACAGCGGGATCATGGCCGGGAAGTTGAACGGGGTGATGCCCGCGCACACGCCGATCGGCTGGCGCAGGGTGTAGGTGTCGACGCCGCCGGCAACGTTCTCGGCGAACTCGCCCATCTGCAGGGTGCCGATCGAAGCGGCGTGCTCGACCACTTCCAGGCCGCGGAAGATGTCGCCTTCGGCATCGGCGAGGGTTTTGCCCTGCTCGGCGCTGAGGGTTTGGGCGATGCGTTTGGTGTGTTCGCGGATCAGCGCCTGCAGCTTGAGCATGATGCGCATGCGCGCGCCGATTGGGGTGTCACGCCAGGTCTTGAAGGCGCGATGGGCAGCGGCCACGGCAGCGTCGACTTCCTCGACGGTGGCGAACGGCACCCGCGCCAACACCTCTTGGGTGGCCGGGTTGACGATGTCGCGCCATTCGGTGGTCTTGGATTCGACCCATTGGCCATCGATCAGCAGCTTGACCTGCGCGACCTTGGTCTGGTCGGGGGATTGAGGTGCGTTCATCTGGGTTCTCCTTGGAATTATTGTCGGATCGAGATCGCCAGCGCCGTGCAAACGCGAGGTGGCGTCCTGGGGCTTTTTTCGAGTATAGATGTGCAAACATCCAACAAGAACGCACAAAAAAACCGGATCATCATGCAAAAAGACCTCACATCCCTGAGCGCGCTCAACTGGGACGACCTGAAGTTCTTCCTCGAAGTGGCCCGCACCCGCAAAGCCAGTAGCGCCGCCAAGCGCCTGAGCGTCGACTACACCACGGTGTCACGGCGCATCACCTCGCTGGAGGGTGCGCTGGGCACGTTGTTGTTCGAAAAATCCCGGACCAACGGCTTCGTCCTGACCGCCGAAGGCCAGCGCCTGCTGGGTTATGCCGAGTCGATCGAAAGCACTTTGCACATGGCGTGCGAGCAGGTTTCGGGGTCGGGCGTGGCGTTGTCGGGGCATGTGCGCATGGGCTGCACCGAAGGCTTTGGCAGCTTCTTCGTCACGCCGCAACTCAGCCACTTCGTCGATGCGTATCCGGCCATTTCGGTGGACATCTTGCCGTTGCCGCACTTCATCAGCCTGTCCAAGCGCGAGGCGGATATCGTCATCGCCCTGGAACGCCCTGAACACGGCCCCTATGTGTGCTGCAAGCTGTGCGACTACCGGCTGCGACTGTACGCAACCCAGACATACCTGGATAACCATGCGCCGATTCGGCAGGTCGGGGACTTGGCGAAGCACCCGTTCATTAGTTATGTGGATGACCTGGCGTTCAGTTCGGAGCTGTTGTACCTGGCCAACCTGATTCCCAATGCCAATGCACATTTGCGCAGTACCAGCGTGATTGCCCAGTACACCGCGGCATTGCAGGGGCGTGGGCTGGCAATCTTGCCGTGTTTTCTGGCGGCGCAGGACCCGCGGCTGGTGACGGTGTTACCGGCGGAGATCGAGGTGACGCGGCAGTTCTGGATGTATTGCCGGGAGGACTTGAGGAAGCTGAAGCGGATAACCCTGTTGTGGGATTACATTCGCGAGGTGACCGAGGCGAATGCGCCGTTGTTGATGGGCGAGACGCGCGAGATGCGGTTTGCTCAGGGGTAGATCGACAAGGAGTCAGGGTGCCCCATCCTAACCAGTATTAGGCTCTGTACGAACGTTTTGTGGGAGCGGGCTTGCCCCGGGATGGAGTGCGAAGCGCTCCTATACCCGATATCAAATAGTGCAAAGACGCCGCGAATTCAGGCTTTGCTGCCGCGTTGCGGCAGATCGCGGGGCAAGCCCACTCCCACAACGACGGATGACCATACTTTTCGTACAAAACCTAACAGGGGGGTCTGTTCAGTAGGACGCCACGATGATCGATACGCGTCGATTTTCGGTGCGCCCGGCGGCGCTGCGGTTGTCCGCCACCGGCTGGGTGCTGCCCAGGCCGCGGGTCTGGATGTTCTGCGCGGGCATGCCGACGCCGATCAGCGTTCTGGCCACACTCTGTGCGCGGCGCTCGGACAATTGCTGGTTATAGGCGGCCCTGCCCGACGCATCCGCGTGGCCATCCACCCGCACGCGTTGGAGACCTACGCCCAGCAACGCTTTGCCAATTCGCTCGACGATCGCCTGGCTCTGGCCATTGAGGCTGTCCAGGTCACTGCCGAACTACCTTGCCGGACAGGTCAAAGGCCCAACCTTCATCAGTCGGGGCAAAGCCTTCACGCTTGAGCACGGCGATTTGCTCGGCAGTCAGCCCCTTGGGTGTGGTCTGGCAACCGGTAAGCGCCAGCATGGCAAGCAGCAACGCCCAAAGGGGAATACGCAAACGATGAATCACGGGTTCAACTCCTGTTCTTGATTTCGGTGGCGGACCGTTCCGTCTGCGCCACTTGCCAATGGCCACGGTGCTTACGCTTGGCCTGGTACATTGCCGCATCGGCGGCGTCCAGAAGGCTGGCAGGGTCAGTGCCATCCTGGGGGTAAAAGGCGATGCCGACACTCAGCGAGGTGGCAATGCTGCTGCCACTGTCCAGCTGTACCGGCAGTTTCATGCTGGCGACGATTTTCTCGGCGATGAGTTCGGCGTCTGAGCGCGACTGCAGCGGCGTCAGCAACACCGCGAACTCGTCGCCGCCCAGGCGCGCCACCAGGTCATGCTCACGCAGTTGGGCGCGAATGCGGTCGGCCACGCTGATCAGCACTTCATCGCCCACGGCATGGCCGAGGCTGTCGTTGATCTGCTTGAAGTGGTCACTGTCGAGGAACAGCAGCGCCAGATGATCTTGCTGCCGCGCAGCGTTGCGCAGGCTGCGGCTGAGGCGGCCTTCGAAAAAGGCGCGGTTGGGCAGGCCGGTCAGGCTGTCGTGGCTGGCCTGGTGAGCAAGGGTCTGGTTTTCGCTCTGCAGGTGGCTGTGCCACACCTCCAGTTCATCGAGCAAGGCGTTGAAGTCGTTACTCAGCTCGTTAAGCTCGGCAATCGGGGCTTCTGGCACACGGCGGTCGAAACGACGTTCACGGCGGGCAGCATGGGCAACGCTGGCCAGGGCACGCAATGGGCGAACGATGTTGCCGAGCAGGCGCCGCGACAAGTACAGGGCGATGACGGCGCTGAGTACCATGCACAACAGGATCCCGCCTAAGCCACCGAGCAGGAACAACAACAGGCTGCGGCCTTGGCCAATCAGTTCGATATGCCCGACCTTTTGCTGCTGGTGAATGATCGGCAGGTTGGCCGGCTCGTCCAGCAGCGCGGTGGCGACCTGGGTTTCCAGGTGCGCAAGCATGCCGCTGTCGTTGCGTTGCCAGTGGGCCAGTTGCTCGCCTTCATTGTTAAAGACCTTGGCGTCGGCCACCTCTTCGGTACTGGCAATCAGTGCCAGCGCCTCACTGGCCGCAACGCTGTCGTCGAATACCACGGCGGCTTCGACGGTGTAGGTGATCGAGCGGGCGATCAGGTGCAGGTTGTGGTTGGCATAGACCTGCAAGGCAAGCACGCCCAGCACGGTCAGCGAAATACCGACCAGGCCCACGGCGAGCAGGGCGACACTGAGGTGGCCACGGCCGAGCACTGAACGCAAGGTCGGGCGAATACGCCTGTTGGTCGTTTTCATGGCTGCGCACCTCGGCGCCGCGACAATTGCAGCACGCTGGGGTGGATGCGTACGCCGGAACGGGCCACGGAATCGAGGTTCACTTCAAAGGCGACCTGCTGGTCGCTGACCCGCAGGCAGAACAGGCTGCCGACCGTACACGGGTCGTCGGCCTCGCTGATGCTCAGCACTGGATGGCCGCTGACACGCTGGAACAAGCGGTCGCGCTGGCCCTGATCGAGTTTACCGATGTAGAGGGCATCACAGGCCTGGGCAACCTGCGCATCGTCAGCCAGCAGCCGACGCACCTGCAGCGGCCGCCCGGACTCCTGCACGTGCCCCTTGATCAGGTCGTCTGCGTATTCGGTGGGGCCGATCAGGCACAGGCGCAGGGGCACAGGCTCGATGGGCCAGCGGGCGTAACTGAAGATCCCCAACACCACTTGGGTAACAGCCTTGGCACGTTGCTGTGCCTGCACAGCGGTTGCTGAGGTTTCCGCCCAGACAGGGCCTGCCAGTAGTAACAGGACCGCCAGCAACAGCGAAAGCGTACAGCGCGTCACTCGCCTTCCGGCCACGGTCATGTGGGAGATCTCTCGAAGTCCTTTCAGATGTTGGCGCAACGATAGCACATGGCCGCCAATCGTACCTGACGGCCAGTGTCAGACCTGTTCGAGCATCAGGCCGGAAATGCGCCGCACCTTGCGCGACACCGCCTCCTCGAAGATGCCCTGCCGTGGTTCGATCAGGCTGAAGCAATGCTTGGCGCGGGTGATGCCGGTGTACACAAGCTCTTTGGTCAGCACCGGGTTAAGGGCGTCCGGCAGCACCAGGGCGGTATGGCTGAACTCCGAGCCCTGGGACTTGTGCACCGTCATGGCGAACACGGTTTCCACTTCGTTGAGCCGGCTTGGCAAGACGAAACGTACTCCACCGTTGCCATCGTTACGCGGGAAGGCAACCCGTAGCAGGGGCTCGCCCCGCTCGTCGGGCAGGCGCAAGGCGATGCCGATGTCGCCGTTCATCAGGCCCAGGCCATAATCATTGCGGGTCACCAGCACCGGACGGCCCTCATACCAAGGCTGCTGAGCGTCGATCAGCCCGGCGTTGTGTAGCACCCGCGCCACCCGTTCGTTAAGGCCTTCGACACCCCATGCGCCCCTGCGTACCGCGCAGAGCAGCTGGAAGTCCTCGAAACTGTGCAGCACCTTGCTTGCCCATTGTTCCCAGAGCGGGTCATCGAACGCGGTGGCCGGAGCCGGCCGATAGCGGCCCAGGGTCCGCAGGTAGCTGCGATAGCCTTGAGGCCCTTCTGCGCCGCGGTTGAGGCCGTCGAGCAGTAGACGGTCGAAGGCGCGATCGTGTTCGTTCTTCAGCGCCAGGCCGTTGACATCCGGCGGTGGCATCGCGAGCAGATTGCGCGCCGCATGGGATTCCTGACGGTTGACCAGCCGCGCCAACTGGCCAATCCCGCTGCCTTCGCCGAAGCGCCGGGAGAAACGCAGCATCACTACCTGCTGGGCCAGCGGATTGCGCTGCGCATCACCGGTTTTGAGACCACTGCCTTCCAGCGACTGGCCACCAATCTGCTCCAGCCACGCCTGGGTCGCGGGTGAGTAACAGCCGTCTTCGGCATCCCGGCACAGGTCACCCAATACCGCCCCCGCCTCGACCGAGGCCAACTGGTCTTTGTCACCCAGCAGGATCAGCCGTGCGCGGGGTGGCAGGGCATCGAGGAGGTTGGCCATCATCTCCAGGTCGATCATCGAGGCTTCGTCGACCACCAGCACGTCCAATGGCAACGGGTTGCCCGCGTGATGACGGAAATGCCGCGACCCGGGGCGGCTGCCCAGCAGCCGGTGCACGGTGCTGACCTCGGTAGGAATCTGCCCGCGCACGGCTGCGCTGACGTGCAGGCGCTCGACCTGCTGGCCAATGGATTCGGTCAAGCGCGCAGCGGCCTTGCCGGTCGGCGCGGCCAGGCGAATACGCAGAGGTCTGCCCTGCTCCACTGCTGGGGCCTGCAGCAAGGCCAGCAGGCGCACCACCGTGGTGGTCTTGCCGGTGCCAGGGCCGCCGGTGATGATGCTGAAGCCGGCGCGGGTCGCCAGGGCGCACGCCAGCTTTTGCCAATCAACCTGACCGGCCAGGGCACCCGCGTCGAACAGCTGTGCCAGGCGCGCCGGCAAGTCAGCCGGTGCGGCTTCGTCCTGGCTCAGGCGCTGGCGCAAGTTCTGGTCGATGCGCCGTTCGTAGTTCCAATAGCGGCGCAGGTACAGGCGCTCGCCACTGAGCACCAGCGGCCGTGCCTGCTGGCCTGGGGTGTCGCCGGCGGCCACCAGTGGGCTGGCAGCGATGCGCTGGCGCCAGGCCTGAAGTTCCAGGTCTGCAAGCAGTTGCGAAGGCAGCAGCAAGGGGCCGATCAAGGCGTCGCCTTCAGGCGGCAGCGACAGTGCAAAGTCCGGTTCGGCCAGGGTTTGCTGCAAGTCCAGGCAGACATGGCCGTGGCCCAGCTGATGGCTCGCCAGGGCAGCCGCCAGCAACAGCAAGGGGTCGCTGCCCGGGGCGCGTTCTTCGAGAAACGACACGAACGCGCGGTCGAGGGCTCGCAGCCAGCCACGCTCGACCCAACGGTCCAGCAGTTGCAGCAGGTCAGCGCTGACACGCTGCGGCGCCAGGGCCAGCAGGTGTTCGGCGTGCAGCGGCGTGGGCAGCAGGTCGGTGAGGGTTCGGCTCATGGTGCGGCTCCGGCAAACAGGTCCTGCTGTGCGGGTGCATGCTCGCCACGGAACAGCGCATCGAGGGCTTCGATCAGTGCCCGCGGCGGCTTGACGAAGTACACGCCATGACCGCTGCTGTTGGCACCGCGCAGGAAGATGAACAGGGCGCCGCCGACATGGCGGTCGTAATCGTAGTCAGGCAGGCGGGCGCGCAGTTGGCGGTGCAGGGCCAGCAGGTAGAGCACGTACTGCAGGTCGTAACGATGCTCGAGGATGGCCTTTTCCATGGCCTGGCTGTCGTAGGACTGGATGTCCGGGCCCAGCCAGTTGGATTTGTAATCGGCCACGTAATAGCGCCCGTCCAGCTCGAAGGCCAGGTCGATGAAGCCCTTGAACATGCCGTTGAGCAGCGTCGGCTGTGCCGCCGGCCGCGCCTGGCCTGGGTGCGTATAACGCGCCACCAGTTGATCGAGCTGTTCGGCGTCGACCTGATGGCTGGCGAACCAGAACTCCATTTCGATCTGGTAGTGACGCAGGTCCGCCAGGGTGAGGCTTACGTCGTGGGCCAGTACAGGCAGCGGTTCGTTCAGCAACTGGCGCAGCCACGGCGTCAGCGTCGGGATCCAGCCGGTCCAGTCACGGCGGTTGCAGCGCTGGCCGACCGTGCGCTCGATCAGCTCGGGGTTGCCGCTGACCTCCGCGAAGCCTTCTCGGCCGGCCCATTCCAGCAGGCCATGCAGGAAGGTGCCGGGGTTTGGCCCTCGTGGGAAGCGGTGGATATCCCCCCCTTCAGCCGGCACCTCACGCAGCAGCTGCGCATCGAGGACTTCGTCATCCAGCAGCTGCTGAGCCTGTGAGCTGTCGGCACCGAGGGTCTGGTCCCCGACGCGCAAGGCACTATAGGACGCAATCCACCAGTGCTCGGCGGCCGCTCGCCGGGGCTTGCGCGCAGGCAGCAGCTCACGTTCGGCGTGCGGCGTGCGGTACAGCTGATCGTCGGCCAGCGGCAGCGGTGGGCACTCAATGTACGGGCAGCTTGATGCCAACGCCTGCAGCCAGTCCGCCAATTGCCCGGACCCCGTCAACGCAAGGCCACCGCCAAGCAGGTAACCGAGGGCTGAGCGGTGCAGTTGCGAGCTCTTCTGGTTGCCGCGCTTGAGGTCGGCGACGCCAAGCCAGCACGCATGCTGGGCGCGGGTCAGGGCCACGTAGAGCAGACGCAGGTCCTCGGCCAGGCGCTCGTCGTCGGCGCGTGCGATCTGCTCCTGATCAGGGGTTAACGTCAGGTGCGCGTTGCCTTGGCTGTCATGCCAGGCCAAGGGCAGACGGGTACCGTCCACGGGCTTGCTGGTGCAGATGAACGGCAAGTAGACCAAGGGGTATTCGAGGCCCTTGGACTTGTGGATGGTCACCACTTTGACCAGTTGCTCGTCGCTCTCCAGCCGCAGGATCTGTTCTTCACCGGCCTGACCGGAACTGGCCAGGTGTTCGGCCAGATGACGGATCAACGCTTGCTCGCCATCGAGCTCGCCCGCCGCCTGTTGCAGCAGCTCGGCCAGGTGTAGCAGGTTGGTCAGCACACGCTCGCCGTCACTGCGGGCGATGAGCGTGCGCGGCAGCTGGAAGTCGTGCAGCAAGTGGCGCAGCATCGGCAGCACGCCTTGGCGCTGCCAGGTATCGCGATAGCGCCGAAAACGCATGACCCAGTCTTCCCACACCCGTTCGTCCTGGTTCAGCTTGTCCAGCGCCGCCAGTGACAGGTCGAGGGTAAGGCTGGCCAGCGCGGCCTTGAGCAGGCGCTCCGAATCCGGCTCGGCGCAGGCCTTGAGCCAGGCCAGCAGGTCATGCGCCTCTTGGGCGGCGAACACCGAGTCCTTGTCGGACAGGTACACGCTGCGCACATCACGCGCGGCCAGTTCGGCACGGATCATCTGTGCCTCGTGGCCGTCGCGCACGAGAATGGCGATATCCGAAGGCAGGCAGGGGCGCAGTTCACCTTCGCCGTTGCGGAAACCCGCCGTACCCTGCTGCCCACCGTTGAGCAAGGCGACAATATGGCTGGCGCAGCTGGCAGCCAGGTGCTGGCGGTAAACGCTACTCGATACCGGCTCTTCGCTCTGCAGGTGCCAGCATTGCAGGGCTGCGCTTGGCTGGCCGTCCACCAGCAGGTGCTCGCTACGGCCTTTGGCGCGGACCTCGATGAAGGGCAACGGGTTGTCTTGCGCTTCACGGAACAGAAACGCCCCTCGCCCCTCGCCTCTGGCCTCGGCCTGGAGAAACACCTGGTTGACCGCCGCGACCATGGCCTGGCTCGAACGGTAGTTGGTGTCCAGGCTGTGCAGACGCCCGGTGGTGGCGCGCCGGGCAGCGAGGTAGGTATAGATGTCGGCACCGCGGAAGGCATAGATCGCCTGCTTGGGGTCGCCAATCATGAACAGCCCGGTTTCAGGGCGGTTCTCGCTGATCTGGTAGATCCGCTCGAAAATCCCGTACTGGACCGGGTCGGTGTCCTGGAATTCGTCGATCAGCGCTACCGGGAACTGCTCACGAATCAACCCGGCTAGGCGCTCGCCGGCCTCACTGGCCAAGGCATGTTGCAGCCGCAGCAGCATGTCGTCGAAGCCCATCTCGGCGCGCCGGCGCTTTTCCACTTCGAAGCGCGCCGACACCCAGCCAGCAGCGTGTTCAAGCAACTGCGCATCCGGGCTGGCGAGGGCCTGCAACTGTTGCTGCAGCGTTTGCATGGCGTGCAGCCCGGGGTGATCGGGTGGCTCGCCAGACTTCCAGGCCTCGGCCATGCCCGCTGGCGTCAGGCGGGTGAAGCCGGTGCCAAGATCGAGCTCCACGGCCTGCTCGTCGCCGGCCCAGGCGCACAGCTTGTCGAACCAGGGTTCAAAATAGCGTGCCTGCATCTTGCGCCCGTCGGCCTGCTTGGCGGCCACGGCATCGCGGCAGATCTGCCGCAGTTCCTCGGCCCATTGTGCCCAGGGCGCCTTGAGCGCAGCCAACTGCTCGGTACGTTGCCCAAGCGCGTTTTGAATCAACGCTTCGGGCGCTTGCCCGTCCTGCTGTGCCCGTACCCGGCCGAACAGCGGGCGAATCCGCGGCAACAGCGCGTCGGGGCTGCCCCAATGCCCACGCACCCAGGCCAGAGCCTCACCTTGCATGCCATAGCAGAACCGGCGCCAGTAATCGCGCATGACCTGGCCCAGCAAATCGCTGTGATCGGTCTCGAGTGTTTGGGTGAACAGGCTGCCGCTGTCGAACGCGTGCTCGCGGAGCATGCGCTGGCACCAACCGTGGATGGTCGACACTGCGGCTTCGTCCATCCATTGCACGGCGATTTCCAGGCGGCTGGCACAACGTGGCCAAGCCTCTTGCGGGTAATCGTCGCGCAACTGGTGCAGCAGTGGGTCGGCAGCGTCAAGCTCGCCACGGAAGAACCGCGCCGCCTCGGCCAAGCGGGCGCGGATACGTTCGCGCAGCTCTTTGGTGGCCGCGTCGGTAAAGGTCACCACCAGAATCTGCGGGGGCAGCAGTTCACGGCCGAAGGCCTGTTCGCCCCCGTGCCCGAGGATGAGCCGCAGGTACAGCGCCGAGATGGTAAAGGTTTTGCCGGTACCGGCACTTGCTTCAATCAGCTGGCTGCCGTGCAAGGGGAAACTCAGTGCCAGGGGACGGTCCTGGGTCATGCGCCACTCTCCGGGTTGCCCAGGGTCTGCCAGGGTGCGTTGAACAAGGGGCGGTACAGGGTTTCGCACCAACCTTCAAAGGTTTCGTCGGCGGTGAGCGCGGCGAAGTCACGGAACTGCCGCGCCAGGGCGATGCTCTCGCTGCGCTCGCCAAAACTGTTGCGCTCATCGCCTTCATAGGCGCGAGCAGCCGCGGCCAGCGCTTTGTCGGCATCGTCCTGGGCCAGCCAGGCGAAGGCCGTTTTGGCGGCCACCGGCAGCGGCGCATTCATGGCGGCCTGGCGTGCAACCAACAGGTCGCCGAGCAATTGCGCCGCCTGGTCTTGCGGTAAAGGTGCGAGGAGCAAGGTCAGGTCACTGGCCACCAGCGCACTGTTCAGCGGATAACCCGCAGCGCAGGCAGCCAGGTGCATGACCCAGGGTGCGATCAACCGGTGCCATTTATAGTTGTTGCGCCCGGCACTGATGGTGTTCGGGACGGTGGTGATGCTTAGCAGGCTTTGATCATCAGCCTGGTACACCCGGCCTAGCCAGCCTTCCAGCCGGTGCGTGCCCTGTTCGTAATGCACAGGCAATGCGCCTTCGACCAGGTGTGGCCAACGCTGCAACAACTGACGATGACGTTGCAGCAGGTCTGGCAGCGGCTGAATCAGATCGGCCTGCAACAGTGCGCCAAAACCGGCAAGCGGCAACACGCCACACGCTTGCAGGCGGCGCGCCTGCACCTGCAAGGCCTGCTCGGCATTCGCCGGGTCGGCCAGCGCGGCATTCAATAGGGTTTCACTGGCGCTGTAGCGTTGCAGGGTGTCGAGGACGAACGGCTCTTCATCCGGCGTCGGCGCCTCCAGGGCCTCGAAGAACACCTTCAGGCGCTGGCTGAAGAAGTGCCGCACCGGGTGGCGAAGAAAATCGTTCAGCTGCGTCAGGCTCAGTGCTTCGTCGTCGACGTAAGGAGGCAAAGCCGGCTCGACCTGGGTGGCGTCCTGCCCTTGCCGATGCAGCAGCTGCCATTCATGGGCGAAGCTGAACAACGGGCTGCCCTTCTGGAAGTAGCGCGGGCTGAACGGCTGCAGCGGGTGCTCCTGGGTCAAGGCGTGCAGCAAGCGCTCATCCGGCCCTTGGCCTGGCGCGTCATCTGCACCGGCCAAACGCCAGCCGGCAGCCACATGATCACGCAACTGGCCGATCAGCACCGAGGCGGGGCGCTCGCTGTTGTCGCGGATGCTGCGCCCGACCCAACTGACATAAAGCTGATCCCGTGCCGACAGCAGCGCTTCAAGCAACAGGTAACGGTCATCTTCACGGCGCGAGCGATCACCGGGGCGGTAGTCGCTGGCCATCAGGTCGAAGTCCAGCGGCTGCTGGGCGCGGGGGTAGTCGCCATCGTTCATGCCCAGCAGGCAGACCACGCGGAACGGGATGGCGCGCATGGGCATGAGGGTGCAGAAGTTCACCGAACCCGCCAGAAAACGCTGTGACAGCTTGCCTTGGTCAAGCCCCGACAACCACGCTTCTCGGACCACCGTCAGCGGTAGCGCATCTTGCAGGCCGACGGTTTCGCACACTTCCTGCCAGGCGTCGCGCAGGTCCTGCAACTGCATCAGCAGAAACTCGTCGTGCTCACCTTCGGCCAGGAAAAACACCTGCAGCAAGGCATTCAAGCGCTCGCCCCACTCGGTGACGGTCGCCGGCTGTGCCAGTGCCTGGCAGGCCACCTCAAGGGCGTCCAGCAGGGCTACCAAGGGGCCGATCAGTGCCGCATCGAGGCCACCGATTTCGTCATAGGGTTCAATGCCATCACACCCCTCCCCCACACCTACGGCATAACCCAACAACATGCGCCGCAGGCCGAAACGCCAGCTGTTCTGTTCCAGGCCTTCAGGCAGGCCGAGGCTGGCCCGTTGCTCGGCGTTCAGGCCCCAGCGGATACCGGCACCTTCAATCCAGCGATGAAGCGTGGGCAAATCGCTTTCACGGATACCGAAGCGGGCCCGTACTGCTGGCACGTCGAGCAGGTCGAGCACTTCACTGACCGCAAAACGGCTGTCTGGCAGCTTGAGCAGGTGCTCCAGGGCAATCAGCAAGGGCTCGCGACCGCGCTGGCCTTGGTCGGTTAGGGTGAATGGGATGTAGCGCGGGTCGTTGCGCTGCAATTGGCCGAACACGGCGCGGATATGGGGTGCATAAGTGTCGATTGCCGGCAGCATCACGATCACATCGCGCGGGCGCAGCGTAGGGTCGGCGCTGAAGCGGGCCAGTAACTGGTCGTGGAGAATTTCCACCTCGCGTTGCGGGCTGTGCGCGACATGGAAGCGCATCGAACGGTCCTGCGCCAGGTCGACTTGCGGCCAGCGTTCGCGGGTTTCGGCCAGTGGGCGCAGTTCGAGGATGTCATCTTGCAGTTGGTTGAGCAGCGTGGTCGGCGAAGCTTCGCTGAACAGGTCGATGCGCCCTTCGCTGAACACGCCGCGGTAGCTGCCGGGGTCGTCATAGCTGTCGAGCAGGTTGATGTAATCACGACCCTGCTTGCCCCAGGCGGCCAGCAGCGGATGGGCATGCTGGTGTAGCGATTGGTCATCCAGCAGAAGCGGCATGCCTTGCTTGCGTTGTTGACGTTTGTACTGATGCCGCAGCAGGTCTTTGTCGGCGACGATATCGGCCCAGTGATGGCGACACGGGTTGTGAACGCAAAGCAGTACCTGGCTGAACCGGGCAAGCCCCGCCAAAGCCTCCAATGCTTGCGCTGGCAGGGAGGAGATACCGAACACGATCACGCGCGATGGCAGGCCGACAGGTGCCTGCTCCAGGCTGTTGATACGCTCGATGAACCGTTGATGCACACCTGCACGGCTTTGCGCCATGCCCTGCTCGCCGACATCGTCCAGCAGCGCCCGCCACAATTCGGCCTGCCAGCGATTGCCAGGGGGCAAAGGTTTACGCTCGCCACGGGCGGTATTAAGGATGTGCTCGCCGGCAGCCCAGTCCTTGAGCCAATCGGCTCGGTAGACTTGGTACTGGTCGAACAGGTCGGCCAGGCGCTCGGCAAGCTGGTAACGCTTGCGCAGGTCGCTATCGTCGATGAGAAAACGGCGCAGGGGCTCGAAATGCGGGCGCTCGATCAACGCCGGAAGCAAGCGCATGAGGCGCCAGGTCAACGGTGCTTTGTCGAGCAGGGAAACTTCGGGGATCTCATCGCGGCCCAGCACTCGCCGGTAAAGCTGCCACATGAAGCTACCAGGTAGCTGCACATCGATCGCGGCGGCAATACCACAGCCGCCTAGGTCCCCTTCTTCAGGGTCTTCAGCCAGCGCCAGTTTTAGCCACTGGGCGATGCCGTTGCTCTGCACCAGGGCGATTTCGTTTTCCAGTGGCGCTAACGGGTAACGGCGCATCCAGCTCACCACCAAGCTGCGCAAATCGTCGAGGCGGTTGCCATGTACGATCATGAAGCCGGGATGGAGGGCGGTGGTGTTGACCATTGAGCATTCCCTGGAAGCGGTGGGTTGTGATGCGGAACCATATCACGGGGCATGCCCGGGGTTATGGCGGGCATGGCGACAAATCTTTTCCAGCCCAAAAGACAAAACCCCTACCTGCTTGCGCAGATAGGGGTTTTGCGAAATGAATCTTGACGATGACCTACTCTCACATGGGGAAACCCCACACTACCATCGGCGATGCATCGTTTCACTACTGAGTTCGGGATGGGATCAGGTGGTTCCAATGCTCTATGGTCGTCAAGAAATTCTGTAGCCAGAATGTCCAGATGGACAGCCCAGCGAATTCGGATATGCGATTTTGTGGTTACGAACTTTCGGTTGTTTCGTCTTCACCACCGCAATTCGCGCTAGCAAATTGCTTGGGTGTTATATGGTCAAGCCTCACGGGCAATTAGTATTGGTTAGCTCAACGCCTCACAGCGCTTACACACCCAACCTATCAACGTCGTAGTCTTCGACGGCCCTTTAGGGGATTCAAGATCCCAGTGAGATCTCATCTTGAGGCAAGTTTCCCGCTTAGATGCTTTCAGCGGTTATCTCTTCCGAACATAGCTACCCGGCAATGCCACTGGCGTGACAACCGGAACACCAGAGGTTCGTCCACTCCGGTCCTCTCGTACTAGGAGCAGCCCCTCTCAAATCTCAAACGTCCACGGCAGATAGGGACCGAACTGTCTCACGACGTTCTAAACCCAGCTCGCGTACCACTTTAAATGGCGAACAGCCATACCCTTGGGACCGGCTTCAGCCCCAGGATGTGATGAGCCGACATCGAGGTGCCAAACACCGCCGTCGATATGAACTCTTGGGCGGTATCAGCCTGTTATCCCCGGAGTACCTTTTATCCGTTGAGCGATGGCCCTTCCATACAGAACCACCGGATCACTAAGACCTACTTTCGTACCTGCTCGACGTGTTTGTCTCGCAGTCAAGCGCGCTTTTGCCTTTATACTCTACGACCGATTTCCGACCGGTCTGAGCGCACCTTCGTACTCCTCCGTTACTCTTTGGGAGGAGACCGCCCCAGTCAAACTACCCACCATACACTGTCCTCGATCCGGATAACGGACCTGAGTTAGAACCTCAAAGTTGCCAGGGTGGTATTTCAAGGATGGCTCCATGAGAACTGGCGTCCCCACTTCAAAGCCTCCCACCTATCCTACACAAGCAAATTCAAAGTCCAGTGCAAAGCTATAGTAAAGGTTCACGGGGTCTTTCCGTCTAGCCGCGGATACACTGCATCTTCACAGCGATTTCAATTTCACTGAGTCTCGGGTGGAGACAGCGCCGCCATCGTTACGCCATTCGTGCAGGTCGGAACTTACCCGACAAGGAATTTCGCTACCTTAGGACCGTTATAGTTACGGCCGCCGTTTACCGGGGCTTCGATCAAGAGCTTCGCTTGCGCTAACCCCATCAATTAACCTTCCGGCACCGGGCAGGCGTCACACCCTATACGTCCACTTTCGTGTTTGCAGAGTGCTGTGTTTTTAATAAACAGTCGCAGCGGCCTGGTATCTTCGACCGGCATGGGCTTACGGAGCAAGTCCTTAACCCTCGCCGGCGCACCTTCTCCCGAAGTTACGGTGCCATTTTGCCTAGTTCCTTCACCCGAGTTCTCTCAAGCGCCTTGGTATTCTCTACCTAACCACCTGTGTCGGTTTGGGGTACGGTTCCCAGTTATCTGAAGCTTAGGAGCTTTTCTTGGAAGCATGGCATCAACCACTTCGTCGCCTAAAGGCAACTCGTCATCAGCTCTCGGCCTTGAGATCCCGGATTTGCCTAAGATCTCAGCCTACCACCTTAAACTTGGACAACCAACGCCAAGCTGGCCTAGCCTTCTCCGTCCCTCCATCGCAATAACTGGAAGTACAGGAATATTAACCTGTTTTCCATCGACTACGCTTTTCAGCCTCGCCTTAGGGACCGACTAACCCTGCGTCGATTAACGTTGCGCAGGAAACCTTGGTCTTTCGGCGTGGGAGTTTTTCACTCCCATTGTCGTTACTCATGTCAGCATTCGCACTTCTGATACCTCCAGCAAGCTTCTCAACTCACCTTCACAGGCTTACAGAACGCTCCTCTACCGCATCACCAAAAGGTGATACCCGTAGCTTCGGTGCATGGTTTGAGCCCCGTTACATCTTCCGCGCAGGCCGACTCGACTAGTGAGCTATTACGCTTTCTTTAAAGGGTGGCTGCTTCTAAGCCAACCTCCTAGCTGTCTAAGCCTTCCCACATCGTTTCCCACTTAACCATGACTTTGGGACCTTAGCTGACGGTCTGGGTTGTTTCCCTTTTCACGACGGACGTTAGCACCCGCCGTGTGTCTCCCATGCTCGGCACTTGTAGGTATTCGGAGTTTGCATCGGTTTGGTAAGTCGGGATGACCCCCTAGCCGAAACAGTGCTCTACCCCCTACAGTGATACATGAGGCGCTACCTAAATAGCTTTCGAGGAGAACCAGCTATCTCCGAGCTTGATTAGCCTTTCACTCCGATCCACAGGTCATCCGCTAACTTTTCAACGGTAGTCGGTTCGGTCCTCCAGTCAGTGTTACCTAACCTTCAACCTGCCCATGGATAGATCGCCCGGTTTCGGGTCTATACCCAGCGACTAAACGCCCTATTAAGACTCGCTTTCGCTACGCCTCCCCTATTCGGTTAAGCTCGCCACTGAATATAAGTCGCTGACCCATTATACAAAAGGTACGCAGTCACCTAACAAAGTAGGCTCCCACTGCTTGTACGCATACGGTTTCAGGATCTATTTCACTCCCCTCTCCGGGGTTCTTTTCGCCTTTCCCTCACGGTACTAGTTCACTATCGGTCAGTCAGTAGTATTTAGCCTTGGAGGATGGTCCCCCCATATTCAGACAAAGTTTCTCGTGCTCCGTCCTACTCGATTTCATTGATAAGAGATTTTCGTGTACGGGGCTATCACCCACTATGGCCGCACTTTCCAGAGCGTTCCACTAATCTCAAACCAACTTAAGGGCTGGTCCCCGTTCGCTCGCCACTACTAAGGGAATCTCGGTTGATTTCTTTTCCTCAGGGTACTTAGATGTTTCAGTTCCCCTGGTTCGCCTCTTGCACCTATGTATTCAGTACAAGATACTCAGCTTATGCTGAGTGGGTTCCCCCATTCAGAGATCTCTGGATCACAGTCTGTTTGCCGACTCCCCAAAGCTTATCGCAGGCTACCACGTCTTTCATCGCCTCTGACTGCCAAGGCATCCACCGTATGCGCTTCTTCACTTGACCATATAACCCCAAGCAATCTGGTTATACTGTGAAGACGACATTCGCCGAAAATTCGTTTTGCTCTTTCGAGCCCACAAATTTTACCTTAGCCTGATCCACTACCAGTGAAAGTAGTGTTCAGTCTATTTCTATCACATATCCGAATTTTTAAAGGACGATCTGACAAAAGCCAGAAATCAACATTCGAGGCGAATGCTCATTTCTGAGTTTGATCAAAGTACTGCAAGAGTGGTGGAGCCAAGCGGGATCGAACCGCTGACCTCCTGCGTGCAAGGCAGGCGCTCTCCCAGCTGAGCTATGGCCCCAAATACTGGTAGGTCTGGGCAGATTTGAACTGCCGACCTCACCCTTATCAGGGGTGCGCTCTAACCAACTGAGCTACAGACCTATATAGGGTCTTGATCGTCTTCGACAATGAATCAAGCAATTCGTGTGGGAGCTCATCAGCAGGCTGATGTCGTCGATTAAGGAGGTGATCCAGCCGCAGGTTCCCCTACGGCTACCTTGTTACGACTTCACCCCAGTCATGAATCACACCGTGGTAACCGTCCTCCCGAAGGTTAGACTAGCTACTTCTGGTGCAACCCACTCCCATGGTGTGACGGGCGGTGTGTACAAGGCCCGGGAACGTATTCACCGCGACATTCTGATTCGCGATTACTAGCGATTCCGACTTCACGCAGTCGAGTTGCAGACTGCGATCCGGACTACGATCGGTTTTGTGAGATTAGCTCCACCTCGCGGCTTGGCAACCCTCTGTACCGACCATTGTAGCACGTGTGTAGCCCAGGCCGTAAGGGCCATGATGACTTGACGTCATCCCCACCTTCCTCCGGTTTGTCACCGGCAGTCTCCTTAGAGTGCCCACCATAACGTGCTGGTAACTAAGGACAAGGGTTGCGCTCGTTACGGGACTTAACCCAACATCTCACGACACGAGCTGACGACAGCCATGCAGCACCTGTGTCAGAGTTCCCGAAGGCACCAATCCATCTCTGGAAAGTTCTCTGCATGTCAAGGCCTGGTAAGGTTCTTCGCGTTGCTTCGAATTAAACCACATGCTCCACCGCTTGTGCGGGCCCCCGTCAATTCATTTGAGTTTTAACCTTGCGGCCGTACTCCCCAGGCGGTCAACTTAATGCGTTAGCTGCGCCACTAAAATCTCAAGGATTCCAACGGCTAGTTGACATCGTTTACGGCGTGGACTACCAGGGTATCTAATCCTGTTTGCTCCCCACGCTTTCGCACCTCAGTGTCAGTATCAGTCCAGGTGGTCGCCTTCGCCACTGGTGTTCCTTCCTATATCTACGCATTTCACCGCTACACAGGAAATTCCACCACCCTCTACCGTACTCTAGCTTGCCAGTTTTGGATGCAGTTCCCAGGTTGAGCCCGGGGCTTTCACATCCAACTTAACAAACCACCTACGCGCGCTTTACGCCCAGTAATTCCGATTAACGCTTGCACCCTCTGTATTACCGCGGCTGCTGGCACAGAGTTAGCCGGTGCTTATTCTGTCGGTAACGTCAAAACAGCAAGGTATTCGCTTACTGCCCTTCCTCCCAACTTAAAGTGCTTTACAATCCGAAGACCTTCTTCACACACGCGGCATGGCTGGATCAGGCTTTCGCCCATTGTCCAATATTCCCCACTGCTGCCTCCCGTAGGAGTCTGGACCGTGTCTCAGTTCCAGTGTGACTGATCATCCTCTCAGACCAGTTACGGATCGTCGCCTTGGTGAGCCATTACCCCACCAACTAGCTAATCCGACCTAGGCTCATCTGATAGCGCAAGGCCCGAAGGTCCCCTGCTTTCTCCCGTAGGACGTATGCGGTATTAGCGTTCCTTTCGAAACGTTGTCCCCCACTACCAGGCAGATTCCTAGGCATTACTCACCCGTCCGCCGCTGAATCGAAGAGCAAGCTCTTCTCATCCGCTCGACTTGCATGTGTTAGGCCTGCCGCCAGCGTTCAATCTGAGCCATGATCAAACTCTTCAGTTCAATACTGCTTGGGTTTTTAAGAAACCCTAAACTTGGCTCAGCAATCTCAAATGACTATGTGATTTCTCGCATGGTCACTTGTGATGCTGATAATCTTTGTGACTATCAGTCCATACTCACAAGCACCCACACGAATTGCTTGATTCAATTTGTTAAAGAGCGTTTGGTTAAGAGCCTTTCATCTCAACCGAGGCGCGCATTCTACGCTTTCCTCATTTGCTGTCAAGCGTTTATTTTGAAGTTTTTCGCGAGAAACTCGTTTAGCTTCAAACACTTGACTCGCTGCGATCTCTCGTAGCGGGAGGCGAATCATACAGCGTTTAGAAGCGCTGTCAACCACCATTTCAACCGCTGACGATCTTTCGATCGAAGCCCTTACAACACTGCCTGAATCGATTAACTCGTTGATACTCAAGGAGTTTCTCGTTCCAATCACGCTGGAAGTGGGGCGCATTATAAGGGGATTCGAAACCCCGTCAACCCTTTATTTCAACAATGTTTCAAACCACCCTCCCCTGCTTGCTGATCACCCGAGGAACACGCCGTGCGACTGCAGGAATACGCAGCGCCATCAACACGGCACCAATGCCGGCATAGATAGCCCACTCACGCAGGTCCGAGCGCACGATCCACAGGAAATGCAGCAGCCCCAAGCCGAGAATCACATACACCAGCTTATGCAGCTTCTTCCACCGCGCACCCAGCCGGCGCTGGCTATACCGGTTGGAGGTTACCGCCAGCGCCAACAACCCGAGGAAGCCAAGCACCCCCACAATAATGTAGGGCCGCTTGCGCAGCTCGACAGCAAACTGCCCCCAGTCCAGCCCTAGAATGAAGAACAGGTAACAGAGGATGTGCAGCACGATGTAGGCAAAACACCACAACCCTAGCTGGCGGCGCACGACGATCCAGCCCGACCACCCTGTCAGCCGCTGCAGCGGCGTCATGCTCAAGGTCACCAGCAGGAATGTAAGCGCACCCAACCCCAGCCGGTCCATCAGGATCTTCCCTGGGTCCGGCCCCAGCAGGTTCATCGCAGCTTCATACAACCACCAGAGTGGCAGCACACACCCCACTATAAAGATGGCCAGGCGCAACCAGGGATAGCGCATCAATAGTTCTTCCGCAGGTCGAGGCCGGCATACAGCGAAGCCACTTCGTCGGCGTAGCCGTTGAACATTTGCGTTGGGCGTACGTTGGGGCTGAACAGGCCACTTGGCAGGCGCCGCTCACGCGCTTGGGTCCAGCGCGGGTGATCGACCTCGGGGTTCACGTTGGCATAGAAGCCATACTCATCTGGCGCCAGCCCCTCCCAGGTTGTTTGCGGGCGCTCGGCCACCAGACTGATCCGCACGATCGACTTGATGCTCTTGAACCCGTACTTCCATGGCACCACCAAGCGCAACGGCGCGCCATTCTGGTTGGCCAGCTCGCGGCCATACATACCCACCGCCAGAATCGCCAACGGGTGCATGGCCTCATCTAAGCGCAGCCCTTCTCTATAGGGCCAGTCGATCAAGGCGAAGCCTGAGCGTTGCCCTGGCATATGCTGTGGGTCTTTCAATGTTTCGAAGCGCACGTAGCGCGCGTTGGATGTCGGCTCCACTTGCTTGAGTACTTTCGCCAGCGGGAAGCCAAGCCAGGGGATGACCATCGACCACGCCTCGACACAGCGCAGCCGGTAGATGCGCTCTTCGAGCTGATAAGGTTTAACGAAGTCTTCCAGGGCATAGCGCCCGGGTTTGCCGACCTCGCCATCGATCACTACAGACCAAGGCTCAGTCTGCAAGCTGCCGCCATTGGCAGCCGGGTCCCCCTTGTCGGGCCCGAACTCATAGAAGTTGTTGTAGTGGGTCGCGTCCTTGAAGGGCGTAATCGCCTCATCCTTGACCGTTACCGCCTGCCATTGCGTCGCCGCAAGCTTTTCACTGAACCAGGCGGGTGCAGCACCCGCCTCGACATCGGCGTAGCGGCTGGCCTCGGCGGCATGCCCCAGGCTCGGTAGCGCGCCCAGGGCAAGGCCCGCCAGCGAGCCACCGAGCACGGTGCGACGAGAAAGATAGAGACCTTCGGGCGTGATCTCCGACGCCTTGCACTCGGATGACCTGGGAAGCTTGATGAGCATGGACGGCTCCATAGCACTGGATAACGGATGTACCAGTAAGACTATGGAGCCGGAGGGTTATTCCATCATTAAATCATTGTCACGACTTGCGACGGCGAGACCGCAGCAAGAACTGAATCGGCCCCGAAGCCGCGTAGGCAAGGAAGATCAGCAGCAGGATGCGGGGCGGGTCGCTGAATACCACCGCGAACACCAGGACCACCGCCAGGATTGCCACGAACGGCACACGCCCTTTGAGGTCGAGTTCCTTGAAGCTGTTGTACTTGATGTTGCTGACCATCAACATGCCAGCCGCCGCTACCAGCAGCGCCACCAGGAACGACAGCTTGGAGCCCTGGATACCGTAGTCACTGAAGGCCCACACGGTGCCCGCAACCACACCAGCTGCCGCCGGGCTGGCCAGGCCGATGAAGTAACGCTTGTCGGCGGTGCCCACCTGGGTATTGAAGCGCGCCAGGCGCAAGGCAGCGCCCGCCACATAGATGAAGGCAACCATCCAGCCGACCTTGCCCATGTCACCCAACGCCCAGCCAAAGGCCAGCAACGCCGGGGCAACACCAAAGGCGACCATGTCCGACAGCGAGTCGTACTCGGCCCCGAAGGCGCTTTGGGTATTGGTCATGCGAGCCACACGGCCATCCAGGCCATCGAGCACCATGGCGACGAAGATGGCGATGGCGGCAAAGGCGAAGTACTTGCTTGCCTCGCGCGGGTCGCCAGCACTCAACGCGCTCTGCGCGCTCATCGAGTTGATGATGGAGTAGAAGCCGGCGAACAGGTTGGCGGTGGTGAACAGGTTAGGAAGCAGATAGATGCCGCGATGCCGGACCTTGCGCCCTTCGGCGTCATGGCCCTCTTCAATGTGCTCATCGACAGGTAGCAGGCTTTCGGCGTCGGAGGGCTTGTTCGGCTCTTCGGGACGTTCGCTCATGTAGGGTACCTTGCAACAGGGTGGAATATGTTCGACACGGGCCTGCGAAACAGGTTCTGACGGCAGGCCACTGGTCTGCTTTATACCAGATGCCGGCTGCCTAAACGAAAAAACGCGGCCGAAGCCGCGTTTTTCATGTTGCAAGAAACTTAGTTCTTGGCTTTGTCGACGATCTTGTTCGCCGAGATCCAAGGCATCATCGAACGCAGTTGCTCGCCGATGATTTCAATGCCGTGGGCAGCGTTGTTACGACGCTTGGCGGTCATCGATGGGTAGTTGGTAGCACCTTCGGAGATGAACATCTTCGCGTACTCGCCGTCCTGGATGCGCTTCAGAGCGTTGCGCATGGCCTTGCGGGATTCTTCGTTGATGACTTCTGGGCCAGTGACGTACTCACCGTACTCGGCGTTGTTGGAGATCGAGTAGTTCATGTTGGCGATACCGCCTTCGTACATGAGGTCAACGATCAACTTCAGCTCGTGTAGGCACTCGAAGTAGGCCATTTCTGGCGCGTAGCCCGCTTCAACCAGGGTTTCGAAACCGGCTTTGACCAGCTCGACGGTACCGCCGCACAGAACAGCCTGCTCGCCGAACAGGTCGGTTTCAGTCTCGTCCTTGAAGGTGGTTTCGATGATGCCGGTACGGCCGCCACCCACGCCTGCGGCGTAGGACAGCGCAACGTTTTTGGCGTTGCCCGAAGCGTCCTGGTAGATAGCGATCAGGTCAGGGATGCCGCCGCCTTTGACGAACTCGGAGCGCACGGTGTGGCCCGGGGCTTTCGGCGCGATCATGATCACGTCGAGGTCGGCACGTGGCACGACTTGGTTGTAGTGGATCGAGAAGCCGTGGGAGAAGGCCAGGGTTGCGCCTTTCTTGATGTTCGGCTCGATCTCGTTCTTGTACAGAGCGCCTTGGAACTCGTCCGGAGTCAGGATCATGACCAGGTCGGCAGCAGCGACAGCGGTAGCCACGTCGGCCACTTTCAGGCCGTGGGCTTCTGCCTTGGCAACGGTGGCCGAGCCTTTACGCAGACCGACGGTAACGTCTACACCGGAGTCTTTCAGGTTGCACGCCTGGGCGTGGCCTTGGGAACCGTAACCGATGATGGCGACTTTCTTACCCTGGATGATGGAAAGGTCGCATTCTTTATCGTAGAAAACTTTCATGAAAATACCCCTGGTTATATCTCGGCCCCTGCGGAGCCATCGCTAATTTTTGAATTTAGATGCTGAGCACTTTGTCGCCACGGGCAATGCCGGTGACGCCACTGCGCACGGTTTCGAGAATCGATGCGGTGCCGATGGCTTGGATGAAGCTGTCCAGTTTGTCGCTGGTGCCGCTCAGTTGCACGGTGTACACACTGGCGGTCACATCGACGATCTGGCCACGGAAAATGTCCGTGGTGCGCTTGATCTCGGCCCGCTGGGCTCCGGTGGCCTTGACCTTGACCAGCATCAGTTCACGCTCGATGTGAGCACTTTCCGACAGGTCGACAAGCTTTACCACTTCGACAAGCTTGTTCAGGTTCTTGGTGATCTGTTCGATCACTTCGTCATGGCCAACGGTGGTCAGCGTCAGACGCGACAAGGTCGGGTCTTCGGTCGGCGCCACGGTCAGGCTTTCAATGTTGTAGTTACGCTGGGAGAACAGGCCAACGACGCGAGACAAGGCACCGGGTTCGTTTTCCAGCAGCAAGGAAATGATGTGCCGCATATCAGGTACGCTCCGTCTTGCTCAGCCACATGTCACGCATCGAGCCATCCTTGATCTGCATCGGATAGACGTGCTCGGTACGGTCAACCGCGATGTCGATGAACACCAGACGGTCTTTCATCGCGAATGCCTCTTCCAGCTTCGGCTTGAGGTCTTTCAGGCTGGTGATGCGGATACCCACATGACCATAGGCCTCGGCCAGCTTGATGAAGTCAGGCAGCGACTCGACATAGGAGTGCGAGTGACGGCCGTTGTACGCCATGTCCTGCCACTGGCGGACCATGCCCAGCACGCCGTTGTTCAGGTTGACGATTTTCACCGGCAGGCCGTACTGCATGCAGGTGGACAGTTCCTGGATGTTCATCTGGATACTGCCTTCGCCGGTCACGCACGCCACGTCCTGGTCCGGGAAGTTGAGCTTGACGCCCATCGCCGCCGGGAAACCGAAGCCCATGGTGCCCAGGCCACCGGAGTTGATCCAGCGGTTCGGCTTGTTGAAGCGGTAGTACTGCGCCGCGAACATCTGGTGCTGGCCCACGTCGGAGGTAACAAAGGCATCGCCTTTGGTCACTTCGCACAGGGTTTCGATCACGGTCTGCGGCTTGATGACGCTGCCATCACCCTTGTTGTAAGGGAACAGGTCGCCGTCGCCACGCCATTCATCGATCTGCTTCCACCAGGCCTCTGCGGCGGCCTTGTCAGGCTGCTCGCCGATTTCCTTGAGGATGCCGAGCATCTCGGTCAAGACGCTGTCGACTGGGCCAACGATAGGCACGTCGGCCTTGATCATCTTGGAAATCGACGCCGGGTCGATGTCGATGTGGATGATCTTGGCATTCGGGCAGAACTTGGCCGGGCCATTGACCACACGGTCATCGAAACGCGCACCGACGGCAAAGATGACGTCAGCATTGTGCATGGCCATGTTGGCCGTGAAGCTGCCGTGCATGCCGAGCATGCCGAGGAACTGACGGTCAGTACCCGGGAAGCCACCCAGACCCATGAGGGTGTTGGTAACCGGCAGGTTCAGCGACTTGGCGATTTCGGTCAGGGCTTCGGAGCCGCCACCCAGAATCACGCCGCCGCCGGCGTAAACGATCGGGCGCTTGGCAGCCAGCAGCATCTCGGCGGCCTTGCGGATCTGGCCGGAGTGGCCACGGACCGCCGGGCTGTAGGAGCGCAGCTTGACCTTCTTCGGGTAGACGTATTCGAACTTCTCGGCCGGGTTGGTCATATCTTTTGGAATGTCGACCACGACCGGCCCAGGACGGCCGGATTGCGCCAGGTAGAAGGCTTTTTTCAGAACTTCTGGGATCTCGGTGGCGTTTTTGATCATGAAGCTGTGCTTCACGATCGGCCGCGAGATGCCAATCATGTCGGTTTCCTGGAAGGCATCGGTACCCACCATGGTGCTAGGCACCTGGCCGGACAGAATGACCATCGGAATCGAATCCATGTAGGCGGTGGCAATGCCGGTAATGGCATTGGTCGCACCCGGGCCGGAGGTTACCAGCACCACACCGGCCTTGCCGGTGGCACGGGCGTAGCCGTCCGCCATATGGGTTGCAGCCTGTTCGTGACGAACCAGGATGTGTTCGACTTCCGGTTCCTTGAACAGGGCATCGTAAACATGAAGGAGAGCACCGCCAGGGTACCCGTAGATGTGCTTAACGCCTTCGTCACGCAAGAAGCGGACGACCATCTCAGCGCCAGATAAAAGCTCCACGTTGTTCACCTCTAAAACGCCAGAATACCGTCCCTAGTGGACGGGTCTTAATAGGTTTACTGCCAAGCAGAGCATGAGCGAACGTCAGCACTGACTGAGCAAGTATTGGGAGCGCCCCAGAGTGTTGCGGGGTTTTCCCACCCAGCGCGAGGTAACGCGTTGCGGGGTGTAACAGGTCGGCGCGGGTGTGCGCCTCATGATCTGCTTAGCGGGTCTGCTTCTGGCAGTCCCTCTACAGCGGAAGTTGGATTCTTGTGATTTGGCGGCTACAAGTCAAGAAAAATTATTGCCAATTTTTCCTCAAGATGAATTCCTGCCACCACTAAAAAGGATAGCAGCAGCAGAATTAAGAAGATTTCCATAAAAAAGGGCCACAATCTGCGGCCCTTGAAGGAAAAAGAGAAGAAATCAGGCTCCAGAAGCGATCAATTGATCGAACTCTGCTAGCAGGCGCCGTAGCTCGCGACTCTGCTCCGGGCGATCGGTGAACACCGTTTCAGCCATCATCAGGATGCCCGAGGCACTGGGCAGCGGGTGGCCAAGCTCGATGATGATCTTCATGCGGGGCAGGAAGATCCATTGCAGCCACTGCTCCAGGGTCATCGTATCGACCGCGAAGGGCACGGTGCTTTCCAGCGCTTCATCGCTGGGCGGCTCATCGTCCCACCAGCCTTGCACCTTCAACTCACGCTCGATCAGCAGTAGGTGGTCGGCGATGTCCAGAATGCGTTGCTCGATCATCAGGAATTCACTCGGGCCTTCTGCCGCGCCAGCGCCGCACCGGCACTGTCACCTTGTTTTTCACGGCACTGGGCAATGGTGTTCCACAGTTCGGCCTGCAGGTCGGGGCGGCCATTGGCGTAGGTCAGGGCGCGGCGAGCCAACTGCTCGGCCTGCGCTGCATCGCCCTGGGACAAGCGCACCTGCGCCAGGCGGAACAGCACCTGCGGCTCGCGCGGGGCGATACGCTGGGCACGCTCCAGGCTAGACGAGGCACCGTTGAAATCACCACTGACCTGCTGTTGCTGGGCAGTCGTCAACAGCGCCAGTACAGGCCCATCAAGCTGCTCGTCGGCCGACAGGCCGCCAGATGCGCCACCGCTGCGCGGGATGCCGGTCGGCGCACTGCTGGCTTTTGGCGTGCTGTTCATCGAGGCGATATCGAACGGCTCGTCGGCGATCGGATTCGGGTTGGTGGTGATCGGCCCGGTCGAGATCGGGCCCGGGGTAATCGGTGCGGTACTGATCGGCGCCGCCCCATTACCGGCTGGGAACGTCTGGATGCTCGAAGCACCGGCGCCCTGCGGGATCATCACCGTCACGCCCGAATCCTCAGGCAGCGACTGCGCTTGTGAGGTGCCGCTGTTCATGCCAGCCGCCGAGCGGTTGGCCGTTACGCGTTCACTGTTGGACACGCGGGTGCTCGAATCGACCACCGGGATATTGCCTCGCTGGACGCTGGAGCACCCCTGGAGCACAACCAACGCCGTCAAGGCAGGAAACAGCCACTTATTCACTTCACACCTCATCAATGCAGCTCGTGCTTAATTCATCCAGCCTTTGACCCAGTCCATGACCGATTCTGCCGGATTCTGCTCACCGCCACAGGCTGCGCCGGCGGGCGGTTCGCTTCCGCGAATATACGGCATCTGCACGGCCCCCGGACAGCTACCGTCAGAGCCTTGGCCGCTGTACGGGTCGATCCAGGCTTGCACGACGTTGTCCGGTTGCGGCATGTCCAGCGGCAGCGGGTCGGCCTTCTTCATGAAGCTGGTCCAGACCTGCAAGGCGCCAGTGGCACCGGTGAACGGCGTTTTACCGTTATCGTCGCGGCCCATCCACACCACGGCCAGCAGGTCCTGGCTAAAGCCGGAGAACCAGCTGTCGCGCGAGTCGTTACTGGTACCGGTCTTGCCGGCCAGGGTCAGCGAACGTGGCAACACGTTGTACACCGAACGGCCGGTACCTTCGCGCATCACCCGCTGCATGGCGTTCTGCACCAGGTAGATGGACCCTGGGTCGAAGGTCTGCTGGATCTGGAACGGGTAGCGCTTGAGCGGCTCACCCTCGGCCGTCAACACGCTGCGGATACCGCGCATCGGCGTGTTGAAGCCACCATTGGCAATGGTCTGGTACATGGTCGCGACCTGCATCGGCGACATGCCACCTGCCCCCAGCAGCATCGCTGGGAAGGCTGGCCAGTCGACATTCACCCCCAGCCGACCGATGGTCTTGATCACGTTGGGCACACCCACTTCCAGGCCGAGCTTGGCGGTCGACAGGTTGTAGGAGTTGGCCAGGCCTTGATACAGGTAGATGGTGCCATGCGGACGACGGTCGTAGTTCTGCGGGCGCCAGATCTGGCCGTTGGCGCCTTTGACCGAGAACGGCTCGTCCTGCACCCAGCTGGTCAGGGTGTACTTGCTCGACTGTTCCAGCGCGGTCAGGTACACCGCCGGCTTGACCAGCGAGCCAATCGGCCGCACCGCGTCGATGGCGCGGTTGAAGCCGGCAAAGCCCGACTGGCGGCTGCCGATCAGCGCTTGCACCTCGCCGGTTTCCGGGTTGGTCACGACCATCGCCGACTCGACCTCGTCAGCGCCCTTGCGCCCGGCCAGGCGCTTGAACGTCTCGTTCATGGAGGTTTCGGCCTTCATCTGCAGGATCGGGTCGAAACTGGTGAAGATGCGCAGGCCTTCTTCGGTCAAGTCTTCGTCGCGGTAGTCTTGGCGCAGCTGGCGTTTGACCAAGTCGAGGAAGGCTGGGAACGAGCTGTCCGCCAGGCTGCCGCGCTTGGTCACACCCAATGGCATCTTCTTCGCCGCCTCGATCACGTCCTTGCTCGCCACGCCCTGCTCGGCCAGCAGGTCGAGCACCAGGTTACGGCGGGCCAGGGCGCGGTCAGGATAACGCCGCGGGTTGTAGTAGGACGGCCCCTTGACCATGCCCACCAGCAAGGCGATCTGGTGCAGCTTGAGCTCCGACAGCGGCTGGCTGAAGAAGAACTGGCTGGCCAGGCCGAAGCCATGCACCGCGCGTTGGCCGTCCTGGCCGACGAACACCTCGTTGAGGTAGGCCTCGAGGATTTCACGCTTGTCGTAATGCAGCTCCAGCAACACGGCCATCATGGCCTCGGTCAGCTTGCGGCTGAGGCTGCGTTCGCTGGTGAGGTAGAAGTTTTTCACCAACTGCTGGGTCAGGGTACTGCCGCCTTGGCGCATGGAGCCGGCCGAGGTGTTGACCCACACGGCACGGGCGATGGACTTGGGCGACACGCCAAAGTGGCTATAGAAATCGCGGTCTTCGGTCGCGACCAGGGTCTCGAGCAGGTACGGTGGCACCTGATCGATCTTGATCAGGATCCGGTCCTCGAGGTTCTTCGGGTAGATACCGCCGATCATCAGCGGCTCCAGGCGCACCACGTCGAGCTTGCCGCCATTGGCACCGGCCAGCCCCGCCACGTAATCGCCAGAGAAGCGCACGCGGACGAACTGCGCGGGTTCCATACCCTCGTAGAACTGGAAGCCACGGGTATTGAGGTCGACGGTATTACCGTTGACCGCGGCCGCACCCGGGCCATTGGCCGCGCTTTCACGGCGATAGCCCAGGGCATCGAGTTCGGTGAGGAAGTCGTTCTTGCTCAGCTTCTGGCCGACGAACAGCTCCAGTGGCCGGGCGTATACCTTGGCCGGGATGGTCCAACGCTTGCCAGAGAACTTCTCTTGGACGACAGCATCGAGGTAAACCGCGAAGCCGGCGAGGATCACCAGGCCGACCAGGCTGAGCTTCAAAGCCCAGCCCAGCCAGGCGCGAGAGCGGCCAGTCGGGCGTTTCTGAGGGGTACGAGCGTTTCGAGTTCGAGTCATGGCGGCGGATTATACGCACTTTGTAAAGGCTGGGCAGGCGCCCTCGGCGGTATGCAGGGACGGCACCATTGACCATAATGGCGCATTCGAATTCCCTGCCCCCGGAAGGATTTCCCGTGAGCCAAGCTCTTATCACTGCGTTGCAGAACCCAGCCCTCTACCCTCACCCCGTAGATGGGTTCCAACTCATCGAGACGCATATCTCCTGGGTCCTGCTCACTGGCGAGTACGCCTACAAGGTCAAGAAACCGATGAACTTCGGCTTCCTCGACTTCACCCAGCTGGATCAGCGCGAGCATTTCTGTAACGAAGAATTGCGCCTGAACCAGCGCCTGACCGACGGCCTGTACCTCGACGTGTTGCCGATCACCGGTAGCGCCGAAGCGCCGCAAATCGGCGGTGAGGGTGTAGCAATCGAATACGCCCTGAAAATGCGCCAGTTCCCCCAGGGGCAGATGCTCAGCACCCTGCAAGCCAACGGCGAGCTCAACGCCGAGCACATCGACCAGATGGCCCGGCAGATCGCCGAATTCCATCTGCAGACCCCCAAGGTCCCGGCAGCGCAACCTTACGGCTCGCCTGAAAGCGTGATGGCCCCGGTCGAGCAGAACTTCGAGCAGATCCGCCCGTTCCTCAGCGACAAGGCCGACCTGCTGCAACTGGACAACCTCCAGGCATGGGCACGCAGCAGCTTCGAGCGCCTCAAAGGCCTGTTCGAAGCGCGCAAGGCCAACGGTTTCACCCGCGAATGCCACGGTGACATTCACCTGGGCAACGCCACCCTGATCGACGGCAAGGTGGTGATCTTCGACTGCATCGAGTTCAACGAGCCGTTCCGCATGACCGATGTCTGGGCCGATACCGGCTTCCTGGCCATGGACCTGGAAGACCGCGGCCTCAAGTGCCTGGCGCACCGCTTCGTCAGCCAGTACTTGGAGCTGACCGGCGACTACGAGGGCCTGGAAGTGCTCAACTTCTACAAGGCCTACCGCGCCCTGGTGCGCGCCAAGGTCGCCCTGTTCAGCATGCCCGCCAATGCCGATGGCGTGCAGCGCGCCACCACCCTGCGCACCTACCGCAACTATGCCAACCTGGCGGAAAGCTACAGCGCCATCCCTTCGCGTCTTCTGGCCATCACCCACGGCGTCTCGGCGGTGGGCAAGAGCCACGTGGCGATGCGCCTGGTCGAAGCCCTGGGCGCCGTGCGTGTGCGTTCGGACGTGGAGCGCAAGCGCCTGTTCGGCGAGCAGCAGGCAACGCTATCTGGGCAGCAAGATGCCGGCATCTATGACCAGGATGCCAGCGCCGCGACCTATCAGCGCCTGCACGATCTGGCCGGCACCATCCTGCGCGCCGGTTTCCCGGTGGTGCTAGATGCCACCTACCTGAAACATGCTCAACGCCAAGCGGCGGCAGAGGTCGCCAGCTCGACCGGCGTGCCGTTCCTGGTCCTCGACTGCCAAGCCCCGGAGGCGGTGATCGCCAGCTGGCTGGCGCAGCGCCAGGCGGAAAAAACCGACCCGTCGGACGCTACCCTAGAGGTGGTCAAGGCTCAGCAGGCCAGCCGTGAGCCGCTGGATGCCACAGAACTGCAGCACGCCACCCGTGTCGATACGCAGGAAAGCGCCAGCATGGACCAGGTGATCGACCAGATCCGCCAGCGCTTGCCGGGCCTGTAAGGTCAGCATTGCAGCTTATCGCCGGCAAGCCGGCTCCCACAGGAGTTCCACAGGCCTCAAGGGCAGTGGTGTCCCTGTGGGAGCAACTGTCTTGTGGTGCTTGTTCCGGCCTCATCGCTGGCAAGCCAGCTCCCACAGGTGCGGCGCTAGACTTGAAGGCTCATAGTTCGGGTGGGAGCCGGCTTGCCGGCGATAGGGCCGTAAAAGGCGGCTCCTCTCCCCAATCGTCGCACCCGATGGCAAAAGGCCGCGCATTTTCCAACCCCCGCTACACTCCTCTCTGACCTGCTCGCGATTTATCCCCCAACACCCGTTCAGCCATCGCAAGGAGGCTCGATGAACGATGAATTGCAGCATCTGAAGAATCTTGGCAAGACTTCTGCGCAGTGGTTGCATGCAGCCGGCATCCACAGCGCGTCGGATCTGCGCCGGCTCGGTGCGGTGGGTGCGTACCAAGCTGTGAAAACGCGAGGGTTCCGGGCCTCCAAAGTGCTGTTGTACGCGATTGAAGGCGCCTTGCTCGACATGCACTGGAACGATTTGCCGACCGAACGCAAGGAAGCGCTCAATCAACAGTTGGACGCGAAGAACCCTGCGCAAAAAAACGCGAAATAAACCGACGAAGGGGATTGACTCCGAAATGAGAATCGTTATGATTATCACAACTGGTCGCGAGACTGGTTGGATAACCTGAAAGCCCCTGGTTCGGACTCTCAGATTATCTCCTCATCAGGCTAATCACGGTTATTGACCCGGCTCTTTGCCGGGTCTTTTTTTGCCTGACGGTTTTGCACCGCGTGCGCGGTGACAACGCCGATACCCGTAACGTTACTTGCGCAGTTGAGCGCAGTAGTCCTGCTCCGGCATCGCCGCCGTGTACCACACATAATCGGCCATGCCCGCCTCGGCTTCCTCGCCGACCTCGGCCAACAACACGACCACGCTACGGCCCTGCGCGCCCAGGTCAGCCAAGTGCAACGGCACCCCCAGGTCCTTGCGTACGTGGTATGCGCCAGCCAATAGCAGGGCCGGCTGCGGCGCCTTCAGCAACTGCTCTGCCATTTGCCGGTCGCGCTGCTGTTGAACGGCAAGCATGGCCGGCAACTGGCTTTCCGGCAGCAAGCCGCAGTGCCCGGCACGTACCTGTTCAAGCAACGCGGCCTTGACCCTAGGCGCATTGGACTGTGCGCCCGGTAACGACGCCGGGTGCCGGTAGGCGTGGCGCATTTGCCCAGGTGAAAGGTTGGCGGCCAGCAGCGGGATGCCGTGCTGCAAGGCCTGCGTGACCAACGGGCCGTACATCTGCCAGTCCCAACCTTCTTCCCACGCTAACGCCTTGGGCACGTCTGCGGGCAACTGTGGCTGTGCTTCAAGTTTGTCGACCAGCGGCTGCTGCTCAGGCTGCAGCATCTCCATCAACAGGCTGCCCTGAGCGCGCCGGCCCTGCAGGGCCTGCAACAACCACAACTGCAGTGCGTGGTGGTCGGGGTTGTCATGCTTCTCCCCTACCAGCACACGCGGGGCAGCGACCAGGCGCGTGACCAGTTGTTCCGGGCTGATGAGCTGCCCGCTGGCCAGGTCCTTGATTTGCCCCAACTGCGCGTGTTCGCGCCCTTCAGTACTCTGCCAGCCAGGCAATGGCGGCAGGCTGGCCTGGCATCCGCCCAGCGCCAGCACAAGGCACAGCGATAAACCGGACAGCAGTGGATGGCGCATCGGCAATGCCTCCTAGCGGGTGATGATCAGCGGGTGGCCGCGCTCCGGATGAGCCTGTACCAGCACATCGATACCGAACACCGCCTTCAATGCCCCAGGCGTCAGCACTTCGTCGGGGGATGCCAAGGCATGGCAGCGGCCCTGCTCAAGCAACAAAATACGGTCACAGTAGCGTGCCGCCAGGTTCAGGTCATGCAGGATCACCAGCACCGCAGCGCCTCGGTCGGCAAAGCGCCGCACCGCTTGCAGGGTCGTGTGCTGATGCAGTGGGTCGAGCATCGACGTCGGCTCATCAAGCAACAGCGTAGTCCCCTGCTCACCTGGCCACAGCTGGGCCAGCACGCGCGCCAGGTGTACCCGCTGCCGCTCACCGCCCGACAGCGCCAGGTAGCTGCGCCCCTGCAGGTGCCAGGCGTCCGCTGCACGCAAGGCTGCTTCGACGATCTCGGCGTCGCGCACCTGGCCACTGCCATGCGGCATCCGCCCCATGCCCACCACTTCCTCGACCCTGAACGAGAAGCCCAGGCTGGACACTTGCGGCAACACCGCCAGGCGCCTGGCCCGCTCCTGCCCTGCCCAATCGGCCAACGGCCGGCCCTGCAAGGTCACATGCCCTTGGCCGGGCGCCAGCTCGCCACACAGCACCCCCAGCAAGCTGCTCTTGCCCGCGCCGTTGGGGCCGAGCACGCCCACCACCTGCCCCGGGGTCAATTGCAGGTGGATGTCGTGGAGTACCTCGTTGCTTCCCCGCCGCAGGTGCAGGCCCTCGACTTGCAACATCAGCTGCGCCCTCGCATCAGCAGAAACAGGAAAAACGGCGCACCGATAAACGCAGTGACAATGCCGATCGGCAGTTCGGCTGGCGCCAGCACCAGCCGGGCCGCCAGGTCGGCAAACAGCATCAGTACGCCGCCCGCCAACAGCGAGGCCGGCAACACCACACGGTGATCAGGCCCTGCCAGCAAGCGCACCAGGTGCGGCACCACCAGCCCGATGAAGCCGATCAGCCCCGCCGCCGCCACCGCCGCGCCGACACCCAGCGCGGTACAGAACACCAATTCGCGCTTGAGCCGCTCTACCTCGATACCCAGGTGCCGCGCCTCCGACTCCCCCAGCAGCAAGGCATTCAGCGCCCGGGCGCGCCGCGGCAACCACAGCGCCACGCCGGTAGCCACCATCAACAGCGGCCACAGCCGCTCGTAACTGGCACCGTTGAGGCTGCCCAGGTTCCAGAACGTCAGGGTGCGCAAGGTGGCGTCATCGGCCAGGTAGGAGAACAGCCCCACCGCCGCGCCGCCCAGCGCGGTCATGGCCACGCCGGCCAGCAGCATCGTGGCGACATTGGTCTGGCCGTCGCGCCGCCCCAGGCGATAGACCAGCGCGGTCACCCCAAGCCCGCCAATGAAGGCGCACAGTGACAGCAGATAAGGCGCCAGCACCTCCGGCATTCCGCCAAACCAACTGCCGCCGACAATAGCCACTGCAGCGCCCATTGCCGCCCCGGCGGCGACGCCTACCAGCCCTGGGTCGGCCAACGGGTTGCGGAACAGCCCCTGCATGGCCACGCCGGACAGCGCCAGCACCGCCCCCACCGCCAGCCCCAGCAAGGTGCGCGGCAGGCGAATCTGGCCGAGGATCATTTCCGCTTGCTGCAGGCCATCACCGGCGATCGGCAGCCCCAACAAGCGCAGCCCAGCGCGCAAGGTATCGAACAGCGGCAGGCTGACCGGCCCCAGGGCCAGGGACAGCCACACCGCCAACAGGCACAGCACGCTCAGGCAGATGATCAATGTGCGTGGCTGAACGCGTTGTCTCATTGAGCGAAACTGCCCTTGGCTGCCGGGTAGAAGGTGGCGGCCAACGAGCGCAGGGTCGCTGGCAGGCGTGGCCCAAGGCCGCCAACCAGCAGCGTCGGGTCGAGCGACACCAGGCGCTGTTCAAGCACGGCGCGAGAGGCCGCCAGCGCTGGGTTTTCCTTCAGCAGCGCTTGCAGCGCCTGCTCGTCGGCCAACGCACGGTCGGAGAACACCACTACATCCGGGTCCAGCGCCGCCAGTGCCTCATTGGAGAAGTTCTTGTAGCCCTGATGCTCGGCCAGGTTGTGCGCCCCGGCCTGGCGTAGCAGCCAATCACCGGCAGTGCCTTGCCCTGCGATCAGCGGCTTGGCACCGGCATGGCCCACAAGCAGCAACACCCCGGGCGCCTTCTGGCCTGCCTGGGCGTGTTTGACCTGAGCCTGCAACGCATCCAACTGCTGACGATAGCCCGCCGCCAACGCGGTGGCTTGTGGCTCGGCACCCAGCAACTGGCCCAGGTGCTTGAGGTTCTGATCGACCGCATCCAGTTCGGCCTTGCTGGAGAACAACTCTACCCGCACACCCGCCTTGCGAATCTGCGCCAACACCGGCGGCGGGCCCATTTCTTCGGTGCCCACCAACACATCTGGGCGCAGGCTGAGAATGCCTTCGGCGGACAACTGGCGCTGATAGCCGACGCTCGGCAGCGCCTTCAGCGATGCGGGGTGCTGGCTGGTGGTATCGACACCGACCAGGCGTGATTCGCCGCCCAGCGCAGTGACCCACTCGCTCAGCGCACCACCGGCGCTGACCCATCGCTGCGGCAGTTCGGCAGCCAAGGCCTGGGTGGACAGCACAAGGCCTGCGCACAGGACGATCAGGGCAGCGGGACGGCGCATCATCGGATTTCCTTCTGAAGGCGGGCCGCGCGCCTTGTGGCGGGCGGCGGAACTGCGCACCATAGACAGCCGGGCGCATAGAATGCGGGCAATTTGATAATTATTCGCATTGAAGCGTCAAGCCATCACGTGTTTCACGAGTCGTCCTTGCCATGCACTTCCTTTGTACCTCCAGCTCATTGGCCGAGGGCCACAGCCGCGCCTTCAGCGTAGACGGCGTCGACCTGTTCGGCGTGCGCCGCCAGGGCCAGGTGTACCTCTATCGCAACCGCTGCCCACACCGCAGCATCCCACTGAACTGGGCTGCAGATGCCTTTCTCGATGACAGCGCCAGCCTGATTCACTGCGCCCATCATGGCGCTTTGTTCCTGATAGAAAGCGGCGAATGCGTGGCCGGGCCGTGCGAGGGCGACAGCCTGCAGGCCCTGGGCTGCCATGAAGACAGTCAGGGCATCTGGCTCAAGGGTTGAGCAGTACAGGTAAGGGGCGGTCGATGACGATACGTTCGGCATCCAGGTAAGTGCCGTACGCCAGCACCTCCACGCCTTCAGCCACGGCGGCGCGCAAGGCCTGGGCGTAGCCCGCGTCGATTTCCTCGGCCGGGCGCACGGCGTCGACGCCGGTCAGGTTCACGCAGTACAACTGCACCGCACGCACACCTTGGCGAGCCAACGTCGCCAGCTCACGCAGGTGCTTGGCACCGCGCTGGGTAACAGCGTCGGGGAAGGCCGCGACGGCGGTTTCGGGGTAGCCCAGGGTCACGCTCTTGACTTCGACATAGGCCGGGCCGGTGTCGAACTCCAGGCGAAAATCGATGCGGCTGCCCTCTTCGCCATACGCCACTTCACGCCTGAGTGCGGTGAAACCGGCCAGCTCGCTGATAACCCCGGCACGCAGCGCCTCTTCAACCAATGCGTTGGCGCGCCCGGTGTTCACGCAGGCCAGGCGGCCCTGGGGCGTTTCACTGATCTCCCAGGTGCCTGGCAGCTTGCGCTTGGGGTCGTTGGAGCGGCTGAACCACACCTGCCCGCCTTCGCGCATGCAATTGAGCATGGACCCAGTGTTCGGGCAATGGATGGTCATTTGCTCGCCATTGGCCAGCTCGATGTCCGCCAAAAACCGTTTGTAGCGCCGCAGTAGGCGCCCCTGCTCGAGTGGAGGAAAAAACGCCATCAGCCTTGCCAGCTCCGTAGGCCGCGGGCGATACGCTGCACGGCCTGTTCCAGGCGCGGCAGGCTCTGGGTGTAGGCAAAACGCACATGATGCCCCGCCAGGTGGCGACCAAAATCCAGGCCGGGGGTAAAGGCCACGTGCTCGGTTTCGAGGAAGTGCCGGCAGAACGCAAAGGCATCGCCGCCGAAGGCGCTGATGTCGGCGTACAAGTAGAAAGCCCCCTCGGGCTCGACGGCGATGCCAAAGCCCAGCTCGCGCAGGGCTGGCAACAGGTAGTCGCGGCGACGGGCGAACTCGGCGCGTCGCTCTTCCAGAATCGCCAGGGTTTGCGGCTGGAAGCACGCCAGCGCAGCATGCTGGGCCATGCTGGGGGCGCTGATGTACAGGTTCTGTGCAAGCTTCTCCAGGTCTGCCACCGCGCCGGGCGGCGCGACCAGCCATCCCAGGCGCCAGCCGGTCATGCCGAAATACTTCGAAAAACTATTCAGGACAAACGCCCCATCGTCCACTTCCAGCACGCTGGGCGCGTCCATGCCGTAGGTCAGCCCGTGGTAAATCTCGTCCACCACCAGGTGGCCATGGCGTTCACGGGTAGCGCGCGACAGGCTGGCCAACTCGTCACGGTTCAGTACCGTCCCGGTCGGGTTGGCTGGCGAGGCGACCAGGGCCCCGACCGTGTCTTTGTCCCAATAGCGGTCAACCAGGTCGGCGGTGAGTTGGTAGTTGACCTCAGGCCCCACCGGCACCAGCTGCGCGCCGCCTTCGACCAGGCGCAGGAAGTGGCGATTGCAGGGGTAGCCCGGGTCAGCCAGCAACCAGTGCTTGCCTGGGTCTACCAACAGGCTGCTGGCCAACAACAGTGCGCCAGAACCGCCCGGCGTAATCAGAATGCGCTCAGGATCGACATTTACGCCGTACCGCTGCCCATAGAAGCCGGCGATCGCATCGCGCAGCGCCGGCAGGCCACGGGCGGCGGTATAGCGGGTGTGGCCCGCGGCCAATGCGGCCTGGCCGGCCTCGACGATCGGCGCGGCCGTGGTGAAGTCCGGTTCGCCGATTTCCAGGTGGATCACATCATGGCCGGCCGCCTGCAGCTCGTTGGCCCGCGCCAGCAACGCCATGACGTGAAAGGGTTCGATGGCGCGGCTGCGCGCACTGTAAGGGTGGGCCATGACCTTCTCTCAATTGCGTCTAAACTGGAGATTCTACCTCTGCACGCTACCGAACGTGTGGCTCGCGCCGCTGTCCATTAGCAGGATCGGGCGGGGTAGCGCACCCCCGATCTATCTGGTAAGTTCGGCGGCTCGCAGTCGCAGGGCCGGCGGGTGCCGGAGATGGAGCATCCTGCGCATTGGATCAGATGAGTGAGAGGCGGTCTATTCATGTCCACCGTAGAAAAGCAAAAAACCAGTCAGTCCATGTACGGTGTAGAGCCCTATAAAGAAAGCAAGGGCGAGGAGTACATGGGGGAGCCCATGCGCAAGCATTTCACCAAACTTCTGGGTGCCTGGAAGCTTGAGTTGATGACGAGCGTGGATCAGACCGTGACCCACATGAAGGACGAAGCGGCCAACTTCCCAGACCCGGCCGACCGTGCCAGCCAGGAAGAAGAGTTCGCCCTGGAGCTGCGTAACCGCGATCGCGAGCGCAAGCTGATCAAGAAGATCGACAAGACCCTGCAGAAGATCCAGGACGAAGAGTACGGCTGGTGTGAGTCCTGCGGCATCGAGATCGGCCTGCGTCGCCTCGAAGCCCGCCCAACCGCCGACCTGTGCTTCGACTGCAAGGAAATCGCGGAGAAAAAGGAAAAAACAGTCGGCAAAGGCTGATCCTTTTCCCACCCAAACGGGGCGCATCTTGCGCCCCGTTTCATTTTCAGACGCACGACCGCCATGAACGACTCCAGCTACATCGGGCGCTTCGCCCCTACCCCCAGCGGCTTTCTGCATTTCGGCTCGCTGGTCGCCGCCCTCGCCTCCTGGCTCGACGCCCGCGCCGTCAACGGCCGCTGGCTGCTGCGCATGGAAGACACCGACCCGCCGCGGGAAATGCCCGGGGCCCGCGACGCTATCTTGCAGACCCTGGAGCGTTACGGCCTGGAGTGGGATGGCGAGGTGGTGTTCCAGAGCCAGCGCCATGAGGCTTATGCAGCAGTGGTCGACCGCCTGTTCAACATGGGCCTGGCCTACGCCTGCACCTGCTCGCGCAAACAGCTGGAAGGGCACAACGGCATTTACCCAGGCTTGTGCCGCAACGCCGGGCATGCACGCGAGGGCGCGGCGATCCGTCTGCGGGTGCCAGAGTTGATCTACCGGTTCACCGACCGGGTCCAGGGTGAGTTCCAGCAACACCTGGGGCGCGAGGTGGGTGATTTCGTCATCCAGCGCCGTGACGGGCTGTATGCATATCAGCTGGCAGTGGTGCTGGATGATGCCTGGCAAGGTGTTACCGATATCGTGCGTGGGGCCGACCTGCTCGACAACACACCGCGCCAGCTCTACCTGCAAGAGCTGCTGGGGTTCTCACAGCCGCGTTACCTGCATATTCCGCTGATCGTGCAGCCAGATGGGCACAAGCTGGGCAAGTCGTACCGCTCGCCGCCGCTGCAGCCGGAACATGCGACGCCTTTGCTGCTGCGCGCATTGCGGGCATTGGGGCAGGAAACGGAGCCGGAGTTGCTGCTGGCAACGCCGGCTGAAGTACTGGCAGTAGCCCGCAAGCAGTGGCGGCCAGAGGCGATTGCCCGGCAGGCCTCTGTTCCAGAGGCTGATTTGCACTGACGCAGGTCCGGCCTCTTCGCGGGCAAGCCCGCTCCCACAGGTTCCGCACCGTTTCTGTGGGAGCGGGCTTGCCCGCGAAGAGGCCGGAACAGGCAACTTCCCCTCAAAATCAAAAGCCCAATAATTTCAAACCCTTGGCTAACCCTACCGATTCCCGCTAGCATCCGCCCACTCTTTTGCGCCAATAATAAGTCCAAGCCCGCAGCGCCCAACCATCGAGGCCAGCATGTACATCTATCGTTTGGTCCTGCTTCTGGTCGTGGGGATCTACCTGTTCTCCCCGGCCATCATGGACTGGTGGATCGAACCGACCGGAGCCTGGTACCGCCCCTACCTGCTCTGGCTGATCCTGATCGTCGTCACCTTCATCCTGCAGAGCCAACGAGATGCCGATGAGCTTTAGCCTGACCCAGATGATCCTGATCAGTGCCGCGTACCTCATGGTGCTGTTCGGCGTGGCCTGGATCAGCGAGCGTGGGCTGATACCCCGCTCAATTATTCGCCACCCGCTGACCTACACCCTGTCGCTGGGCGTGTATGCCAGTGCCTGGGCCTTCTATGGCTCGGTCGGCCTGGCCTACCAGTACGGGTATGGCTTCCTGGCCTGCTACCTGGGGGTCTCCGGGGCCTTCCTGCTGGCGCCGGTGCTGCTTTACCCGATCCTCAAGATCACCCGCACCTATCAGCTGTCGTCGCTGGCCGACCTGCTGGCGTTTCGTTTCCGCAGCACCTGGGCCGGCGCGCTGACCACCCTGATCATGCTGATCGGGGTACTGCCATTGCTGGCCCTGCAAATCCAGGCGGTGGCCGACTCGATCAGCATCCTGACCGGCGAGCCGGTCAAGGCCAGGGTGGCATTCGCCTTCTGTGCGCTGATCATTCTGTTCACCATCTTCTTCGGCTCGCGGCACATCGCCACGCGCGAGAAGCATGAAGGGTTGGTATTCGCCATTGCCTTCGAATCGGTGATCAAGCTGCTGGCGCTGGGCGGCATCGGCCTGTACGCCTTGTACGGTGTGTTTGGCGGCCCGCATGGGCTGGAAGTGTGGCTGCTGCAGAACCAGACCGCCCTGGCCGCGCTGCACACACCGCTGCAGGAAGGGCCATGGCGCACCCTGCTGCTGGTGTTCTTCGCCTCGGCCATCGTCATGCCGCACATGTATCACATGGCCTTCACCGAAAACCTCAACCCGCGCTCGTTGGTCAGCGCCAGCTGGGGCCTGCCGCTGTTCCTGCTGCTGATGAGCCTGGCCGTGCCGCTGGTGCTGTGGGCCGGTCTGCGCCTGGGCGCCAGCACCAACCCGGAATACTTCACGCTGGGGTTGGGCATTGCTGCCAACAATAAAGCACTGGCGCTGCTGGCCTATATCGGCGGGCTGTCAGCGGCCAGCGGGCTGATCATCGTCACTACCCTGGCGCTGTCGGGCATGGCCCTCAACCACCTGGTGCTGCCGCTTTACCAGCCGCCGGCCGAAGGCAACATCTACCGCTGGCTGAAATGGACCCGCCGCGCGCTGATCGTCGCCATCATCACCGCCGGCTTCATGTTCTACCTGACCCAGAACAACCACCAGAGCCTGGCCAACCTGGGCATCGTCGCTTTCGTCGCCACCTTGCAGTTCCTGCCGGGCGTGTTGTCGGTGCTGTACTGGCCTACCGCCAATCGCCGCGGTTTCATCGCAGGCCTGCTGGCCGGCACCCTGGTGTGGCTGGTGACCATGCTGCTGCCGCTACTGGGCAACCTGCAGGGCTTCTACATTCCGCTGCTGGACATGATCTACGTCCTCGACGACACCAGCTGGCACATGGCGGCCATCGCCTCGCTGGCGGCAAACGTCTTGCTGTTCACCCTGATTTCGCTGTTCACCAATGCCAGCAGTGAAGAAGCCAGCGCCGCCGAAGCGTGCGCGGTGGACAACGTGCGCCGCCCGCAGCGCCGCGAGCTGCACGCGGCTTCGCCACAGGAATTTGCCACCCAGCTGGCCAAGCCACTGGGCGCCAAGGCTGCGCAGAAAGAAGTCGAACAGGCCCTGCGCGACCTCTACCTGCCCTTCGACGAGCGCCGCCCCTATGCGTTGCGCCGCCTGCGCGACCGCATCGAGGCCAACCTGTCGGGCCTGATGGGGCCGAGCGTGGCCCAGGACATGGTCGAGACCTTCCTGCCCTACAAATCCGGCAACGAAAACTATGTCACTGAAGACATCCACTTCATCGAAAGCCGCCTGGAAGACTATCACTCGCGCCTGACCGGCCTTGCCGCCGAACTCGACGCCCTGCGCCGCTACCACCGCCAGACCCTGCAGGAACTGCCCATGGGCGTCTGCTCCCTGGCCAAGGACCAAGAGATCTTGATGTGGAACAAGGCCATGGAAGAGCTGACCGGCATCGCCGCCAAGCACGTGGTCGGCTCGCGCCTGGTGACCATCGGCGAACCTTGGCGCGGCCTGCTGCAGGGCTTCATCGACGTGCCCGACGAACACCTGCACAAGCAACGCCTGGCCCTCGACGGGCAGCCTCGCTGGCTGAACCTGCACAAGGCCGCCATCGACGAGCCCTTGGCGCCGGGTAACAGTGGCCTGGTGCTGCTGGTCGAGGACCTGACCGAAACCCAGGCCCTGGAAGACAAGCTGGTGCACTCCGAGCGCCTGGCCAGCATTGGCCGCCTGGCGGCCGGCGTGGCCCACGAAATCGGCAACCCGATCACCGGCATCGCCTGCCTGGCGCAGAACCTGCGCGAGGAACGCGAGGGCGATGGCGAGATCACCGAGCTGTCGAGCCAGATTCTTGAACAGACCAAACGGGTGTCGCGCATCGTCCAGTCGTTGATGAGCTTCGCCCATGCCGGTGGCAGCCATCAGAACAGCGAAGAGCCGGTGTGCCTGGCCGAAGTGGCGCAGGATGCCATTGGGCTGCTGGCGCTGAACCGGCGCAATTTCGAAGTCCAGTTCTTCAACCTCTGCGACCCGGAACACTGGGCCGAAGGTGACCCGCAGCGCCTGGCCCAGGTGCTGATCAACCTGCTCTCCAACGCCCGCGACGCCTCACCGCCCGGCAGTGCCGTGCGTGTGCGCAGCTCCGTCTTCGAGCACACCGTCGACTTGATTGTCGAAGACGAAGGCAGCGGGATCCCGAAGAGCATCATGGACCGCCTGTTCGAGCCCTTCTTCACCACCAAAGACCCGGGCGAAGGAACCGGACTGGGGCTCGCTCTGGTCTATTCCATCGTGGAAGAGCATTATGGGCAAATCACCATCGACAGCCCTGCCGACATCGAACGGCAACGTGGCACCCGGATCCGCGTGACCCTGCCCCGGCATGTCGTAGCGACGTCCCCTGAAATTCGAGACCGTCGAGAGAATTGAATCAATGCCGCATATTCTGATCGTCGAAGACGAAACCATCATCCGCTCGGCCCTGCGTCGCCTGCTCGAGCGGAACCAGTACCAGGTCAGCGAAGCCGGCTCGGTGCAGGAAGCCCAGGAACGCTTCAGCATTGCCACCTTCGACCTGATCGTCAGCGACCTGCGCCTGCCAGGCGCGCCTGGCACCGAGCTGATCAAGCTTGGCCAAGGCACCCCAGTGCTGATCATGACCAGCTACGCCAGCCTGCGCTCGGCGGTGGACTCGATGAAAATGGGCGCGGTGGACTACATCGCCAAGCCCTTCGACCACGACGAGATGCTCCAGGCCGTGGCGCGCATCCTGCGCGACCGGCAAAACGCGCCTGCTGCCGCACCGGCTGCAGAACCGCGGGGCAACGGCAAGGCGGCCGCGGCCGACAAAGGTAATAGCGCGTCTGCCAACGGCGAGATCGGCATCATCGGCTCGTGCCCGCCCATGCAGGACATGTACAGCAAGATCCGCAAGGTCGCACCGACCGATTCCAATGTCCTGATCCAGGGCGAATCGGGTACCGGTAAAGAGCTGGTCGCCCGTGCCCTGCACAACCTGTCACGCCGGGCCAAGGCACCGATGATCTCAGTGAACTGCGCGGCCATCCCCGAGACCCTGATCGAGTCCGAGCTGTTCGGCCACGAAAAAGGCGCCTTCACCGGCGCCAGCGCAGGGCGCGCCGGGCTGGTCGAAGCGGCGGACGGCGGCACCTTGTTCCTCGACGAAATCGGCGAATTGCCCCTCGAAGCCCAGGCGCGCCTGTTGCGCGTGTTGCAGGAAGGCGAAATCCGCCGGGTGGGCTCGGTGCAATCGCAGAAGGTTGATGTGCGCCTGATCGCGGCCACCCACCGCGACCTGAAAAACCTGGCCAAGGCCGGCCAGTTCCGTGAAGACCTTTATTACCGCCTGCACGTGATCGCCCTGAAGTTACCTGCCCTGCGCGAGCGTGGCAGCGACGTCAACGAAATCGCCAGTGCCTTCCTGGCCCGCCAGAGCGCACGGATTGGCCGGGATGACCTGCATTTTTCCGCCGATGCCGAGCAAGCGATTCGTCATTACAGCTGGCCGGGTAACGTGCGCGAGCTGGAAAACGCCGTGGAGCGTGCGGTGATTCTGAGCGAGAGCGCAGAAATTTCCGCCGACCTGCTGGGTATCGACATCGAGCTGAGCGACCTGGAAGACGACGACATCCTCGACAACGCCCTGGCCGTGGCCAGTGCGGGCAATGCCAGCCATGAGCCTACCGAGGACTTGTCGCTGGAGGATTACTTCCAGCACTTCGTGCTCGAGCACCAGGACCACATGACCGAGACCGAGCTTGCCCGCAAGCTTGGCGTCAGCCGCAAATGCCTGTGGGAACGCCGCCAGCGCCTGGGTATCCCGCGGCGCAAGAGCAACGCCACCAGCGAGTAACACGCTTTGGGCCTGACCGGCCCTTTCGCGGGCAAGCCCGCTCCCACAGATTCTTCACCGCCTTTGAGAACGGTAAAGAACCTGTGGGAGCGGGCTTGCCCGCGAAAGGGCCGGCAAAAACCACTACGCACACCCCAGGTAACACATCAGTACCCGCGAAAATCTGTTACCCAAGCTTTCAGGCGTAACAGTTCCCGAGGTGTACGGTAACGAAACCCCGCCATTTTCGGCCTGCCAAAAACCCGCGAAAACCTCCAAGCCCTTGATTTCATTGGGTTTCGAAAAGTTGGCACGGCACCTGCTATATGCTTAGTACAAAAACAATAACAAGCACTGCAACTCAGAATAAGAACAAGACGAAACGGCTCACGCACAATAAAAACAAGACGGCGGAGGCGCAGCTAACTGATTCTTTTGGAGAGGATGCGTGTTTGGGGCTTGCCCCACGACCAGGCAGAGAACAACAAAAACTGCACTAAAAAGCAGCGCCTGAACTGGTTGGATCGACAGATCAACGTGACATCAGCGGCCAAAGCAATCCGTTTGCTCTTTACCCCTGGATTAGGGGTCGTCCACAAGCTTTGCGATTTGTGGACAGGGCACTCAACAAAAACAAGAAGCCCAGCAAAAAAATAATAAGAGCACGCAACGACTTCTTGGGGAGCTTAGGCTCCCCTTGTCGTTTCTCCCTTCTGGCAGGCATCCTGCTACCCGCCTACACCATTCCTTGAGTAAATGCTAGAATCCCCGCCCATCATGCGGCCATTCTCCTATTCTTGGCCGAACATTCCTTCAAACAGTGCATCCCATGCTGAAGAAGCTGTTCCAGTCGTTCCGCCCTCCCGTACCGGGCCAGCACCACAGGCGCACCACGCCTGAGGTGATCAACAAGAGCCAACACTCGCTGCAACGCCACCAGTTCAGCCGCCACGCGGTGAACATCGTAGAGCGCCTGCAGAGTGCGGGCTACCAGGCTTACCTGGTCGGTGGCTGTGTCCGCGACCTGATGCTTGGCATCACCCCAAAAGACTTCGACGTCGCCACCAGCGCCACCCCTGAACAGGTCCGTGCCGAGTTCCGTAACGCGCGTATCATTGGTCGCCGCTTCAAGTTGGTCCACGTGCATTTCGGCCGTGAGATCATCGAAGTCGCCACCTTCCGCGCCCACCACTCGGAAGACGATCAAGGTGATACCCACCGTTCGTCGCACAACGCCAGTGGTCGCATCCTGCGTGACAACGTGTACGGCACCTTGGAAGAAGACGCGCAACGCCGCGACTTCACCATCAATGCCCTCTACTACGATCCGGTCAGCGAACGCATCCTCGATTACGCCAACGGGGTGCACGATGTGCGTAACCGCCTGCTGCGCCTGATCGGTGACCCGACCCATCGCTACCAGGAAGACCCGGTGCGCATGCTGCGGGCCGTGCGGTTCGCTGCCAAGCTCGACTTCGGCATCGAAAAGCACACGGTCCAGCCGATCCGCGAACTGGCCCCGATGCTGCGCGAAATCCCCCCTGCACGCCTGTTCGAGGAAAGCCTCAAGCTGTTCCTCTCCGGCCAAGGTGCGATGGCCTTCGAAATGCTGGTCGACCTGCAGCTGTTCGAGCCGTTGTTCCCGGCCAGCGCGCATGCCCTGGACGAGCGCCCCACCTACACCCACACCCTGATCAGCCAGGCGCTGAACAACACCGATCTGCGTGTGAAGCAGGGCAAGCCGGTGACCCCGGCCTTCCTCTTCGCTGCGCTGCTCTGGCCCGCCCTGCCGGCCCGTGTGCTGCACCTGCAAAACCAAGGTGTGCCACCGATCCCGGCCATGAACGGCGCGGCTCACGACCTGATCGCCGAACAATGCGCACGCATTGCCATCCCGAAGCGTTTCACCCTGCCGATCCGCGAAATCTGGGACATGCAGGAACGCCTGCCACGCCGCAGCGGCAAACGTGCCGACCAGTTGCTCGACAACCCGCGCTTCCGTGCCGGTTACGACTTCCTGCTGCTGCGTGAAAGCGCGGGTGAAGAAACCGACGACCTCGGCCAATGGTGGACTGACTACCAGGATGCCAATGACAGCGAGCGCCGCGAGATGATTCGCGAGCTGGGCAGCCGTGACGAAGGCACTGGCGCTGGCCCGCGCAAGCGCAAACGTAGCGCCAGCAAGCGTAAGCGTGGTGGCGAAGAGGCGTTCGAGTGACCACGCGCGCCTACATCGGCCTGGGCAGCAACCTGGACGAGCCTGCAGAACAACTGCAGAACGCTTTCCAGGCGCTCGACCAGGCCACCGGCACCCGCCTAGTGGCCACCTCGAGCCTGTTCACCAGTGACTCGCTGCTGCCTGGCCAGCCGCGCTACACCAATGCTGTGGCTGCGCTCGACACCTCGCTCGAGCCGCTGGCGCTGCTCGATGCCTTGCAGGCCATCGAAAACGACCAGGGCCGTGTGCGCAAAGAGCGTTGGGGCCCGCGCACGCTCGACCTGGATATCCTGCTGTTCGGCGACCACCTGATCGACGTGCCGCGCCTGCAGGTGCCGCACTACCATATGCACGCCCGCGCCTTCGTGCTCTACCCATTGGCCGAACTGGTGCCCGCAGGCTTCTGCCTGCCCGATGGCCGCGACCTCGCCCAACTCATCAGCGCCTGCCCGTTCGTCGGCCTCGAGCGCCTGTAATTCGGGCGCTGCAGGCGGCGGTAACGCCAGTAACACCCTGATCGTAACAATGCGGTAACAGGGTGATTGACTTCCCCCACCTCGCTCACGACTATAGGCGTCCCGTGTGGCACCCAAGTGCCGCATACCCGTATTTAGGCCCGGACGGACCTGTGCCCGAACATCACGCGCGATGATGTGCCGCTCCGGAAGATGACTACACGCGTTGTATGCAGTCGTTTTAACAGCGCCTGAACGAGGATTTTCCTACATGCCTGAAGTAACCCTGACCACCCTGCATGGCCTGAAGGCCAAGGGTGAAAAAATCACCATGCTGACCTGCTACGACGCGACCTTCGCCAAGGTTGCCAGCCAGGCCGGTGTCGAAGTGTTGCTGGTGGGCGACTCGCTGGGGATGGTCCTGCAGGGCCATGACAGCACGCTGCCTGTCACCACCCAGGAAATGGCCTACCACACTGCCTGCGTCAAGCGTGGCAACGATGGCGCGCTGATTCTGGCCGACCTGCCGTTCATGGCCCACGCCACCCCCGAACAGGCCTTTGCCAACTGCGCCACGCTGATGCAGGCCGGCGCCCACATGATCAAGCTCGAAGGCGCTGCCTGGCTGGCCGAGACCATTCGTCTGCTGGCTGAACGTGGCGTGCCGGTGTGCGCGCACATGGGCCTGACCCCACAAACCGTCAATGTACTGGGCGGTTACAAGGTGCAGGGCCGTCAGGAAGCCCAGGCGCGGCAGATGCGTGCCGACGCCATTGCCCTGGAACAGGCCGGCGCGGCCATGCTGCTGCTGGAGTGCGTACCGAGCGAACTGGCGGCAGAAATCACCCAGGCCGTGAGCATTCCGGTCATCGGCATTGGCGCCGGTAGCGCGACCGACGGCCAGGTGCTGGTCCTGCACGACATGCTTGGCCTGTCGCTGAGCGGCCGGGTGCCGAAGTTCGTGAAAAACTTCATGGCCGGCCAGCCGGACATCGAAAGCGCCCTCGCCGCCTACGTGACGGCGGTCAAGGACGTAAGCTTCCCTGCCAGCGAACACGGGTTCAGCGCATGAACACAGTCAAGACTGTCCGTGAACTGCGCGCCGCCGTTGGCCGCGCGCGTGGCGAAGGCAAGCGCATCGCGTTCGTGCCGACCATGGGCAACCTGCACAGCGGCCATGCCGCGCTGGTGACCAAGGCCGCCCAGCGGGCCGACTTTGTCGTTGCCAGTATCTTCGTCAACCCGCTGCAGTTCGGCGCTAACGAAGACCTCGCCACCTACCCACGTACCCTTGCAGCCGACCAGGAGCGCTTGCTCCAGGCCGGCTGCAACCTGCTGTTCGCGCCAACCGTCGAAGAGATGTACCCCGACGGCATGAGCGTGCAAACCCGGGTCAGCGTCCCCCACCTTTCCGAAGGCCTGTGCGGCGCCAGCCGGCCAGGGCATTTCGAGGGTGTGGCGACAGTGGTCAGCAAGCTGTTCAACATGGTCCAGCCAGACTTGGCCGTGTTCGGCGAAAAAGACTTCCAGCAGCTGGCGGTAATCCGCGCCATGGTGCGCGACCTGAACATGCCCATCCAGATCATCGGTGAGCCGACCGTGCGCGCCGACGATGGCCTGGCGCTGTCGTCACGCAATGGTTACCTCACCCCCGAGCAGCGTGTTACCGCACCTGCGCTGTACCGCACCCTGCAGCACATCGGGGCGGCCATTGGCCGTGGCCAGCGTGATTTTGCCGCGCTGGTCGCCGACGGCCAGGCGCAACTGACCGCCGCCGGGTTCCGCCCGGACTACCTGGAAGTGCGCCATGCCGTGAGCCTGCGCCCGGCCATGATCGATGATCGCGACCTGGTGGTGATTGCCGCCGCTTACCTGGGTAACACCCGGTTGATCGACAACCTGTACCTGCACGTGGAAGACAAGACCGCGTAAACCTTCGGGGGCTGCCTCGCGGCCCCTTCATAACCGCTCACGCCCCCATTCCCCCCGCGCCGCCAATGCCTATAATGACTGCCTGCAACTGACAGCCGTGGCCAATGTCCAAGGCCTCACAACGCACCAAGGAACCCTGAGCAATGGCGTATTACCGTACTCCCCATGATGTGACGGCCCTGCCCGCCTGGCAGGCGCTTCAGCAACACCGCGACGCCATGCAAGACTTCAGCATGCGTGAAGCCTTCGCCGCCGATGCCAAGCGTTTTGATCAGTTCTCCCTGAGCAGCTGCGGCCTGTTCCTCGACTACTCGAAAAACCTGATCACCGAGCAAAGCCGTGACCTGCTGGTGAACCTGGCCAACGAAGTCGGCCTGCAGGATGCGATCAAGTCGATGTTCAGCGGCGAGATCATCAACGCCTCCGAAGGCCGTCCGGTGCTGCACACCGCCCTGCGCCGCCCGGTGGGCGACAAGCTCAGTGTCAACGGCGTCAACGTGATGCCGGAAGTGCACAAGGTGCTCAACCAGATCACCGAGCTGGTCGGGCGCATCCACGATGGCCTGTGGCGCGGTTACAGCGAAAAGCCGATCACCGACGTGGTCAACATCGGCATCGGCGGCTCGTTCCTCGGCCCGGAACTGGTCTCCGAAGCGCTGCTGCCCTACGCACAACGCGGCGTACGCTGCCATTACCTGGCGAACATCGACGGCAGTGAGTTCCACGAACTGTCGGCCAACCTGCGCGCCGAAACCACCCTGTTCATTGTGTCGTCGAAATCGTTCAACACCCTCGAAACACTGAAGAACGCCATGGCCGCGCGCACCTGGTACCTGGCCCAGGGCGGCTCGGAAGCAGAGCTGTATCGCCACTTCATCGCCGTCTCCAGCAACAAGGCCGCCGCCGTCGCCTTCGGTATCCGTGAAGAGAACATCTTCCCGATGTGGGACTGGGTGGGTGGGCGCTATTCGCTGTGGTCGGCCATCGGCCTGCCGATCGCCTTGGCCATCGGCACCGCCAACTTCAAGGAGCTGCTGTCGGGTGCCTACACCATGGACCAGCACTTCCAGACCGCGCCGTTCGACAAGAACATGCCGGTGCTGCTGGCCCTGCTGGGCGTCTGGTATGGAAACTTCTGGGGCGCCCGCAGCCACGCGATCCTGCCGTACGACCACTACCTGCGCAACATCACCAAGCACCTGCAACAGCTGGACATGGAGTCCAACGGCAAGAGCGTGCTGCAGGACGGCTCGCCGGTGCATACCGAAACCGGCCCGGTGATCTGGGGTGGCGTGGGCTGTAACGGCCAGCACGCCTACCACCAGTTGCTGCACCAGGGTACCCACCTTATTCCTGCTGACTTCATCGTGCCGGTGGTGAGCTTCAACCCGGTGGCCGACCACCATCAGTGGCTGTACGCCAACTGCCTGTCGCAGAGCCAGGCGCTGATGCTCGGCAAAACCCGCGATGAAGCCGAGACCGAGTTGCGCGCCAAAGGCCTGAACGAAGCCGACATCGAAAAGCTGGCCCCGCACAAGGTGATCCCGGGCAACCGCCCGAGCAACACCCTGGTGGTAGAGCGCATCAGCCCACGCCGCCTGGGCGCACTGGTGGCGATGTATGAGCACAAGGTCTTCGTGCAGAGCGTGATCTGGGGCATCAACGCCTTCGACCAATGGGGCGTGGAGCTGGGCAAAGAGCTGGGCAAAGGTGTCTACCAGCGCCTTGTCGGCAGCCAGGAAGACAGCGCCGAAGATGGCTCTACCCAGGGCCTGATCAACTACTTCCGCGGCCGTCACCGCGGTTGATGACACAGGGGCCGCTCAGCGGCCCTTACCCCACAGAAACCCATCACGCCTTCTCATTCACGGCCTGGCACATACGGTTACATCTTGCTAAGGTGCGCCACTTCAACAAATCCGAGTATGAGAGGGATCTTATGGACAGGCTGAAGGCCACGATATTTGGCAGCATGAAATCAGGCTATTACTTCCGTCAACTGGTGTTCGGCGCCATCATCGGCGCGATTTTCATCAGCGGCAAAGTCAACGCCTCGCCCGATCTGCCCGTTGGCGAAATCAGCATGGCGGTGATCAGCACGCTGCTGTATCCCTACGCGCGCTTCGTTTACGAAAGCATCGTCGGCTTCATCATGGGCAACAACCTGTTCGTCGTGCCCGCGCTGCTTATGCTGCTGGTCAAGGTCATCACCATGTTCATGTGCTGGTTCTTGGCCATCTTCATCGCGCCAATCGGGCTCGGTTACATTTATTGGAAGGTCGGTCGCCCGTCCGCCAACTGACCCCCACAAAGGGCTCACCGTCATGGTGGGCCCTTTGTCTTTCTCATCCAGACGAACCCCGCCTGACTACACTTGTCCATCGAATAGCCGTTGCAGTCCATCGCCCCCGACAAGCGCAAGGACCACCCGCCATGTTCGATATCCGCGACTACCCCCAGGCCCTGGCCGTCAGCCAGTCCGCCGCCCTCACTGACGACGATTACCGCCGCCTCTACCGCCAATCGGTGGAAGACCCCGACACCTTCTGGGCCGAACAGGCCAAACGCCTGGACTGGATCAAACCCTGGTCGAGCGTGCAACAGTGCGACCTGAAAACCGGCCAGGCACGCTGGTTCGACGGTGGCCAGTTGAACGTGAGCTACAACTGCATCGATCGCCATCTGGCCAAGCGTGGTGAACAGACCGCCCTGCTCTGGGAGGGCGATGACCCGCAAGACGCCAAAGCCATCACCTACCGCGAACTGCACCGCCAGGTCTGCCGCTTGGCCAACGCCCTGAAGGCACGCGGCGTGAAAAAAGGCGACCGGGTGTGTATCTACATGCCGATGATTCCCGAGGCCGCCTTCGCCATGCTCGCCTGCACCCGGCTGGGCGCCGTGCACTCGGTGGTGTTCGGCGGCTTCTCGCCCGATGCCCTGCGTGACCGCATCCTCGATGCCGACTGCCGTACCGTGATCACCGCCGATGAAGGCATCCGCGGTGGCAAGCGTATTCCACTGAAGGTGAACGTCGACAAGGCCCTGGCCAACTGCCCGAATGTCAGCAGCGTATTCGTCGTCCGACGCACGGGGGGTGATGTGGCCTGGAGCGAGGGCCGCGACCTCTGGTATCACCAAGTGACGGAACACGCTGGCGACGACTGCCCACCTGAACCGATGGCGGCCGAAGACCCACTGTTCATCCTCTACACCTCCGGCAGCACCGGCAAACCCAAAGGCGTTCTGCACACCACTGCCGGCTACCTGCTGCAGGCCACCATGACCTTCAAGGTGGTGTTCGATTACCGCGAGGGCGAAGTGTTCTGGTGCACTGCCGATGTAGGCTGGGTCACCGGCCACAGCTATATCGTCTATGGCCCGCTGGCCAATGGCGCGATTTCGCTGATGTTCGAAGGCGTACCCAACTACCCCGACACCTCGCGCTTCTGGCAGGTGGTCGACAAGCATCAGGTCAACATCTTCTACACCGCGCCAACGGCCTTGCGCGCCCTGATGCGCGAAGGCTCCGAGCCCCTCCAGAGCACCTCACGCAAAAGCCTGCGCCTGCTCGGCAGCGTCGGCGAACCGATCAACCCGGAAGCGTGGGAATGGTACTTCGAGGAAGTCGGCCAAAAGCGCTGCCCGATCGTCGATACCTGGTGGCAGACCGAAACCGGCGGCATCATGCTCACGCCCCTGCCCAGCACGCAACGGCTCAAACCGGGTTGCGCGACCCAACCGATGTTCGGCGTACAGCCGGTGCTGCTGGATGAAAAAGGCACCCCCATTGAAGGCCCTGGCGCTGGCGTGCTGGCCATCAAAGCCAGCTGGCCCGGGCAGATTCGCAGCGTTTATGGTGACCACCAGCGCATGGTCGAAACCTACTTCAAACCCATGCCCGGCTACTACTTCACCGGCGACGGCGCACGCCGCGATGCCGACGGCGACTACTGGATCACCGGGCGCATCGACGACGTGATCAACGTCTCCGGCCACCGCATCGGCACCGCTGAAGTGGAAAGCGCGCTGGTGTTGCACGACAGCGTCGCCGAAGCCGCAGTGGTCGGCTACCCCCATGACCTCAAGGGCCAGGGCGTGTATGCCTTTGTCACCCCCATGAACGGCGTCGACCCAAGCGACGCGCTCAAGGCCGAACTGCTGGCCTTGGTCAGCAAAGAAATCGGCAGCTTCGCCAAACCGGAACTGATCCAGTGGGCACCGGCGCTGCCCAAAACCCGCTCGGGCAAGATCATGCGGCGTATACTGCGCAAAATCGCCTGCAACGAGCTGGAAAACCTGGGCGATACCTCGACCCTGGCCGACCCGAGTGTGGTTCAGGGCTTGATCGACACACGTCTCAACCATTAGCTGGCGGCCCCTTTCATGGCCGCCCTGAACGACAGGTCGCCATGGAAGCCCTTCGCCGCCGCATCGAAACCCAGGTCATGAGCCTTACCGGGCTGGCCCTCGGCCAGCTCGACCTGGAATCGCCCAAGGGCGACCCTGGGCTGTTTGGCCCGCAGAGCATCAGCTGGCAAGTGCACGGCGATTTCCCAAGCATGCTGGTCGGCGGTATCAGTGCCCTCATGCTGCAACTGCTGCACCCGCTGGCGTTGGCCGGCGTGTGGGACCATTCGAACTTTCGCCAAGACCTGCTCGGCCGCTTGCGTCGCACCAGCCAGTTCATCTCCGGCACCACCTTTGGCTCGACCCGCGACGCCGAGTGGCTGATCGAAAAAGTCCGCACCATCCACCTGCAAGTCACCGGCACCGCCGCCGATGGCCGCCCGTATGCCGCCAGTGATCCTGGCTTGCTGACCTGGGTGCATGTGGCCGAAGTCAGCAGCTTCCTCGCGGCCCACCTGCGTTACCGCAACCCGCACCTGCCCCGCGCCGAGCAGGATGCCTACTACAACGAGATTGCCCTGATCGCCGAACGCCTGGGCGCGCGCGATGTGCCGCGCTCCTGCCAGCAGGTCGAGGACTACCTCAGGCACATGCGCCCGCAGCTGCAGTGCGATGCCCGTAGCCATGAGGTGGTCGACATCCTGCTTGCCGCCCCGGCGCCCAGCCGCCTGGCACAACCTGTCGGCAAGCTCATGCTGAACGCCGGCATCGACCTGCTGCCCGACTGGGCCCAAGCCATGCTCGGGCTGCAGCACGGGCCATTGCAGCGGCGCCTGATCCGCCTCGGCCTGCAACGCACTGCACCGGTTTTGCGCTGGGCCATGCGCGATGGTTCGGCGCACCGAGCGAAACGGCGAATGGGCATCGAATGAGGCGAATCGGTCGCCTCAGCGGAACTGATTTAACCTGCCATACTCCAAGCACTCCTGCTTAGACAGACGAAGCGACACATGTACAAAGGATTGATTCGCGCCCTCGGCGCCATGGTGGCTCTCGTAGCCCTCTACAGCCTGCTCGGCTTCCTCATTCTCCCCGGTGTCGCACTGCGCATTGCCAATCAGCAATTGGCGCAATATGCCACCGTGCCTGCTCACCTGCAGCGCATCGAGCTCAACCCCTTCAGCCTCGAACTGACCCTGTGGGGCCTGCAAATTGGCGAACCTGGCAAGGAACAGGTCGGCTTCGAGCGGCTTTATGCCAACCTTGCGCTCGACAGCGTGTGGAATGGCGCCTTGCACCTGACGGCGGTAGAGCTCGACAAACCGCGCAGCGAAGTGCTGTTCGCCAAGGGCGGGCAGCTCAACCTGACCCAGTTGTTCAAGCTGCCCCCCAGCGAAGCCAAGCCCGAGCAGCCGCCCAGCGACCCATTCCCGCTGCGCATCGGCAGCATCAAGCTCAAAGAAGGTTACCTGCACTTCCAGGACGAGCGCCCGAGCGAGCCGATCGAGTTTCTGTACGACAACATGAACCTGGAGCTGAAAAACCTCAGCACGCTCCCGGACGACAATGCCGACATGACCCTGGTAGCGAAGGGCCCGTACGGCGGGCAGATCGACTGGAGTGGCACAATCAGCCTTTCGCCCATTGCTTCCGAAGGCACCCTGAAGGTCACCGACGGCAAGATGAAGGCGTTCTGGCCGTATGTGCGTGACGCCGTACCACTGGTGCTGGAAGAAGGCGTCATCAGCCTCGACACTCATTACACCTTCAACCTGTCCAAAGAGACCGAGCTGCTGCTGGACAACACCTCGGTAAAAGTGGCGCCGTTCGCCATCAAGGCTCCGGATGGCCGCCAACTGGTACGCCTGGCCAACCTCGAAGTCAGCGACACCTCTATCGACCTGGCCAAGCAAAAAGTCATCGTCGGCAAGATTCGCAGCGACAAGCTCGAAACCTGGGCCGCGTTGGAAAAAGACGGCCAGCTCGACTGGCAGAAGCTGTTCGCCAGCCAACCGGCCAAGGCCACGCCGAAAGAAAAGGCCGAGCCCGCCGCCGCCGAACCTACGCCTGCAGAAAAAGCCGCCCAAGCGCCGAGCAAGCCGTGGCAAGTGCTGCTCAAGGACGTCCAGCTGCGCAACTACAACGTGCACCTGGCAGACCGTAGCCAGAAAGAACCGGTGGCACTGGATGTCGGCCCGCTCAATGTCGACCTGCAAGGCTTCGACAGCCTCAACCAGTCGCCTTTCACGCTCAAACTCGACACCGGCGTGGGCAAACAAGGCAAATTGCAGGCTGCCGGCCAAGTGAATCTGGCGCCTGTCTGGGCCAAGCTGGATGTCAGCACACGCGACATCGACCTGCGTGTGGCCCAGGCCTACATCAGCCCGTTCATTCTGCTGGAGCTGCGCAGCGGCATGCTTGCCAGCGACCTCAAGGTCGACCTGAAAAGCACCGAGCCACTGGCCTTCAACGTCACCGGCAAGGCCCAGGTCAACCAGTTGCATACCCTCGACACGATCAAGAGCCGCGACTTCGTGAAATGGCAGCAGGTGAACGTCGATGGCCTGTCCTATGTGCACGGTGATGCCCTGTCGATCGACAAGGTGACCTTGCTGCAGCCCTATGCTCGCTTCATCATCAACGAAGACCGCACCACCAACGTCAACGACCTGCTAATACCGCAGCCGGCCGATGCGCCGGCAGCCAAGGCCGCGAAACCGGCCAGCAGCGACAAGCCGTTGGGCATCCATATTGGCCAGATCGACATCAATGACGGCTCGGCCAACTTCGCCGACCTGTCCCTTACGCCCAACTTCGCCACCGCCGTGCAGCAGCTCAACGGCCAGATCGGCACCATCGACAACCGCAAGCCGAACCCGGCCAAGGTGGACATCAAGGGCAAGGTCGACCGCTATGCGCCGGTCACCATCAAAGGCGCGCTCAACCCGTTCAACCCGCTGGCCAGCCTGGATATCGCCACCAGCTTCAAGCGGGTCGAACTGACCACGCTGACGCCCTACTCCGGCAAGTTCGCGGGCTTCCGTATCCGCAAGGGGCGGCTCAACCTCGACCTGCATTACTTGATCACCAACGGCCAGCTCAAGGCCGAGAACAAAGTGGTGGTCGAGCAACTGCAGTTGGGCGAGAAGGTCGACAGCCCAGATGCCGTGGACCTGCCGATCCGCCTGGCGGTCGCGCTGCTCAAGGACACCGAGGGCAAGATTTCCATCGAGTTGCCGGTGACCGGTGACCTCAACAACCCGCAGTTCAGCGTCATGCCGATCGTCTGGCAAACCCTGCGCAACCTGGTGCTGCGCGCGGCCCAGGCACCCTTCAAGTTTATCGGCGGGCTGATTGCTGGCGGGGATTCCGAAGACCTTGGCACTGTCGCGTTCGCCCCGGGCTCGAGTGAGCTCACGGGCGATGCTCAGTCCTCCCTGGACAAACTGGCCTCGGCGCTCAAAGAGCGCCCGGAACTGCGTCTGGAAATCGAAGGCACCAGTGCGCAGACCAGCGACGGCCCGCTGATCGCCCAGCAGCGCCTGGACCGCGAATACCAGGCCACCTGGTACAAGATCCTGCAACGTCGTGGCGACAAGGTGCCTGCCAATGCTTCGATGCTGGTGGTCGACGACAGCGACAAGCCGGCGATGCTCGAAGGCATCTACCGCACCCGCCTGAAGCAGCAACCACCGGCCGAATGGGAACAACTTGGCCGCGACGAGCGCACTGCCAAGCTGCGCGAGGCGGTGATCAAGTCCTGGGCCGAAAGTGCCGCGTTGCTACGCACGCTGGGCCAGGAGCGGGCCAGCAGCATCAAGGACTACCTGGTGGACAAAGGCAAGCTGGAAGATGACCGGGTGTACTTCATCGACACGACCCTGGGCAAGGCCGAGAGTGATGGCCGGGTAATTACACCGATGCACCTGGATGCCGAATGAGCCAGTGCTCGCCCCTTCGCGGGTAAACCCGCTCCCACAGGTGCAGCGCTAGATTTGGAGGCTACACAGTTCGGGTGGGAGCGGGTTCACCCGCGACGAGGCCAGTACAGTCACCGCAAGGCCATGCATTCAAACCAGCCGCTGCCCCGACACTGCCGGGTGATACAGCGGTTGCACCTTGTTCCCCGCCGGGTCCAGCAAATGGAAGCTGCGCGCCCCGTCACCGTGGTTGAACGGGCGGTCCAGCAGGGTCACCCCGTGCGCCTTGAAGTACTGATACCAAGCCTCCAGCTCCTCCACACTGTCGACGATGAAGCCGTAGTGATCGAGCGTCTGCAAGCCATTAGCGGCCCCGGCGCCGCGCCCCAATGACAGGTTGTCGTTACCGCAGGTCAGGTAGACCAGGTCTTCATTGGCGCGGTTGAGCACCTCCATGCCCAGCACGTCGACGTAAAAGCGCTCGCACTCCTCAAGGTTGGGTACCAATAAGGCAATGTGGCGCAAGCCGTTAAAGCGACCAGGGCGTTCAGGCAATTCAGACATTGGCGCGACTCCAATTTTGTATACAATTCACATAAGAATGTAAAACAAAAGGAGTGCCATGTGTATAGCCTGTTTATCAAGACACGCGTGAAGCCCGGTTGCGCCGAGGCTTTTCTGACGGCCATCAAGGTCAATGCCGCTGCATCAGTGGCCAACGAGCCAGGGTGCCTGGTGTTCGACGTCTCCCAGGACCGCCTAGACCCCGAGGTCATCTACCTCTACGAGATCTACCAGGACGACGCCGCCTATGAAGCACACACCCAGACGGCACACTTTCGCGACAGCCGCCCACTGGTTGAGCCGCTGATCGCCGAGCAGGACTGCTTCGAAAGCGATGTAATCGCCCGCAACCCGGGCTTTTGAAGCAGCCAAAGAAAAGCCCCGGCAGGTTGCCGGGGCTTTTTGTGTTGGTGGCCAAATCCTTTTGGCCGAGGGACGTCCCTTATTCGGACTTCAGGCCATCAGCCGAAACGGCCTGAACACCTTTGATCTTCTTGGCGATGGCAACTGCCATCTCTTTCTGCGCGTCAGTCACTGCCACATCAGAGGACAGCGATACGACACCTTTGTTGGTTTCAACCTTGATGTCGCTGCCAGGTACACCTTTCTCGGTCATCAGGTCAGCCTTCACCTTGGTGGTGATCCAAGTATCGGAAGTAGCTTCCTTGGCTTTGGTCACCTCACCGGCCGCCAGCGTCATAGGGGCCTGGGTGGACTGTTGGGCAAATGCCGCATTAGCCATGGTCAGGGTCAGAGCGGTAGCAGTAGCGGCAGCAATGGCGAACTTCTTCATGTGAGTCACTCCTGTTTTTCGAAAGGTCTGCGCCGTTGTTCCTGGCTGCAGGTATGAAGGTAGTTGCATGTGCTGTGCCAGCTTTTCCGCTTCGCTTAAACGCTTACAAATCAATGAGTTAGCATTTTCATCCAGTTGCATGAGTCGTGCATTTTGCAACCTGCGAGGTAAACCTGCGTGCAAGATGCAACTGTACAAAAGGTTCCCGTCAGGCGAAAAAAAAGAGCCCCGAAGGGCTCTTTTTCTATTGCGCGTCAGTCGCTTAGACGCCGGAGGCCTTGGCCGCGGCAACGTCTTTGATCGACAGCTTGATACGGCCGCGGTTGTCCACGTCCAGTACCAGCACTTCGACTTCCTGACCTTCTTTCAGAATGTCGGTGACTTTCTCGACGCGAGCATCGCTCAGCATGGAGATGTGCACCAGGCCATCTTTGCCAGGCAGGATGTTGACGAAGGCACCGAAGTCAACGATGCGCTCGACCTTACCTACATAGATCTTGCCGATTTCGGCCTCGGCAGTGATGCCCAGGATGCGCTGACGGGCTGCTTCAGCTGCTTCCTTGGTTTCGCCGAAGATCTTGATCGAGCCGTCGTCTTCGATGTCGATCGAAGCCTTGGTCTCTTCGCAGATGGCGCGAATGGTGGCGCCGCCTTTGCCGATGACGTCACGGATCTTGTCGGTGTCAATCTTCATCGCGATCATGGTCGGAGCGTTGGCCGACAGCTCGGTACGCGACTGGCCGATGATCTGGTTCATCTGACCGAGGATGTTCAGGCGCGCTTCCAGGGCTTGGCCCAGGGCGATTTCCATGATCTCTTCGGTGATGCCGTTGATCTTGATGTCCATCTGCAGTGCAGTAACGCCTTTGGCGGTACCGGCAACCTTGAAGTCCATGTCGCCCAGGTGGTCTTCGTCACCCAGGATGTCGGTCAGGACCGCGAATTTCTCGCCTTCCTTGACCAGGCCCATGGCGATACCGGCAACCGGCGCCTTCATCGGCACACCCGCGTCCATCAGTGCCAGGGAAGCACCGCAGACCGAAGCCATCGAGCTCGAACCGTTGGACTCGGTGATTTCCGAAACCACACGGATGGTGTACGGGAACACGTCAGCGGCAGGCAGCATGGCCTGGACCGAGCGACGGGCCAGACGGCCGTGGCCGATTTCGCGACGGCCAGCACCGCCCATACGACCACACTCGCCAACCGAGAACGGCGGGAAGTTGTAGTGCAGCATGAAGGGGTCTTTCTTCTCGCCTTCGAGGGTGTCCAACAGCTGGGCGTCACGGGCAGTACCCAGGGTCGCAACGACCAGGGCCTGGGTTTCGCCACGGGTGAAGAGCGCCGAACCGTGAGTCTTCGGCAGGACGCCGACTTCGATGTTCAGCGGGCGAACGGTCTTGGTGTCACGGCCATCGATACGCGGCTTGCCGTTGACGATGTTCTCGCGAACGGTGCGGTATTCGATTTCGCCGAAGATTTCTTTGACTTCGGAAGCCGATGGCTGGCCTTCTTCACCGGAGAACTTGGCGATCGCCTGATCGCGCAGCTCGCCCAGGCGCGCGTAGCGGTCGGCCTTGACGGTGATGGTGTAGCCCTGCGAAACAGCCTCGCCGAATTCAGCGCGGATGGCGTTGAACAGCTCGGTGTTGGCAACGGCAGGTTTCCAGTCCCAGGTCGGCTTGGCAGCTTCGGCGGCCAGCTCTTTGACAGCCTGGATAACAGCCTGGAATTCGTCGTGGGCGAACAGAACAGCGCCCAGCATCTGGTCTTCGGTCAGCTCTTGGGCTTCCGATTCAACCATCAGAACGGCGTCGGAGGTACCGGCAACGACCATGTCCAGGCTCGAGGCAGCCAGTTGCTCGTAGGTCGGGTTCAGCAGGTAGCCGGTGCTTTCGTGGAAAGCAACGCGGGCGGCGCCGATCGGGCCTTCGAACGGAATGCCGGAGATTGCCAGGGCAGCCGAGGTACCGATCATCGCAGCGATGTCCGGATCGGTCTTCTTGCTGGTGGAAACCACGGTGCAGACGACCTGGACTTCGTTCATGAAGCCTTCAGGGAACAGCGGACGGATCGGACGGTCGATCAGGCGCGAGGTCAGGGTCTCTTTCTCGGAAGGACGGCCTTCACGCTTGAAGAAACCACCTGGGATCTTGCCGGCGGCGTAGGTCTTTTCCTGGTAGTGGACCGACAGAGGGAAGAAACCCTTGCCTGGATCGGCTTGCTTGGCACCGACCACGGTCACCAGCACGGTGACGTCGTTGTCTACAGTGACCAGCACTGCGCCGGTGGCCTGACGGGCAATACGGCCCGTTTCGAGAGTAACGGTCGATTGACCGAACTGGAATGTCTTGATTACCGGGTTCACGGTTTCCTACCTTTTCAGTGGCTCTTGGGGGAACTGGTTTCTTGCGAATTCTTGGGCAGAACGGGGAATCGGCCCCATTGACCGTCCAGATACAACACGAGGCTGGGAGCCTGGCCGAAGCGCGGAAAACCGCACAACGTAACCAGGCTGCCAGCCTCGGAGATACGCATGGCGCGCCCAAAGACAACGCTGCCAGGCAGCGTTGCCAATGCATGAGACGCCATGCACACCACTGACCAGGCCGCTATTAGCGACGCAGGCCCAGGCGACCGATCAGGGCGCTGTAACGAGTGGTGTCTTTGCCCTTCAGGTAGTCCAGCAGCTTACGACGCTGGTTAACCATACGGATCAGGCCACGACGCGAGTGGTGGTCTTTACCGTTGGCCTTGAAGTGGCCTTGCAGCTTGTTGATGTTCGCGGTCAGCAGAGCAACCTGAACTTCCGGGCTACCAGTGTCGCCAGCTGCTTGCTGGAAGTCGGTAACGATTTGAGCTTTTTCTTCAACGCTGAGGGCCATTTGGCTTCTCCTGATAACGGATCCCGCGAACGGGGTCCAATAGGCCAGGGACAAATCCCTGTATTAATAAGAAAGGTGTGACCGTGCCTACTGACAGCCACCCTTGATTCCGTAGGGTTCAGCCGAAGCCTCGCCCTGCGGTTTCGGTCATTCCGACCGAATCAACCGACGTGGCGCAATGCGCCCGTCTTCACTCACTTCACCGATACCGATGAAGCGCGCGTTGTGATCTTGTACCCGGACCATGCCAAACTGCGGCGCATCCGGCGCGCGTACTGCCTGCCCATGCAGCCAGTAGAACGCACTGTGTTCAGACAGGCTGACCATTGGCCAGTCCTGCAACCCGCTGTCGGAAGGCATCAGGAAGCGATCAAGCGCTTCGTTGCCGCCTTCGGCATGGGCCTGTTCGAGTGCTTCGAGGGTCACCGTCTGTGCCAGTGCGAAGGGCCCGGCCTGGGTCCTGCGCAACTCTGCGACATAGGCGCCACAGCCAAGGGCTTCGCCGATATCCTCCACCAGGGTGCGGATATAGGTGCCTTTGCTGCATCCTACACTGAGCCGTGCACGGGTGCCTTCGCACTCGAGCAACTCCAAGCGGTTAATAGTAACAGAACGCGCCTCGCGCTCCACTACCTCTCCAGCACGTGCCAGTTTGTACAGCGGCTGACCATCGCGCTTGAGTGCCGAGTACATTGGCGGTATCTGGCTGATCGGGCCGCGAAAACGTGGCAGCAGGGCCTCGATGTCGGCACGACCAACGGTCACCTCACGGGTCTGCAAAACCTCGCCTTCAGCATCGGCAGTATTGGTAGTCTGCCCCATCTGCATGACGGTTTCGTAGCCCTTGTCGGAATCGAGCAAGTACTGCGAAAACTTGGTCGCTTCACCGAAGCACAGTGGCAGCACGCCGGTGGCCAACGGATCGAGGCTGCCAGTGTGGCCAGCCTTCTCCGCATTGAGCAACCAGCGGACCTTCTGCAGTGCCGCGTTGGAGGTAAAGCCGAGCGGCTTGTCGAGCAGGATGATGCCGCTGACGTTGCGGCGAATACGTTTGACCTGGGCCACCGCTTACTCCTTGGTGTCCAGCTCGTCGGTATCCTTGTGCAGGCGGTCTTCGGCCACTGCACGCTCGATCAGCGCCGACAGGTGTACACCGCGGCTGACGCTTTCATCGAAGTGGAAATGCAGCTGGGGGACGCTGCGCAGTTGCATCGAACGCCCCAGGTGCAGACGCAGGAAGCTGGCAGCGCTGTTCAGCGCCTTCAGCGACTGCTTCACGGCGTCTGGCGTTTCCTCGCCCATGACGGTGATGTACACCTTGGCATGGCCCAGGTCGCGGCTGACGTCCACGGCAGTGATGGTCACCAGACCCACACGTGGGTCCTTGACTTCGCGGCGGATCAGTTCAGCCAGCTCGCGCTGCATCTGATCACCGATACGTTGGGTACGGCTATATTCTTTGGCCATTCTTGCTACCTGTAACTTAAAGCGGCAAACGCCCGGTCAGGCTGATGCCTGACCGGGCGCTACCTATAAAGGCGCCGCCAACCGCCCTGTAGCGGGGGCTTGCGGCAAGCTCGCCCTTAGAGGGTACGAGCCACCTGGACTTTCTCGAAGACTTCGATCTTGTCGCCGACCTTGACGTCGTTGTAGCTCTTGACGCCAATACCGCACTCCATGCCCGAACGTACTTCGGCAGCGTCGTCCTTGAAGCGACGCAGCGATTCCAGCTCGCCTTCGAAGATCACAACGTCTTCGCGCAGTACGCGGATCGGACGGTTGCGGTACACGGTACCTTCGATGACCATACAGCCAGCGATGGCGCCGAACTTCGGCGAACGGAACACGTCACGTACTTCGGCGACACCCAGGATGTTCTCGCGAACATCGCTGCCGAGCATGCCGGTCAGGGCTTTCTTGACGTCTTCGATGATGTCGTAGATCACGTTGTAGTAACGCATATCCAGACCTTCCTGCTCGACGATCTTGCGCGCACCGGCATCGGCACGCACGTTGAAGCCGAACAGCACCGCGTTGGACGCCAGCGCCAGGTTGGCGTCGCTCTCGGTGATACCACCTACGCCGCCACCGATCACGCGAACCTGAACTTCGTCGTTGCCCAGGCCGCCGAGCGAACCCTGCAGTGCTTCCAGGGAACCACGTACGTCGGTCTTGAGGACGATGTTGAGGGTCTTCTTCTCTTCTTGACCCATGGTCTCGAAGATGTTTTCCAGCTTGCCAGCGTGAGCACGGGCCAGCTTGACCTCGCGGTACTTGCCTTGACGGAACAGGGCAACTTCGCGGGCTTTCTTCTCGTCAGCCACCACCGACAGCTCGTCACCGGCTTCCGGGGTACCGTCCAGGCCAAGGATCTCGACCGGGATCGACGGGCCAGCTTCCTTCACAGGCTTGCCGTTCTCGTCGAGCATGGCACGTACGCGGCCATAGTTGGAGCCGCACAGGACCATGTCGCCCTGACGCAGCGTACCGTCCTGAACCAGGATGGTGGCCACTGGGCCGCGGCCCTTGTCCAGGCGCGATTCGACGACGACACCACGACCTGGGGCGGTCGGGGTAGCGGTCAGTTCGAGGATCTCGGCCTGCAGCAGAACGGCTTCGAGCAGTTCGTCAACACCGGTACCCATCTTGGCCGAAACCTTGACGAACGGCGTGTCACCACCCCAGTCCTCGGAGGTTACGCCTTCGACGGACAGCTCGTTGCGAATGCGGTCGAGGTCAGCACCTGGCTTGTCGATCTTGTTCACTGCGACAACCAGTGGGACGCCAGCAGCCTTGGCATGCTGAACGGCTTCACGGGTTTGCGGCATCACGCCGTCGTCCGCCGCCACCACCAGGATGACGATGTCGGTCGCCTTGGCACCACGAGCACGCATCTGAGTGAACGCAGCGTGGCCCGGGGTATCGAGGAAGGTGACCATGCCGCGGTCGGTTTCCACGTGGTAGGCGCCGATGTGCTGGGTGATACCGCCGGCTTCGCCAGCAGCAACCTTGGCACGACGGATGTAGTCGAGCAGCGAGGTCTTACCGTGGTCAACGTGGCCCATGACGGTAACGACCGGGGCACGCGATTCGGTTTGGCCTTCGAACTTCAGCGATTCGGCCAGGGAGTCTTCCAGGGCAGTATCGCTGACCAGGGTCACCTTGTGGCCCAGCTCTTCTGCGATCAGCTGAGCGGTTTCCTGGTCGAGCACCTGGTTGATGGTAACCGGGGTGCCCATCTTGAACATGAACTTGACCACTTCAGCGCCCTTGACGGACATCTGGTTGGCCAGTTCCGAGACCGTGATGGTCTCGCCGATGGTCACGTCACGGATGACGGGGCCGGTCGGGTTCTGGAAGCCGTGAGCATTACGCTTCTTCAGCTTGCCCTTGCCACCACGACCACGACGAGCGCCATCGCTCTCTTCGTCGGTGGTACGCGGAGCAGCACGCGGAGTCGGCGCCTTTTCCTTTTCCTTGACCTTGACCTTGATCGACACACGAGGCGCTTCGCCACGACGACGGTCGTCATCGCGAGTGCGGCTTTCGTTGCGACGGGTCTCGTCTTTTTTGCGTTCGGCGGCACGTGCGGCGGCATCTTCCGATGCAGGCGCGTCAGCGACTACAGGTGCCGGGGCAGGTGCAGCAGCGCTAGCAGCGGCAGCCGGTTTGGCAGCTGGGGCCGCAGGGGCGGCATCAGCGTGACGACGGGCCTGCTCTTCGTTGCGCTGGCGAACTTCGGCGTCAACCTTGTCGCGCGCAGCGTTTTCGGCCGCACGGCGCTCGTCCTGCTCGCGTTTTTGCTCAGCCTGGATTTCTTCCGGGCTGCGCTGAACGAATACTTTCTTCTTGCGTACTTCTACGCTGATGCTTTTGCTACCGGCGACACGCAGCGTGCTGGTGGTCTTGCGCTGCAAGGTAATCTTGCGCGGCTCTTCCGCCTTGCTCTTGTGGCTGCTTTTCAAATGAGTCAGCAGGGTCTGCTTCTCATTGTCGGTCACTACCTGACCGGCGTCGGTGTGCGGCAGACCTGCCTCACGCATCTGCTGCAGCAGGCGCTCTACCGGTGCCTCGACCTCTTGGGCCAGTTCTTTCACCGTGACTTGCGTCATGCACTTCTCTCCTCAGGCCGCGCCTAATTACTCGAACCAGTGGGCTCGGGCGGCCATGATCAACTTGCCGGCACGCTCTTCGTCGATGCCGTCGATGTCGAGCAGGTCGTCAATCGACTGCTCGGCCAGGTCTTCGCGGTTAACCACGCCGCGCACCGCCAGTTCCGCCGCCAGGTCCTTGTCCATGCCCTCAAGGGAGAGCAGGTCTTCGGCCGGATGGGCGTCTGCCAGTTTTTCTTCGGTAGCGATGGCCTTGGTCAACAAACGGTCCTTGGCTCGAGCGCGGAGCTCATTGACGATATCTTCGTCAAAGCCATCGATGTTGAGCATTTCTTCCAACGGTACGTAGGCAATTTCTTCGAGGCTGGTAAAGCCTTCGTCGACCAGCACTTGGGCCAGCTCCTCGTCGACTTCCAGTTCATCGATGAAATTGCGCAGGATGTCACCGGTTTCTGCTTGCTGCTTGGCCTGGATGTCCTTTTCGGTCATCACGTTCAAGGTCCAGCCGGTCAACTGACTGGCCAAACGAACGTTCTGACCGCCACGACCAATGGCCTGGGCAAGGTTGTCTTCGGCGACGGCGATGTCCATGGCATGGGCATCCTCGTCAACGATAATCGCCGCGACTTCAGCCGGCGACATAGCGTTGATGACGAACTGCGCCGGGTTATCGTCCCAGAGGACGATATCCACACGCTCACCACCCAACTCTCCGGATACGGCTTGGACGCGCGAACCGCGCATGCCGATACAGGCACCTTGCGGGTCGATACGCTTGTCCTTGGAGCGGACGGCGATCTTGGCTCGCGACCCCGGATCACGGGATGCAGCCATGACTTCAATGAGACCCTCGGCAATTTCCGGCACTTCGATGCGGAACAGCTCGATCAGCATCTGTGGCGCAGTGCGCGACAGGATCAGCTGAGGGCCACGGTTTTCAGTGCGGATTTCCTTGAGCAGTGCACGCAGGCGCACACCCACACGGAAAGTCTCGCGGGGAATGATGTCTTCGCGAGCCAACAAGGCCTCGGCGTTGTTGCCCAGGTCAACGATGACGTTGTCGCGGGTAACTTTTTTGACGGTACCGGAGATGATCTCACCCACGCGTTCGCGGTAGGCATCGACCACCTGGGCGCGCTCGGCCTCACGGACCTTCTGCACGATGACCTGCTTGGCGGTCTGGGCGGCGATACGACCGAACTCGATAGACTCGATCTTCTCCTCGATCACGTCACCGACCTTGGCTTCAGGGTGGGTCTCGTGAATCTTGCTCAACCAGGTCTCGATCGCCGGATCATCAAGATCGGCTTCATCGACCACGGTCCAGCGACGGAAGGTCTCGTAGCTACCGGTGTGGCGGTTGATTTCCACACGCAGGTCGACTTCGTCCTCAAAACGTTTTTTGGTTGCAGTGGCCAGGGCCACTTCCAGCGCTTCGAAAATGACGCCGGGCGGTACACCTTTTTCGTTGGATACCGATTCAACAACCAGCAGTACTTCTTTGCTCATCGTACGCCTCGCCTTGCGCAAGCCATTGGGCCCGGATAGTCCGCCGGGCCCGGCACGTCTCAGTCAAAACTGGGAATAATATTGGCCTTGTCGATCGAGTCGATCGGCAACAGGAACTCTTGATTGTCCACCTGGACCACCACATCCTGCTCCTCCACACCGCGGAGAAGGCCCTGGAAGTTACGACGACCCTCGAAGGGTGAGCGCAGCTTGATCTTCACTTGTTCGCCGGCATGCGAGGCAAACTGTTCCAGAGTGAACAGCGGGCGATCCATGCCTGGAGACGACACTTCAAGGGTATATTCACTGCTGATCGGATCTTCCACATCAAGAATGGCGCTGGCCTGACGGCTGACTGCTTCGCAGTCGTCAACCAGGATCCCGTCTTCCTTATCGATGTAGATGCGCAGTACCGAATGCTTACCCTGGGAAACGTACTCGATCCCCCAGCACTGATAGCCCAGACCCTCGACAACCGGGGCCAACAAGGCCTGCAACTGTTCTAGCTTGCTCGACACCTGAACCCCCTCGTGCATGCTGTGCAAATAAAAAATGGGCGAAGCGCCCATCCCTGAAAGCGCCGTTGGACAACGACGCCGAAAACTGTTCGGCTAGCAAAAAGCCCCTGAAAAGGGGCTCCGCTGAAGCTGGTTGCGGGGGCTGGATTTGAACCAACGACCTTCGGGTTATGAGCCCGACGAGCTACCAAGCTGCTCCACCCCGCGACAAAGCTGGGGCGAAAGTATAAGACTGAACCCAGTGCTGGGTCAATCCGACCTCCACCTACAAGAAAGCCCGCATAAAGCGGGCTCTCTTGCTTCAATTGGTACCGAGAAGGGGACTCGAACCCCTACACCCTATGGGCACAACCACCTCAAGGTTGCGTGTCTACCAATTCCACCACCTCGGCAATACTACATTTAAAACCCGTTACTTCTGCTCTTCTGCCGGAGGAGGTACATCACCCGTTGTAGGGGCAGTTTCGCTCTTCTGCTGTTGGAGCACCGGTACATCATCATTTACTGCCGGCTTCTGCTCTTTCACTTCCAATACTGCTGGATCTGGAAGGCCCGCCTGGTTCAGCTTTTGAGCTTGTTCCTTGGCGAAGTATCCTAACCCAAGTGCTGTCAAAAAGAAAGTGGCAGCGAGTATTGCAGTGAATTTACTTAGGAAGGTTGCAGAACCTTGGCTTCCGAACACAGTGTTTGAGGCCCCTGCGCCGAAAGATGCACCTGCTTCCGCACCTTTACCCTGTTGTAACAGTACCAGCACTACTAGCGACAGCGCTGCCAACAGATGAAAAACAACGATGACTGTTTCCAGCATTTGTTCAGTTTCCTGCGGCGCGACAAATTGCACCGAATTCGTCTGCGTTCAGGGACGCTCCACCAATGAGCCCCCCATCGATATCCGGCATGCCGAACAGTTCGGCCGCATTGGCCGCCTTCACGCTGCCGCCGTAGAGCAGCTGCACCTTCGCAGCCACTTCAGCATCTTCTGCCGCCAGCTGACTACGGATGGCGGCGTGCACATCCTGAGCCTGCTGTGGCGTGGCCGTTAAGCCAGTGCCGATGGCCCATACAGGCTCATAAGCAATTACTGCATTGGCAAAAGCCTTAACACCGAACGCTTCGATGATACTGCTTAGTTGACGCCCGACAACTTCGAGTGTCTTGCCAGCCTCGCGCTCTTCAAGGGTTTCCCCTATGCACAGCACCGGCTTCAAACCTTTAGCCTGTGCGGCTGCAAACTTGCGGTTAAGCACTTCGTCGGTTTCACCAATGATCTGGCGACGCTCCGAATGCCCAACCAACACCAACTTGCAGCCCACTTCGGCCAGCTGTTCCGGACAAACTTCGCCGGTCAGCGCACCCTGTTCGGGTTGTACAGCAGAATTCTGTGCGCCGACAGTTATTTCTTTACCTGCCAGGCCATCAATCACTTGATTGATGAACAAGGCCGGTGGAAACACCGCGACTTCCACTCCGCTCGGCAGGGCGAGATTGCTCAAGCCCTCGGTCAGCTCAGCGACGCTGGCGCGGGTACCGTGCATCTTCCAGTTACCAGCTACCATAGGGCGACGCATGCTTTACCTCGTCGGTCAAAGTGGGCGCAGATCTTACCCAACCAGATCTGCGCTGGCAAGCGCCTTCAGACACAAACTTCGCCGACCAGTTTCGCCAGCGCTTCGGCATGGGCGCGAACCTGACTTTCGTCATCGCCTTCGACCATCACGCGCACCAACGGCTCGGTACCCGACTTGCGCAGCAACACACGCCCGCGACCGGCCATCGCCTCGGTCACCTTGGCACTGGCTTCCTTGACTGCTGGGTGCTCCAGCGGGTCGACCTTGCTTGCCCCGTAGCGCACGTTGATCAGCACCTGTGGGCACTTGCGCAGGGCCTGACGGGCCTGGGCCAGGGTTTCGCCGCGACGCTTGAGCGCCATCAGCACCTGCAGCGCGGCAATGATCGCATCACCGGTGGTGGTGTGGTTGCAGCACACGACATGCCCGGAGTTTTCGCCACCGATCAGCCACTCGCGCTCGAGCAGTTCGGCCATGACGTAACGGTCGCCGACCTTGGCCCGCACAAACGGGATATCCAGATCCTTGAGCGCGAGCTCAAGGCCCAGGTTGCTCATCAGCGTACCCACTACCCCGCCCTGCAGCTTGCCGCGGTCGTGCAGATCACGGGCGATGATGAACAGCAGTTCGTCACCGTCGATGATGGCACCGGTGTGGTCGACCATCAGCACCCGATCGCCGTCGCCGTCAAAGGCGATGCCCAGGTCAGCATGACCGACCAGCACGGCCGCCTGCAGCGACTCGATATGGGTCGAACCGCACCCTTCGTTGATGTTCAGGCCATCTGGCTGAGCATGCAGAATGGTCACGTCAGCACCCAGCTCGCGGAACACGCTCGGCGCGACCTTGTAGGTGGCACCATGGGCACAATCGACCACCAGCTTGAGGCCTTCGAAGCTGGTGCTCGAGGGCACGCTGCTCTTGCAGAACTCGATGTAGCGGCCGGCGGCGTCGTTGATGCGCGAAACCTTGCCCAGCTTGCTCGACTCGACCACCGTCATGGGCTGATCGAGCAATTCCTCGATCATCAGCTCGACTTCGTCAGGCAGCTTGGTGCCTTGCCCGGAGAAGAACTTGATGCCGTTGTCGTCGTGCGGGTTGTGCGAGGCACTGATGACGATACCGGCTTCGGCGTGGAACGTACGCGTAAGGTAGGCGATGGCCGGCGTCGGCATCGGCCCGAGCAGCATCACGTCGGCACCGGCTGCAGACAGCCCCGCCTCGAGCGCGGACTCGAACATGTAACCGGAAATACGCGTGTCCTTGCCCACCAGCACACGGCAATGGCCCTGCTTGCGGAAGGCCATGCCGGCGGCCCAGCCGAGTTTCAGCATGAAGTCCGGCGTGATCGGGTATTCGCCGACGCGGCCACGAATGCCGTCGGTACCAAAGTATTTTCTGCTCATAGCGGCTCCAATGTTCTTATTCGGCGTTTTGTACCGCAGCGATCATGCGCACTACATCGACAGTTTCGGCCACATCATGGACGCGAAGGATGCTCGCGCCCTTGGTCATGGCCAACGCTGCCAGCGCCAGGCTGCCGTACAGACGCTCGCCGACCGGACGATCCAGCGTCAGGCCGATCATGCTCTTTCGTGAAACACCCACCAGCAGTGGGCGCCCAAGGCGATAGAGCGCTTCCATGTGTTTGAACAGGCTTAGGTTATGCGCCAATGTCTTGGCGAAACCGAAGCCCGGGTCAAGAATGATTTTGTCTGCAGGGATGCCCGCCGCAGCACAGGCGGCCATCCGCTGTTCAAGATATCGCGTTACGTCGGCCGTCACATCATCGTAGTGCGGGTCGTCCTGCATATTGCCCGGCTCACCGCGCATATGCATCAGGCACACCGGCAGGCCGGTGTCCGCCGCCGCATCCAGGGCGCCATCGCGCTCCAGGGCACGAACGTCGTTGATCAGGCCAGCCCCCAGCCGTGCGGATTCACGAATGACCGCAGGCGTGGAGGTATCGACCGAAATGACCACGTCCAGACGACTGTTGATCGCCTCGACCATCGGTGCCACGCGTTCGATTTCTTCGATCACGGACACCGCACGCGCGCCAGGGCGCGTCGATTCGCCACCGATGTCGATCAGCGTGGCGCCCGCGGCAACCATGGCTTCGGCATGGCGCAGCGCAGCATCGCGCTGGCTGAAGCGCCCGCCATCGGAGAATGAGTCGGGGGTGATATTGAGAATACCCATGACATGGGTACGCGACAAATCAAGAACCCGGTTGCCGCAAGGCAACCGGGTTGGGTACTGCACTGAACTCATAGATGCCCTTAGTGTTGAGCCGCTGGGCCGCCGATTGGCGATTCCGGGCGGTCACCCTGAGCTGCAGGGTTGCCCGAAGCCGAGTCACCATCCCAATCCCGCGGTTCGCGAGGGGTACGGCCCGACATGATGTCGTCGATCTGGTCGGCGTCAATGGTCTCGTACTTCATCAGCGCTTCGGCCATGGCATCGAGCTTGTCGCGATTGTCGGTGAGCAGCTGCTTGGCCGTGGCGTAGCACTGGTCGATGATGCTGCGCACTTCCGAGTCGATCAGCTTGGCGGTTTCACCCGAGACGCTGGCGTGCTGGCTGCCGGCGCTACGACCGAGGAACACCTCGCCCTCTTCTTCGGCATACATCAGCGGGCCGAGTTTCTCGGAAAGGCCCCACTTGGTGACCATGTTCCGGGCAATCTGGCTGGCGCGCATGATGTCGTTGGAGGCACCGGTGGTGACGCCATCGAAGCCCAGGGTCATTTCTTCGGCGATACGGCCGCCGTACAGCGAGCAGATCTGGCTGATCAGCGCGCGCTTGGACAGGCTGTAACGGTCTTCCTCAGGCAGGAACATGGTGACACCCAGGGCACGACCACGGGGGATGATCGACACCTTGTAGACCGGGTCATGCTCAGGCACCAGTCGACCGACGATGGCGTGACCGGCTTCGTGGTAGGCGGTGTTCTGTTTTTCTTTCTCGGACATGACCATGGTTTTGCGCTCGGCGCCCATCATGATCTTGTCTTTGGCCAGCTCGAACTCTTTCATTTCGACCAGGCGCTTGTTGGAGCGCGCGGCAAACAGCGAAGCTTCGTTGACCAGGTTGGCCAGGTCTGCACCGGAGAAGCCTGGGGTACCACGGGCAATGACCGCCGGGTTGACGTTCTCGCCAATCGGCACCTTGCGCATGTGCACTTTAAGAATTTGCTCACGGCCACGGATGTCTGGCAGGCCCACAACGACCTGACGGTCGAAACGACCAGGACGCAGCAGCGCAGGGTCCAGCACGTCAGGACGGTTGGTGGCAGCAATGACGATGATGCCATCGTTCATTTCGAAGCCGTCCATCTCTACCAGCAACTGGTTGAGGGTTTGCTCACGCTCATCGTGACCACCGCCCATGCCGGCGCCACGGTGGCGACCAACGGCGTCGATTTCGTCGATGAAGATGATGCACGGGGCGTGCTTCTTGGCCTGTTCGAACATGTCACGCACACGGCTCGCACCGACACCGACGAACATTTCGACGAAGTCCGAACCGGAAATGGTGAAGAACGGCACTTTCGCCTCACCTGCGATGGCCTTGGCCAACAGGGTCTTACCGGTACCGGGTGGGCCAACCATCAGCACGCCGCGCGGAATACGACCGCCGAGGCGCTGGAACTTGCCCGGGTCGCGCAGGAACTCGACCAGCTCGCCGACTTCTTCCTTGGCTTCGTCGCAACCGGCGACGTCAGCCAGGGTGGTCTTGACCTGGTCTTCGGACAGCAGGCGCGCCTTGCTCTTGCCGAAACTCATCGGCCCGCCCTTACCGCCCGCGCCACCTTGCATCTGGCGCATGAAGAACATGAACACGGCAATGATCACCAGGATCGGGAAGCTGGCGACCAGCAACTGCGTCCAGATGCTCTGCTGTTCAGGCTGCTTGCCTTCGACGACCACGTGGTTGTCGACCAGGTCGCCGATCAGGCCGTTGTCGGTAATGGCCGGGCGCACGGTCTTGAAGTTGTCGCCGTCGGCACGCTTGCCGGTAATGATGTAGCCGTCGACGGTCACGCGCTCGACTTTCCCGTCTTTAACCTGCTGGATGAAGTCGGAGTAGTTGAGGGTCTGCGGCTCGTTAGGGCTGGAGAAGTTGTTCATCACTGTCACCAGGACAGCTGCGATGATCAACCACAGGATCAGATTCTTTGCCATGTCGTTCAATTCGCTACCCTCTGAGGCCGGCGCACGACGCAGCCGTGCCTCGCATGATATTCATCGCCCTAACTTACTACATTACCTACGCATCCGCAGGCACCGTCTGTAACCCTTTGTGAAACCTAGACTACACGAAGTTCGGACGATACAGACGGGGCGGCCGATTGGAATTAACTATCGACCACCCCGTGGCACGCCTTTCACACGCCTTTGAAACCTTTACCCAGCAGGTACTGCTCACGCGAACGATCCCGCGAAGACGATGGCTTACGCATCTGTACCTTGTCGAACTTGGTGCGCACGTCCTTCAGGTACATGTCGAAGCCTTCGCCCTGGAAAATCTTGATGAGGAAGTCACCACCAGGCTTGAGCACGCGGGTTGCCAGGTCCAGTGCCAATTCGCACAGGAACATGGCGCGCGGCATATCCACTTCAGGCGTACCACTCATATTGGGGGCCATGTCGGAAATCACAAGGTCTACGTGAGAATCACCGACTGCGTCGAGAATCTGCTGCAGGACTGCATCCTGGGTGAAGTCGCCTTGAATGAAGGTAACGTCAGGGATCGAGTCCATTTCCAAGATGTCGGAGGCGATCAGGCGCCCTTGGCCACCAATCAGACGACTGGTCACCTGCGACCAGCCACCCGGGGCTGCGCCGAGGTCGATCACACTCATGCCAGGACGGATCAAACGGTCCTTTTCCTGGATCTCAAGCAGTTTGTAGCTCGCACGCGAGCGGTAGCCATCCTTCTGCGCTTGCTTCACAAAAGGGTCGTTAAAATGCTCTCGCAGCCAGTTAGCGCTGCTTTTGGAACGTTGTACCACGGGGCACCTCGATGATATGCGTCGTGATTGACTGGGCGGAGCCAGGGGCCCTCGGGTAAAATGCCTGTCAATTTTACAGAATCAGACGGAAAGGGTCAGATTATGCCGCTCAATAACGAGCAGAAGAAGCAATACAAGTCCATTGGTCATGACCTGAAGCCGGTCCTGATCGTTGCTGGCAACGGTGTTAACGAAGGCGTTGCCGCCGAACTGGAACGCGCACTCGCCGATCATGAACTGATCAAAGTCGAGATTCGCTCCGAAGATCGTGAAGAACGTGCCGCCGCCATTGCCGAATTGTGCAAGGTTGGCCGCGCCGAACTGGTGCAGACCATCGGCAAGAAAGCGCTGATCTACCGGAAGAACCCACAGCCGAACAAACAGCTGTCCAACATCCACCGCTTCAAATAATAGCGGCTCCGATCAGTGGCGCGCCTGGCGCGCCCTGACCGGTACGGGTTGGGCCACCAGCACGATGCCGGAAAAGCCCAGTACCAGGAAACAAAACATCTGCCAGCGCTCGCCCACTGAAATGCCGTAGCGCAAGGTGTAATACCCCACGCAAGCACCGAAGCCGAGCAACAGCATCTGGCCACGGAACTGCCGCCACCAGGCAGTCAGCCCCTCTACCCTCGCCAATACCGCCAGCTGGGTCAACAAGCCTAGCAAGGCCACGCCAATCAACCAGCGGTCGATCTGCCCAGCGACATCCTGCACCAGCAGGGGCGCCAGGCCAGTGACCTTGAGCGCGGGCACCAGCCCCACATGAAACACCCACAAGCCGCCGACCCAGAACACCTGGGCCAGCTGCCAGAGGATCCCTTCAAGGGATGGCGCCCGCAGGCGCCGATCAGATGTGTTTGACTTCGACAATCTCGTACTCGACCGTGCCACTTGGCGTCTTGACGACGACGGTATCACCTTCTTCCTTGCCGATGATGGCACGGGCAATGGGTGCGCCGCTCGAAAGCTTGCCCTGTTTCACGTCGGCTTCATCCTCGCCGACGATCTGGTAGGTCACTTCATCATCGGTTTCGGTGTTGGCCAGCACCACGGTGGTGCCGAAAATCACCTTGCCGGTGTGAGGGATCGTGGTCACATCGATCACGACCGAGTTCTGCAGGCGGCCTTCGATGTCGCGGATACGCGCCTCGACCATGCCCTGCTCCTCACGGGCGGCATGGTATTCGGCGTTTTCCTTGAGATCGCCCAGCTCGCGCGCCTCACCAATCGCCTGGCTCAGGCGCGGGCGCTCGGTCTTGCTCAGGAACAGGTGCTCTTCTTCCAGGGCGCGAGCGCCCTGGACGGTCATCGGGTACTTGGTAATGCTCATGCTTTAAGTCCTGCATGCAGATCTTGCAAGCGACGAACGGTCTTCTCAGGACCAAACTTCAACGCTTCGCAGATGGCTTCACCGGCCGCAATGGTGGTGGTGCAGTAAATCTTGTGCTGCAGCGCATTGCGACGAATCGAGTAGGAATCAGCGATCGACTGACGGCCTTCGGTGGTGTTGATGATCAGCGACACTTCGTCGTTCTTGATCATGTCGACCACGTGCGGGCGACCTTCGGTCACTTTGTTCACACGGCGCACTTTCAGGCCAGCCGCCTCGATAACCTTGGCGGTGCCGGCAGTGGCAACCACTTCGAAGCCCAGGGCGATCAGGTCGCGGGCAACGCCAGCCACTTGTGGCTTGTCGTCGTCACGCACGCTGATGAACGCAGTACCGCCGGTCGGCAGCACTTCGCTGGCACCCATCTGGGCCTTGGCGAAGGCTTCACCGAAGCTGTCACCAACACCCATGACTTCACCGGTCGATTTCATCTCAGGGCCGAGGATCGGGTCAACCCCTGGGAACTTGGCGAACGGGAAGACGGCTTCCTTGACGCTGTAGAAGTTCGGGATGATTTCTTTGGTGAAACCGATCTCTTTCAGGGTTTTGCCAGCCATGACGCGGGCCGCGATCATCGCCAGCGAAGTGCCGATGCACTTGGAGACGAACGGTACGGTACGCGAGGCGCGCGGGTTGACTTCGATCACGTAGATCTTGTCGCCCTGCAGGGCCAGCTGCACGTTCATCAGGCCGACCACGCCCAGCTCCAGGGCCATTTTCTTGACCTGTTCGCGGACTTCGTCCTGCACATGAGCCGGCAGCGAGTACGGTGGCAGCGAGCACGCCGAGTCACCGGAGTGCACACCCGCCTGCTCGATGTGCTGCATGATCGCGCCGATCACCACGTCGGTGCCGTCGCAGACCGCATCCACGTCCATCTCGATGGCGCAGTTGAGGAAGTGGTCGAGCAGCACCGGGCTGTCGTTGGACACTTGTACCGCTTCACGCAGGTAGCGCTTGAGTTCGTCCAGTTCGTAGACGATTTCCATGGCGCGACCTCCCAGTACGTACGACGGGCGCACGACCAGTGGGTAACCGATACCGCCCGCAGCGCGGATCGCTTCTTCTTCGCTGCGCACGGTAGCGTTTGGCGGCTGCAGCAGGTTCAGGCGCTGAACCATCTGCTGGAAACGCTCACGGTCTTCGGCACGGTCGATGGCGTCCGGGCTGGTACCGATGATCGGTACGCCGGCTTCTTCCAGGGCACGGGCCAGTTTCAGCGGGGTTTGGCCGCCGTAGTGCACGATGACGCCTTTCGGCTTCTCGACGCGGCAGACTTCCAACACGTCTTCCAGGGTCAGCGGCTCGAAGTACAGGCGGTCGGAAGTGTCGTAGTCGGTGGAGACGGTTTCTGGGTTGCAGTTGACCATGATGGTCTCGTAACCGTCTTCACGCAGGGCCAGCGCCGCGTGTACGCAGCAGTAGTCGAACTCGATACCTTGGCCGATACGGTTAGGGCCGCCACCCAGGATCATGATCTTGTCGCGGGTCGACGGGTTGGCCTCGCACTCTTCCTCGTAGGTCGAATACAGGTAGGCAGTGTCGGTGGCGAACTCGGCGGCGCAGGTGTCGACGCGTTTGTAGACCGGGAACACTTCCAGCTTGTGACGGTGGCGACGCAGGTTCTTGTCGGTGATACCGAGCAGTACAGCCAGGCGCTGGTCCGAAAAGCCTTTGCGCTTGAGGCGCAGCATCAGGTTTTTGTCGATGGCCGACAGGGCCAAGGTCTTGACCTTCTCTTCTTCCTTGATCAGGTCTTCCATCTGAACCAGGAACCACATGTCGATGCCGGTCAGGGCAAAGATTTCTTCGCAGGTCATGCCCGAACGCATGGCGTCAGCGACATACCAGATACGCTCGGCACCCGGCACGGTCAGTTCGCGCTTGAGGATACTGGCAGCTTCTGGGCTGGCCAGGTCGACTTTCGGGTCCAGGCCGCAGGCACCGACTTCCAGGCCGCGCAGGGCTTTCTGAAGGGATTCCTGGAAGGTACGGCCGATGGCCATGACTTCACCCACAGATTTCATCTGGGTGGTCAGGCGGGCGTCGGCTTTCGGGAATTTCTCGAAGGCAAAGCGTGGCAGCTTGGTGACGACGTAGTCGATCGACGGCTCGAACGACGCCGGGGTACGCCCGCCGGTGATGTCGTTTTGCAGCTCGTCGAGGGTGTAGCCGACGGCCAGCTTGGCGGCGATCTTGGCGATCGGGAAGCCGGTAGCCTTGGAAGCTAGGGCCGACGAGCGCGATACGCGCGGGTTCATCTCGATCACGACCATGCGGCCGGTGTTCGGGCAGATACCGAACTGCACGTTGGAACCGCCGGTTTCGACACCGATTTCACGCAGCACCGCCAGCGAGGCGTTGCGCATGATCTGGTATTCCTTGTCGGTCAGGGTCTGCGCTGGAGCAACGGTGATCGAGTCACCGGTGTGCACACCCATCGGGTCGAAGTTTTCGATCGAGCAGACGATGATGCAGTTGTCCTTCTTGTCACGGACCACCTCCATCTCGTATTCCTTCCAGCCGATCAGCGATTCGTCGATCAGCAGCTCTTTGGTCGGCGACAGGTCCAGACCACGGGCGCAGATTTCTTCGAATTCTTCACGGTTGTAGGCGATACCACCACCGGTGCCGCCCATGGTGAACGACGGGCGGATGATGCACGGGAAGCCGAGCTTCTCGAGGACCGCATTGGCCTCTTCCATGCTGTGGGCGATACCGGAGCGCGGGCACTCCAGGCCGATGTCCTTCATCGCCTTGTCAAAGCGCGAGCGGTCTTCTGCCTTGTCGATGGTGTCGGCGTTGGCACCGATCATCTCTACGCCGAACTTTTCCAGAACGCCATGGCGCTCCAGGTCCAGGGCGCAGTTCAGCGCGGTCTGGCCACCCATGGTCGGCAGCACCGCGTCTGGGCGCTCTTTTTCGATGATCTTGGCCACCGACTGCCATTTGATCGGCTCGATGTAGGTGGCGTCGGCCATGTCCGGGTCGGTCATGATGGTGGCCGGGTTGGAGTTCACCAGGATGACGCGGAACCCCTCCTCGCGCAGGGCTTTGCAAGCCTGGGCGCCGGAGTAGTCGAATTCGCAGGCCTGGCCGATCACGATCGGGCCAGCGCCGAGAATCAGGATGCTTTTGATGTCTGTACGTTTTGGCATGGTTGTCACTCAAATCCGCGGGTCAGTCGGCAAGCCGTCTTGAACAATCTGGGTCAGGCGCTTCCGGGCGCGGCGCAAGCCGGCCCGGGGCCTTGATGCAGGATGCTCAGCGGCGCTTGGCCATGGCATCGGTGAAACGATCGAACAGTGGCGCGACGTCTGTCGGGCCTGGGCTCGCTTCAGGGTGGCCCTGGAAGCTGAACGCGCTCTTGTCGGTGCGCTCGATGCCCTGCAGGGTACCGTCGAACAGCGACTTGTGGATGGCGCGGACGTTGCCCGGCAGGGTGGCTTCGTCGACGGCGAAACCGTGGTTCTGGCTGGTGATCATGACCACGCCGGTGTCCAGGTCCTGGACCGGGTGGTTGGCACCGTGGTGGCCGTGGCCCATCTTGACGGTCTTGGCGCCGGAGGCCAGGGCCAGCAGCTGGTGGCCGAGGCAGATGCCGAACACCGGGATCTCGGTTTCAAGGATTTCCTTGATTGCCTGAATCGCGTAGTCGCAAGGCTCCGGATCGCCAGGGCCGTTGGACAGGAACACGCCATCGGGGTTGAGCGCGAGTACTTCGCTGGCCGGGGTCTGGGCAGGCACCACGGTCACGCGGCAGCCACGGGCCACCAGCATGCGCAGGATGTTCAGCTTGACGCCGTAGTCGAAGGCGACCACGTGGTACGGCAGCTCGGAAGCTTCGATGGTTGGGTGGCTGTCGGTTTTCAGTTCCCACACGCTGGAGCGCCACTCGTAGCGCTCTTTGGTGGAGACGACCTTGGCCAAGTCCATGCCCTTGAGGCCTGGGAAGCCGCGGGCGGCGGCGATGGCGGCTTCTTCGCTGATGTTGTCACCGGCGAGGATGCAACCGTTCTGAGCGCCCTTTTCACGCAGGATACGGGTCAGGCGACGGGTGTCGATGCCAGCGATGGCGACGACGTTGTTGGCCTTGAGGTAGTCCGGCAGCGACTGGGTGTTACGCCAGTTGCTGGCCAGCAGCGGCAGGTCACGGATGACCAGGCCGGCAGACCAGACACGGTTCGACTCGGCGTCTTCCGGGGTAGTACCGGTGTTGCCGATGTGCGGATAGGTCAGGGTAACGATTTGCTGGGCGTAGGAAGGGTCTGTAAGGATTTCCTGGTAGCCGGTCATAGCGGTGTTGAACACCACCTCACCAACGGTCTGACCGTCGGCACCGATGGCTTCACCGCGAAAAATACTGCCGTCGGCAAGGGCGAGTATGGCTGGCTTTGTCAAGAAGACCTCCCGTAAATCAAGCATGAAAGGGCGATCGCAGGTTGCAAAAAAGCGGAGTGACGTATGGACACGTCACCCCGCTTTCATGTGCTGAATTCAATTCGCTGCGCGCTTTTAGTGGACACACTAAAGCTGTAGCTTACAGAAAAGTGCTTTTTGGGTCTACCGTATATGTGCCTCTAAAACACATGATTGCGACAGGGGGTGCCTTGCACCCCATCGCCGGCAAGCCGGCTCCCACCAGTCAGCACCAACCCGAAGGCTTGCACTCCCCTGTGGGAGCCGGCTTGCCGGCGATTGGGCCATCAGCAACACAGCAAGGATCAGTGCAGCCCCAGAACGTCCTGCATGTCGTACAGGCCCGGCTCGCGCCCGTCCAGCCACAGCGCGGCACGTACCGCGCCCTTGGCGAACGTCATGCGGCTCGACGCTTTGTGGGTGATCTCCAGGCGCTCGCCTTCAGCAGCGAACAGCACGGTGTGGTCACCCACCACATCACCGGCACGCACGGTGGCGAAGCCGATGGTCTTGCGATCACGCGCGCCGGTCTGGCCTTCACGGCCATACACCGCCACTTCCTGCAGGTTACGGCCCAACGCATTGGCAACCACTTCGCCCATGCGCAGCGCAGTACCCGACGGCGCATCGACCTTGTGACGGTGGTGCGCTTCGATGATCTCGATGTCGACATCATCACCCAGCACCCGCGCCGCCATGTCCAGCAGCTTGAGGCTGAGGTTGACGCCCACACTGAAGTTGGCAGCGAACACGATCGGGATTTCCTTGCCCGCGTCAGCGAGCAATTGCTTCTCTTCGACGCTGAAACCGGTGGTGCCGATGATCATCGCCTTGCCGTGCTTGCGGCAGAAGGCCAGGTTTTTCAGGGTTACCGAAGGGTGGGTGAAGTCGATCAGCACATCGAATTCGTCGGCAACCTTGGCCAGGTCATCGGACAGCAGCACGCCGATCCGACCGAGGGCCGCCAGCTCACCTGCATCAGCCCCGACCAGCGAGCTGTCAGGGCGATCGATCGCCGCCGTCAACCCGGCTCCTGGCGTTTGCTGCACGGCCTCGATGAGGGTTTTGCCCATCCGCCCTGCTGCACCCATCACTGCAATACGTCGCATCGCTATTTCCTTGTCAGAGATCGCCGAAGAAGCGCTTTACACCGTCGAACCAGCCACTGGCCTTAGGCGAATGGGAGCTGTCGCCTTCCAGCGAATCACGCAGCTCTTCGAGCAGCTCGCGCTGACGACGGCTGAGGTTGACCGGGGTTTCCACCGCCACACGGCACAGCAGGTCACCGGCACCGCCACCGCGCACCGGCGCAACACCCTTGCCACGCAAGCGGAACTGCTTGCCGGTCTGGGTACCTTCCGGAATCTTCAGCTTCACGCGGCCATCGAGGGTTGGCACTTCCAGCTCGCCACCCAGCGCTGCATCGGTATAGCTGATCGGCACTTCGCAGTACAGGTGCTTGCCATCACGCTGGAAGATCTCGTGCTCACGCACATTGATCACCACGTACAGGTCGCCAGTCGGGCCACCGTGGGTACCGGCCTCGCCTTCGCCCGACAGGCGAATGCGGTCGCCGGTATCGACACCTGCAGGCACCTTGACCGACAGCGTCTTGTATTCCTCGACACGGCCTTCGCCATGGCACGAATTGCAAGGGTCGGTAATGATCTTGCCCTGGCCATGGCAACGCGGGCAGGTCTGCTGCACCGAGAAGAAGCCTTGCTGCATACGCACTTGGCCAATACCGCCGCACGTCGGGCAGGTCGACGGGGTCGAGCCCTTCTTCGCGCCAGAACCGTCGCAAGGCGTGCAATTGACCAGCGTCGGCACACGGATACTGACCGTGGTGCCACGCACTGCTTCCTCCAGGTTCAGCTCCAGGGTGTAGCGCAGGTCGCTGCCACGCTGGGCACCACCACGACCACCGCCGCGGCCGCCGCCACCACCGAAGAAGTCACTGAACACATCACCAAAGATGTCGGAGAAGTTGGCGCCGCCGAAGCCTGCACCACCGCCGCCCATGCTTGGGTCGACGCCGGCGTGGCCGTACTGGTCGAACGCCGCGCGCTTGCTGGCGTCAGACAGCACTTCGTAGGCCTCGTTGGCCTCCTTGAACTTGTCTTCCGACTCTTTGTCGCCTGGGTTGCGGTCCGGGTGGAACTTCATCGCCAGGCGGCGATAGGCCTTTTTCAGGTCAGCTTCACTGGCGCCGCGCTCGACACCCAGAACCTCATAATAATCACGCTTGGACATAGGTCATTTGCACCTTGTTGGGCGTTCGGCATCTGCGCCGCGCCATCAGCACCTGCCCAAACACCACGAATGGCCCTGACAGATGCTGTAAAAATTCTCGAATTCCAGATACGCCAACGCGGGAGCAAGCCCCCGCGCGGCGACATCCTACCAGCTCACCGACAACCGCCGGTGAGCTGGCCGACAACATGCAACGATTACTTCTTGTCGTCGCCTTTTACTTCTTCGAACTCGGCGTCAACCACGTCATCGTGCTTGGCTTCCGGCTCGGCCTGCTGCGCGCCGCCCTGAGGCTGTTCGGCCGACTGCTCGGCGTACATCTTCTGAGCAACCGGTGCCGACACCTTGGACAGCTCTTCGACCTTGGCATCGATCGCGGCCTTGTCGTCGCCTTTTACAGCGGCTTCCAGGGCAACGACTGCAGCTTCGATGGCAGTTTTTTCTTCAGCGGTAACCTTGTCACCTGCATCTGCAACCATCTTGCGGGTCGAGTGAACCAGCGCGTCACCCTGGTTACGGGCACCGGCCAGCTCTTCGAACTTGCGGTCTTCCTCGGCGTTAGCCTCGGCATCACGCACCATTTTCTCGATTTCTTCGTCGGACAGGCCGGAGTTGGCCTTGATCACGATCGACTGGGTCTTGCCGGTGGCCTTGTCTTTCGCGCCGACGTGCAGGATGCCGTTGGCGTCGATGTCGAAGGTCACTTCGATCTGCGGAACACCACGCGGTGCTGGCGGGATGTCAGCCAGGTCGAACTTGCCCAGCGACTTGTTCTGCGAAGCTTGCTTACGCTCACCCTGCAGCACGTGAATGGTCACTGCGCCCTGGTTGTCGTCGGCAGTCGAGAACACCTGCGACTTCTTGGTCGGGATGGTGGTGTTTTTCTCGATCAGCGCGGTCATCACGCCACCCATGGTTTCGATACCCAGGGTCAGCGGGCTGACGTCCAGCAGCAGAACGTCTTTGACGTCACCGGCCAGAACGGCACCCTGGATAGCGGCGCCCATGGCGACGGCTTCGTCCGGGTTGACGTCCTTGCGAGCTTCCTTGCCGAAGAAGTCGGCAACGGTTTTCTGTACCAGCGGCATACGGGTCTGGCCACCGACCAGGATCACGTCGTCGATCTTGCTAGCTTCGATGCCAGCGTCTTTCAGCGCGATGCGGCAAGGCTCGATGGTGCGCTGCACCAGCCCTTCTACCAGCGACTCCAGCTTGGCGCGGGAGATCTTCACGTTCAGGTGCTTAGGACCGGTGGCGTCTGCAGTGATGTACGGCAGGTTGACGTCGGTCGACTGAGCGGAAGACAGCTCGATCTTAGCCTTTTCCGCGGCTTCTTTCAGACGCTGCATGGCCAGAGGGTCGCCCTTCAGGTTCATGCCGGACTCTTTCTTGAACTCTTCGACCAGGTAGTCGATCAGCAGCATGTCGAAGTCTTCGCCACCCAGGAAGGTGTCACCGTTGGTCGCCAGTACTTCGAACTGGTGCTCACCGTCGACTTCGGCGATTTCGATGACCGAAACGTCGAAGGTACCGCCACCCAGGTCATAAACGATGACAGTGTGGTCGCCCTTGGCCTTGTCCATGCCGTACGCCAGTGCAGCAGCGGTCGGCTCGTTGATGATGCGCTTGACGTCCAGACCGGCGATGCGGCCGGCGTCTTTGGTAGCCTGGCGCTGGCTGTCGTTGAAGTAGGCCGGAACGGTGATGACCGCTTCGGTGACAGGCTCGCCGAGGTAGTCTTCGGCGGTCTTCTTCATTTTCTTCAGCACTTCGGCGCTGATTTGCGGCGGTGCCATTTTCTGGCCGTTAACTTCAACCCAGGCGTCACCGTTGTCGGCCTTGGCGATCTTGTACGGAACCAGCTGAATGTCTTTTTGCACGACATCCTCTTCGAAGCGGCGGCCAATCAGGCGCTTCACTGCGAACAGGGTGTTGTGCGGGTTGGTGACAGCCTGGCGCTTGGCCGACTGACCCACCAGGATTTCGCCATCGTTGGCGTACGCCACGATCGAAGGGGTAGTACGCGCACCCTCGGCGTTTTCGATGACTTTGACGTTACCGTTTTCCAGGATGGAGACGCACGAGTTGGTGGTCCCCAGGTCGATACCGATGATTTTACCCATGTTAAATCTCCCGAAACTTGAATTTGGTAGCAGCGACTACTTTGGCCAACTGCGGTAATACTTGAAGGCTTGACACCTAGATGGGGTTGCCCCGGCGGATTTCAAGCCTGTTCATTGATCGAAGGCTGAGCTGCGCTTGGCGCCTTGCTGACCACCACCATGGCGGGGCGCAGCAGGCGGCCGTTGAGCAGGTAGCCTTTCTGGAACACGTTCAACACGCTGTTCGGCTCTACTTCGCCGTTTTCCTGCATGGCCATGGCCTGATGGTGTTCAGGGTTGAACGGCTGGCCGTGCGGGTCGACAGCTTCGAGGTTGTAGCGCTTGAGGGTGTCCTGGAACATCTTCAAGGTCAGCTCGACGCCTTCGCGGATCTGCTTGACGTGTTCGTCGTCGGCGCTGGAGTGGGCCAGGGCCAGTTCCAGGCTGTCGATCACCGGCAGCAGGTCGCTGGAGAACTTCTCCAGGGCGAACTTGTGGGCCTTCTCGACATCCTGCTCAGCGCGACGGCGCACGTTCTGCAAATCGGCAACAGCGCGCAGCGACTGATCCTTGGCGGCGGCCAGCTGTTCCTCGAGCTCCAGAACACGGGCGCCGACAGCATCTGCACCGGTTTCTTCGACGTTAAGGTCTTTCTCATTCAGCTGTTCGTCAGCCATTGGGTCTCTCCTGCGCAAATTTCTGGATTACGAGCCAGGCTCGCCTTTGTTGTCGGCTATATGGGGCCGGAAAAACCAGCTTCAAGGGGCAGCGTGGTTTTCCGGGCCACATGAGAATCTGTGAGCGGGCATTGTCAGGGTGGAAAAAAGTACTGTATAAATAACCAGACCTGAACCTTCGGGAGCCGCCCCCATGCTGGTGCACCTGTCCATTCACAACTACGCCATCGTCGAACACCTCGACCTCGAGCTTGCCCGCGGCATGTCCGTCATCACCGGCGAGACCGGCGCAGGCAAATCGATCATGCTCGACGCCCTCGGCCTGGCCCTCGGCGACCGCGCAGACAGCGGCGTGGTGCGCCCCGGTGCAGACAAGGCGGACATCCTCGCCACCTTTGACCTGGCAGACATCCCCGAAGCCCGCACCTGGTTGGCCGAGCGTGACCTGGACAACGACGGCCCGTGCATCCTGCGCCGGGTGATCACCGCCGAAGGCCGCAGCCGTGGCTACATCAATGGCACGCCTTGCCCGCTCAGCGACCTCAAATCGCTTGGCGAACTGCTGATCGACATCCACAGCCAGCACGAGCACCAGTCGCTGCTCAAAACCGACACCCATCGGCGCCTGCTGGACGAGTACGCCGGCGCCATCGACCTGGCCCGCCAGGTGCAATTGGCCGCCAAGCGCTGGAACCAGACCCGCCTGGAACTGGAGCGCCTGTCCAATTCCGGTGACGAGCAACGCGCCCGCCACCAACTGCTGAGCTATCAGCTCGAGGAGCTGGACAACCTCGGCCTGGGCGAAAACGAGCTGGTGCAGTTGGAGCAGGAACACAAAAACCTGACCAACGCCGAAGCCCTGTTCGGCATCTGCCGCCAGGTCATCGACCAGTGCAGCGAGAGCGACTCGGGCAACGTGCTCAGCGCCCTCACCTCCAGCCTCAATCGGCTGGGCGCCGCCACCAACTCACCCAAGGCACTGGGCGAAGCCGCCAACCTGATTGCCAGCGCGCAGATTCAGGTCGAAGAAGCCGTGGGCGAGCTCAACCGCTTCCTGGATCACTTCGACGCCGACCCCATGCGCCTGCAGGCCTTGGAAGAGCGCCTCGACACGATCTACACCCTGGCCCGCAAACACCGCGTGCACCCCACCGAACTGCCGCATCTGCAGCAGCGCTTGATGGAAGAGCTGGAAGGCTTGAACGCCAGCGACGAATCGATCGAACGCCTGGGCGAAGAGCTGGCCGCCTATGCCCAGCACTATAAAGAGCGGGCTCGCGAGCTGAGCGCCTTGCGCCAGCAGGCCGCGCAACAGTTGGCGGTCGCGGTCGAGCAAGAAGTCCAACGCCTGGGTATGCCGGGTGGGCGCTTCTGCATCGAGCTTACCCCCAACGAAGGCAACGACCTGTCGCCCCACGGCCTTGAGCAAATCGAACTGTTGGTGAGTGCCAACCCCGGCCAGCCACTCAAAGGCCTGGCCAAGGTCGCGTCGGGCGGCGAGCTGTCACGCATCAGCCTGGCGATCCAGGTGATCACTGCACAGACCTCGCGCATCCCCACCCTGGTGTTCGACGAAGTCGACGTCGGCATCGGCGGCCCCACCGCCGAGATCGTCGGCCAACTGCTGCGCCGGCTGGGTGACCGCGGCCAAGTACTGACCGTGACTCACCTGCCACAGGTCGCGGCACAAGGGCATCACCACCTGTTCGTGCACAAGGTGCGCCACAGCGACACCACCCACACGGCGGTGGCCAGCCTGGGTAAACGCGAACGGGTCGAGGAAGTGGCGCGCATGCTGGGCGGCATCGACCTGACCAAGGAATCCCTGGCACATGCACGCAAGATGGTAGTCAGCGGCAAGGCTTAGTGACTGGCCTATGCATTAACTGCTTAATGGACTGGCCTACACCTCACCTGCTTAATGACTGACCTATGCATTACCTGCTTAATAACTGGCCTACGCTTACCTGTAGGAGCAGCCTTGTGCTGCGAAGAGGCCGGTGGCAGCGGCACAGTCCTACTGTGTTTTCACCGGCCTCCTCGCAGCACAAGGCTGCTCCTACCCCAAAAGCACAAAGGCGACCCGAAGGTCGCCTTTGCTATTTATAACGATCGAAATCGTTACTTTTTCTTACGCACATAGAGGACCAGGTTGTGGTCCACCAGCTCGTAGCCATGCTCGGCCACGATCTCGCGCTGACGCCGCTCGATTTCAGCATCCATGAACTCGATGACTTCACCGTTCTCCACGTTGACCATGTGGTCGTGGTGACCGCCATCCGCCAGTTCGAAGACCGCATGACCGCCGTCGAAGTTGTGGCGAACCACCAGACCCGCCGCTTCGAACTGGGTCAGCACGCGGTAGACGGTGGCCAGGCCGACGTCCTCACCAGCTTCCATCAAGGCCTTGTAGACATCCTCGGCACTCATGTGACGCTGCTCGGTAGAATCGAGCATCTGAAGGATCTTTACTCGAGGCAGGGTAACCTTGAGACCGGCTTTGCGTAATTCGCTATTTTCAACCATGGTCAGCTTTCTCGCCGATGCTGCTTCGCAGCTTCTCTTAATACGGGTATGATCGGGGTTTACGTTGTCCAGCCAAGATAGTGGAAGTCGCCCACCGATGCAAAACACCAAGCTCTTGCTAACCAGCCTCACCCTAGTGGGACTGCTCGCACTCGCCGGTTGCTCGTTTCCCGGGGTTTACAAAATCGACATCCAGCAGGGCAATGTCGTCACGCAGGACATGATAGACCAATTACGCCCGGGAATGACCCGACGGCAAGTAAGGTTTATCATGGGCAACCCCCTGATTCAGGACACGTTCAATACCAACCGTTGGGACTACCTGTACAGCCTGCAGCCTGGTGGCGGAAAACGCCAGCAAGAGCGCATGAGCATTTTCTTCAACGAAAGCGACCAGTTGGTCAGCCTGTCTGGCGACTTCATGCCAGGTGTGAGCCGCGACCAGGAAATCCTTGGTGGCAGCAGCGACACCACGGTCAGCCCGGCGACCCAGCCAGAGCAGGCCACGCCGCAGCCTGAAGAGAAACCGGCCAAACCCGGTTCGGTGGAAGAATCCATCCAGCGCGAGATCGACACCATCGAGACCACTCCGGTCCCGACGCCGGCACCGCTGGAAACCTCCCCGCAGTAAGCGCGGCGGTCATAAAAAAGCCCGGGCCTTGGCCCGGGCTTTTTTGTGCGCCACTGCTCAGCTATTGAGCTGCTTGGCGCGCTGGCAGAAGGCATCTACCAAGGTATTGGCGGCCTGGTTGAACAGCGGCCCCAATGTCGCCCGCACCAACGGCCCGGCATAATCGAAGGACAAGTCCAGGCTGATCTTGCAGGCCTTCTCGCCCAGCGGCTTGAACACCCACACACCGTGCAGCTGGGAGAACGGCCCCTCTTCCAGGTTCATTTCGATGGACTGCCCAGGCACCAGCACATTGCGCGTGACGAAATGCTGGCTCATGCCACCTTTGGCAACCTCCAGCTTAGCGCGCATGTGCGTGTCACTGGCCTCGATGACCGTCGATGCCGAGCACCACGGCAGAAATTCCGGGTAGCTGGCCACGTCATTGACCAGATCGTAAAGCGCCTGGGCGGGATACGGTAGCAGGGCGGAGCGTTGAATATGGGTAGTCATCCAGGCGTCACTTCCAAGGCTGGGTGGCGGCGCTTCGCAGCGTGCCAAAAGCAGGTTCTGTACCTACGACAGGGCCTGTATTGTCCGGTATTCATTGCGGTGGCTCAAGCACACCGAAATCCCATAGCCGACCACGCATCGAGTTGCCTATAATGCCGCCCCTATGGCTAAACAAAAGAAACATCCGACCGGGACCATCGCGCAAAACAAGAAAGCGCGACACGATTACTTCATCGAACACAAGTTCGAGGCCGGGCTGGTCCTGTCCGGTTGGGAAGTAAAGAGCCTGCGGGCCGGCAAGGCGCACCTGACCGACAGCTACGTGCTGCTCAAGGATGGCGAAGCCTGGCTGTTCGGCAGCCACATCACCCCGCTGACCACGGCCAGCACCCACGTCATCGCCGACCCTATCCGCTCACGCAAGCTGCTGCTGAACAAGCGCGAGCTCGAGCGGGTGGAAGCGGCCGTGGCGCAGAAAGGCTACACCTGTGTGGCCTTGGCGCTGTACTGGAGCAAGCACCTGATCAAGTGCGAGATCGCGCTTGGCAAGGGCAAGAAGGAGTTCGACAAGCGCGATACCGTGCGCGAACGCGATTCCAACCGCGAGCTGCAGCGTGCCGTGCGTAACAAGGGCAAGGAAGACTAGATCTTCTTTAGCCTGTTCCGGCCTCTTCGCGGGGCAAGCCCGCTCCCACAGGGTTCTGCACATAACCTGTGAGAGCGGGCTTGCCCGCGAAGAGGCCGGAACAGGCGATAGAAGACAGTTGTTCCCACAGGGATAGCCCCAGCGCTAACCCTGTGGGAGCAGCTTGCCCCGCGAAGAGGCCCGAACAGGCGACAGAAAACAGCTGTTCCCACAGTGATAGCCCCAACGCTAATCCTGTGGGAGCGGGCTTGCCCCGCGAAGAGGCCCGAACAGGCGACAGAAAACAGCTGTTCCCACAGTGATAGCCCCAGCGCTAACCCTGTGGGAGCGGGCTTGCCCCGCGAAGAGGCCCGAACAGGCGACAGAAAACAGCTGTTCCCACAGTGATAGCCCCAACGCTAACCCTGTGGGAGCGGGCTTGCCCCGCGAAGAGGCCCGTGCTGCAAACGCAAACCTCAGCGCCCGCTGCGCCGCTCCGCCCGCGCCACGCGCTGGGCCTCTTCGTGCGCCTCCTCCAGCACCTCCTGCACATACAAAATGTGCCGGCTGGAAACCTCCCGCGCATCCTCCGCCCTGCCCTCGACAATCGCCAGGTACAGCTCCCGGTGCTGACTGATCAGCATGTCCCGCGTTTCAGTCCGCTGCTGGTACATGCCACCGATATTGGTCACCACGTTCCGCTTTAGCAGGTCGAACAAACCGCGGATGGTATGCAGCAAGACCGCGTTATGGCTGGCCTCGGCTATCGCCAGGTGGAAGCGCGCGTCAGCGGCGCCCTCCTCTGCCCGGGTCACTTCGTCAACGCGGGTGTAGCAGTCCTGCAGCGTGTCAAAAGCCTCTTTCAGCCGTGCACGGTCAGGCTCGGTGGCGCGCTGGGCCGCGTAATACGCGCAGGACGCCTCAAGGGTATGGCGAAATTCGAGCAGGTCGCGCTGCGCTTCAGGGCTGTGCTCAAGCAGCTGCAACAGCGGGTCGCTGAACGTCGACCCCAGCGATTCAGCAACAAAGTTGCCACCGCCCTGGCGGCTGATCAGCAGCCCCTTGGCCACCAGCTTCTGAATCGCCTCACGCAGTGACGGGCGCGACACACCGAACTGTTCGGCCAGAACGCGCTCTGCCGGCAAGCGCTGGCCCGAGGTCAGCGTGCCTTCGAGAATCATCCCTTCCAACCGATCGACGATGTCGTCGGACAGGCGCCGTTGGCGGACCTGATCAAAAACCATCACATGCTCTCCACAAACCCCCGGCAAATTTCAGGGGGCCCTATTCTCGCCGATCCGCGCCGCGCACACACCCATCACCCTGGGTTTTTCCAAGGCCATCAGACGCCCGCTCATCGGCACGCGACCAAAGTTTTGTGTCGGACAAATTGACACACCCACGACAGCGCTTTTAACCTAGCGCCCAGACATTGTAAATTGGTCTTACCAATTATCCAATGCCAGTGCTGACCAACAACAATTAGGGGCCACCCCATATGCAAACCTGGCAACAACTCTATAGCCCGCTTGGTAGTCTTGGCCTGTCCGCGCTGGCGGCGGTCATCCCTATCGTGTTCTTCTTCCTCGCCCTCGCCGTGTTCCGCCTCAAAGGCCACGTCGCCGGCAGCATCACCCTCGCGCTGTCGATCCTGGTGGCGATCTTCGCCTTCCAGATGCCTGTCGACATGGCCTTCGCCGCCGCGGGTTATGGCTTCCTCTACGGCCTCTGGCCGATTGCCTGGATCATCGTTGCCGCGGTGTTCCTGTACAAACTCACGGTCAAGAGCGGCCAGTTTGAAGTGATCCGCAGCTCGGTGCTGTCGATCACCGACGACCAGCGCCTGCAAGTGCTGCTGATCGGTTTCTGCTTCGGTGCCTTCCTCGAAGGCGCGGCCGGCTTCGGCGCCCCGGTGGCCATCACTGCCGCACTGCTGGTGGGCCTGGGCTTCAACCCGCTGTACGCCGCCGGCCTGTGCCTGATCGCCAACACCGCGCCGGTCGCGTTCGGCGCGCTGGGCATCCCGATCATCGTGGCCGGCCAGGTCACCGGCATCGACGCCTTCCACATTGGCGCCATGACCGGCCGCCAACTGCCGCTGCTGTCGCTGTTCGTGCCGTTCTGGCTGGTGTTCATGATGGACGGCCTGCGCGGCGTGAAAGAAACCTGGCCCGCCGCCCTGGTCGCCGGCCTGAGCTTCGCCGTTACCCAGTACTTCACCTCGAACTTCATCGGCCCAGAGCTGCCGGACATCACCTCGGCCCTGGCCAGCCTGATCTGCCTGACCCTGTTCCTCAAAGTCTGGCAGCCCAAGCGTTCGTTCGCACAAGCCAAAGGCAGCGTCGGCGCCGCCGTCGTGCAATCCGGCGGCAGCCAGCCAAGCCCTTACAGCTTCGGCGAGATCTTCAAGGCCTGGTCGCCGTTCCTGATCCTCACCGTGCTGGTCACCATCTGGACTTTGAAGCCATTCAAGGCCGCATTCGCGCCAGGCGGTGCGATGTACAACTTCGTGTTCAACTTCGCCATCCCGCACCTTGACCAACTGGTGATCAAGACCGCGCCGATCGTGGCCGCGCCGACCGCCATGCCAGCGGTGTTCAAGCTCGACCCGATCTCCGCCACCGGCACCGCGATCTTCCTCTCGGCGCTGATCTCCATGGCGGTGCTCAAGATCAACTTCAAAACTGGTCTGACCACTTTCAAAGAGACGTTCTGGGAACTGCGCTGGCCCATCCTGTCGATCGGCATGGTGCTGGCCTTCGCCTTCGTCACCAACTACTCGGGCATGTCCTCGACCATGGCCCTGGTCCTGGCCGGTACCGGCGCCGCGTTCCCGTTCTTCTCGCCGTTCCTCGGCTGGCTGGGCGTGTTCCTGACAGGCTCGGACACCTCGTCCAACGCCCTGTTCAGCTCGCTGCAAGCCACCACCGCACACCAGATCGGGGTCAACGACACCCTGCTGGTGGCCGCCAACACCAGCGGCGGCGTGACCGGCAAGATGATCTCGCCACAATCCATCGCCGTGGCCTGCGCCGCCACCGGCCTGGTGGGCAAGGAATCGGACCTGTTCCGCTTCACCGTCAAGCACAGCCTGTTCTTCGCCACCATCGTGGGCCTGATCACCCTGATCCAGGCTTACTGGCTGACCGGCATGCTGGTTCATCACTAAAGTGAAAGGGGCCGGGCGCCACGCTGCGCCCGGCATTCCCCTCAAGCAACGCTGCGAGAATCCATGATCATTTCCGCCTCTACCGACTATCGCGCCGCGGCCCAACGCAAGCTGCCCCCCTTCCTCTTCCACTACGCCGACGGCGGCGCCTACGCCGAGCACACGTTGCGCCACAACGTCTCGGACCTGGCCAGCATCGCCCTGCGCCAGCGCGTGTTGAAGAACATGTCCGAGCTCAGCCTGGAAACCCAGCTGTTCGACGAAACCCTGAGCATGCCCGTGGCCCTGGCCCCGGTCGGCCTGACCGGCATGTACGCCCGCCGTGGCGAAGTCCAGGCCGCGCGCGCCGCCGCGGCCCACGGCATTCCGTTCACCATGTCGACGGTATCGGTGTGCCCGATCGAGGAAGTCGCCCCGGCCATCAACCGGCCGATGTGGTTCCAGCTGTACGTGCTCAAGGACCGCGGCTTCATGCGCAATGCGCTGGAGCGGGCCAAGGCGGCCGGGGTCAAGACCCTGGTGTTCACCGTCGATATGCCCGTACCCGGCGCCCGCTACCGCGACGCCCACTCCGGCATGAGCGGCAAAAACGGGCCGATGCGCCGCGTGCTGCAAGCCATGACCCACCCTGAATGGGCGTGGGACGTCGGCGTGATGGGCCGCCCGCACGACCTCGGCAACATCTCCAAATACCGTGGCAACCCCACGGGCCTGGCCGACTACATCGGCTGGCTGGGCAACAACTTCGACCCGTCGATCTCCTGGAAAGACCTGGAGTGGATCCGCGACTTCTGGGAAGGCCCGATGATCATCAAGGGCATCCTGGATGCCGACGATGCTCGCGACGCGGTCAAGTTCGGTGCCGACGGCATCGTCGTGTCCAACCACGGCGGCCGCCAGCTCGACGGCGTGTTGTCCAGCGCCCGCGCCCTGCCGGCAATTGCCGACGCGGTGAAAGGCGACCTGAAGATCCTCGCCGACTCCGGCATCCGCAGCGGCCTCGACGTGGTGCGCATGATCGCCATGGGCGCCGACACCGTGCTGATCGGCCGCGCCTTCCTCTGGGCCCTCGCCGTGCATGGCGAAGCCGGGGTGAAGAACCTGCTCGAACTGTTCGAGAAAGAAATGCGCGTGGCCATGGTGCTGACCGGTGCCAAGTCGATCAGCGAGATCACCCGCGACTCGCTGGTCCGCGAACTGGGCGCCTGAACGCGCCCCCACGAAACACCGCCTGATTGACCGGGGCACGCGGCGCACCAGACGCCGTGGCCCCGCGAGGAGATTGCATGAGCCTGCCCGCTGCGTTCCTGCGTGATGTCGAGCGCCTGATACCTGCCGAACGCCGTTTCGATGACCCGACCTCCACCCTGGCCTTTGGCACCGATGCCAGCTTCTATCGGCTGATCCCCAAGCTGGTGGTGCGCGTCGAGTCTGAAGACGAAGTGGTCGGCCTGCTGCAGCTGGCCCAGCGCGAGCGCGTGCCGGTGACCTTCCGCGCCGCCGGCACCAGCCTGTCTGGGCAGGCCATCAGCGACTCGGTACTGATTGTGCTCGGCGACAATTGGAACGGCCGCGAGATCCGCGGCCAGGGTGAGCAGATCCGCCTGCAGCCCGGCGTCATCGGCGCCCAGGCCAACGCCTGGCTGGCCCCCTATGGCCGCAAGATTGGCCCAGACCCCGCCTCGATCAACGCCTGCAAAATCGGCGGCATCGTCGCCAACAACGCCAGCGGCATGTGCTGCGGCACTGCGCAAAATACCTATCACACCCTCGCGGGCCTGCGCTTGGTACTGGCCGACGGCACCCGCCTGGACAGCGAAGACCCGGCCAGCGTCGCGGCCTTCGAGCACAGCCATGCCGACCTGCTGGAAGCCCTGGCCCGCCTGGGCCGCGAAACCCGCGCCAACACCGAACTGGCAGACCGCATCCGCCACAAGTACCGGCTGAAGAACACCACCGGCCTGTCGCTCAATGCGCTGGTGGACTACGACCAGCCACTCGATATCCTGCAGCACTTGCTGGTTGGGTCTGAAGGCACGCTGGGCTTCATCAGTGCCGTCACCTACGACACCGTGCCTGACCACCCGCACAAGGCCAGCGCCTTGCTGGTGTTCCCCAGCGTCGAGAGCTGCTGCCGCGCGGTAACCGTGCTCAAGCGCCAGCCCGTTTCCGCCGTCGAACTGCTCGACCGCCGCAGCCTGCGCTCGGTGCAAAACATGCCCGGCATGCCCCTGTGGGTAAAAGGCCTGTCAGACAATGCCTGCGCGCTGCTGATCGAATCCCGCGCCGCCAGCCAGACGCTGCTGCACGAACAACTGCACCACGTAATGGCATCGATTGCCGACTACCCCCTGGAGCAAAAGGTCGAGTTCAGCGAAGACCCAGCGGTGTACAACCAGCTGTGGAAAATCCGCAAAGACACCTTCCCCGCCGTCGGCGCCGTGCGCCAGACCGGCACCACAGTGATCATCGAAGACGTCACCTTCCCCGTCGAGCAACTGGCCGAGGGCGTCAACCGCCTGATTCAGCTGTTCGACAAGCACCACTATGACGAGGCGATCATTTTCGGCCATGCCCTTGAGGGCAACCTGCACTTCGTCTTCACCCAGGGCTTCAACAGCGCCGAAGAAGTCGCGCGTTACCAAGCCTTCATGGACGACGTCGCACAGCTGGTGGCCGTGGAGTTCGGTGGCTCGCTGAAGGCCGAGCACGGCACCGGGCGCAACATGGCGCCGTTCGTGGAACTGGAGTGGGGCCATGACGCCTACCAGTTGATGTGGGCACTCAAACGCCTGCTCGACCCCAACGGCATCCTCAACCCCGACGTAGTGTTGAGCACCGATCCAGACATCCACCTGAAAAACCTCAAGCCGCTGCCGGCTGCCGACGAAATCGTCGACAAGTGCATCGAGTGCGGCTTCTGCGAACCCGTGTGCCCGTCCAAAGGCCTGACCCTCAGCCCACGCCAGCGCATCGTCATGTGGCGTGATATCCAGGCCAAGAAACGCGCCGGCGTCGATACACGCGAACTGCTCAAGACTTACCAATACCAAGGCCTCGACACCTGCGCCGCCACCGGCTTGTGCGCCCAGCGCTGCCCGGTCGGCATCAACACCGGCGAGCTGGTGAAGAAGCTGCGCAGCCAGGCCGCCGAGCACGAAAAAACCGCCGACTGGCTGGCCGACCATTTCCACACGGCCTTGAGTGGCGCCCGCCTCACCCTCACCGCCGCCAATACCGCCCGCAAGCTGCTCGGCGCCCCACGCCTAAGCCGCCTGACCGCATCGCTGAGCAACGCCAGCAACGGCCGGCTGCCCCAATGGACGCCCGCCATGCCCCAGCCGCTGCGCGCCATCGACTTCGGCCCAGCGAGCAACGACGCCCGCCCCCGCGTCGTGTACCTGGCCGCCTGCGTCTCGCGCGTGATGGGCCCCGCCTATGCCGACCGCGAACAAAGCTCGCTGCTGGACAAAACCCGCGCCCTGCTGGAAAAAGCCGGTTACCAAGTCGTGTTCCCCGACAATGCCGACAGCCTCTGCTGCGGCCAACCCTTCGCCTCCAAAGGTTACCCAGAGCAGGCCGAGCACAAGCGCCAGGAACTGATCAACGCCCTGCTGCACGCCAGCCGCGGCGGCCTCGACCCGATCTACTGCGACACCAGCCCGTGCACCCTGCGCCTGGTGCAAGACCTGGGCGACACCCGCCTGGACCTGTACGACCCCGTGCGCTTCATCCGCACCCACCTGCTGGACAAATTGGAGTTCACCCCCCAGGACGAGCCGGTGGCCGTGCACGTGACCTGCAGCACCCAGCACCTAGGCGAAAGCCAAGCGCTGATCGACCTGGCGCGGCGTTGCAGCAACCAGGTGGTGATCCCGGAAGGTATTCACTGCTGCGGGTTTGCCGGTGACAAAGGCTTCACCACGCCAGAGCTCAATGCCCACGCGCTGCGCAGCCTGAAGGATGCGGTGCAGTATTGCAGCGAAGGCATTTCCACCAGCCGCACCTGCGAAATCGGGTTGTCGAGCCACAGCGGCATCGACTATCACGGCCTGGTCTACCTGGTAGACCGCGTCACCCGCCCGCGTGTTATCTAAGGCCTGGCATCGGCTAGTGGTGGTGTGTGGTGTGTTCGCCAAGGCGTTTTCAGCGCCTGCGAGATCGAGCGCCGCCCGCGCGGCGCATCGCGAGCAACGCTCGCTCCTACGTTTGTTTCGGGCCAATTATTCCTGGGGCATATGCGCGCGACCCGCCTTTGGTGCATGGCGCGATATCGCGTCGAACAAACGAGGCGATCGCGCGCGCAGGCACAGGCGTGACTGGCCCGAAACAGACGTAGGAGCGAGCGTTGCTCGCGATGCGCCGCGCGGGCGGCGCTCGATCGCACAGGCGCCAAAAATGCCCTGCTCACCCACTCCTACCTCAGAGCTAACACTGCCCTCGAAAGCTGCACACCCCCCTGTAGGAGCTGGCTTGCCTGCGATGGGTCGCACAGCGACCCCACTGGCCTCAACTGACTAACATCACGGCTCGCGCGCCAACACCAGCTCAGCCAACGCCCTACTCATCTGCACGTTATGCACCGAATTCACCAGCATGCCGATACCCGGCTCACCGGCATTGCCGCAAATGTATTCGTCCAACGTGTCTTCAATCCCGCGCATCAGCTGAATGGCGTACAGCAACGCCTCCGGTGAAGGGACCTTGTTGTCGATGGTATAGAACGGACGTGGCGACGTTTGGCTGGGTGGATCAGGAACAATCTTCTTCATATTTCTCTCTCGTTTGATTGCATCAGGCCCCACCCATTCCCTCTCACAGGAATAGGTGGCAGCTGTACGCGGGGTGAGAGACCGGCCAAACAAGGAGGAAAACCGGCCAGGCACAAGGCCTGCCCGCGCACAGCTACCATGACGGTAAATCTCTTGAATGGAACGGGCTCTCACACCCGGTCGCCAAACCTCAGCGACCCAGGGAAACTAGCCCCAACGCCCATCATCGACAACAGAGAAACCGCTGCAGCGCCAGTAGGATAATTCCCAAACCCATCCACCACGAAGCATTTAGTTTCAAGTTCAGAATCCCCCTACAGCCGCATCATATCGCCCTGCCAGCATCCCGATTGAACCCACGCCAAATCTGCGCAGTCCACTTAACAGGCCCACCTTCCAGAGGCCTTAGAAGGAGACACCCATGAAAGGTACCGCGCTATCGGCCCTGTTCGCGGCCGCCACCTTGTTGGCATCGCCGGTGTTTGCCGCCGACGACCTCTGCACCACCAACCTGCAAAAGATCGATGACAGCATGGCCACCGCCGGCGCCACCTCCGAAGGCCTGGACAAAGCCCTGACCGAGCACGTCGACAAAGCCAAGGCCGCGCAGGCCTCGGGCGACACCAAAGAATGCATCGCCATCACCAGCAAAGTGCTGGAGCGCCTGGAAAAAACCGAAAAAGGCAGCGGCGGCAGCGGTTCGTGACCCCTGGTGCGGGCGACCGGACCAGTTGTCGACGTCGCCCGCGCAATGGCGTATACTCGCCTCACGTGCCGTAAGGTGCGTTAGCTAGAGCTAGTGTGGGGCCGATTAGGATTCGACGCCGGTAGCGAAACTCTAGGTGCATGCCGAGTTGGTAACAGAACTCGTAAATCCACTGTTGCAACTTTCTATAGTTGCCAATGACGAAAACTACGAGGGTTACGCTCTCGCTGCGTAAGCAGCTGAGCCCGCTCTCCTGGTAGCTTCGGCTCCAGCAATCATCAGGGGATGCCTGTAAACCCGAAATGATTGTCATACAGAACAGGATCGTCGTGTAGCACGTTGGGGGCAAAGCGACTAAAACTTACCCAACTCATCCAAAGCACCCTGCCCGTCGGGCGGCTGCGGATTAAATCAGTAGACACGGCTAAGCATGTAGTACCGACAGCGGAGTACTGGCGGACGGGGGTTCAAATCCCCCCGGCTCCACCAAATGATCAAACAAAGACGTCCACGGACGTCTTTTTTTGTGCCTGGAAGTCAGTGAAATCAAGGGTTTACCGCTCTTTTGAGGGCCACAACGGTTTTTTGAGTTCCAGCCATCCCGGTATTCCCGGTGGTATTCCAGCCTACCTGGGGCTAATCTTGGGAATACCAAAAGGTGTCATGGAGCTTCTCCCATGTGCGCTCAAACAGCTCGCCTCTCCGACCGCCAGCTCAAGGCGGTCAAGCCCAGAGACAAGGACTACGTCCTCACGGATGGCGACGGCCTCCAGCTCCGAGTCCGGGTCAACCGCTCGATGCAGTGGAATTTCAACTACAGGCATCCGATCACCAAGAATCGAATTAACATGGCGCTCGGCTCCTACCCCGAGGTCTCTCTGGCGCAAGCTCGGCGGAAAGCGGTTGAGGCTAGGGAAGTACTTGCGCAGGGGATCGACCCCAAAGCTCAGCGCAATGATCTCGCACAGGCAAAGCTAGCCGAGACGGAACATACGTTCGAGAAAGTAGCTAGCGCCTGGTTCGAGCTGAAAAAGGACTCGGTCACGCCGGCCTATGCCGAGGACATCTGGCGCTCACTCACGCTGCACGTTTTTCCGAGCATGAAATCGACTCCGATCTCAGAAGTCAGCGCACCGATGGTGATAAAAATCCTGCGCCCTATCGAAGCCAAAGGCAGCTTGGAAACGGTGAAGCGGCTTAGCCAGCGCCTCAACGAGATCATGACCTACGGGGTCAATTCGGGAATGATTTTCGCGAACCCGCTTAGCGGGATTCGGGCGGTATTCAAGAAACCGAAGAAAGAAAACATGGCGGCGCTACCACCCGAGGAGCTTCCTGAACTCATGCTGGAAATAGCGAACGCCAGTATCAAGCGCACGACCCGCTGCCTGATCGAATGGCAGTTGCACACCATGACTCGCCCAGCCGAGGCGGCGACTACTCGTTGGACAGACATCGATTTTGAAAGGCGTGTCTGGACCATCCCGCCAGAGCGGATGAAGAAGCGTCGCCCGCACAGCATCCCGTTGAGCGATCAAGCCATGTCATTGCTGGAGATACTGAAGTCTCACAGTGGTCATCGGGAATACGTCTTCCCGGCAGACCGAAACCCTCGTACTCATGCCAATAGCCAGACCGCCAACATGGCATTGAAACGCATGGGCTTTCAGGACCGCTTGGTCAGCCACGGCATGCGCTCGATGGCCAGCACCATATTAAATGAACATGGGTGGGACCCGGAGCTCATCGAAGTGGCGTTGGCGCACGTCGACAAGGATGAGGTGCGCAGTGCCTACAACCGAGCCGACTACATCGAGCGACGACGGCCGATGATGGCTTGGTGGAGTGAGTACATCCAGAAGGCCGCCACCGGCAGCCTGCTTGCCTCAGCATATGGCCAAGTCAGAGACAAGAACGTGGTGCCGATCCGCTAGCGCTGTAAAGGCGCAATAACGGCGGCGACAGCAACTGAGCGCTCAAGATTCAGGGAAAGCAGTCTCGTTTCCCGCTTTTCAGCACGGGTCCATCCAAACAGGGCTGCAAAGCCGCCCTGTTTGGATGGACCTCACTTTGAAGAGCTAAAAGCTAAGACGTTGTCCGGGGTTTACCACGGAATTCCACCGATGGATAATCGCTTTTCACGTTCCCAAGAGCGCTGAGCATCGGCCCTTGACCGCGTTCATCCGCAGGCGTAGAACTGGCCGTGCAAGCGCTGTCGATGACAGCACCCCAGGTGACCCGAGCCTTCAAGGTCACGCCGCTCTCGCGGTGGTTCTCCCCAAGGGCGATTCGCATCCGGTAGCTCGCCCGGTCACTACCCATGTGATGGATGCTCTTACACATTTAGCGCTCGTGCGCCAGATACACCGTACCTCGTTGCCCTGCAGCAACCTATCCGCTTGGCCAAATATTGCGCCAACCTGTGCCCGTCTCTTTCTGTGGAAAGAGACGGGCACTTCTAACACTGCTGCAGCCCTGATCGCCCAAGGCTTTGCGGCATTCCCCCTCGTGACAATCGGCGTGACAAACGCCGATGTCACCAGCAACAGCGCTGTAGATGATGGTGCCGCAGACCAAGGAATGGACTGCACCTGACTGACAGTCAGGTATGCCCCAGTCATCGCATTGCTGCTTGCACATGGCTCAGGATCTTCAGGCGCTGGTTTAGTCAGCCAGCACTGCCTCCACCCGCCCACCGGCAACGGTGTTCAGGAGGCCAGATCATGAGATGCCCTTGCTCCCGGATGTAAGGAGCCGCCAGTCCCGCGTAGTGGACATTCCCCACAGGTCGCAGGGGCCTTGATCCCTGATAACACTCAACATTCTTGGCGGGATGACGTGGGGCGAGGATCGGAGATCGGAGGATGAGGTGAGCGACATGGCATTGGTGGGTAGACGTGATGGCCGCAATTTCGGCTATGGCAGGCAATTGAGCTATGCAGGGCCGCAGGCGCTGAAAGACATGTTCGGCGGTGGCCACTACGGTACGGTCAAGGCGCATAGTGATCGATGGCAGGCATTCGTGAAGTGGTGCCGCTCCGAACGAGGGCCAGGTATCAATGATGCGCGGATGATTGATCGGGAGGTGCTGGCCGACTATGCGGCGTACCTGTGCGACATGGTTAGGCGCGGTGACCTTGCTGTCAGCACCGCACAAAATCGCCTATCCAGCGTTAACAGGACCATGTCGGCGCTTCGCGGTGATCAGTACGTGAAATTGCCCAGTCCAAGCAAGGCATTGGGTATGCAGCGCATCGGAGTTCGCCAATCGGCTCCGCAAGGCCAAGACCGCGCACAGGTTAAGCAGATCGTCGATGCGCTTTGTCGCGATCATCAGCAACGGGCCGCAGCGATTGTTCTGTTGGCGCGAGCTACCGGCATGCGCCTGCGTGAGGCCATCCTGGCTGATCTGCCACGGCTAACCCGTGAGGCTAACGACCTAGGCAGAATTAACATTCAGGATGGCACCAAAGGTGGCCGAGCCGGGGCCTCGGCGCCACGTTGGATTACGGTGGACGACCAGGTTCAAGGTGCACTTGGATTTGCAAGGCAGGTGTCACCTGCAGGAAGCCGCAACCTGATTGCACCTAACGAAAGCTATCTGAATGTTTTGCAAGCAATCATCCGTCCTGCACGGGACGTCTTGCATGCACACAACCTCAAGGGCCTCCATGAGCTACGAGCGGCGTACGCATGTGAGCGCTACGAGCATATCACCCAACACCCCGCGCCCATCAGTGGCGGCCAATCTTGTCAGATAAATAAGCACCTAGATCGAGGGGCCAGAATGCAAATCAGCTATGAGCTTGGGCACGGTCGGATCGACGTAGTCGCGGCCTACATTGGAGGACGGTCATGAGTAAGCTATTCGATATGGAGTTGTTCTTGGCTGGCGTGTTGACTGGCTCGTTTGCGACGCGGCAACGCCATTTGCGGCAGGCGAAGTTTATCCAAGCTGAGATAGCTAAACGTTGGCAGCGAGAAACTCCTTGGGCCTGGCAGAGAAAGCATGTGGTTTGGTTTCTTACCCATCACCTTGATCAATACAGTAAAGCGACCCAGTATTACTATTTGCTGACCGTACAACTACTCGCTCGTCGTTTAGAAAAACCATGGACTTTTCATCTTTTAAATTAAGCATCTAAAACTCAAGAAGCCATAAGCTTCAATTCCGCAGCAATCTCAGATAAGCACTCTTCAACAACTTCGCATTCACCCTTATGAAGCAACATCTTAAGTACATCCTGTAGCTGAATAGGAAGCACTTTTAGAGACGGTCTTGAGACCCCACTGTTTGTTTCACACCAAACAACAGTCCGGCTTTTAATATCAGGGGGTGCGACATCACTTGGCGATAGTTTAGGCGCTATAATAATGGCTCTAGGTGGAATGCTTTGACTGAAAACTGCTTGCAGCCTAGACTGGTAAAAAAACAGCTGGTAAATATCTTCGTTCGTGACCTTACCTAAAGGTTCGCTTGAATTCTGGGGAGAGCTTTCTACATACCTAGGTTTGAATTTTGCGTCGATTACGCCTACCGGTTTAATTCCCTTGTAAACAGTGATATCTGGCTCTACCTTTCGATATGTTTTCCCTGTCTCATCAATTAGAGCATGGCGGTCAGCGTTCTTAAATACCAGTCGGAGACCCAGCTTAGCTGCATAAGGAGCTAACAATCTCAAGAGGAACGATTCGAAGAGTGAAGGGATCGAAAAATCAAGATCATTCAGCCTGGCGCTGCCGGTTTCAGTTAAATCGAGAGGTGTTACCCCAAGAACCAAAGCTTTTGTTATCTGAATTAGCGGTCGATAACTTTCAGTTAGGCGAGAAATATTCCGATCAGCCAAATCAAAGTCCGTTGGAAGCAGGTGGCCTTTCGATGAAATTTGGCGCCAAATAAAGAGCTGAGTCGATGCAGCAGAAGCTTTTGAAGTTTTCTCTAAAATAGTTGAGGCCACCTCCAAGCCGGCAAGAACAATCCTATTGAGAAGATTGTCAGCATCCTGCTCGAAAACCCGGCACCTTAGCCCCTCTAACGGATGCCGCCCAAAATTCTTAGACCAAACAATATTACCACGAAGATTTTTTGTAAAAGTTTCTTTTTTCACATAAGCTTTCGAAATATGCCCTTGAAGCAAGCTTTCCGCTTGAGCCACCAATATAGATGACATTACGCTCAAAAACATGTCATGCTTAAGCACTCCAACTTTAACACCACTAAAATTTTCTAGATTAAACTTTCGCAATTCACCATGAGTTGCATAAAGCACCAACAATAGAAAAACATCAGCACCAAATGGAGGGGACGTTGTTATTGTGTAAGGCCCAATTTTTACCCTACCCACGATTAACCGGCTAGAATGCTTGATCCTTACCTTGCCATCACCTATGTCAGTTACGTCAACAATCTTTTGTATAATCCTTCGTTGAACCGGATCAGACAGTACGTGAGAGACCCCCATTAATACATGCTCAGCGCCTCCCTCTACCACGACATGAAAGCCTGGATCTATTCTAGCTTGAGCAAACATTAAATTTCACTCGACTCGTAGCTACTTTTTGTTAGATCACCTTCGGCAAGCCAGTCATTTGAAAAAGTCGCAGCGTCATTAATTCCTAGCCATTCGCGCAAAGCCTGCATGAAATCGGAATCACTTTTATGGGGGAATTTACCATCTGTATTGACCAACCCCCCCAAGACCCTTTGAACTCTATGCTTATCTAAATAACAATATTCTGAAATCAATGGGATGATATCAAACTCAAAACGCTTACGGAGGCTGGATATCGGAGCATCTTCACTTGCATCAACTTTAAGAAGTGCTTGACCAATGCTTCTGTCTGACTCTATTCCAGATTCCGACAACTTATCATTTAATTGATTAAGAATATCCCCCAATGGTATTCCGCAGACAGAGTCAGCCCAGGTCGATATATTCTCAAACGCTGTGGAATCAGGTGGAAAATCTACAAAAGCGAATCGACGCCTCATTGCAACATCAAGAAGACTAATACTTTTATCCGCAGTATTCATGGTGCCTAAAAAATAAATATTTTGAGGCACGTAGAAATCGGCTTCTGGCTGCTGCGCTAAGAAACACCTAATGCCACGTTTATCACTTTCAATATAAGTTATTAGCTCTCCAAAAATCCTTGATATATCACCTCTATTTATTTCATCAATCACCAGCAGAACTTTTTTATTTTCAATTTCTATCTTTCTAGCTTGGTCAGCCGCGACCAAAAAAATACCATTTTTCAGCGAAAATAATGATGGATTATCAGACTTAGGCCTATACCCTTGAACAAAATCTTCATATCCGTAAGATGGGTGAAATGTAACCTTGAAGACACTTCCAGCACCATTAATCCGCTCCCATTCGGAGGCAAGATTTAATGAGGCATGAGTTTTCCCTGTTCCAGGAGGACCATAGAAAACAACATTATGGCGCTCTAGGACAAGCTCATATAGGTGCTTACAACTTTCAATTACAGTGGGTTCATGAGTTTCAGATTCATAGCTACTGTTCAGTGACTCAGCGGTCCCGAAGTAAGAAAACCACTCCTGATCTGTCTCGAACGCATTGTAAACTGGTGCCGATTTAACTTCCTGGGCGAGCAAATCTATAATGTCGTCGTGGATCTTCCAATATCCCCCTCCAGTCCGCCCAGGCATTACCATCAGTAACTCACCCAGGCCTGCACGCTTGAACCATGGAGTTGTTTTTTGGTCTCGGACTTGCCCAGAAGGATCTCGGTCATCAGGCGCGCTAGATTGGTCATACGCTCTCTCGCGAAGCCTAGTAACGGGCCCTCCGCCCGTGACGGGATCATATCCTGGCTCTAATCTGGCTCTTCGTATTTTTGAAATGGCGGCATCCAAATCAGAATGCTTAAGTACCCACATCAATTCTCGATTCAGCTCGTCCCAGTGCAGTTTCCCATCAAGCTCGATGGCGGCCTTCCATAACGCCCAATAAGGGTGGATATCGCAGTGATCAGGGTATCTTCCGCCATCTAAAATGTCAGCAGGATTTCGTAGCTGATATTTACGAAGGACAGATATAGCTTGTTTAGCCAGCAGCCTCCTATATTCCTTAGCGGCATTTTTTTGAGCTGAGCGGATCGTTAAACCTAAATCAGTAAGCTGAGTATTACCGTCTGAGTCTGGATACAACAACCCCATACGCTCAAACATTTTATGCCAGCGTCGAGGCCGACTAAGATTGTCTCCTGATGATGTTTTGACAACACCATCAAGAGTGCCCCTCTTTCCCTCAGCTCTCATTATGGCGTCGAGCTGTGTGCCAATTTCGACTTTAAACTCAAACCCTACTGTAGTTGGGCTATCACGATCAGGAGCCTGCCAGCGGTCAAAAATCATATATTAGCTCTTTCCATGAACAATTAAAAATTCAGCTGAATCTGTGGACTTTCATGACCAAAATTAAAACTCATGCCCTTTGCCATATTTGACTTACAAGAATACAGGGCCTCTATCACCGAATTTCCGAGTGCTTTTGCAAGTACAGGAGGAACTGCATTGCCAATTTGACGCGCAACTTCTTCCCGATTCCCATCAAATGAAAAATCATCTGGGAACGTCTGAAGTCTAGCGCCCTCTCGTAACGTTATGCTACGGTGTTCAACTGGGTGAGCGTATCTACCTCTAGTAAAGCTATCAAATCTTGCTGTAATGGTGCCTGAGGGTTTGTCCCATGCCAATCTTCCATATACCTCTACATGTCTATGAGAGGGATTATTTTTATGGCATGGCAACTGAAGGTGGTCTGGAAGGTCATTTCGCCCACCACCAGGAGGAATATGTTTTAATCGTTCGATATTAATTTGAGACATCCTTGCCTCTCTAGCATGGTTAAGTACTATAGGGTGAGGAGAACCGTCTAGAGGCGGTGATGGCAGGTCTGAGATTGCCTGCCGAACGGTGCGATAACTATCTGGCCCCAGAATCTCTTCCGGATACTTGAATATTTTTCCATATTCAAAAAGCCCGCCAATCAATATGACTCTTTTTCTTAGTTGAGGTGTGCCATAAGCAGCAGCCTCCAGCTTTGCTAAATGGGTATGGTAGCCAAGATCTGTAAAGCGATCTATAAGCTCATCAAGGAAAGGCTTTCCTCTCTTTGACATAAGTCCAGATACATTCTCCATTAGGAAAAACTTTGGCCTAATACCGTCTACAAATCGAAGGAATTGAAAAACCAAGTCATTTCTGGCGTCTTGATCAGCCCCCCGTCTCTGTATCGAGAAACCTTGGCAGGGCGGGCCACCCGCAACAAGATCACAGTCGCCTCTATTTAACCCCGAATATTCTAAAACTCTAGCTGGATCCAGTGAGTGAATGTCAGCCTCAATGAGATGATCGCCAAGGTTTCGCCTATAGGTCTTGGAGGCCAACCGATCAAACTCAACAGCTGCGCGAACATCAAAGCCTGCTTGTTTTAATCCGAGCGAAAGCCCTCCCGCCCCACAAAAGAGATCAATAGCAGTTGGCTTACTCATTAGGCGCAATCTCTGCGTTTTCAAAATTATTGCTGCGCTTTTTCTTAATTCCGTTGATTTTTATCGCAAAACCTGGACCTATAGGTGACACGATGTCGTTTTCGACATCAGAAATTGGATCTTGAATTCCATCATGACTTTTAATAAGTACTTCAATCATGTGCTCTGCCATCTTTTGAGCAACCAAAGGAGGCACAGCATTTCCGATTTGCTTATATTTGTCGTCAAATGGACCCTCAAATACAAAATTTTCAGGAAAACCTTGAAGAGTAGCCGCCTCTCTTATCGAGAGACCTCGATGTTGCTGCGGGTGAGTAAATCGTCCGCAAGACGGCGTCCGACACCGGGCCGTTATTGTTACCGCTGGCTTATCCCATGCAAGTCTTCCGTAAACGTCGGTGTAGCCACCATGTTTCTCTCTTGCTCTATCCAGACATGATGGGCCTACGCCAAGCGGTCTATTTCCGCCATCGAGTGGAACTTGTTTTAGTATGTCCACAGTTGCGGCTCGATGCTTAGATACAACATGCATTGGATCAGCATCATCTGACTCACCAGCTGCGAGTGGCTTGAAGTGGGAAATAGCATCGCGAACTGTTTTATGCTCGGAATAATCGTAAACCGGCGTAGGAACGTTAAACTCTCCACGAAAAGCCATCATAATCGCTCGAAATCTTTCTTGCGGGAGTCCGAAGTCGGCAAAATTGTAAATTCTACTGCGAATGAAATAACCAGAACTTTTTAATAAGTCACGCCCTGGCGCGTAATACTGCCAGTGCTTCTTGGAGAACATATCTGGAACATTCTCCATAAATATGGCATCAGGACCAATACGAGTGGCTATTTCTGCAAAAATCCCGAACAAACTTCTACGGTGATCCTTACCCACTATAGACTTTCTGTGAGCTGAGAACCCTTGACACGGCGCACAACCAATAAGAATGATTTTATCAAATCTTGATAGGTCCCACGACTCAATCAGCGCGTCGAGAGTTTTATTGTCTTCATCAACTAACCCAGCAATATCAAGCTCGTGTGCGGGATGATCAAGCATGCGGCGGTAGGTTGCGCAACAATGCTTGTCATTATCGATACCGGCTATGACCTCAACGCGTGCGCCTGGAACTTTAGCGTGAGCAAACCCGTAGCTCGCACCTCCGCAACCAGCGAAAAAATCTACAACTCCGACGCTAAGGCCTTTTTTGCTCATCAAATTTTTCTTCATCTACTGATGCTATCATTTCTATCAAGCGACTAGATAGTGTTTTCCGTTGGCAGCTTCAAACTCCGACACCACGCATGCATTTCAATTTAGTAAGTTTATTTTCTCAAAAACCACTAATACTTCCGTTCCTTGGGAAGCTTTGCTTTATTACAGCCTCGGCGTTGATGCAAGAAATAGCGGCTAACAAAAATAGCTATGCGGCGCATTGCAAAAACTATGTCAGGACACCCAGGGTAGTCGTCTATGTGCATGTCAAATCTGAAGCCCGCCTTGCAATATAGACGGCGGACTTTTAGCTCTGGCTCTGTGTGTTCTTGCTTTACTCGGACCATGAGTTTATATCTAGCAAATACACAAATCGCACCATTCAAGTCCCCCTGATTGTTGCACCTCTAACTGACTTTAACACTAGCTGTCTGATGGCTGCTAAGCGAAACATTTTTAAGCTCAGGAAAATTCTCACTATTCAAGTGTTCGCGGATAAGCCTGGCAATGAGAGTACTTTTCTTAAAACCGCGTTGCTCACAATATGATCCAAGCCGCAGAAATTCCTGCTCATCAAGCAAAACCGTTACTTTTGACATGGGTATGTTACCAATCTGGACTGCGCAGTAGTGCGCACTTATGCGCCTTTGTGGGCATTTTAGTCCTGAGGGTGTCAGTTTGCAAGAATTGATTTTTTTCTTTAGAGAGGTGTCTAGAAGGGGCAGAAAGCGGCGGAGAATTGGTACAGCACTGGGCTCGGTACAAGCTCCTGAGAACTCCGGTCGACGCCCGTTGAACGCTCAGATTTTGATCGATCTGCCAGTCGCGTTGGCCTGACAACCACAATCCATAATTTCTGCGATACCTTGGGGATACCGTTGCGCTTCCTCATTTCTGGCGGTCAAACCAATCATGCGGACGAAGACAGCATTCCATCGAACCAACGTGATCGTCCGCGTAAATGTTCTATATGGTTTCTTGCCGCCGAGGGCAGTGACGTTATGGAATCACTACCAAGTTGCATGTGGTATTAGCGACATTTCTCTGCACACAGAGCTTACATCCAGTTATCACTTTCACGGACGGTAGCGCTAAAAAATGTATTCCCATTGGTATTCCCGTGAGAATAGATAATAGGCTTTATACATTCAAAACATCAAATTATGACTTAGATTCAGATTCCCCCGGCTCCACCAAATCCTAAGAAGAAGACGCCCTCGGGCGTCTTTTTTTGTGCCTGGGATTTGGAGGTTCGAAGCTTCAAGCGCTGCAGCTCCATTGAGAAAGGCGCTACAAAACGCTTCTCTGAACAGCCCGTAAAATCAGACTCAGCCTCTTTCAATCAAGCCTTTTCCCTACAAGAGCCAGCGGCTCATTACCTCCCTGGCAGCCTGTCTTACAGACCAGAGCCGATCACAGCACCACCTCGCAGATGTAGCCCCCCCCCTGACCCGAGCGTTGCCCCTGTGCTACCCCGGTTTACTGGCCCATGCAGCCGAGACCGCTCAGTACTGAGCTTGGATTGGGATACAATCACCGGCATTTATTACCATCAGGATCGGCATCCGTTCCCTGAGTGCCCACAAGAGATTGCGCAATGCCCCTCACGCTGCAACAACTGGAACGCCATCTGTTCAAGGCTGCCGACATTCTGCGCGGCAAGATGGACGCCTCGGAGTTCAAGGAATACATTTTTGGCATGTTGTTCCTCAAGCGCTGCTCCGACGTTTTCGAGGAGCGCTATGAACAGGTCGTTGCCGATGAGATAAGCGCCGGCAAGAGCAAGGCCGAGGCCTTTGTCACGGCGGAAAACCCGCGCTGGTACAAGCGTGATGGCAATTTCTGGGTGCCCAGCCATTCACGCTTCAGGTATTTGCTTAATGAAGCGCACATCAACGTCGGCAACCTGCTCAATAAGGCGCTGGGCGGCATTGAGGAAAACAATGTCTCCCTGGAAGGGGTGCTGGAGCACATCGACTTCACCCGCAAGGTCGGCCAGGGCAAGATTCCGGATCAGAAGCTGCGCCAGTTGATCAGTCACTTCGGCGATGTGCGCCTTCGCAACAGCGACTTTGAATTCCCCGACCTGCTCGGGGCTGCCTATGAGTACCTGATCGCCGAGTTCGCCGACTCGGCCGGCAAGAAAGGCGGTGAATTCTATACGCCGCGCTCGGTTGTGCGGCTGATGGTGCACCTGCTCAAGCCGACTCTGGCGCACGATGTCTACGACCCCTGCTGCGGCTCGGGCGGCATGTTGATTGCAGCCAAGGAGTACATCGACGAACACGGCGAAGATGGCCGCAAAGCCAACCTGTTCGGCCAGGAATTCAACGGTACCGTCTGGTCCATCGCGCAGATGAACATGCTGCTGCATGGCATCAGCAACGCCTGGTTGGAGAACGAAGACACCCTGGCCGACCCCCGGCATATCGAGGCCGGCGAACTGCGCCGCTTTGACCGAGTCCTCACCAACCCGCCGTTCTCCATCAACTGGGGCCATACCGAGAAAAGCCCGGATGGCAGTTTGGCCTGGAACCCGACATTCCGCGAGCAGCGCTTCCGCTTCGGCGAGGTGCCGCTTGGCTCGAAAAAAGCCGACCTGATGTTCCTCCAGCACATGCTCGCCGTAACCCGCGACGAGGGCATGATCGCCACCGTACTGCCCCATGGCGTGCTATTTCGGAGCGGTGAGGAGCGCAGCATCCGCGCTGGCATTATCGAGAACGACCTGCTCGAAGCCGTAATCGGCCTGCCGGCCAACCTGTTCTACGGTACCGGCATCCCGGCCTGCATCCTGATCCTGCGCCAACAGAAGCAGGAAGGTGCCAACCGTGTCAGCGCAAAACCTGCTGAGCGCCAGGGCAAGGTGCTGTTTATCAACGCCGACCGCGAATACTTCGAGGGCCGTGCGCAGAACTACCTGCTGCCCGAGCATATCGAGAAGATTACAACCGCCTTCGACGAATTCCGTCGGATCGAAGCCCTCAGCGACGTGGTGGATATCGCTACCCTGCGCGACAACGATTACAACCTGAACATCCGCCGCTACGTGGATAACGCACCGCCGCCCGAGCCGCATGATGTGCGTGCGCACCTGCTGGGGGGTGTGCCCAAAGCCGAAGTTCAAGCTAAAGCGCAGCTATTCGCCGCCCACGGCCTCGATCCGCACGATCTGTTCGTGGAGCGCGACGCACAGTATCTAGACTTCCACATCGACCTTACCCGCCGCACCGACATCAAGCCTGCAATCGAAGGCAATGCAGGCCTGCAGGCCAAGGAAGCCGCCCTGCGTGAGGCATTCGAGCGTTGGTGGCACGAACACAGTCCGCGTATCACCGCACTGGCAGGAAAGCTAGATAACAGCGCTGCAATGGTCGAACTGCGCGGTGAATTGTTGGCCAGTTTTAGCAAGACGCTGGAAGGCATCGGCCTGCTCGACCCCTTCCAGGTGAGGGGCATCGTCGCTGGTTTCTGGTACCAGAGCAAATATGACTTTCTCGGCCTGATGGCCCGCGGCAGCCGGGGTGTTATCGATGCCTGGCGCACGAGCATCATCACTGCTCTGGAAGACAAGACCAGCAAGCATAGCCCGCTCGAGCACAAGCTAGTGAAATTCCTGCTCGGTGATTTCGTTGCCGAGTTGGCCGAGCTGGAAGCGGAAAAGGTCAAACTAGATAGTCAGCTCAAGGCCGCATCCCCAAGCAAGGGGGAAGAGGCTGACGAGGCTGACAGCGCGACTGATACAGATGACGAGGAGAACACCGTCGACGAAGCCCAGCTCAAGGCCTGGAAGGCCGAGTTGACCAAGGTGAAGAAACTGCTCAGAAACCGGCAGGATAACTTCGCCAGCCACCTGAATCAGGCCGTCGACGGGCTGGACGAACCACAAGCCGCCGAGCTGCTGTTGACCATTCTGCACAACGATATGCAGGCCATCGTCGAGCGCTATATCACCGCGCAACGCAAGCTACTCGCTGCTGCCTTAGAGAATTGGTGGGACAAGTATCGGGTGACACTGAACGAGATCGAGCACAAGCGAGATGCTGCGGCGCTGGCGCTACAAGGGTTCTTGAGGGGGCTGGGGTATGTGTGAGCAGGCCAATAACCCATACGAAGATTTCCTGCAGAAGTTACCTTGCGACTGGGAACGTCTTGCGATTCGCGAAATCGGCACAATTACTGGCGGGGGTACGCCCTCGCGGGAGATACCTTCCTACTGGCATGGAGATATTCCGTGGGTTACGCCTGGCGAGATCAGTAGCACGCAAACTCAACTGCTGCATCGCACACAAGAGCACATCAGTCACACTGGGCTAAATGGCAGTGGAGCTAATTTGCTTCCTGCAGGCTCGTTGATGGTTACTACTCGGGCAACACTTGGGGCCAGAGCTATCAATGCTGTTTCGATGGCAACCAACCAAGGCTTCAAGTCGATTATTTTCAAGAACCTCGCCGATGGAGGGTACTATTTTCACCTTTTTGAGAAGGTTAAACCTGAGCTGGTCCGTCGAGCCTCAGGAACAACCTTTCTCGAAATATCAGGTGCCGAGTTTGGCAATATTCAGGTACCAAACCCGCCCAATCTTGAAAAAAAACTCATCGTCCAAATCCTCGACACCCTCGACACTGCTATCTGCGAAACCGAGGCTCTGATCGACAAGCTCAAAGTCGTCAAGCACGGCCTGCTGCACGACCTGCTATCTCGCGGAATCAACGTCCATGGCCAACTGCGACCACCGCAGAGCGAAGCACCGCAGCTTTATAAGGAATCGCCGCTAGGGTGGATTCCAAAGGAGTGGGAAGTAAAACCGGCGGAAAGTGTCTGTGAGGCTGTGATTGACTGCAAAAACCGCACGCCACCGATTGTGGAGAGCGGTCATCCAGTTGTTCGAACTCCGAATGTTCGTGATGGGAGATTTGTATTCACAGAACTCGTATTCACTGACGAGGCATCTTACAAAATCTGGACGCAGCGTGGGCGCCCTCGCCCAGGTGATGTACTAATCACACGAGAAGCACCTGTTGGCGAAGTGTGCTTGGTTCCTGCCGATATGCAGGAGGCTTGTTTGGGGCAACGCATGATGATGTATCAGCCAGATCCCTCACTTTTGCGTAGTGACTTCATGCTGATTGCGCTTATGTCGCAACCTGTTCAGCGTGTCTTGATTGACAAGGCAGGTGGCTCGACAGTCGGTCATGTGCGCGTTGGTGATATTCGCCTACTCGCGGTGCCTGTTCCGCCATTGACAGAGCAGGTGAAGATTGTCGATCAATATCAAGCGGCTGTAGAACGGTTAAGCGCAGAAGAGAGCACCTTGGTGAAGCTCCGATACAGCAAAGTAGGCCTGATGAATGATCTGCTGACCGGCTACGTGCGCGTCACCTCGCTGGGGGAAGCATTGTCATGATTTGTGCACAAATCGTTCAACGGCCTGTTGGACAAATGGAACCCTGATATGCCCCATCGCCTGCCGCCCCGCGAATCCCTTACCGTCGAGTTCAAGAGCGACCGCAGCAAGCTCCCCGACCGCGAGCTGATCGAGGCGCTGATCTGCCTGGCCAATGCCGAGGGCGGTGAGCTGTGGTTGGGCGTCGAGGACGACGGCACACCCACCGGCCTGCATCCCGAGCATCGCCTGCTGGAAGGCTTGGCCGGCATGGTCGCAGCGCGTACCTCGCCGTCGCTGAGCGTAAAGGCCGAAGCGCTCGACATCGACGGCGTGACTGTAGCGCGTATCCATGTGCCTAAAGCCCTGGGCGAGGTTGCCACAACCAGCGGCGTATACCTGCGCCGCCGGCTAAAGCACGACGGCACCCCCGAATGCGTGGCCATGCTGCCGCATGAGCGCAACAGCCGGGCGAGCAGTTTCGGCCTGCTCGATGTCTCCGCCCAGCCGGTAGCCGGTGCCACCCTCGCCGACCTCGACCCGCTGGAGCGCGAACGTCTGCGCCAGGCGGTACAACAGTTCGGCGGCGACCGCGTGCTGCTGGAGTTGGACGACGAGGCCCTCGACGGTGCGTTGCTACTGACCGCGCGCCAAGCCGATGGCTCGCGTGTACCGACCCTCACCGGCCTGCTTTTGATCGGCCGGGAAACCTCCTTGCGCCAACTGCTGCCCACCCATGAGTTCGCTTTCCAGGTGCTGGCCCAACAGGCAGTGCGCTTCAACGAGTTCCGCCGGTTCCCGCTGCTCAAGGCACTGGACTGGCTGGAAACCAACTTCCGCCCCTACAACCCCGAGGAAGAACTGCAGGTAGGGCTGTTCCGCGTGCCAGTGCCCAAGGTCGATCTCGGCGCCTTTCGTGAAGCCGTCGCCAATGCCTTGGTCCATCGCGATTACCACGGCAGAGGCGCGGTGCATGTGCGCCTGGAGGACGATGCCCTGGTGGTCAGTAACCCCGGTGGCCTGGTTGATGGCGTGACCCTGACCAATCTGCTGGTGACCGAACCGCGCCCGCGCAACCCGGCGCTGGCCGATGCCATGAAGCGCGTTGGCGTAGTTGAACGCTCCGGCCGAGGCGTGGACAAGATTTTCCGCGGCATGCTCAAATTTGGCCGACCGGCCCCAGATTACAGCTACACCACCGCCCAGAGCGTGGTACTGCGCTTGCCCACTGCAGAGGCCGACCTGGACTTCCGCCGCCTGGTAGTCGAGCAGGAGCGCGCTACCAACGCCGAACTGCCCATCGACAGCCTGATCGCCCTGGCCGCCCTGCGCGAAAGCAAGCGCGTCACGGCCGACGAATTGGCCGTACAGATCCAGCGCGACACTGCAAGCGCCAAACGCACCCTGGAAGCCCTGACCGAAGCCGGCTTGGTGGAGGCTCACGGTTCTACCAGAGGGCGCAGCTACACGCTGTCAGCCAGCCTGTACCAGGCAGTGGGCGATAAAGCCGCCTATACCCGCCAGGCAGGCTTCACACCCATTCAACATGAACAAATGGTCTTGAACTATGTGCAGCAGCATGGGCAGATTCAGCGCTCTGAAGTAATGGATCTTTGTCGCCTTTCACCTGATCAGGCGGCAAAACTGCTCAAACGAATGAAAGGCAATGGCGCATTGATACAGCACGGTGAGCGGCGTTGGGCAGTCTATAAGCTCGGCTAAAAACGCTATGAGCCGCTATGAGCCGCTATGAGCCTGTATGAGCCCATACACGCCTGAACTGGATTAAAGGAGTAACCCGTGGGCTGGGAACTGGAAGACGTCGAAAAACCCTTTGTAACTCAGTTACAAGGGCTGAACTGGAAGCATATCGAGGGTAGCTTCGACGACCCAGCCATCACTGGCCGCAGCAGCTTCAGTGAAGTCATTCAGCGGGGCGCACTGACCGAGCGCTTGCGTGCCATCAACCTGCGCGACGGTCAGCCTTGGCTGGACAATGAGCGCATTGCCGAAGCGCTGGCGGCCATTACCCGTGTGGGTACCGGCAAGCTGATGGAAAACAACCAGACCGTCACTGAGCTGCTGCTCAAAGGCATCACTGTCGATGGTCTCCCAGGCTGGGAAGGCGGGCGCGGCCAGACTATCCAGTACATCGACTGGGACACCCCCAGCAATAACCACTTCAGCGTGATCAACCAGTACCGGGTGGACTGCCCGCCCGGCTATAACAGTGGCAAAAAGTTTATCGTTCCGGATTTGGTGTTGCTGGTAAACGGCATCCCTCTGGTAGTGGTGGAATGCAAGAGCCCCTCCATTCCAGAACCGCTGGCCGAGGCTGTCGATCAGTTGCGCCGCTACAGCAACCAGCGCAAAGCGGCCTTCGAGGTCGAGGAAAACGAGGGCAACGAGACACTGTTCGCCAGCGTGCAGTTGCTGATCGCCAGTAGCTTCGACGAGGCACGGGTGGGCTGCATTGGTGCAGGCTTTGGGCATTTCTCCCAATGGAAGACAGTGGTTGGCCCGGATGGCAACGGCAGCGAGCAGTCAGTAGTCGAGCACTTGAGAAAAGCCAAACTGTCCGAGCAGGAGCGCCTGGTGGCAGGCATGCTGACGCCCGCCCATTTGCTCGACCTGATCCGGCATTTCATGCTGTTTATGCAGGTTGGCGGGCAGACCATCAAGACAGCCTGTCGCTACCAGCAGTACCGTGCGGTAAACCGCACGGTAACCCGCATGAAACGCGGGCAGACGCGCCTTGAGCATGGCGAGAGTGACCAACGCGGCGGGATCGTTTGGCATACACAGGGCTCGGGCAAGAGCCTGACCATGGTGTTTCTTGTGCGCAAGATGCGCACAGATAGCCAGCTGCGTCGCTTCAAGATCATCGTGGTCACTGACCGTAAAGACCTGCAAAACCAACTCGCTGCCACCGCTGCTCTGAGCGGTGAACTGCCAGAGGTGGCCTCCAATATTGAGGGTGTTAAAGCCTTGGCACGTCGGCAGGGCCCCGGCCTGGTATTCGCCACCATCCAGAAGTATCGCAACACCGAGCAAGAGGAAGATGGGGAGGCACTGATCCCTGTGAACGCTGCGCCTTCCCTGAAAGCTGCCGAAAAGCGCGCGATCTACCAGGCAAGCAAACTGTTCGAGGTGCTCAACTATGACGAGAGCATTCTGGCATTGATCGATGAGGCGCACCGTACCCAGGCCGGCGATCTACACGCAAACCTGCTGGCGGGCCTGCCCAACTGCGTTCGTATCGGTTTTACCGGTACACCGATCATCATGGGCGATAAAAAACGCACCCACGAAATTTTCGGTGCGTTCATCGACAAATACACCATCAAGGAAGCCGAGATAGATGGCGCGACAGTGCCTGTGCTTTACGAAGGACGCACTGCCCAGGGCGCTGTGAAAGACGGGGCCAGCCTGGATGAGCTGTTCGAGGATTTGTTCCGCGAGCACAGCCAGGACGAGCTGGAACTGATCAAGAAAAAGTACGCCACCAAAGGCCATATCCTCGATGCCCCAGCGCTGATTGCCGACAAGGCGCGCGATATCCTCAGACACTACGTCACCCACATCCTGCCCAATGGCTATAAGGCGCAAGTGGTGGCCTATAGCCGGATTGCAGCTACCCGCTATTTTCATGCACTGCAGGCCGCCCGCGATGAGCTACTGGCCGATGCCGAGGCACTGTCAGCAGCGGAAAAGGATCTCGACGATGAAGCCCTGTGCCAACGTCCGCCCAAGCTGCAGGCGCTTATACAAGCGTGGCGCTACCGCGACAAACTCCGCAGCCTGGAATTCGCACCGATAATTTCCAGCTCAAATAACGATCCGGCCGAGTGGAAGACCTGGACGGATGGCAGCAAGCACGAACAGCTGATCCAACGCTTCAAGAAGCCGCTGAATCATGAGCAACCTGGCAAGGCCGATCCGCTGGCCTTCCTGATCGTCAAGTCTATGTTGCTCACCGGCTTTGACGCCCCCATCGAAGGGGTGATGTACCTTGACCGGCCAATCAAGGAAGCAGAACTGCTGCAAGCCATTGCACGGGTCAACCGTACGGGTCTCGGCAAGCGCTGCGGCATTGTGGTCGACTACTATGGGGTCGCCAACCACCTGCGCGAAGCCTTGGCAGCCTACGCCGACGAGGATATTGAGGGTGCGCTGAGTAGTATCAAGGACGAGGTGCCGGTGTTGCGTGATAGGCATCTGCGTGTGGTGGATGTGTTGCGTCGCCAGGGCATCGAATCGCTGGAAGATGCCGAAGCCTGCATTGCCGCACTGGAATCGGAAAAGGTGCGCGCCGAATTTGCTGTAAAGCTCAAAGCGTTCCTCGACTCATTGGACACCGTACTGCCACGCCCCGAGGGCCTTCCCTTCGTCAAGGATGCCAAGCGCCTCGCCTATATCCATGCACGGGCGCGTGGTCGCTACAAGGACCTGCCGCAACTGGGCAAGGATGTCGGCGCCAAGGTGCGCAAGCTCATCGACGATCACGTTATCTCACTGGGCATCGACCCAAAGATTCCGCCGATCCAGCTCACAGATGCGGACTTCGAGAAGCAGCTGTCGCGTAGCGTCAACGACCGCGCCAAGGCCTCAGAGATGGAGCACGCCATTCGCTCGCATGTGCGCAAGCATGCTGATGAAGATCCCGTGCTTTATCGTAAGCTGTCCGAACGCCTGAACGAGCTGCTCAAGTCACTGGACGAGCAGTGGGAGCAGTTGGTTGAGCAGATGCAGAAGATCATCAACGAGCTGCGCAGCGGTCAAATGAGCGATGACTACAGCCCCCTGGATCTGCCCGAGCACTATGCTCCCTTTCTACGCACACTGCTGGATGTGGTGGGTGCCGACACTAATCCAGAGCCCGCCGAGCTGCTGCGCCTGAAGGATGTGACAGTAGAACTGGTCGATATGTTGGTAGGCGAACTCCAAAGCCACCGCGATATCTGGAGCCCGCGCAAGCGAGCGGCACAGGAAGAGCTGGCCGGGCAGCTATTCGATTACCTGATGCGCCTGCGTCCGCCCTTGGTTGATGGCGATACGGCGGGTGTGCTTTCTGACCGCCTGATAGATCAGGCCAGAGCCGGTCATGAACGATTGATGCAGCTATGAGCGATCAAACCCTCACCGTAGACGATCTGCAACTGACGCTACGCCGCAGCGCGCGGCGTAAGACACTACAGATCACCGTCGAGCGTGACGGCGCACTTATTCTGTCTGCCCCGCCACAGGTTGAAGAGCAAGCGCTACGGCAATTCGTAGCGGAAAAAAGCTTCTGGATTTACTCGCGTCTTGCCGAAAAGGAACGGCTGCAGCGCGCCATCCCTACCAAGGAATACGTCGACGGAGAGGGGTTTCTATACTTGGGGCGAAGCTATCGCCTCAAATTGGTTGATGAGCAAGATGTGCCGCTGAAACTTTCTGCCGGTCGCTTCCGCCTACTGCGTAGCGAACTGCCACACGCTCGCGAACACTTTATCCGCTGGTACAGCGAACATGCCCGCAGTTGGCTGGCCTTGCGCGTCAGGAACCACCAAGACCGTATGGACCTGACTCCAAGCGGTGTGCGTGTTCAGGACTTGGGCTATCGCTGGGGCTCCTGTGGCAAGGGTGCACAGCTCTACTTCCATTGGAAGACCATTCTACTGCCCAAGCCTATTGCAGAATATGTGGTGGTGCATGAGATGGTGCACCTGCAAGAGCCACATCACACCCCAGAATTTTGGCTCCGTCTGGAGCGCATCATGCCTGACTATGCACAGCGCAAGACATGGTTGGCAGAACATGGGATCGAAGTCGAAGGGGTCTGAAGCTTTTTCCCTGCTCGTGACCTTCCAAACTTCTGACTGACATTAGCCTCTAGTCCCAAAGCAAATGGTCAAGCGGATTGGATCAGCGCCGTAGAGACACGCCCCCAATCTGTGCCAATAGAACCGCCACCGTCGATGCCTGTTCGGCACTTGCTATGTTGGTGAACCCAAGCACTAGCCCATGCCTGTGCTCAGCTTCCATATACCACTGCGACAACGGCTCAACCGCAACCCCAACCGCCCGAGCACGTCGCGAAATCTCCCTATCGTCCCCTTCACAAAGCCCCGCGACCAAGTGCATGCCCCCCGCCTGAGGGTCAATCAACACCCGCTCCCCAAACTGCGCCTGCAGCGCCTCAACCAACCACCGCCGCCGAACCCCATAAAGCCCGCGCATCTTCTTCAAATGCCGCGCAAAGTGCCCCTCCTGCATAAACGCACTAACAGTCGCCTGCAACACCTGCGGGCAGTGGTTATGCAACCGGTCCGCCTGGCGGGCAAACGCCTCGCTCTGCTCCGCCGGCACCACCAGATAAGCCAAGCGCAACCCTGGAAACAGCACCTTGCTAAAGGTGCCGGTATAAAGCACGCGCCCCTGCTGGTCGAGGCTCTTGAGCGCGGGCAAGGGCTTGCCTTGGTAGCGGTACTCACTGTCGTAATCATCTTCGATGACCCAGCTACCGCGCTGGTTCGCCCAGTCCAACAGTGCCAACCGGCGCGGCAGTGACAGGGATACGCCCAGTGGGCTCTGGTGGGTCGGCGTAACCACGGCGAAGCGTGCGTCGGGGGCTCGGGCAATGCCTTGCGCGACGTCGAGCCCGTCTTCATCCACGGGGACCGGCACCAACTGTGCGCCAGCCTCCAGCAGGGCATTCCTGGCCATGAAATACCCTGGCTCTTCCATCCAGCACCCATCGCCTTGGCGCATTAACGTGTGGCTGATGAGGTCGAGGCACGCTCGATAGCCTGCACACACGAACACCTGCTGCGGGTGGCAGGTAATGCCCCGTGAAATGCCCAGGTAGGTGGCGATGGCCGCGCGCAACGGGGCATGCCCTCGTGGGTCCGGGTAGACCAGCCCTTCAAGGCCAGCCTGGCGCAGCTGGCGGCCTGCCAGTCTTGTCCAGAGTTTGCGGGGGAAGGCGTCCAGCGCCGGTAGGCCCATCTGCAGGGCTAACGGCTGCGCCCCTGAATGGGTGGGCTGATACGCCGTCGAGGCCACCGGGGTGTGGCGCGTGGGTGAGGACATGGGTGGCAGTTGCGGTGTGACCACCGTGCCGGCGGCGCCGCGCGCGGTCAGGTAGCCCTCCCCCATCAGCAACTGATAAGCCGCTTCGACGGTACCGCGGGCCAGATTGAGCTCTGCCGCCAACGCGCGTACCGCCGGTACTCGGTCACCCGGGCGCAAGCGCCCATCGGCAATGGACTCACGAAAGCGCAGATAAAGCTGACGGTAGATCGGCACTGACTGGCCGCGATCCAGCTTGATAGGAAGCATCATGGCCCAGTCATTTATGTATTTTATGGCCCTGCAGCTTAAGCCATTGCCGCACTAAGGTCAGCTATCACTCCACAGCGGACAATGGTCATGAATTACACACTGCAGCACCTCGAAGACTTGGAAGCCTTTCAGGCCAGTTTTGACCTGATGCGGGTACTGCGGCCGCACCTCACCCAACTGGATGCCTATGTCGATCAATTGGCCCGGCAAACTGGGCAGGGCTACCGTTTGCTGGCCGCCTGGGACGGTGAACAGGTCGTCGGCTTAGCCGGTTATTGCGAGCTGGAAAACCTGCTCTACGGGCGCTTCCTCTACGTGGACGATTTGGTGGTACGGCCTGATGTTCAGCGCAGCAGCCTGGGTACCTCGCTGTTGAGCGCTGTTCGGGAAGAGGCCGTACGGCGCGGTTGCGCCCACTTTGTGCTGGACACTGGGCTGCATATGCCGTTGGCCCAACGCTTCTATTTCCGTCAGGGGCTACTGGCTCACGGCATGCACTTCACGCAGAACCTTCAAACAGAGAACCCAGCATGAACAATGTGCTCTTGATCAATGCCAGCCCGCATGGCCACGTATCCCATGCCAATCAGTTGGCAGTCGAGTTAGTGGCAACGCTGCGCCATCGGTATCCGCGGCTTGAACTCGTCGAGCGCGACCTGGGCCGGTACCCGCTGCCGCCGCTCGACATGGACTATGCCCATGCCCTGGCGACCCCCACGCCGTTCGACTCACCGGTGTTCGAGCACTCGGAAGCGCTGATCGGCGAGTTGGAACGCTGCGACATCCTGTTCATTGCCACCCCGATGCACAACTTCACGCTGCCTGCCGCGCTCAAGCTCTGGGTCGATTACGTCCTACGTATTCACCGGACATTCCGCTCAACCCCTGAAGGCAAAATCGGCCTTCTGAAACAGCGTCCGGTGTACGTGTTGGTGGGCTCAGGTGGTTTTCACCAAGGCGAGTCAGCGCGGCAACCGGACTTTCTGACGCCTTACCTGCACCAGGTACTGAATACCCTCGGGCTGCTCCATCCGCACTTCACCTACCTGCAGGGCTTGGTATTCGGTGATGAGGCCGTGCGCTTAACGCTTGAAGCTAGCCGTGCTCGGCTGGCACAGGAACCTCTGTTCAAAGAGCTGCTGGGTGCTTGATCCAGTCACTGATGAACGCCAACGTGCCGGGCGCATAGGCGTGACGCCCAAGCGCCACAAACAGATACTGCTTCCATAAGGGCCATTGCGAGACCAGCTGATAATTGAATAGCTCAGCCCTTAGCAAGCTATGCGTGGCGTTGGGGACTAGGACAACTTGCCTTCCACTGGCACCAGAAAATAACGCCTTGTAGACGTTCGAGTCTTCGGCCGCATTGACATTCACATCCTGCGCGCCCCAAACGGCCAGCACCGGCCCTTTCATGGTTTTCAATGCTGGCGTCACGTCTTCGTTGTAATTTTTGAGGACGAAATTGAAGCGGTCACGGTCCATCTCGGCAAAACCATCAGGGGCGTTTTGTTCATTGGGATGGCCGAATACCTTGTCGTTTATTTCGTACTCCTCGCGCACCCTCACTTCAACTTCAGCTGGCGTGCGTCCCTCGCCCGCCAATCGCAACCCGGTGTAGTACATGCCTTGGCGTCGCCAATTAACCGCCCCGCCGATAATTACCGAGAAGTCAGGGTCCCCTTCACTGGCGGCCCGCGGTATCACCCAACCACCTTGAGAGAACCCCAGAAAACCAACACTACGCCCAGCTACACGAGGTTCTTCACGCACACGTGCCAGTGCGGCCAGCGCTTCAGTAGCGCGGTCTGACATCGACTGGTTGAGCCAATTGCCGCCACTCTCCCCTATGCCCTGTTTGTCCCAGGTAAACACACCCACCCCCGCGTCGAGCAGGCTATTGATTAGCGGTAAATACCCACGGGATGCGAAGCGGTCCATAGGGCCGTCACCGTGAATGAGCAGCACGACAGATTGCACATCCATCGGCAGTACCAACGTTCCGACCACGTCCACGTCACCCGAGCGAAACTTCAACGTAGAGACTTGCGCGTCGTTGAGCTCAAAGTCGGATAGGTTCTGGACAACAAACACGGCCAGCCCCAGCAGCATCGACAGGCCACCTGCCAAAGCCAGCATCCCTAATTTTTTTCGCACGCCGATCTCTCCTTGTACCGGAGCAAGCAGCCCGGCTCATCCATTGCGATTTATAGACTAAGCACTTAGTCTAGAATACGCTCGCACAGAGTGAAGCGTCCAGGGCGCCGCAGCGGCCTCGGCACAGGGAAATCGATACAAGGAACGCTCACCGAGGGTGAGCAACCATTCAGCGCCTACAGGGCCGGAACAAAAATGACTGAACATGGCACAGCAAAAGCCGACAGCTACCATGACCTTGCCGCCAAGCATGTCTCGGCAAGCCGGATCATCGCGCTGTTCGTTCCCTATAAGATGCAAATCGCGCGGGTCATCTGCCTGATCCTGGTGTGTTCCGCGATCGGCATGGCGTCCCCTTTCCTGCTGCGGGCGATCATTGACGAGGCGTTACCTGACGCCAACATGCGCCTGCTCGTGTACCTCGCAGGTGGGCTGATTGGCGTTGCCGCGCTAACGGCAGGGCTGAATACGCTGCAAATTGTCATGTCGACAAAGATCGGCCAGTCGATCATGCATGACCTGCGCGTGAGGCTTTACTCACACCTGCAATCGCTCTCGCTGTCGTTTTTCACGGCAACACGCTCTGGCGAAATCCAGTCACGCATCGCCAGCGATATCGGTGGCCTGCAAACGCTCGTTACCCACACAGCCAACGAGTTGGCGCGTAACTTCAGCATCGTGGTAATGACCACCATCGCCATGTTTCTACTCGACTGGCGGCTTGCGCTGTTTTCGATGGTTGCGGTGCCGATCTCCATCCTGCTGAGCGACCGCGTCGGCAAGCTGCGGGAAAGCATTACCCACGAACAACAGGTACGCCTTGGCGATATGTCTGCAGCGGTTCAAGAGTCGCTGTCGATTTCGGGGGTGATCTTGGCGCGTACCCTTGGGCGCGCAGTACATTTGACCCAACGCTTCACGCGTACCTCGAAAGAAGTCGCAAGCCTGGAGGTCCGCTCCCACACTGCAGGCGAGTGGCAATGGCAATTGATCCTGCTGATGTTGTCGATGTTCCCGGCCCTCACGCTTTTGCTGGGCGGCCTACTGATGAACGCCGGGGTTCCGGCAACTATCGGCACGCTGGTGGCGATGATCGCCTTGCAGGAGCAGTTGCTCTGGCCATTGGAAGGATTGCTGGAGATCGGCCGCGAAATGCGTACCACCCGCGCCTTGTTCACCCGAGTTTTCCAGTACCTCGACCAGCCGGTAGAGATCACCGAAAAACCGGATGCCATCACGTTGGACCGGCTGCACATGCAAGGCGCAGTGCAACTGAAAAACGTCAGTTTCTCTTACCCTACCAACCTGCAACCGACGCTGACTGATGTCTCAATCGATATTCCTGCCGGCTCCAGCGTCGCCATCGTAGGTTCGACAGGGTCGGGGAAGACCACGCTGGGTTATCTGCTGGCGCGTCTTTACGATGTCTCGGCCGGTGAAATCCGCTATGACGGCGTGGATGTGCGGACGCTGAGTTTTGAAACGGTGACCGATCTGCTGGGTGTCGTTACACAAGAACCGTATCTGCTGTACGCCTCCGTGGCGGAAAACCTTCGCTTCGCAAAACCCGACGCCACCGATGAAGAGTTGATCGCAGCTGCCAAGATTGCGCAGATCCACGACAGCCTGTCGGCCCTACCCCAAGGGTATGACACGCTGGTTGGCGATCGCGGATACCGCTTCTCAGGGGGTGAAAAACAGCGCCTTGCGCTCGCGCGCACCATCTTGCGCAACCCTCCGATCCTGCTGCTCGATGAAGCGACCAGTGCGTTGGACACAAAAACCGAACGCGCCATGGAAGTTGCCCTGGCGGCCCTGTCAAAAGGTCGAACCACCATCACCATTGCACACCGCCTGTCCACCATTCGCCATGCTGACCAAATCGTCGTTCTGCAACATGGCCGCGTTGTTGAATGCGGCACGCACACCGAGCTGGAGAGCCTCAACGGTGTTTATGCGGGGCTCATCGCCAACATGAATTCAAATGCCGCTTGACCTCAGCTTAACCTGAGGTTTTATAAGGGTGGTCGGTTTGCCTTCGCAAACCCTACTCGCAATGGCGGGTGAACTTACGAAGTGGAGCCGACATGAACAAGCATCACGCCTCACCTGATTCAGGTTCGCAACCCATGCCAGAACAGCGCACGCCTGTGGATAACCGCCCGGCCAGTGCAGGCTGGGCTGCCCTGCTGTCAGGCACCAATGGCGTGCGCTCGCTGGCGTTGGCTGGGGGCGTCGTGCTGCATGCGATCAACGTCTACATTGCCACCACGATCCTGCCTTCAGTGGTCAGGGACATCGGCGGCATCGACTATTACGCGTGGAATACCACGCTGTTCGTCGCAGCCTCAATCCCCGGTTCGGCATTGTCGGCGCGGTTGCTTGGCGGTGCGGGGCCGCGAGGCGCCTACATCATTGCCACACTGGTGTTTTCCAGCGGCGCGCTGCTGTGTGCGTTTGCCCCATCGATGCCGATCCTGTTGGCCGGCCGCCTGGTTCAGGGGCTCGGCGGAGGGTTTTTGTTCGCTCTCTCCTACGCCATGATCCGGCTGGTTTTCGATGAAGCGTTATGGCCGCGGGCAATGGCGCTGGTTTCGGGCATGTGGGGGGTGGCGACGTTGGTCGGCCCGGCAGTCGGCGGTATTTTCGCCGAGCTCGGCGCCTGGCGCGCCGCGTTCTGGTCACTCATCCCCGTCGCCGTGTTATTCGCACTGCTGGCGGCCGTTGTGCTGCCCAAGCGCACCGATGAACGCGCTGGCCGCGCGCCGCTGCCACTGGCCCAATTGCTGTTTTTGACGTTGGCAGTGCTGGCCGTTTCGGCCGGCAGTGTCTTGCCTGGCTTGCTCTGGAACATCGCCGGGCTGGGCGCCGCCGTTATCTTCACAGCGCTGCTGATGGGCACGGAAAGCCGCTCACGCCATAAACTGCTGCCGACAGGTGCTTTCAGCGTCACGTCTGCGCTGGGCGCACTGTATGCGACGATGTCGCTGCTGGCCGTCGCCGTGACCAGTGGCGAGATTTTCGTGCCGCTGTTCCTTCAGGTGCTTCACCATCAATCCCCCCTCGCCGCCGGCTATCTTGCCGCGCTCATGGCTGCCGGGTGGACGCTCGGCTCGCTTGCCAGTGCTGGGGCGAGTGGCAACAGCGTTAGGCGCGCCATCCTCGCCGGCCCGCTCCTTGGGTTGGCCGGCATGGTGACGCTTGCCGTGCTGATTCGAACCGAGAGTGCAGGTGGCTGGCTGACGATCACGCCCATCTGCCTGGCCCTGGTTGCCATCGGTTTGGGGGTGGGCCTGGCTTGGCCGCACCTGCTGACCCGCGTGTTTCAGGTCGCGTCGGCTGGCGAGCAGGGCTTGGCTGCAGCGTCCATCACAACCGTGCAACTGTTTGCCACAGCACTCGGCGCGGCGCTGGCCGGCATGGTGGCAAACCTTGCCGGGCTGACGGACCCAGGCGGTATCGAGGGTACGGCCAGCGCTGCAGCTTGGCTGTTTGGCGTGTTCGCGTTGGCGCCCCTGTTGGCCTTGTTTGCGGCCCAACGCGTGGTCCGGCTGCACGCCCAATCCATCGGGCAACCGGCCTACACTCGCTAGGCTCTGTACCAAAAGCTTTGTGGGAGCGGGCTTGCCCCGCGATGGAGTGCGAAGCGCTCCTGTACCCGATATCAATTAGCGTCAAAGTCGCCGCGAATTCAGGCTTTGCTGCCGCGTTGCGGCAGATCGCGGGGCAAGCCCGCTCCCACAAAGATGGATGACCCTACTTTTCGTACAAAACCTAGAACAGCGTGCGACGCGCTATTCGAGAAAGCGCCGGATCATGCGCATCAGTGTTGGCGTATAGGCTTTGGGCTTGAAGTCCCGGTCCAGCACGGAGCGGGAGACTGCACCGTCAATGAGTGCAATGAGCCAGGTGGCAGCGATCTTCGGATCCAGGGATGCATCGATCTGACCTTGGGCGATCCCCCGCCGCAGAAGCGTTACCAGGTCGCCCTTGATCGAAGCCTCGCTGGCAGCGAACAAGGTGGCCATCTCGGGGTTGCGCATGCTCTCGGCAACGACCTCGACCCCGATCTTGGCGTAGACAGGGTCGGCGCACTGCTTGAGGAGGTCTTTGGCCAATCGCTCGATTGCCAGAATGGCATCGGGCTCTTCGGCAAGTTGGGCGAAGCGTTCGCTCATTTCGCGCCGGTCTTCCTCCACAATGGCCTCGATCACGGCCTGTTTGTTGGGGAAGTAGTGGAACAGGTTGCCTGGGCTCATGCCCGCAGCTGCACAGATTTCGTTGGTCGAAGTGCCACGAAAACCTTTCTCGGCAAAGCACGCCACAGCGGCTTCGAGGATGTGCTGCAGCTTGGCCTGGTGTTTCAGAGGATCGACTTTTCTCATGCTTTCTCCGTGGATGCAGGTGCCGACCTGCAAACTCACTCGTTAGATCGACTACTTAGTCTCTCATTGGAAAAAGCGTCTACACAAGGATGTTGGCAATGCCCGCCATACGGCGTAATGCTGTTCACTTAAGAATGCCGGGGCCGCTCTGCGGCCCCAATACAGGCGATGGATAACTTAAGTGAACAGCATTACGCCATACGGCGGGCACTTCACAATCCAGAAATCGCCTTACCAGCTATAACTCAACTTAGCCGTAACCTCCCGCCCCGGGTTGTAATAATTCGCCGTCCCCGACCCCACCACATGCTGCTCATCAAACAGATTGCTCACATTCAGCGCAAGGTCCGTCCCCTTGGCAATCTTGTAATTCAAAGCCGCATCAAACAGCGTGGTCCCATCGCTTTTCTTGGTATTGGCCGCATCCATGTAATAGGCCCCCACATACCGCGCCCCCAGCCCAACGCTCACGTCAGTATCAGGAATGCTGTAGTAGCTCCACAGCGAGGCAGAATGCTTCGGCGCCGTGGTGAACTCTTTACCCTTCAGCGACGAGCCGTCATACAACGACCCACGCAGCACTTCAGACTCCATATACGAGTAAGCCCCGATCACGCTGATGTCTTGCGTCACCTGCGCCTTGGCTTCCAGGTCCAGGCCGCGCACGCGAGACTCACCCACCGTCTGCTGCTCGATGATGCCGCTCGGCAACACCACGGCAATGGTGACGTTCTCCTGCGTCAGGTCATAAATGGCTGCAGAGAACAACGCATCCATCCCCATGGGCGAATACTTCACGCCCACTTCGTACTGCCGGCCCGTTTGCGGGGTAACGCCAACCTGTGGCGGCGAAACGGATTCCACCATGCTCACATAGGTCGACACTTCATCGTTGACGATATAGGTCAACGCGCCGCGGTAGGAGGTTTCGGAGAAGCTGTCGTTTTCACTCGAGGCGCCGCCGATGTATTCCTTGCTGGACAGGTCCATGGAATCGTTACGCACACCCGCGGTAGCGATGACGCGGTCGTAGAACGACAGGTTCTGCTGCAAGAAAACAGCCTTGGTCGTGGCGTCGTTCTTTTTACGGGTATACGGCGAGATATCGCCCGGCACGCCGGTGAAGATTGGGTTGGCGATATCGATGGAAGGCGCCAGGCCGTAGACGGAGCTTTGCTTGGTGGTGGAGTCGAGGTACTCCACACCCACCAGGGTGCTGCTGTCGATGTGCTCGAACTGGGCATCGTATTGCAGCATCAGGTTGCCGTTGAGTTGGTCGGCATCGCTGTCGGTACCAAACACGTAGCGTGGGATCGTGGTGCCAACACGCGTAGGGCTGTCGCTCAGGTAGGCGTAGCCGAAGTCATCGCTCAGCTCGCTGTAACGTAGGTTGCTGCGCAGCACGAAGCCGTTGTCGAAGTCGTGGGTGATGTTGCCGCTGAGGCTGGTGCGCTCGACGTTGTGGAAGTTGTAGCTGGGCTCACCGTAAAAATCGCTGCGGTCGTATTCCTTGTCCAGCGGGTAGCCACCGCTGTTGGGCGAGCTGTCGGTTTTCAGGTAGTCCAGGATGACGGTGGCCGAGGTGTAGTCGGTCGGCGCCCAGGTCAGGCCACCCATCACGAAGCGGTTGTCGTCTTGCGAGTGGTCGTACTCGCGGTCGCTGTTCTGCATCTTGGCGGTGAAGCGGCCGGCGACGGTTTTATCGTCGTTCAGCGCATCGCCAACATCGATGCCGGTCTCGGCATGGTCGTAGGAGCCGTAAGTGACGTAGCCCTGGCCGAACTGCTCGAAGCGGGGCTGTTTGGTCACGAAGTTGACCGAGCCACCGGGGTCGGCCGGGCCGAAGAGGGTGGAGTTGGCGCCGCGCAAAATTTCGATGCGCTCGTAGGCGTAGGGGTCTTCGCGCACACCGCGCATCGAGCTTAAGGTCAGGCCGTCGCGGTAGGTGGTGGCCTGGAAGCCGCGGATCTGGAAGTAGTCGTTGCGGTCGTCCGAGCCGTAGAAGTCACTGATGACGCCTGGGGTGTAGAGCAGGGCCTCTTCGGTGGTGCTGACGCTGCGCTGCTCCATTTCCTTGCGGGTAACCACCGACACCGACGCGGGCGTGTTGAGGATGCTGGTCGCGACTTTGCCACCCACCCACAGCTCTTTGGCGACCACCGAGTCGGCGTCGTCGTCAGCATTGGCTTTGACCTTGGCATTGATGATGACGGGCGCCAGGCGATAGTCCTCGGTCGCGCCAAGTTCAAGCGGGCCGGCAGGCTTGGTTTGCGCAATGATCAGGTAGGCATTCGGGCCTTGCTGCTCTGGCTGCAACTCGGTCCCCTGCAACAATGACGACAGTGCTGCCGACGTCTCGAGCGTGCCTTGGACGCCTTGGGTCGTGCGGTTGCCGATGCTCTGCGCATCGTAGGACAGGCTGATGCCCGCCTGGCGCGCAAAGCGGTCGAGCGCCGGCGCCAGCGGCCCCCCCGGGATGTTCCACTGCTGCAGTTGGTTGTTGTGATCAGTGGCCAAGGGTTGCGCAAGCGACGGCAAGGCATAGCTGCTGACAACCAACCCCAAGAAAGCGCCGTGCAGGGCACGATTGAAGGGGTGGCGCTGTGGAACCGGGGTCGAACTCATTTTCTCGCTCCGTGGAGTGCTGGCAGACTGGCCTGTATTCCGGCCTTCTCTACAGGCCGAACGAGAATGAGAAAACACCTCATTTATTTTCAGGTTTCTGCGCAGCACACGTCACACGCGCGCAATTGAGCCTCCTACACCGCCGTCGAGGCTTACCGTGCGCCCGCTTCCACCGTTGAATGTGCCCCGTCGTCGCGGTCATTCAACTTCAGAATGTGCTCTTTGATGGAAGTACCCGCCAGGCTGACGAACGTCATATAAAAGTCCTTACCCAGATGCAGCAATGGCGAGCCTTTCAAGGAGTCGGCGGCAGCCCTTAATGTAAATACCCCGAATTCTTCCGCGATGCTTTCGATGCTGCGCGTACGCTTGGAGGGCTCGTCATAGGGCTTCTGATACCAAGTTGCGATTTGGTAGTCGACATCTTCTCGTTCAAACACCGCATACACATGGCTGACCAGGGCTATGCTGGTTTCGCGAATCAAGCCAGGGTCGACATTGTGTTGTTCAAGCAGCGCTTCGATGGGCTGGTTCATGACAAACAGCAGGTCTGCATTCGTATAACCGGGCATCGGAGGGAACACGCCGGGAGGCAGTTCGATGGTTGGGGCAGGTACGTCGTCATCGTGCATGTGAAGCTCCTTCTTCAGCCTGAATTGGCGCGCAGTCAATTACATTTGCCAATTGAATTAGTTGCGCGTCAAGAAGAAACAATCGCATTGCGCCCACGGCCTCATCACTAGCCTTCGGTTAAACGTGCATCCTGCAGGGCCGGCAGGGGTCGGCTCAGTAACACGCCGACCAGCACCGCGAACAGCAGCGCCGCCACGCCCGCCACGTGCAACACGGCTTCAAACCCTCCGATGAAGGCCTGGCGGGCCAAAGGCGCCACTGCCTCACGCAGGCCAGGGTCCAGCGCGGTTAAAGCCGCCTGCAGGTCGCCCGCGGCAACGCGCGTGGCCATCGTGGCAACCTCGCCCAAATGCGCGGGCGCCACGGCGGCCATGGCCTCGTGCAGCAGTTGGCCGCTACGGGCCGCCAGCACGCCGCCGAGCACTCCGATGGCCAACACGATCGCGCCGAAGCGCGTGGTGGTGCTCAGCCCTGAGGCCATGCCGGTACGCTCACGGGGCACGCAGGCCATGATGTTTTTCTGCGTATCGCCATTGAGCAGCCCTGCCCCCGCGCCCAGCACCACGCTGGCCAGGGCAAAAGCGCTGTAGCCGCCGTAGCCAGCGGCCCAGGCACACAGCAGGTTGCCTGCGCCCACCAGCAACAGGCCAAGGGCGAACACCTGGGCCGGGCTCAGGTGAGTGGCCAGGCGCATGCCCAGGCGGGGTGTCAGCAGCATGGCCACGGCGAACGGCAGCATCCCCGCCCCCGCCGCCAGGGCCGACAGTTGAAGGCCGTTTTGCAGGTAGAGCGGCAGCAGGGTCATCATCACCTGGGCACAGGCCGCATAGCCAAACATGCCCAACAGGGCACCCACGAAACGCCCGCTGCGCATCAGCCGCAGGTCGATCATCGGCCGTGTCTGGCTGCGTTCGACCATGATGAACAGGCCGAACAGGAATGCGCTGATCAGCAGCCGCGCCAGGGTCTGGGCGCTGCCCCAACCGGCTTGGTTGGCGTCGATCATTGCCCAGATCAGGTAGCCCAGGCTGCCTGCGAAGGTCAGGCTACCCCAGGGGTCGAGGCGTGCTGCGGCGCTGTCGCGAGACGGCTCGACGCTGCGCAGTACCATCACGGCCAGCACCGCCACCAATGGCAGGTTGATGTAGAAGATCCAGCGCCAGCCAAGCGTGCTGGCGATCACCCCGCCGAGCAGGGGCGCGAAGGTGATGGTGGCGCCCATGCAGGCGCCCCAGAAGGCCCAGGCGCGCAGGCGTTCCTGGGGTTCATGGAAGCGGTGGCCGATGGCGGCGAGTGCCGAGGTCAGCAACATGGCGGCGCCGATGCCCTTGGCCGCTCTGGCCAGGTTGAGGAACATTAAGCTGGGGGCTGCGCCGCAGGCCAGCGAGGCGATGCCGAACACCGCCAGGCCGATCAGCAGCAGGCGGCGTCGGCCAAAGCGGTCGGCCAGGCTGCCGGCGGGCAGCAGGCAGGCGGCGAAGGCCAGCAGGTAGGCGCTGACCACCCATTCGATATCAGCGAACGCGCCGGACAGGTCGCGGGCGATGCTGGGCAGGCTGACGGCGACGATGTTGGTGTCGAGGATGATCAGGGCGCAGACCAGTGAGGCGGTGAGCAGGGTGAAGCGCGGGGAAGCGGGCGTGGGCATGGCAAGGCTCCGAAGGCGGGCTGGATCTTTGGGGCCGCTGCGCGCCCCTTCGCAGCACAAGGCTGCTCCTACAGGTGCAGCGCATGCCTTGGGTGCTGCGCTGTACCTGTAGGAGCAGCCTTGTGCTGCGAAGGGGCGCGCAGCGGCCCCGGCAATATCACTCACAGCACCGATACCTTTGCCGCCATGGCACCAGCCTTGTAGTGTTGTCTTCACCCTAACGCCATCAGCCCCACGGCTTGTTAGCCACAGTGGCCCGCGTCATTAGCTTGCAGGTAACACCGCATGGAAATCCGCCATTTCCGCTACTTCCTCTGCGTCGCCCAGCACGGCCATTTCACCCGTGCCGCAGAACAGTTGGGCATCGCTCCGCCTACCCTCAGCCGGCAGATCCAGGACATGGAACGCGAGCTGGGCGTGCGCCTGTTCGAGCGCAGCCAACGCGAGGTGAACCTCACCGCTGCAGGCCAGGCATTGCTGATCGAAGCCGAGCAGGCCGTACGCCAGTTCGATGTCGCACAACTGGGCGCGCAGCGTGCAGGGCGCGGCGAAAGCGGGCGTATCGAGATGGGCTATGTGGCCTCTGCCGCGTATTCGGGCATGCTGCAGCGGCAGGTGACCGGCTTTAGCGAAAGCCACCCGGACGTACGCCTGAACATCCGCGAGCTGCCCATGTTGGAGTTGCCTGGACAGGTGCGCGATGGCCTGCTCGACCTCGCCTACGTGCGCTCGCCGATGGAGCTGCCTGAAGAACTGGAAGCCATCGCCCTGCACCAGGAAGGTTTCGTTCTCGCCCTGCCTGCCAACTCGCGGATCAATGAGTTGCCACAGATCCCTGCATCACGCCTGGCCAATGAGACCTTCATCCTCCCCGAGCAGATTTCCGGCACGCTCGAAGTCTCGGCACAAGGTGGTTTCGTGCCACGGCTCGGCCCGCAACCCGGGAGCCTGGTCGCGGTCATCACCTTGGTTTCGTTGGGCCAGGGCATCGCCGTGGTGCCGGAGTCGGTCGTGCAGCGCATCAGCCTGGCGCAGGTGAATTACCGGCGTATCGCCGATTGCCAGGCCAGCTCATGGCTGAGCCTGATTCATCGGCGTTTCGAAAAGGCACCTGCGGTGATCAGGTACATCGAGATGATGCGCTGATCCCCCGCAGTAAACGTCTCACCCCATCGCCTGTAATGGGGCCGCTTTGCGGCCCATCGCGGCACAAGGCCGCTCCCACAATGTTCGCGTATGCCCTGTAAATAGGGCATAACGCGGTCGGTGTGAGAGCGGCCCCGGCATTCTTAAGTGAACAGGGGTGAGACTTTTGGCGTGGACGATTAAGCCGATCCCCTCACCGACCGCGCCGCCACTGCCTGCGTATGCCCACGCGATGTGACTATCCCCAGGAAGGAAATCACGATCGCCAGGCCCAGTGTCGAGCTCACTTCCACCCGGTGCTCAGGCGTATACATCATCACCGCCAGCGCCGCGGCGATGAAGATGATCACCGCCCAGGTCAGCCATGGGAACAGCCACATACGGAACTTCAGTTCGGCGTTCTCGCGCTCCAGACGGCGGCGCATGCGCAGCTGGGAGATGGCGATGACCATGTACACCAGCAAGGCGATGGCGCCAGAGCTGGCCAGCAGGAACTCGAACACGCCTTTGGGCGCGAAGTAGTTGAGGATGGCGATGGCCGCGCCAATCAGGGTGCTGCCAAATACCGCCGAGCGCGGCACGCCGACCTTGGAGGTCTTGTTGAGGAAGGCCGGTGCGTCACCGCGCTTGGCCAGCGAATACATCATCCGCGAGGCAATGTAGATCGACGAGTTCATGCAGCTGGTCACGGCCACCAGCACCACCAGGTCGACCATGAAGGCTGCGTTGGGGATGTTCATGATCTCCAGCGCACGCTGGTAGGAGCCGACCACCGCCAATTGTGGATCGTTCCACGGCACTACTGAGATGATCACGAAGATCGACAGGATGTAGAAGGTGCTGATCCGCCAGATTACCGAACGCGTGGCCTTGGCGATGTTGCGTGACGGGTCGCTGGACTCGGAGGCGGCGATGGTCACGGCCTCGGTACCGATGAAGCTGAACATCACGGTGATGAAGGCACCGATGACGGCAGACCAGCCCTTGGGCGCGAAACCGCCGTGCTCGGCGACCAACGTGCTCAAACCGCTGACTTCACGGTTTGGCAGCCAGCCCATCAAGGCCGCGAAGCCCAGGCCGATGAAGCCGAGGATGGCGGTGACCTTGAGAATCGCGAACCAGAACTCGAACTCGCCGTACTTGGCCACGCTGAACAGGTTGGTACCTGCCAACAGCAGCACCGAGGCCAGTGCGAAGATCCAGCTGTCCACTTGCGGGAACCAAGCGTTCAGTACATGCCCCGCCGCCAGTGCCTCGATGGGGATGACCAACACCCAGAACCACCAGTACAACCAGCCAATGGTGTAGCCAGCCCAGCGGCCAATGGCCTGGTCGGCGTAGGTGGAGAAGGACCCGGTATCAGGATGCGCGACGGCCATTTCGCCGAGCATGCGCATGACCAGTACCACCAGGGTGCCGGCCACGAAGTAAGAAATTATGGTGGCTGGCCCGGCCGCGGCAATCGCGTGCCCGGAGCCTACGAATAGTCCTGCACCGATAATGCCCGCGATGGACAGCATCGTTACATGACGTGGCTTGAAACCTTGTGCAAGGTTGCCATCAGATCCCACGGTGTTCATTGATCTTGTTCTCTTTTTGCTGACACAAGGAAGGACGGGGGCAGGCGTAGGCGAACATTATCTCCTAGAGAGTCCATCGGAATGACACATCACTCACGCGCTGTTGTTGGCCTTTTGCACGCATTCAGAGCAACGCACCAGCAGAATTCGAGGTCCATTTAAGCCCCGTAAGGCGTAGGAAAATTACACGAGAACGTCCCGCAGGTGTGCGATCACGACAACGCTTTTCCATTCCCGCCAGATGTCGCGATTGGCATGTCCAAACGCGCCATCGGGCCGTCTGAAGCTATCGTTTTTCATTTGGGTGTGCATCGCCCTGCAACGCTTGCTGCATCGTCAGGGCTCGGATTCTTGCACTGTAGGAGCAGCCTTGTGCTGCGAAGAGGCCGGTGAACACAGCAGAGATTCACTGTGTGTTCACCGGCCTCTTCGCAGCACAAGGCTGCTCCTACACAGAGGGTGTGTTGGGCGCTTGGGCAGCGCGCTAGAAAGGGCTCAGCGCACCAGGCAAGGGCGCTTGTTGTCGAACTGCCAGCCCGGTATCAGAAACTGCATCGCCACGCTGTCATCCCGCGCCCCGAGGCCCATGTTGCGGTAGCACTCGTGCGCCTTGGCCAGTTGGTCTTCATCGATCTCCACACCCAACCCAGGCCGCGCCGGCACGTGCACATGGCCGTCGACGATACGCAGCGGCTCACGCGTCAGGCGCTGGCCGTCCTGCCAGATCCAGTGGGTGTCGATGGCGGTGATTTCACCCGGCGCGGCGGCAGCCACCTGGGTGAACATGGCCAGGGAGATGTCGAAGTGGTTGTTCGAGTGCGAGCCCCAGGTCAGCCCCCAGTCGTTGCACATCTGCGCCACCCGCACCGAGCCCTGCAAGGTCCAGAAGTGCGGGTCGGCCAGCGGGATGTCCACCGATTGCAGTTGGATCGCATGGCCCATCTGGCGCCAGTCGGTGGCGATCATGTTGGTGGCGGTGGGCAGCCCCGTGGCACGACGGAACTCGGCCATCACCTCGCGGCCCGAGTAGCCGTTTTCGGCACCGCAGGGGTCTTCGGCATAGGCCAGCACGTCGTGCTTGTCACGGCACAAGGCGATGGCCTCTTTAAGCGACCAGGCGCCGTTCGGGTCGAGGGTGATGCGCGCATCGGGGAAGCGTTCGGCCAGGGCGGTCACTGCCTCCATCTCTTCCTCACCGCGCAATACGCCACCCTTGAGCTTGAAGTCACTGAAGCCATAGCGCTGCCAGGCGGCTTCGGCCAGGCGCACGACCGCGTCCGGGGTCAGGGCCTTCTCGTGGCGCACGCGGAACCAGTCATCGTCCGCCTCCGCCTCGCTGCGGTAGGCCAAGTCGGTCTGCTGGCGGTCGCCGATGTAGAACAGGTAACCGAGCATCTTCACCGCCTCGCGCTGCTGCCCTTCGCCGAGCAGTGCGGCCATGGGCACATTCAGGTGCTGGCCAAGCAGGTCGAGCAATGCAGATTCGATGGCTGTCACTGCGTGCACGGTGATGCGCAGGTCGAAAGTCTGCAGCCCGCGGCCGCCGGCATCGCGGTTGGCGAAGGCCTGGCGCATGGCGTTGAGCACGCGCTGGTAATGGCCGATGGGCTGGCCTACGACCAGGCTGCGGGCATCTTCCAGGGTCTGGCGAATCTTCTCGCCACCCGGCACCTCGCCCAGGCCGGTGTTGCCAGCGCTGTCGCGCAGCACTACCACGTTGCGGGTGAAGTACGGGCCATGGGCGCCACTGAGGTTGAGCAGCATGCTGTCGTGGCCAGCCACCGGGATCACGCGCAAATCGGTGACCACGGGGGTGGCGGTGTGAACGGCGGGAGTCGTCTGCATGTTCATGGTTTTATCTCGCAGTCATCAGTGGGTCTGGCCCAGGGCCGAAGGCGCCTTGAGCTCATCGGAAGGAGCGCCCTTTGGGCGAGTGCGTACGAAGAACACGGCGATGGCTGCCAGCACCGACGTCACCGCCAGGCCATACAAGCCGCCTTGGATCGAGCCGGTCTGCTGCTCGAGCAGGCCGAAGGTGGTGGGGGCCACGAAACCGCCGAGGTTGCCGACCGAGTTGATCAGGGCAATCACTGCCGCCGCGATGCGGGCGTCCAGGTAGCCCTGAGGTATCGGCCAGAACAGCGACGAGGCCGACTTGAAACCGATGGCGGCAAAACAGATGGCGACAAAGGCGAACACCGGCCCACCGGTGGTGGACATGAACATGCCGATGGCGGCGACCACCAGCGCGGCGGCTACCCAGGCCTGCTGGAACTTCCAGCGTGCCGAGCCGGATGCGAAGGCGTACATCGCCAGGATCGAGATCAGCCAGGGGATCGAGTTGAAGAAGCCAACCTGCAGGTCGCTGAGGTCGCCCATGCGCTTGATGATGCTCGGCAGCCAGAAGGTCGCGGCATAGATAGTCAGCTGGATGCAGAAGTAGATCAGGCAGAACAGCACGATCTGGCGGTCTTTGAGCAGGCTCCAGGCCGAGGTCTTGACGCTACCGACGGCCTCCCGCTCACGCTGCTCGCGGTCGATGGTGTGCACCAGCGCATCCTGCTCGGCCTGGCTCAGCCACTTGGCATCCTGCGGCTTGGAGTCGAGCCAGAAGAACACGAAGAAGCACAGCGTTACCGAGGCCATGCCTTCGATGAACAGCATCCACTGCCAGCCATGCAGGCCAAGGCCCTGGATTTGCATCAAGGCCCCGGCCAGCGGGCCGGAGATCAGCGACGCCAGTGCCGAACCGCTGAGAAAAATCGCAATCGCCTTGCCGCGCTCGGCGCCGGGCAGCCAACGGGTGAAGTAGTAGATCACCCCAGGGAAGAACCCGGCCTCGGCGACGCCCAACAAAAACCGCAGCACATAGAACTGGGTTTCGGTCTGGACAAAGGCCATGGCCGTGGCCACCAGCCCCCAGGTGAACATGATGCGGGTCAGCCACAGCCGAGCGCCGACACGCTGCAGGAGCATGTTCGAGGGCACTTCGAACAATGCGTAGCCAATGAAAAACAGCCCGGCGCCAAACCCATAGGCAGCAGCGCTGATGCCCAGGTCGCTTTCCAGGTGTGGGCGGACGAAGCCGATGTTGACGCGGTCGAGGTAGTTGACGATGAACATGATGACGAACAGCGGCAGGACGTGGCGCTTGACCTTGGCCACGGCACTGGCCAAAGCGTCGCCATCCTTCCCGGCAGACGGAGCGAGGGTGTCGTTCACTTGCGGATCTCCCACTAGTTGTTTTTATGCGGGTTGTCTGACATGACAGTGGGGTGGAGCATAGGCCTCGCGCAGTTGTACGACAAGATCGATAACGTCGACAAAAGTACAAAATACAAGCTGTAAAAATGATTATTTGCTGCGAACGTTCAAAAACAACCGAGTACGATGCGGCCTTCTCGATCAGATAAATAAGCGGAAATTATTTTTGTGTTTTAACTTGTCGTACAAGCTATCGATACCACGGAGCACACCATGGACTCAGCACACCCCCGTGTGCGCGGCCACAGCCGCGCACACGACCTGGTCTCCAGCCTGACGCAGCAGATTTTGCTGGGCACCTTCAAGCCAGGCGACAAATTGCCCTCGGAAAACACCCTGGTGCGTGAACATGGGGTCAGCCGCACCGTGGTGCGCGAAGCCTTGTCGAAGCTGCAGGCCTCAGGGCTGGTGGAGCCCCGCCACGGGATCGGTACCTTCGTGATAGAGCGCCAGCCCCAGGCGGGGCTGCGCGTTGGCGCGGAAAACGCCGCCAGCGTGCGCGACCTGCTGGAATTGCGCATCGGCCTGGAAGGCCAAGCCGCCGCCCTCGCCGCAGTGCGCCGCGACGACGGGCACGTGGCACGCATGCGCCAGGCGCTGGACGACTATCAAGACTTGGCGGCCGCTGGCGACAGTTGCATCGAGGCCGACCGGCGCTTTCACCTGCTGATCGCCGAGGCCACCGGCAACCTGTATTTCAGCGAAATGATGGCCCAGCTCGGCAGCGGTTTGATCCCCCGCAACCGCATGGCCCTGGCCGAACGCGCCGGCGCCAAGCTGGCCAGGCATGCGTACCTGGCCAACCTGGAGCATGAGGCGATACTCAATGCCATCCGCCGCCAGGACTCGGATGCGGCACGGGCGGCGATGTGCCTGCACCTGTCCAATAGCCGCGACAGATTACTGCCCGACTAGGGGCCGCGATGCGGCCCATTCGCGGGCAAGCCCGCTCCCACCCGAACCGTGTAGCACCCAAGGCTAGCACCGCACCCGTGTAGCACCGAAGGCTAGCGCCGCACCCGTGTAGCCTCCAAGGCTAGCGCCGCACCTGTGGGAGCTGGCTTGCCAGCGATGAGGCCGGACAAGGCAATCGGACTCACAGGTGCGATTACCAGGTCAGGCAGATCTTGCCGAAATGCCGATTGCTCTCCTGGTAGCGGAACGCATCGACGATCTGCTCCAGTTCGAAGTGCTTGTCCACCACCGGCCGCAGGCCATTGGCATCGATCGCCCGCACCATCGCCTGCTGCTGTGCACGGCTGCCGACCAGCACGCCCTGCAGGCGGATTTGCCGCACCAGTGCCTGAACCAACGGCAACTGCCCCGCTACCCCGGTGAGAATGCCGATCAACGACACATGCCCGCCGATGCGCGTGGCAATCATCGACTGCTCCAGGGTCGCCGGCCCGCCCACTTCGATCACATGGTCGACCCCGCGGTTGTGGGTCAGCTCACGCACCTTCTCACCCCAGGCCGGGGTGCTTTTGTAGTTGATCAGGTGGTCGGCGCCGAGGGCCTTGAGGCGCTCGAGTTTGGCATCGCTGGACGAGGTCGCGATCACCGTGGCACCCGCCAGCTTGGCGAACTGCAAGGCGAAGATCGACACCCCGCCCGTGCCCTGCACCAGCACGGTATCGCCGGGCTTGAGGTGGTCATCGCTCATCAATGCGCGCCAGGCCGTCAGCCCTGCAGTGGTCAGCGTGGCCGCCTCGGCGTGGCTGTAGCCCTTGGGCGCCAGGGTGAAGGCGGTGGCGCGGGCAGTGACCTGTTCACGGGCGTAGCCGTCGAGGCCATCGCCGGGCACCCGGGCAAACCCTTCGACATTGGCCTGGCCGTCGAGCCAGTCTGGGAAGAAGGTACTGACAACGTTGTCGCCGACCTGGAACTCGCTGACACCCGGCCCCACTGCCGTGACCTCGCCGGCACCGTCGGCCATGGGGATACGCCGCTCGCTCGGCCCCCACATGCCGCTGACCACGGCGAAGTCGTGGTAGTTGAGGGAACTGGCGTGCAGACGCACAGTGATTTCGCCGGCCTGTGGCGCAGGCGCCTCGCAGGTGCCGACCTGGACGTTGTCGTAGCCGCCGCCAGGTTGGACGTAGATGGCCTTGCTGCTCATGGCTGGGTCTCCATTCAGGGAAAAACTGCGGTTCAGCATAGCCAGTGCAGGCTGCCTCCTCCCGTGTGGGAGCGGGTTTACCCGCGAAGAGGCCCGCACGGCCAACAAAAAATCAGCCAAGCATCGCGCGCAACGCTCGGCAATCCGCCGCATGCCAATCCACCAGATGCGGCCATGGGTTATCCGGCAAGTTGACCAATACGGTACGCGCCCCGGCCGCACGCCCACAATCCAGGTCAAAGCGATAGTCACCCACCATCACCAGTTCGCTCGGCGCCACACCCCACGCCTCTGCAATCTTCAGCAGGCCATCCGGGCTAGGCTTGGGTTCGGCCTCATCACGGCCAAGCACATGCTCCACCGGGAAGCAGTCGGCCAGACCGATGGCCTCCAGGGTGACATGAGCCAACTCCCGGGCATTGCGGGTCAGGATCGCCAGCCGGCAGCCACGCCCGGCCAGTTCGCGCACCAGCTCCACCGCCCCCGTCGCGGCCGTCGAAGCCAGCGCCAGGTCGCGTTCATGCTCCAGCAGCCAGGCGTGCTTGGCCGCCGCTTGCGCCGCCGGCAAGGCCGCCAGGTGGGTCAGTATGTCGTCTTCAGGCGGTATCTCCAGCGCTTCGCGAATCGCCGCAAAGTCATGCACCGCCACGGTCAGGGTGCCGTCCATGTCGAACACCCAGTTACGTACCTCGCCCAGGCTCATGCCCAGTCCTTGCGATGGCGAATCAGGCCTTCCTGGCTCGACGACGCCACCAGTTGCCCGGCCTGGTTGAAGATGCTGCCACGGCAGAAGCCGCGGGCATTGCCGGCCCACGGGCTGTCGGTGGCGTACAGCAACCACTCGTCGGCGCGCAGGTTGCCATGGAACCACAGCGAATGATCGAGGCTGGCGATCTGCATGTCGCGCTGCCACACCGATTTGCCATGGGGCAGCAAGGCGGTGGTCAGCAGGCCGAAGTCCGAGGCGTAAGCCAGCAAGTACTTGTGCAGCGCAGGCACGTCCGGCAGGTTGCCGTCGGCACGGAACCAAGCGTACTTCACCGGGTCGCCGGGCTTGGGGTTGAACGGGTCACGCTCGGTCACCGGGCGGATCTCGATCGGTTTGGCGCACAGCACTTTGTCGCGGATGCGCTCTGGCAGGTGCTCAGCCATGGCACTGGCCAGTTCGACTTCGCTGGGCAGGTTTTCCGGGCCGACCACATCGGGCATCTGCGCCTGGTGCTCGAAGCCCTCTTCGTCGTACTGGAACGACGCGCTGCAAGTGAAGATGGTGTGGCCCTTCTGGATTGCCGTCACCCGCCGGGTGCTGAAGCTGCCGCCGTCACGCACGCGGTCCACCGAATAGACCACCGGCAAACTGGCGTCGCCAGGGCGCAGAAAGTAACCGTGCAGCGAATGCACATGGCGCGCATCTTCGACCGTCTGGCTCGCCGCCGACAATGACTGGCCCAGCACTTGCCCACCGTACAACTGGCGGAAGCCCAGGTCCTGGCTGCGTCCACGGAACAGGTTCTCCTCGATGGACTCGAGGCTCAACAGGTCGACCAGGTCGTCCAACACATGACTCATCGGGGGTTCTCCTAGCAAGGCAACACGGCTCTACAGCGCTTTCATGAAGGCGAATGATACAGGGTTTGTCATTCGCACCGCGCATGCCCATCCATTCAGCCGCGCAGGGTCTGCTCCCAGCGTGCGCGGTCGATGCGATACAGCACATGCGGGCGCAATGGGTGGCCGGCAGGCAGGCGCGGGTGTTCGAAACTGCCGCTCGGGTCCTGCTGCATGCCGATGGCCTGCATCACTTTCTGCGAGGGCAAGTTGCTCTCACTAGTGAACGACACCACCTCGTCCAGGCGCAATTGGGCGAAGGCACAACGCAGGCAGGTCCAGGCCGCTTCACTGGCAAACCCCAAGCCCCAGTGGCGACGCGCCAGGCGCCAGCCGATTTCTACCGCGGGCGCAAAATCGGCATCGAAGCTGACGTTCAGCAGCCCGGTCATGCCGATGAAGGCGCCGCTGTCTTTGCGCTCCAGCGCCCACAGGCCAAACCCATGCTCATTGAAATGGCCACGGATTCGACCAATCAGCGCAGCCGCCTCCAAGCGCGTCAGGGGTGCCGGAAAATACTGCATCACGTGCGGGTCGGCGCACAGCGCGGCGAACTCGCGCAGGTCGTCGTCGTGCCATTGCCGCAGCACCAGCCGTGCGCTTTCCAGGTGAAGAATCGGGGTCATCGGGCGTGCTCCGGTTTTGCTGTCTTGCAGTTTACAGCGTAGGCGCGGGCGACGGTTTCACTCAAGCGGCGGCGCCTGAATGCAATTTTCACAACGCCTTCACCGCCACCCGACAGGCCGCTCACCAGAATGTCGCCAGCCACGACCACACCCGGCGCGGCCATGCCATCGGAGTCCCGCATGCTATCGAGCAATACCCTGGGCCACCCTGCCATCCACGCCCGGCGCAAGCGACGTTTATCACGCAAGGCCCTCGGTGCCGCTTTGGGCCTGTGCATGGTCGTGGCGGCGTTGACCACCTGGCTGGCAACGAGGACGCACATCGTGGACCTTGGCAACGAGCAACAGTTGAGTGACAGCGGCCTGCTGCAGGATTGGGCCGAAGGCGCAGTGATCGTGATGATCCGCCATGCCGAACGCTGCGACAGCGCACCCGGGCCCTGCCTGGACGACCCCACCGGCATCACCGTGGCCGGCACCCAGGCGGCCACCCGCGTCGGCCAGGGTTTGCACACGCTGGGCTTAAGCAATGCCGATGTGCTGAGCAGCCCTAAAGTGCGGACTCGCCAGACCGCGCACTTCATTCTGGGCCAGGCCGTGCCGAGCGCTGCCTGGCTGGAGAGCTGCGACAACCCGTTCGCCGATGAAGCCCTGGCGCGCAAACGCCCGGGTCACAACCTGGTGTTGGTGACCCACAATGGTTGCATCGATCACTTCCAGCGCCAGCAGCGTGTAGTCGGTGGGGAACGGGAAAGCGGCTATGCCAGTGCGCTGTTCGTGTCGGTCGACGGCAACGGCAAGGCGCGGATTCTCGGGCGCTTGAACGAGCCGGATTGGCAGCGGGTACTGGCCAGCATCGGCAAATGACACGCTAATGCCACAAGCCGGTTGCGCGGCGCGTCACAACTGGCAAGATCAGCACTGGCCCCGATTGCGAACCGACCATGCCGTTGCCGCTGATCTACCACGATGACTACAGCCCGGAATTCCCCGCCGAGCACCGCTTCCCGATGGACAAGTTTCGCTTGCTGCGCGACCACCTGGTCGACAGCGGCCTGACCCGTGACCAGGACCTGTTGCGCCCGCAAATCTGCCCCAACGACATCCTTGCCCTGGCCCACGACCGAAGCTACATCGAACGCTACATGAGCGGCGACCTGTCCCGCGAGGACCAGCGTCGCCTCGGCCTGCCCTGGAGCGAGGCGCTGGCCCGGCGCACCGTGCGCGCCGTGGGCGGTTCGCTGCTGAGCGCCGAGCTGGCCTTGCAGCACGGCATCGCCTGCCACTTGGCCGGCGGCACCCACCACGCCCATTACGACCACCCTGCAGGCTTTTGCATCTTCAACGACCTGGCCGTGATCAGCCGCTACCTGCTGGAAGCTGGGCGGGTGCACCGGGTGCTGATTTTCGACTGCGACGTGCACCAGGGCGACGGCACCGCGCGAATTCTGCACGACACCCCCGATGCAATTACCGTGTCTCTGCACTGTGAACAGAACTTCCCGGCCCGCAAGGCCCAGAGCGACTGGGACATCCCCCTGCCCCGTGGCATGGGCGACGCGGCCTACCTCAAGGTGGTGGAAGACGCCCTCAACTACCTGTTGCCGCTCTACCAGCCAGACCTGGTGCTGTACGACGCCGGCGTCGATGTGCACAAGGACGATGCCCTGGGCTACCTGCAGTTGACCGATGAGGGCCTGGCGGCACGCGACGAGTTGGTGATGCGCCAGTGCCTGGGCCGCGACATCCCGGTGGTGGGCGTGATCGGTGGCGGCTACAGCAAGGACCGCGTGGCCCTGGCACGGCGCCACGGCATCCTGCACCACAGTGCGGCGCGGGTCATGGGTTGTTCACAATGACTGTGGAACCGCCTGTGGATAAGCTGCTGGAAAGCGGCTGCAGCCCTTTAGCTACGCCACCTGTAGAGTATTGATCATTTTTTGACCAGTGCTTCCGCCTACCGGCCTGCGCTAGAATGCGCGCTCTTTTCCACAGCCTGCCGCCCCCATGCCCGATCTACACCACTGCACCCCTCCCCTTGTCGCCGTCATCGGTGGCGGCCCCGCCGGCCTGATGGCCGCCGAAGCGCTGGCCCAGGCGGGCTTGGCGGTCGAGGTGTTCGATGCCATGCCCTCGGTCGGCCGCAAGTTCCTGCTGGCAGGTGTCGGCGGCATGAACATCACCCATTCCGAGCCCTACCCGGCCTTTGTCGCGCGCTACGCCGAACGCCAGGGCGAGATTGACGCCCTGCTGCGCGGCTTCGATGCCGACGCGCTGCGTCAGTGGATTCACGGCCTGGGCATCGAAACCTTCGTCGGTACCTCGGGCCGGGTCTTCCCGCGCGACATGAAGGCCGCGCCCTTGCTGCGCGCCTGGCTCAAGCGCCTGCGCGACAGCGGTGTAGTTATCCACACCCGCCATCGCTGGGTGGGCTGGCATGACGATGGCAGCCTGCGGATCGCTTATCCACAGGGTGAACGCCAGGTACACGCGGCCGCCGTGGTGCTCGCACTGGGTGGGGGTAGCTGGGCGCGTCTGGGTTCGGACGGTGCGTGGCAGCCGCTGCTGGCTGAGCGGGCTGTGGATATCTCGCCCTTGCAGCCGAGCAACTGTGGGTTTGAGGTCGAAGGCTGGAGCACCTTGCTTAAAGACAAGTTTGCCGGCGCACCGCTGAAGAACATTGCCCTGAGCGTGCCCGGTAGCCTGCCGCGCAAAGGTGAGTTCATCCTCACTGCGCAAGGTGTCGAAGGCAGCCTGGTGTATGCCTGGTCGGCACCGGTGCGTGAGGCCATCAAGCGTGACGGCCGGGGTGTGCTGCTGCTCGACCTGCTGCCGGACAAGGCTGTGGATAACATCGCCCAGGCATTGGCCAAGCCACGCGGCTCGCGCTCCATGGCCAAGCACCTGCACAGCCAGTTGGGCATCGATGGAGTCAAGGCGGCGTTGTTACGGGAGCTGACCGATCAGGCCACGTTCGCCGATCCACAGGCGCTGGCGCGGGCCATCAAGGCGTTGCCGATCACCGTGGTGCGTACCCGGCCGCTGGATGAGGCCATCAGCAGTGCTGGCGGGGTGCGTTTCGAAGGGCTGAGCGAGGGGTTGATGCTCAAGGCATTGCCGGGGGTGTTCTGTGCCGGCGAGATGCTGGACTGGGAGGCGCCGACCGGGGGGTATTTGCTGACGGCATGTTTTGCCAGCGGGCTGCGCGCCGGGCGGGCGGCGGCGCAATGGGTAGCGGCGGGGGCGGCCTGATAGATCGCCGGGACCGCTTTGCGGTCCTTTCGCGACGCAAGGCCGCTCCTACAAAGGCAACGCGATCTCCTGTAGGAGCGGCCTTGTGTCGCGAAAGGGCCGCAACGCGGCCCCAAAATCTCAAGGCTTACGCTTACGCGGCCCACCATTGAAGCTCGGCACCTTACGCACCGCTTTCACTGACGGCGCCGGGCTCGCGGCCTCGGCACTGTCCATCCAGCGCCCCAAACCACGCTTCGCGCTGTTCTCTTTCGGCTTTTTAGGCTTTTTCGGCTTCTTGATCACCTGGCCACTGGCATCGGTCATCGGCACGCGGTGCTCTGGGATAAAGTCCGGCTCTTCATGCCGCGGCAAGGTCTGGCGGATCAATGTCTCGATCGACGCCAGCATCTGCACTTCGTCGGCACACACCAGCGAAATCGCCTCCCCTTTGTTGCCGGCGCGGCCAGTGCGGCCAATGCGGTGCACATAGTCTTCAGCAACGATCGGCAGGTCAAGGTTGACCACCAGCGGCAGGTCGTCGATATCCAGCCCACGCGCGGCAACATCGGTCGCCACCAACACCTGGATCTCACGGGCCTTGAAGGTATCCAGCGCACGTTGGCGCGTGGCCTGGGGGCGATCGCCATGGATGCCGTCGGCGTTGATACCCTCGCTCAACAAGCGCTCCACCAACTGGTCGACACCGTTGCGGGTCTTGGCAAACACCAGCACCTGGCTCCAGCGCTGCTTGCGCAGCAAATGGCAGAACAGGTCGGCCTTGCGCTTTTTGTCCACAGGCACCAGCCACTGTTTGACCGTGTTGGCGGCGGCATTGCGGGGGCTCACTTCAATGCTCAGCGGGTCGTTCAGGGCCAGGCCGGCGAGGACCCGGATCTGGTCCGAGAAGGTCGCGGAAAACAGCAAGGTCTGGCGCTTGCGTGGCAGTGCGGCGTACACCGACTGCAGCTCTTCGGCAAAACCCAGGTCGAGCATGCGGTCGGCTTCATCGAGCACCAGGGTTTGCACCTGGTTGAACTTCACCGCGTTCTGCCGGAACAGGTCGAGCAAGCGGCCCGGGGTGGCGACCAGCAGGTCGACGCCACGGCGCAGGCGCATCATCTGTGGGTTGATGCTCACCCCGCCGTACACCGCATAGGTGCTCAGCGGCAGGTTCTCGGCATACTCGCGCACATTGTTGTGCACCTGCTCGGCCAGCTCGCGGGTCGGTACCAGCACCAGCGCGCGGATCGAGTTGCTGGCAACCTTCTCACCTTCCAGCGCCAGGCGCTGCAGTACCGGCAGGGCGAAGCCTGCGGTCTTGCCGGTGCCGGTCTGGGCCGCAGCCATCAGGTCGCGGCCGGCCAGCACGGCGGGGATGGCCTGGGCCTGGACCGGGGTCGGGGTGGTGTAGTCCAGCTGCTGCAGGGTACGCAGCAAGGGTTCGATCAGGCCGAGTTTGGCGAAATTCATGGCAATACCGTCAGGGGGTTCAGCGAAGGCGGCAAGTTTACCGCAACACCCCCACCTACTTGCAGATTTCGCCCTTCAACGGTTGCGCAGGCGCGGGTGCCTTGCGCCACTGAGGCAGGCCGATCAGCACCACTGCGCCAATGATCACCGCCATGGCCACGCATTCTTCGGCGCCGATCTGTTCGCCGGCGAAGACGATCCCCAACAGCACCGCCACCGCCGGGTTGACGTAGGCATAGCTGGTAGCAGCCGCCGGGCGCACATGCTTGAGCAGGTACATGTAGGCACTGAACGCCAGGATCGAGCCGAAGAACACCAGGTAGGCCAGCGCGCCCCAACCGGCAGCGGTGGGCATCTGGGTCATGCGCTCGCCCGACAGCACACTGCCCAGCAGCAACACGGCACCGCCCACCAGCATTTCGGCGGCACTGGCCATCGGCCCCTGCGGCAGCGGCAAGCTTTTGCTCCACACCGAACCAAATGCCCACGAGGCCGCCGCGAACAGAATCAGTGCCGCGCCAATCGGGCTTGCCTGCAAGTTGGAGCCGAGGTTAAGCAGTGCGATACCGGCCAGCCCGAGGCCGATCCCCGCCCATTCGAGCCGCGAGTTGCGGTGGCCGAACAGCAGGCCGAAGACCAGGGTGAACAGCGGCACCGTCGCTACCGCCAAGGCCGCCACGCCGGACGCCACACCGGCGTGTTCGGCCACGGTCACGCCGCCGTTACCACAGCTGAGCAACAGAAAGCCGATTGCCCCTGCGGCCCGCCATTGCGGCCAGGTCGGTGCCGGCACACCGCGCCAGCGCAGAAAGCCATACAACAGGCTCCCGGCGATCAGAAAGCGCACGCCTGCCATGAGCATCGGTGGCCACGATTCGACGCCGATGCGAATGAACAGGTAGGTGGACCCCCAGACCAGGTACAGGGCCATGAAGGCACCGATGAGCAGGAGTGGGAAGCGGCGGGAGGCAGGCATGGCTAAGTACTCGAAATCCGTTTACGGGTGACTTAGTTTAGAAAGGTCACTGCGTAAACTTAAGTTACAAAACCGGAATAAATGAGCGACACACTTGGTGGGGGTGCGTTGAGGTTGTGTGCTGGCCCGGGTGGTTGGTTTGAGATTTTTGGGGCGTTTGAGATCGAGCGCCGCCCGCGCGGCGCATCGCGAGCAACGCTCGCTCCTACGTTTGTTTCGGGCCAATTATTCCTGGGGCATATGCGCGCGACCGCCTTTGGCGCATGGCGCGATATCGCGTCGAACAAACAAGGCGGTCGCGCGCAGCTACCACAGGCGTGACTGGCCCGAAACAGACGTAGGAGCGAGCGTTGCTCGCGATGCGCCGCGCGGGCGGCGCTCGATCTCCCAGGCGCTAAAAACCTAACGCCATGCCCCTCTTCGCCCTGACGCCATCAACCCCCCTCCACCTCGCGCCCCAACCCCGCGCTCAATGCCGCAACAACAACCGCCCCTCAATAGGCACATAACGGCTCGCAGCACGGATCAGTGACATCGCCGTAAGCCCAGGCACGCCATACACCACCGCTTCGGCACCATGGCGCTGGATAACCCGCTCCAGCAACAAATCGAAGTCGCCATCACCGGAGGCCAACACCACCTGGTCCACGCGGCTGGCGGCGTCGATCACATCCAGGGTAATGCCCACATCCCAGTCACCTTTGGCCGAGCCGTCACTGCGCTGGATGTACGGTTTAAGGCGTACCTCGAACCCGAGGTTGCGCAAGATCTGCTGGAACTGCTGTTGCTTGCTGTCACCGCGGTCGATGGCATAGGCCACGGCTTCGACAATCTGCCCTTCACGGCTGACCTCGGCCCACAACGCGGCGTAATTGAAGTGGCAGCCATGCGCCTGGCGCACGGTGTAGTAGAGGTTCTGCACGTCGGCGAACAACGCGATCTTTTTCACGGGAACCTCATGGTCTGATGGAATCCGGGGCTGCCGTGCAGCCCCAAATGCCAGCAGTATGCCAGACCCGTCAGACGTAGGAATCGTCGTCGGAGAAGAACCCGCCGTCACCACCGCCGTAATCGGTATCGGCGTAACCACCCTGGTCATTGCCCCAACCGCCGTTGTCGGCCACCTGCTGCTGCCCGCCCTGGTCGTTCCAGCCGCCGCTGTCGCTGGCCGGTGTCGGCTCTTCCTTGATCACTTCGACCACTTCCTCTGGCTGCGAGTTGTGGTTGAACAGGCGGCTGATCCCTTGGGCCAGCAACACCCCGCCGGCCACGCCGGCAGCGGTCTGCATCGCACCGCCGAGGAAGCTGCTGGCGCCCCCTCGCGCTGGCGCTGCGCCGAAGCCAGCTTGCTGCTGTTGCTGCGGTTGCTGCGGGCTGAAGCCCGGCGCCGACGGTTCACGCCAGCCACCCCCGCCAGCAACGGGCGCCGAGGGGCGCTGCGGTTGCACGGCCGGTGGCGTGTTACGCCCACCCGAACCAAAGAGGCTCGACAGAAAACCACCGCCACCGTTGCTGGTGGGGCTGCTGTTACCGGCGCGGCTGGCTTCGACCTGTGCCCGAGCTTGCTGGAGCTCCGCCTCCAGTTGCTTGTTCTGCTCATCAAGGCGCTTGATCGCGGCTTCTTGCACGAGGATCGCCTGGGCCATGTAGTAAGGCGCTGCCGGCTGCTGACGCACATGCGCTTCGATGCACGCCTGGGCCTGCGCGTCGCGCGGCTGGCTCGGGTCTTCCGCTTGCTTGATGCGGCCGAACAGGCTATCGATCAGGGTTTGTTCTTCAGTGTTCATGAAGCTACCTCATGGGGAAGCGGGACAACGGACAGCGTCAAAGATGGGGCGTTCAGGCACGGGATTCAATCACCTCGGCGGTGAAACTTTTTTCAGCAAGTGACAGCTACACGCCTGCTTTGGGCTAAAGTACACCCCTGCTTTTACTGCCATGCGATGTTGACCGATGAATCCGCTGAGCGTTCTGCGCGACTCCCTGTACTTCTTCCGCCGCCACCTGCCGAACATCCTCCCGCTGTGCCTGCCGCTGGTGGTGCTCGAAGCCTTAGTCACCCAGCTGCTGTACCGGCAAATGGGCGACCAGGCGTCGCCGGCCTACGGCATGCTGGTCAGCTTGCTGTTGTACCCGCTGTACAGCGCGGCGCTGATCCTTTACCTCGACACCCGCAGCAATGGCCAGGAGATCGCCAAGCGCGACCTGTTTGCCCGGGCCGTGCAACTGTGGCCGCAGCTGGCCCTGCTGATTCTCATCAGCTCTCTGCTGATCATGGCCGGCCTGGCGTTGTTCATCTTCCCGGGCGTGTGGATCATGATCAACCTGGTGTTCGCCGAGTACCTGCTGGTACTGCGGGGCCTGCCGGTGGTGCAGTCGATGCGCGAAAGTGCGCGGATGACCACCGGCAACTTCCTGCGCATCATGATTTGCGTGCTGGCGGTGCTGGCGCCGATCTGGCTGATCGACGGGCTGCTGCTGATGGCCTTCCCAGAGCCGTCCCCCGGCATGGAACTGGCCATGGACAGCCTCAGCGGCTTCTTGCAGCTGTTCAGCACCGTGGTGCTGTACCGCCTGTTCACGCTGCTGGAGTCTCCTGCCAGCAGCTGAGAACAGCGCCGTGAAAAGGTTCACGCTGCCCCCACCTGCCATGCCTGTCTACCGTGCGTGCTTCTTTAATTGAATTCGAGAAAGCACCATGGACGAAGACATCCAGGCGGGCTACGCCAGGTCATTTCGCGGCAAACTGTATGTACGGGCAGTCGGGCGCGATATTCCGTTGCGGTTAAGCCGCAGCACCGACAAGTTCAGCTGGGGCATCACCCCGGAAGATGACTGGCTGCAAGCTGGCGGACCAAAGGATTCGCCAGTCATGAGCTTCCATTTCGACTCCCGGACCGAAGATCGACTGCATTATCACATCAGCATTCCGGGTAACCCACGCACCAAAAAACTGGGCATTAGCCGCAATGGCTACCTGGGGTTTTACTGGAACGCCGAAGTGACAGATTTCTGGAAAATCGAACCGCTGCAACTGACCGATGAAGGCCTTGTTTGCTACCTGCGAGACCACAAGGGCCACAGGGTTGGCGCACTCCAAGATGATCCGCACTTCAGTGGCGACTGGATTGCCTTGCTCAATGTCGAGCAAGGCACGGTCGTGACCTTCCTGCTCAAACAGACGGCTTGAACGCAGTATCCACGAAACCCTCAGGTACCCCGTGGCTTGGCCCGCGCCGTGGCTTCGGCCACCAGCGGGTCATCCGGCCAATAGTGCTTGGGATAACGGCCCTTGAGGTCCTTCTTCACCTCGGCATAGGTCGTGCGCCAGAAGTTGGCCAAATCCTGAGTCACCTGCACGGGCCGGCGTGCTGGCGATAGCAGGTGCAATTTGACCTGCTGTCGCCCTTGGGCGATGCGTGGCGTGTCTGCCAGGCCAAACAGCTCCTGCAGGCGCACGGCGAGGATGGGCGGGTTTTCACTGTAGTCCAGCCGTATGTGCGAGCCGGACGGCACGGCCAGGTGCGCCGGCGCCCATTCGTCGAGGCGCTGCGGCAACGGCCATGGCAACAGGTTGCGCAGCATCGACGACAGATCCAACGCGGCAAAATGGCTCAAGCGGGACACCTTGCCCAGGTAGGGTTGCAGCCAGCCTTCCAGGGTCGCCAGCAGGGCTTCGTCGCTTAAATCTGGCCACTCACTTTGCCCGGTCTTGTCCAGGTCCAGCTGACGTAACAACGCCACCCGCGCCTGCCACTGGCGCAATTCGGGTGTCCAGGTCAGCAGGTTCAAGCCTTTACGCCGTACCAGGCCGAGCAGGGCTCTGGCGCGGGCGTCGTCGTCCAGGCCAGGCAACGGCTCGCGGCTGAGCACCAGTTCGCCAACCTTGGTCTGGCGCTCGGCGCGCAGCACCTGCTCGCGGTCGTCCCAGTCGAGGATATCAATACGCTCGACCTGCTCGGCCAGCACGTCGTCCAGCAGTGCGGGGTCGAACTCGGCCGCCAGGTAAATGCGTTCTTCCCGCTGGCCTTGGCGGCTGCCCAGGTCGGCAATCACCAGCCAGGGGCATTTCATCAAG